>NZ_CP159821.1:125000-786863 GCF_047727615.1 Candidatus Pelagibacter sp. Uisw_101
TATAACTTTTAAAAAAATTTTCTTTTTAATGTTATTAATAGATTTTTATTTTAGTTATCAACTGCAATTATGCTTTATTTAAAACTTATTAAACTTTTAAAAGCAAATTACATATTTAAAAAACCATATAAAAAAAAAATTTTAATTTTTGATAGAGAATGTATTAAGAATGAAATTGCAACTAAGCTTTTTAAAAAAAATGAATATGAGATTCTTGATATTCGTTATGAGAATATAAATTTATACGTACTTTTTTATGTTTTGTTAAATCATGGATTTAAGAATATAAAATTAAATTATTTCAAACTTTTCTTAGAAATTGTATCTCCCAAAATAGTTTATACTGGAATTGATAATCAATTGGATTTTTTTAAATTAAAAGGAATCTATAGCAAAGCCACATATATCTCAGATCAATTTGGTATTTCAAAAGATGCTTATGCATCATACAAATTACAGCTTAAAAAAGATTTTTATTGGAAGTGTAAACAATATTTATCAAAAAATAATAAAAAACTTTCTGCAGATGTAATTTTTACCTTTGGTACAAATGAAATTAAAAATATGTCAAGATATATTGATGGAAAGTATTATCCTTTGGGCAGTACAAAAAATAACGCCAATGTATTAAAAAAAAAAATAAGTAAAAATAAAGATATCACTTTTATATGTAGCGGAATATATCCAGCTACTATAGAGGATGAAAAAAAAGTATTTCGAAATTTAATAAAATTTGGAAAAAAAAATAAGATTAAAATTAATTTACTAAGCAAATGGGATAAAAAAAAAGAAGGGTTCTATCGGGAAAATTATAGTACTGGAAAATGGACTTTTTTACCAAAAAAAAATCAAAGTTCAAGTTATCAATATATAAATAACTCACAAATGATAGTTTTTACTCATAGCACAATGGGTTTCGAAGCTCTTTCAAAAGGAATAAAAGTTTTAGTAATTTATTCTCATTTTCCAGAAAAAAGTACTAGTTTTAATTATAAACGTAGGGGAGAATTTTGGACAAACGCAATGAGTTATCCTGATTTTGAAAAATTAATAAAAAAAGTTATGAAATATTCAGACAGCAAATGGGCAAATATAGTAAAAAAATATTCAAGTGAAATAATGTTTTATGACCAAGAGAATAAAAGAAAAATAAAAATTATAAATAAATATAAAAAATAAATTCATGTGTGGTCTTTTTGTTGTCATAAATAAAAAATTGAAACCTTTAAACGTCAATAGATGTAAGGAAGGTCTTGACCAATTAAAAAATAGAGGGCCAAATTGGCAATTTTATAAAATGCTGGCTCCTAATATTTTCATGAGCCAGACTGTATTGTCAATGACTGGTAAAATCAAGAAAGACATAAATCAACATTATTCTGACAATAAAAAAAAGTTTATAGTTTTTAACGGAGAAATTTACAATTATGAAAAATTATCCAAGACATATCTAAACCCAAAAATTTATAAAGGAAATTCTGATACAAAAGTCCTTGTAAATCTAATTGATAAAGTAAATATTAAGAATTTAAATACTTTGCTTGATGGCATGTATGCTTTTGTAGTCTTCGACAAGTTAAAGAATGAACTTATATTAAATCGTGACCCACAAGGCGAAAAAATTATTTATATTTATGAGGATAATGAAGAGATTATTTTATCATCTGAAATAAAAGCGATAATTTATTATACTAAAAAAGCTAAGATAAATAAAAATATTTTAAAAAATTACTTTTATACCCGACATTTAATCCAATTTGATAAAACAATTTTTAAAAATATTAAGATCTTAGAGCCAGGACATTTAAAAGTTTTAGATCTTAAGAATTTTAAATTTAAACTTTTATCAACTATCTCATTAGGTGATATGATAAGTCAAGCTGACTACAATCATAATTTAAAAAGAAAAGAAAATGATTTAGTAGAAGAACTTGATTTTCTTTTAGAAAAAAACACCAAACAAATGATCCCCAGGGGAAGAAAATTTGTCTCTGTTGTTAGTGGTGGAATAGACTCATCTTTATTATCTCATTATATATGTAAAAATTCTAGTCCTGAAAAACTAATTTGTTTAAATCATGTTGGTAAAGATGAGCTGTCACATTGCATAAAAATTTTTGAAAAAGAATTAAAATTTAAGATTAGTCATTATGATATTTATCCAAAAGATTATTATTTAAATTTAATAAATGCACTTAAAGCATGTAATGGTCCGGTACATTCACATTCTTTTGTTGGACAACTGATCATGTCTAAAATAATTAATAAATCTGGGTGTAAAGCTTTATTTGTTGGCGAAGGAGCTGACGAACTGTTTGGAGGTTATGATACTTATAGACAAAAAATAAACAATCCAAAAATAAATCAATCAAATTACTCCAAAATATTAAAATCTAATTTATTTTTGAAAGATAACGAATTTTATGAATTTAAAAGTAATATCAATAAACATTGGAAGAATTCTCTAGGAAAATTCGATTTTATTGAAAATGAAGATCACAAAAATAGATTGGCCATGATGCTAATGGACTCAACTATTCAATTAAGTTCAAACGGTTTGAGGGGAGCTGATTTAATGGCTATGCTTCATTCAGTTGAAGCAAGAAGTGTTTTTTTAAGACGAGATATAGTAAAATTTGCACTCAATCTTCCTTTAAAATTCAAGATAGATTTAAAGAGTAACAATTTATTAAATACAAAAATTTTATTAAAAAAAGTCTTTTTGAAGCATTTTTCAAAAAAATTAATAGTAAAAAAACAAGGTTTTGCTGGTTTTCCCAATGAATCATCCCAATATCTTGGCGACAAGAATGATTATTTATTAAAAAAAATATTTAACATTAAAAACTACAAAAAAAAAATAGCCAATTTGGATAGAGCAACAGAATGGAAACTGATTAATACAGAAATGTACTTATCAAAAGTTGCGAAGCTAAATAAATATATTAAATTTTAATTAAACAAAACTAACCAAAATATCATTTCATATTTTTATTAAGACTAGAAGAGTAACTATTCCAAATATTTGAATACTCTTTTTTATCATATTGAGACCCTAGCCAAGGTCCACCTTCAGTAAAATGCAATGCTTTTGGTTTACCATCAAGAGGTTCTTTGTACCAATCAATTAACCAGTTCCATTCATGATTTATTTCACCAATTTCTTGATCTTTTAACCACCCAAATCGGTGCATGAATTTTCCACTTTGTGTATTTATTAAATTAGGGGTTACAACTTTGTTGCTTGGATGAGAACAATTCCATAAAACCATAGAGCTCCAATTTTTCCTAGGATAATAATGCTGTGACTTTCCAATTTTTTTTATATTATTTATTGGTTTATAATCATGATGAACACACATGATCGCATATCTATTATCACATGATGAAAATAGTTCATTAACATCGCTTAGCCATAAAAAATCTGAATCACAAAATAAGGCCCAACCTTTATAATTTTCTAAAAAAGGAACTAAAAATCTTGTAAAAGTAAATTCTGTTGAGCCAAGCTTATCATCTTCTCTTTGATAGATATTTTTTTTTCTCATTTCATCAATTTTGATATGCTTAATATCCAAATATGAGTCTGAATTTTTTTTTAAAGAAAATTCACAAACTTCACTTGCTTTAGATTCTTTAGAGTCAAAACCAATGTAAATTTTTTTATTCATTTGGTAATTTTTTTATAATAATTTTTCTTTTTATATTTCACTTATTAAAAAAAAAATTTCTTGATATCAATTCAAAAAATTTTTCCTTCAAGTTTATAATTATATTAGTTGCACTAAAGTGATCTTGATTTATTATATATTTATTTTTAAGAAAAATTATAACTTTTAATAAATTATGCAATATAAAAATAACAGTCTGTCTGTAACATCTAATTTTTCAATAAAAAAATGTCTTGAGTTAATTAATGATAGTGGGGAAAATACACTGTTAGTTGTAGATAAAAAAAAAAAATTGATTGGCACCCTATCTGATGGTGATATTAGGAGAGCTATTTTAAAAAATTTTGATTTAAAAAATAATATTAAAAAATATTATCACAAAAAACCCTATAAAGTTTTTAAAGAATTAAATAAAAGTGAGATTTTAGATATATTAATTAAAAAACAAATTTCAATTATCCCCTTGGTTAATAAAGAAAACGAAATAGTCAAAGTTTACTCTAAAAAAAATTTTTTGAATAATAATATTTATTCGAACTCAATCATAATAATGGCAGGTGGAAAAGGTTTAAGAATGAAGCCTTTTACAAACTTACTTCCAAAAGCAATGCTACCTTTCAATAATTCTACTATAATTGAAGAGATTATTAGAAAATTTAAGAAAGAGTATTTTAACAATTTTTTTATTACCACAGGGTTTAAGTCAAATATTTTAAAAAAATATCTTTTATCTAAAAAATATAAGGATATTAAATTTTCTAAGGAAAAAAATCCTTTAGGAACAATAGGAGGAATTAAAAAAATTGAAAAAGAAATTTCTGATGTATTTTTGTTAACTAATTGTGACACTCTTATTGATTTGGATTATAAAAATTTGATTGATTTTCATAATCAAAATAAAAATTTTATTACAATAGTATCTGCATTATATAAAAAAAAAATAAACTATGGTGTTTGTAGAACTAATAAAAATGATGACCTAAAAACCATAGAAGAAAAACCTGATTTAAATTTTTTAATTAATACAGGTTTTTATGTAATGAATAAAAAAATTTTAAAAAAGATTCCCAGAGATAAGTATTTTGACGCCACTGATTTAATAAAAAAATGCATTAAGAATAAATTTAAGATTGGAATGTACCCAATTGATATGTCAAAATGGACAGATGTGGGGAATTGGGAAGACTATAAAAAAGCAAAAGATTTTTTATAATATTAACTATTAATATGAAACAAATAATAAATAAAAAAGAACAATTTTTTGCTTTTATACCAGCTAGGAAAGGTTCATTAGGTGTTAAAAACAAAAATGTTATAAAAATAAATAACAAACATCTCATAGAGTATACTCTTCAGCAGGCCTCTAAATCAAAAATTATAGATCAAATTTATGTTTCTTCTAATGATGATAGGGTTTTAAAAATTACAAAAAAATATAAAAAGATTCATTTTATCAAAAGAAAAGATGCCCTTTCAAATTCCAAAGTATTAATGAAAGATGTGATCTTAAATTTTATAAATTTTATTAAAAAAAGTTTTAATCTAAAAAAAATTAATCTTATCATTTTGCAACCAACATCTCCTCAAAGAAAAGCAATCGATATTGATAACGCAATTAGATTATTTAAAAAAAAAAATTATTATCCATTGTTATCTTTTAGTGAGCCCATTTCTAGCCCAAACAATGTTGTCTATTTAATTAAAAAAAAATTATTTCCTTTCAATAAATCTTTTACTAGTAAAAATAGACAAGACTATAAAAAAAGTCTGTATATAAATGGTAGTATTTATATTGTAAATGCTAAAAAATATTTCAAAGATCCACATTTATTAACAAAATACTCAACTGTTTATGAAATGGAAAAAAAACATTCAATACAAATTGACGATTATTTTGATCTAAAATTAATTAAAAATTTTATTAAATAATAATAGTGCCCCAATATTTATAAATATAAAATAAGTTAATTCTTTATTAAACTAGGACTGCTTGGTAATAAGATTATTCTATCAAATAATTTCTTTGAACCGTTAATATCGTGATGCTTGAATTTTTTAAAATGTGGAAGAGTGTGAAGTAAATCCCAAATTGGCCTACATTGAATACCATTATCATTTAAATAATCTAAAGTTTTTTTTTTAGATATCTTCTTATTATCTATTCGAAGAGCGTTAAGCCAATAGTTACTTTTAAAATTAGTATTTCTTTCTAAATTCATTAAGTGAAAGTTTTTATCATTTTCAAATTGCTTTTTATACTTGTTGTGAAGTATTTTTTTTTTGGAGATAAGTGATCTAATTTTTTTTAATTGAGAATATCCTAGCGATGCTGATAAGCTGCTCATTCTATAATTCCAGCCTAATTTATCGTGAAAAAATTTCCATTTATGTTTAATTTTTGAAACAGAGACTAAATGTAGAGCTTGTAAATATAGTTTTTTAGAATTTGTGATTATGGCTCCTCCTGAGCCAGATGTAACAATTTTATTTCCATTAAAGCTTAATATCCCAACATTTCCAAAAGTACCCAAATGTTTTTTTTTATATAATGAACCCAGACCTTCAGCACAATCTTCAACTATTGGCACTCCATATTTCTTTGATATTTTTAAAATTTTTTCCATATCACAATAACTACCAAAAACATGTGTTACTATAATTGCGGAAATAAGTTTTCTATTATGTTTAGAGCATCTTTTGCCATTAATAAAAAAAGTATTGAGTTTTAGGTATTTTTCTAATTTTTCTTCATCCAAACAAAAAGTACTTTCTGAAGAATCTAAAAAAATTGGTATTGCATTATTATATAAAACTGCATTACCAGTTGCAGCAAATGAAAGTGTTGGCAGTAATACATTTGTATCTTTTTTTACACCAACCAACATTAAAGCTATATGTAGAGCTGATGTGCCAGTATTTGTTGCAATTACATATTTTGAATTAGTAATTTTTTTTATAGATTTTTCAAATTTGACAACAAATTTTCCAAATGTTGATACAAAAGAAGATTTTATACAGCTTGAAACTATCTTAATGTCATTTTTGTCAAATTTAGGCTCATGAAGACCTGTTTTCTTTTTAACAATATAATTAATCTTTTTATATAAATTCTTATATAGTTGCATTTTAAGAATTAGAATAATTTTTTGTGTAGTAATTTATTTTTTTATTTTTTTTTAGTAATTTGATTGTTTCTTTAATACCATAGTCCAAATCATATAAAGTTTTAAATTTTAAACTTTTTTTAATTTTGTTAAAATTCACTTTATAGTCTCTTTTATCCTCAATATTTTGTTTAGAATATGTGATATTTTTTAAATTCAAATATTTTCCAATTGCATTTACTACAAACTTTTTTGAGTAGTTTTGTTTTGAATTACCCACGTTAAAAATTTCTAATTTTTTATTTACATTAAAACCTGATAATATTGCTCTACTTACATCCTTAATATGACAGTAAGGACGCCAAGTATTTTCACCAAATATATCGAGACTTTTTCTTTTATATAATTCACGAGTGAATTGATTAATTGTTAAATCAAATCTCATTCTGTCAGAGACGCCAAAAACTGTAGAAAATCTCATGATCAACGATTGCATAGACACTTTATTCACCTGACTAATCATGAATTTCTCAAAATCAACTTTTGTTTTTGAGTATAATGAGAGAGGTTTAAGTTTTGTTTTTTCATCAGCTAGTTTTTTAGAATTAACTATTCCATAATTTGAGCATGTTGAGGCAAAAATAAATTTTTTTACATTATATTTATTACATAAAAAAAATAATTTTTTAGAAGATATTAAGTTGGTAAGTTTGGTCAATTTTTTTTGTAGTTTAGATGCTGGGTCACCAACTATTCCAGCTAAATGTACAACATAATCTATTTTATTATTTTTTAAAAATTTTTCAGTTTTTTTAATGTTGTTAATATCACATTCATGAAATTTAAAATTTTTATTTTCTTTAAATGTGTTAAAAAATTTTTTTTTTGAGTGTTTTAAATTATCCATCGAATATACAAAAAAACCTTTATTTAGAAGTAAATTTGTTAACACACACCCTATATATCCAGCACCACCAGTTATTAAAATTTTGTACATATTAAATTACTTATAAGCATTTATATATTTAGTAAACTTATAAATTGATTATTTAAAATTAATATTTGGCCACATTAATGTTTATATGGGCATTTAAATATTTTATTACTAGTAGGCTATTAGCAATTTTTTTCCCTAAATAGTTGATAAAATAAAAAAAAAAGATAGTTTGCTTATCTCTATTTATGCCAATTAGTATGTTTAAAACAAACAAAAGAAGATAAATTCTACAAATAAATAGAAAGACAGTTAAATAATGTTAATTTATTTTAAATGAAATTTTATCAAAATATAAGGAACATTTTAAACGTTAATGAAATATTTGCATTTTTACTTATCAGTGTAGGTTTGATTTTTGCCTCAATCATTGAATTATTTGGCATAAGTTTAATTATACCAATTGTCTATACCTCGATATCAGATAGTTTTTATTTGGAGTTTGTAAATTATTTAAGCAATTATAATATCATTTTTTCTACTAAAGAAGATTTCTTGATTTTTACACTTATAATTTTTGCATCACTTTTTATCATAAAGAATATTTTACTAGCCTTTTTTTATTGGCACGAAGGTAAATTTATTTACACAGTGGCAGAAAACATTTCATCTAAAATATTTAAACAATTTTTATATAAAGATTATGGCAAACATTTAAAAGAAAACTCAGCTGAATTGCCTGCAAAAATAAATATAGAACTTAATTATATTAAAAATTTTTTTAATGCATTATTAATTTTCATATCAGAAATAGCGATTTTTGTAGGTTTAATAGTTGGTTTAATATTTTTTGCACCTGAAAGTGTATTAAAAATCTTACCAATATTTATTATTTCTTTTTACTTATTTTATAATTTTTTTAATAAATTCATAAAAAAAATGGGTGAAGATAGAAAAAAAAATGACTATTTAAAAACAAAGAAAATCCATGAGAGTATTGGAGGAATTATAGAAATAATCACTTTTCAAAAAGAAAAATATTTTGCAGATATTTATGATAAATATGTGGAAAAACTAATAAAGGTTTTTTATAAATTTCACTTTCTACTAAAGCTTCCAAAAATATACTTTGAAACGTTAACAATTATTGCAATATCATTTTTTTCAATAATTATATTGTCCGACTTAAAAAATGAAGAAAGCTTTATTGCAATTTTAACTGTTTTTGTTGCTATTTCTCTTAGATTATTACCATCATTAAATAGAATTATTAATTCTATAAACACATTAAAATATAGCTATCCAGCAGCTATTTCTATTGGAAAAGTATTAAAAAGTAATCAAAAACCAATTAGACCAAGAAAAGAATACAAGTCATTTAAAAATATTAAATTTAGTAATATATTTTTTAAGTTTCCAAAAAATAATTACAAAATTCAATTTAATCTTAAAATAAAAGCTGGTGAAAAAATTGGTATTCTTGGAGAATCAGGCTCAGGAAAAACCACATTAATTAATCTACTTCTAGGTCTCTATAAGCAAAATAGTGGTGAAATTTATTTAAATGAAAAATTAATTAATAATACTGATATTAAAAATTTAATTTCGTACGTCCCACAATCTGTATATATTTTTGAGGGTACTATTTTAGAAAATATTACTTTTGGTGAATACAGCAAGCCAAAAGATGCTTTGTTGCTAAAAAAAAGTTTAAAAAATTCCTGCTGTTCTAATTTCATAAAAAGATTACCAAAAAAAATATTCAATAAAGTTGGAGAAGCTGGTTCAAAATTATCTCAAGGGCAGAGACAAAGAATTGGAATTGCAAGAGCACTTTACAACGACTTACCAATTTTAGTACTAGATGAAATTACAAGCTCCTTAGATAATAATAATTCTAATAAAATTGTTAGTCAAATCTTAGAGATTAAAGATAAGACAGTAATCTTTAGTACTCACAAACCTGAGTTGTTAAAAAACTTTGATACAATTATTAGAATTAGAAAAGGAAATATTTTTTTTGAAAAAAAATTAAAATAAATTTGTAGTTAAAAAAAATATCAATATATTCTTTATTATATTAATAAGGCCGCTTTTTAGAGTAAATATCACAAATAATTTCACCAATTTTTTTATTATTATTTACTTTATGGCTAATATAATTTTTGTAATAATTATCATATTTTTTTTTATTAATACCTTGTAAGTGCTGATTTATTTTATCTATATAATTATTTTCATCTATGTTGAAAATTTGTGAGCTTAATTCTTTCGTAAAACTTGATATCTTTTGTATTTTATTACTATCAACTCTCAACATTTCATCATTCACAATAAAAATAATTGGTTTATTAAAAATTATTGAAAAAGAAATTGAAGTAGTTGTATGAGCAATAGTTGAGAAGCAATTTTTAGATAACTCAACAATTCTGTTTGAAATTACTTTTCTATTTCCAAAATATGGATGTTTTTTTGCTTTAGGGTGTGCTGCAATAATAACTTTTTTTTTAAATTTTTTTTCTATTTTATCAAAAAAGGTATTTAAAGATTTATAAAATATTTTAGGATTTACCATCTTTTGATTTGCATATTTATAATCAGGATGATTATGCTCATATTGATCTAAATATAAAAAGTAATTGTTCTTAATATTACTTTTTTTTTTTAATTTTAGTTTTTCATTTAAATCATAAGAGTGACAATTAATAATAAATCTATCTTTATATTGATTTTGAATTTTTTTTCCCGCACAAAGATAAATATCTTTTTTTGTAAAAAATGTTTCCTCAATTAGATTAAAAAACTTAATATTAATTAAATTAAAAATTCTTTTTATTTTAATATTAAAGTTAAATTTTCTAATTTTAGGATCTGGAATATGTCCTATTTTTGATATAATTTTTTTAAAATCTTTGAAATATAAAACAATTTTAAAGATACATGATTTTAATCCAGGTAGGGTATAATCAAGATAAACAGGGCCTTTTTCTATTTTTAATAATTGAAATAGCTTTAAATAATTATTGATTTTAAAAATTTCTATTTTTTTATGATTAAAAATTTTATCTTTTTTAAAATTAATACCTTCATGTATGTGATATATTTGAATTTTATCAAAAAAATTTAAATATATATCAATATCGAATCTTTCAAAATTTCTTTTATTTAGCGGGACAGAAATTAAAATTTTAAGAGTTTTCATTAATAAATAAATATTTCTTAATAAAGAATTTACATAAAGATCAATGTTGTATAATAATATAGGTAAATGTTTAAACTAATTATCATTATTTAATCACTACTTTGCAACATTTTTTTAAATTACTTTGAGATAATGATAGCAAGATCACAAAATTGATTTAAATAAACATATTTATTGAAAATGAAAAATAATAAAACGGTTATAATAGCTGAGGCAGGAGTAAATCATAACGGTAGTTTACAAAATGCATATAAGTTGATTGATGTAGCTGCTAATTGTAAAGCTGATTATATTAAATTTCAAATAGTTGATGCAAGTGTAATTTCTACTAATGCTAAAAAAGCAAAATATCAAATTGATAAAAAAAATAAAACTGAAAGTCAGTTTTCAATGATTAAAAAACTAGAAATGAATTGGTTTAAAATTCATCCTTTATTAATTAAAAAATGTAAAAAAAAAAATATTAGATTCTTAACTTCTATTTTTGATACTGGCTGGATTAATGAGATAAAGAAACTAAACCTAGACTATATTAAGATCCCATCTGGAGAAATTAACAATTACCCATTATTAAAATCAGTAGCCAATCTTAATAAAAAAGTTTTATTATCAACTGGTGCATCAAAAATTTTAGAAATCAAAGATGCCATAGATTTTTTATTTAAGAATGGTTTAAAAAAAAAAATCTTACTGTAATGCATTGTAATTCAGCTTATCCAACCCCTGTTAACGATATAAACCTTTTAGCAATTAAGTATCTCAAAGATAAAACTAAATTAAATATTGGTTTTTCAGATCATTCATTAGGAGCTGAAGCGGCTATAGCTTCTGTAGCCTTCGGTGTAACTGTTATTGAAAAACATTTTACTTTATCTAATTCAATGAGTGGTCCAGATCATAAAATTAGTTTAAATCCAAAACAACTTAAATCATTTATAAATTCAATAAGAAAAACTGAAAAAGCATTAGGAAAATACAATAAATTTGTTACGAATAGTGAAAGACCCAATAGAAATATTATTAGAAAATCAATTTATGCAAACTCAATTATTAAAAAAGGTGATAAATTTACAAGTAAAAATATAAAACTAAAGCGACCAGGAGTTGGGATGTATCCAATAAAATTTGAAAAAATAATTGGAAAAAAATCTAAAAAAAATTTTAAACTAGATCAATTAATAGAGGTTTAGTTTTTGTTGCTTTGCTGGATTACCGTGAGCAATATGTTTAGACTTTAAATCATTATATAAAGCAGAATTTGCACTTACTTTAGAAAAATTAGAAATCTTTAAATTTTGCATTACTGTACTATTTGAACCTATAAAACATTCTGAGCCAATAGTGACTTTGCCATTTATAATAGCACCTGTACTAACGATGGTGCTTTCTCCTATAACTGAGTGATGACCAATTTGAGAGCCTGAATTTAATAAAACATTTTTCTTAATAATACATCCAGGAGATAAAATAGTTTTTGGCCCAACTATTACACCATCAAGTATTTTAGCTGAAGGTGATATATATGCTGTAGGATGAACAAGTTTTAATGGCGTAAACTTTTTGATATATTTTTTAAAATATTTGCTTCTTAGATTTTCATTTCCATGAGCAACAATAAAATTTGTGTTATTTCTATTCAAATAGTTTGGTATTTTGTGAATAAAAAAACAGTTATCGTATATTTTTTTAAATTCATTTATATTTTTTACTTCTCCAAAAAAAAATATTTTTTTTATTTCAATTGGTTTAAATATTTCAGAAATATAATTAAGAACTTCAAAAGCAAAACTTCCTGCTCCAATTATAATTAAATTGTTTTTCATAAATAAATCAAATATGTATACATTAAATTATGATTTATTACCAATTACTTCAGTGGCTACCTAAATTCGAAAATAATACATTAAAAAAAATTAAGAAAAATTTAAGATTATCATTAAACCAGAATTTAATTGATTGTAGTTTAAATATTGAGGATGAGATTGATTTGTCAAATTATCTATTTCAAAATAAAAAAAAGATAGAAAAAAATGACCTAAAAAAAATTAATCTTAATATCATATCAGGCTCAAATATTTCTTTCATGGAAAGATCAACTTTTTTAAATTGCTTAAGAAATCAAATATATGTTAATATTAATTCATTTGAAAAATATAATTTATTTGAATCATTTATTTCTTACCAAAGTAAAAAAAAAATTTTAAAAGAAAAATCAATCACTTTTTTGGCACTGGATACGTTAAATTTAGTTGATTTTAAGAAGAAGCAATCTGTCAAAGAATATCTAAAAAATATAGAAAAAATTTTGCAAGAACTATCAAAAGAAAGCAACACAATTATATTACAAAATTTAGTAAATGATAAAAATCACAATTATATAAGAAATATTAATAAAGAAATTTTTAAATTTTCAAAAAAATATAAATTAATTATATTTGATATAAATAATTATGCTGATCCTATAAGCTCAAAAAACTGGTTTGATAAAGCTAAATATAAATTTGCAAAGATTCCTTTTTCTTTAGAAAATTTAAATTATTATACTTATAAATTATCAAGATTAATTAATGTTATATTTGGAGGATCAAAAAAAGTATTAGTGTTAGATTTAGATAATACTCTTTGGGGTGGTATTATAGGAGATGATGGTATAAAAAATATTAAAATTGGTAATGAAGATAAAGTTTCTTTAAGTTTTTTTAATTTTCAAAAGTTTTTAAAAAAATTAAAATCCAGAGGTATTTTGCTTGCAGTATGCTCAAAAAATACAGAAAAAATTGCTAAGGATGCATTTAAAAAAAAAAATATGCCCTTAAAATTATCTGATTTTGTATCATTTAAAGCAAATTGGAATGACAAAGCAACCAATATTAAAGAGATAAGTAAAGAATTGAATTTATCAATGGACTCCTTCGTTTTTTTTGATGATAATCCAATGGAGAGAGACATAGTGAGAAAAAATATTCCCGATTTGTCTATTCCTGAGATTAATAGTGATCCCTCTAAATATATAAGAGATATTGTTACACCAGGTTATTTTGATGTTATCTCGTATTCAAAAGAAGATGTAAAAAGAACTCAAACATATAAATCAAATATAAAAAGACACAATTTATTAAAAAAATCAGTAGATATAAACTCTTATTTAATGTCATTAAATATGAAATCAAATATGTCTAAATTTAAGTTAAAAAATATTGAAAGAATAGTACAATTATTTTTAAGATCTAATCAGTTTAATTTAACAACTACTAGATATCAAAAAAAAGATATTATTAATTTTATAAAAAATAAGAATAATTATACATTGCAAGTTGATTTGTCTGATAAATTTGGACAAAATGGTATAGTTTCTTTATTAGCAGGCAATCTTTCTAACAACATATTGACTATTGAAAACTGGGTAATGAGCTGTAGGGTGTTATCACGGACATTAGAGCAAGCGATATTAAAAAAAATTGCTTATGATTTAAAAAAATTAAATATAAATAAAATTATTGGTCTCTATAAACCTAGCAGTAAAAACAAATTAGTTATAGAACATTATAAAAATTTAAAGTTTAAAATTCTTAAAAAAACTAAAGAAAAAACTTCTTGGGGATTAGATTTAAACAATTATAAGGCGAATAAATATAAAAATTTTATAAAAATAATAAATGGGTAAAAAAAAATATATTATAATTCTAGGTGCTTATTCAGATTTAGCAAAAGATACTATAAAAAATCTTTCAAATTATAACCTCATACTCTTGGGAAAAAATTCATCTAAATTATTAAAATTAAAAAATAAGATTAAGAATACAAAGGTAATTATTTTACCAATTGATGTAACAGATAAAAATTTAAGTGAAAATCTTTTGAAAATTTGTAAAGCTGAAAAAATTAAGATTTATGGTGCTGTAAACTTTGCAAGTCAACACTCAATTCTACCTCTTAAAATAATTGATTATAAAAATTTTCAAACTATTTACAAAAATAATGTTTTTAGTTTGATTAATTTAGTGAAATTTTTTTCAAAAAATTCAAAATGTATTGAGTCTAAGAGTTCAATAATCAATATTTCATCCGTATCATCATTAAAAGGAAACAAATCAATTTCTCTTTATTCATCATCTAAAGCGGCAGCTAATAATTTAGTGAAAAGTTATGCGCTAGAACTTTCGACTAAAGGAATAAGAGTAAATTCAATTATTCTTGGTCATTTTGAAAAAGGTATGAGTAAAGAAACTAAAAAATTTTTAAATAACCAGCAATTATTAGAATTAAAATCTAAGCACCCCTTAGGTTTTGGAAAAATAAAAAGTTTAGTTGAGGGTATTAAATTTTTATTAAATGTTGAAAGTGATTGGATAACTGGAATAAATCTGAATATTGATGGTGGATACTCTGCATGAAAACAGAAATACTAAGCGGTCTACAAATAGTTGGTATCTCTACAACAGTAGAAAATAATACCATAACACAAAATCAACTTATAAAGAGGCAAAAAAACTATTTAGAAAAAAAAAAATTAAAAACTCATCAAATATAATAGGTGTTAAAAAAAATTTTTTCACCTCAACAAAAACTACAACAGTTGACCTTTGTGTTGACTCAACGAAAAGATTAATAAAAAATTTAAAGTGGAAAAGTAAAGATATAGATTTACTTATATTTGTAACTCAAACACCAGATTTTCTAATGCCATCATGTAGTAGTATTGCACATGATAAGTTAAATTTAAAAAAAAACTGTGTGTCTTTTGATATTAACCTTGGTTGTTCAGGGTATGTTTATGGATTGTGGAATATGTATAAAATCATGCAAAATGGTTCTTACAAAAAAGGACTTTTGTTAGTTGGAGATACAATTTCAAAAACAGTGAACTCTAAAGATTATATTAATAAACTATTATTTGGTGATGCGGGAACCTCAACAGCAATAGTAAAAAAATCTAATAAAAAATCTTACTTCATATTAGGTAGTGACGGCAGGGGAAGTAGTGATTTAATAATCGACAATAGTGGTTTCAGAGCAAAAAAGTTTAAACCAGAGTTCAAAATGAATGGAAAAAATGTATTTCATTTTGCTATTAACAATGTTCCTACTATGATTAATATATTGCTTAAAAAATCTTGTAATAAGGTAAAAGATATATCTTACTTTATTTATCACCAGGCCAATAAATACATGATTGAAAGTATTTCTGGGGAGTTAGGAATAAAAAAAAAACAAGTATTATTTTCCATATCTGATTATGGAAATACTAGCTCAGCTTCAATCCCACTAACATTATGTAAAAATAGACATAAAATTAGTTTTTCTAAAAAAACTTGTATTTTAGGTTTTGGAGCTGGATTTTCTTATGCGGGCGCAGTAATAGATTTAAAAAATTCAAAAATATTAAATATAGTAAAAAAGAAATTTTAAAATGGATAATGATATAATTAAATCTGATATACTCAAATTATTAATTAAGCTTTCAAAAATCAAAAGTATCAAATTTGATACTCTATTTGCAAATAATGAAAAAATTGATTCTTTAGATTTATTAAATCTTTATTCACTTTTAGAAAAAAAATATAAAGTCAAGTTTAAATCAAGTGAATTAGCTAAATTAAGCTCGATAGAAAATATTTTTAAAGTAATAAATAAAAAGGCAAATGAAAAAAAAAAAAGATAATAGAATAGAAATTGAATTTAAAAAAAAAATAGCTGCAATTTTTGAGACTAATATAAAAAAAATTGAATTTCATAAAAAAATTTCAGAGTTTGAAAACTTTGACTCTTTAAAAATATTAGAAATAATAAGCTTTTTCTCAAACGCAAAAAAAGAAATAAATCCAAATAAAATTAATGACAAAACAAAATTCATAGATCTTTATAATTTTTATAATAAATGAAAGAAATTTTAGTATTTACTGCAGGAAGATCTGATTTTGGAATATTAAAAAATATTATAAGTAAAATTAAATCACATAAATCCTTTAACTTAACTTTAATCATAGGCCCCGCACATAATTCAAAAATTTTTGGGTTTACAAATCAAGAAATAGAAACTTTAAAAATTGAAAAAAAAATTTTTCTAAAGTCTAGAACAAATAACTCAAGTGGACATGATATTCTAAATTCTATGTCTCAAATTACTAGGGATATTGCAAATAATTTTAGTAAAAAAAAATATGATGCTGCTATTGTTCTTGGCGATAGATATGAAGCGCTTAATTTTGTTTTTTGTTGTTTTATTTTTAGAATTCCAATTATTCATATTGGGGGTGGCAGCATAACCTTGGGATCTTTAGATGATATTTACAGAAAATGTATCTCTCAGATGGCTTCGTTACATTTTGTTGAAACTAGTAATCATAAAAAAAATTTAAATAATATTGGCATTAAAAAAAATATATTTATCACTGGAGCACCTGCTCTCGAAAATATTTATGATAAAAAAACCCCACTTTCAATCTTAAATGGAAAATATGATGATTTTATAAAAAGTAAAAAAAAAAGAATAATCGCATGTTTTCATCCTGAAACTAATATTTCAAAAAATAAAAATATTAAAAATTTAAAAAAATTAATTTCATTTTTAAATAGTATTAAGCAAAAAATAATTTTTACCTATCCTAATGCTGACGAAGGTTATTTAGATTACATTAAGTTAATAGAAAAAAATTTAGATAAAAAAAATTCAATGATTGTAAAAAATTTTGGTATACAAAAATATCATTTAATGCTTTCAAATTCAGATTTATTGATTGGTAATTCCTCAAGTGGAATAATTGAGTCTTGTAGTTTTAAAATTCCTTGTATAAACCTTGGAGACAGACAAAAACAAAGGTTATCTCCAAAAAATATTATTCACAGTACATTTGATATTAAGAATATTTTGAAAGCTTATAATAAAGCTACAAGTAATAGATTTAAGTTACATGTTATCAATTTGAAGAATCCGTATGAAAGTAAAAATACGTCTAATAAGATCTTAAATATAATTAATAATAAAATTAAGCTTAATTTTAGATAATCGCACTTTCATAATACTTAATATCATTCCAAATAATTTAATTAAAATTTAACGAGAATTCTTAATTCTTAATTTTTTTAAATGCTTTTTTTGATATTTTAATAAAATGGTTTATTTGTTTATAACTAGTTGAAGTAGCTATGAAAATAATCCCACTACTTGGATAGTAAATTTTATTCTTAAATAAGTATTTTCTAAATTCAGAAACAATTTTTTTTTTTTGTTTTTCAAAAAAATCTCTTTGAGATCTATTTATGATATTTTTTTTAGTAAATACCAGTCTAATCATTGATGAAAATCTTACACAATTGGCATCAATATTATTTTTTTTTAAGAAAAGATTTATTTCTTTTTGAATAAACTCACTTTTTTTATCTAAATTATCAAAAATATTTTTTTTATTTTTGTAAACATACCTGACTATCCTATTGGCAATAAATGTATTTATCGAATTTCCTGAAAACGTACCACCAAAAAAAATTTTTTTTTTATTTTTATCTAATTTTTTTATAATATCTTTTTTTATTCCAATAATGCCTATTGGTAAGCCACCCCCAAAACATTTTCCAAAAGTTGAAATTGACGGTTTTAAATTAAACTGATTTTGAACACTTGAGCAATTAAATCTTAGCCCAGTAATCATTTCATCAAAAATTAAAATTAATTTATTTTTTTTACAATAATTATCTAAAAACTTTAAAAATTTTTTTGCTTCCACAGGTAGACAGCCTTGTATAGGCTCTACAATCACACACATTATTTGTTTTTTATATTTATTTAAAGTTATCTCTGATGCCTGGATATCATTATAGGGAATAAATTTAAGGTTATTCTTAAAATTCAAATCTAAACCACTGCTTAATTCTACACTTTCAAGTTTATTGTTGTTTGTATAAAGAAGTTCACTAGTAGAACCGTGCCAACTCCCTGTTACTGAAATAATAATATTTTTTTTTGTAACGGCTCTAGCAATTCTAAGTGACTTCATCACTGCTTCAGTTCCTGAATTGCAAAATACAAATTTTTCATATTCTGGAAAAATTTCTTTAAGTGTTTTTGAGAACTCTACAGCATATTTATTTTTTGCAGCAAAATTAGAAATACCCAACTTTAACATATTTTTGATAGATTTTTGAAAAATTATTGGATTATGCCCTAGTATGTGCGAACCTGCGCATAGTGATAGATCAAGGTATCTTTTATTTTTAATATATATGTTGGAACCTTTTCCTGAAGTAAAAAGATTATCTAAGCCATCATATCCCTCGTTTAACAAAAAATTATTCATTTAAAAACATCTTTTATATTGGTTTGGTAAATTCGTTTTTTTTTTATAATACAATAATTCTTTTATTAACCAAGTTGGTGAATTTATAAACTTTCTACCAAAACTTACTAAATCGGCTTTACCTGATTTTATTATTTCTTCGGCATGTTTTATGTCATTTATATTGCCAGTAGTTTTTACTTTTATTCCTACTGTCTCTCTGATTTTTTGTGCTAAATGTACTTGATATCCCTTTTTAAATTTAATTTTTGTTTTAGAAACAACTCCACCACTTGATACACAAACATAATTAAATCCAATCTTTTTTAAATTTTGACATAAAAAAATACAATCTGAAATTGACGTTCCTTTTTCCATCCAATCTGAACCATTTACTCTTGCTCCTAACACTTTATTTTTTGGCCAAATTTTTCTAATTTCAGTCGCAACTTCCAATAAAAATTTGCATCTATTTTTTAAATTATTTCCATACGAATCTTTTCGCTTGTTACTTAATGGAGAAAAAAACTGGTGTAAAAGATACCCATGAGCCATGTGAACTTCTAAACAGTCAAATCCAATTTTTTTTGCATAAATAGTTGATTTAATAAAGTCTAATTTAATTTTATTTAAATCTTTTAAATTAGCTTCTTTAGGATTTGGCCAATGATTGTCTCGCTTAATTTTGCTTGGAGCCATTGTTTTCCATCCTGCTTTATTCTTAAGTGGAAAATTTGATTTAATCCATGGCAACGATGAGGATCCTTTTCTTCCAGAATGCGACAATTGAATTCCAATTTTTGTATCAGAAATTTTTCTTAAATAATTAAATAGTTTCTTAAACTCAAGAAAATTTTTTTTATTATACAATGATAAATCTTTTTTAGATATCATTCCTTCTTTAGATACAGCAGTTGACTCAATAATTAGTAAACCAGAACCAGCTTGCATTAATTTTTTTAAATGAAAATAATGCCATTCTGAAGGATTGCCATTATTTGCAGAATACTGACACATCGGAGCTATACAAATTCTATTATTTAGCTTTTTTTTATTTAAGTAGAATTTTTTAAGAGATATCATTTACCATAAAAAAAAATTTATTTTTAGGATGAAAAATTGCTTTTGGATAAGACCAGTAAGTTTCAAGAAAATAAAAACCAAGGGCTCTTCCAAATTTTGGAAGATGAGGAACATTATCTGTGTCAATCATTGAATTTAGTGGAGTAGCAAATCTTATCCATTCACCAACTTTTTGTTTTTTGTAAATAAGTCTTGAATAAATAGCTACCTCAGGGGGAACTAACTTTAGATTTTTTTTTAGGGCTCTTTTGTATATTTTTTCAAGTTCAGTAGGTTTATTAAAACCGAGTTGTTTAACTGAAATTTTTGATAACTTGATTGGTAATTTGATTTTTTTTAAATTAAATTTTTTTTTTTTAATAATATTATCAATCCATGGGCTTGTTTTGAACTTATCTTTATTTAAAAGCTTAAGACCTTTTTTTGTTAAGTCGTAAAAACTAAATTTATTGATAATAATTTCAGGTTTTTTCATAAAAGTGTAAATGTTAATTTATATAATTAGTATTAATAATGTATACATGTAAATAAAATTTGCTATGTTTATGTTTTCAACTTTATAAAATATTCATGGATCCTAAAGAAACAATAAAAAAAAATCTTAAAAGAAGATCAGAATTTGTAGATGTAGTGCCAATACATAAGGGTGTTCCAATACCTACATGGATAGAGTTAAGTTTAATTGATGTTTGTAATAGGAAATGTACTTTTTGTCCAAAAGCTGATGAAAAAGTAGCGCCAGATACCCACCAAAAAATGACAAGAAAAATTATAGATGAAATTCATGATCAATTGTTAGAGATTAGTTTTGAAGGAACAATATCTTTATGTGGTTACGGTGAGCCTTTATTGCACAATGACATTTCTTATATTGTCAAGAAACTTTCAAACGTTGCAAAAGTAGAAGTCATTACTAATGGTGATGTTCTCTCCCCAAAAAGACTGCAAGAACTATATATTTCTGACGTTAGCAAAGTTTTAGTGAGTATGTATGATGGGCCAGAACAAATAAAAAAATTTAATGACATGACAAAAAAAGCAAATGTGCCAGAAGATTTAATTATTTTAAGGGATAGGTGGTATGATATGCACAATGATTTTGGAGTAAAATTAACCAATAGGGCTGGAACGATTGATACAGGCCAACAAGAAGAAGTTGGAAAGTATAAAAATTGTTTTTATCCCACATATCAAATGTTATTAGACTGGAATGGTAATGTTTATTTGTGTCCCCAGGATTGGCAAAGAAAAGTTTCAATGGGAAATATAATGCAAGAAACAATATTTGAAATATGGACTGGAAAAACGATTACGAGTTACAGAAAAAATTTAATGTCTGGAAAAAGATGTTCAGGCCCGTGTAAATCATGCAATGCAGATGGAACTTTACTAGGAAAAAATCATGTTAAGTCATGGAAGAGTGTTTACAAAATTTAAAAAATAAATAATAAGTGACTAAAAAATTAACTTGGAATACAACTTTAGATCCAAATTATTACCCACCTCAAATTAAAGAAAAATACTTTCAATTATCAATCAAATACAGAAAAAAGTTTGTTGATTGGATTGGTAAAATTTCACTCGATTTTAGAAAGGATTATATTTGGTGGATTAAATTACCTTCATCTAGGGATCCATATAAAAGTGACTTATTTAAGAATATGTTAATTTTATCAGTTCTTAAAGACAAAAAAATATTAAAACAGATAGGCCAGATAGTATTTGAAAATAAATTGATTTATAATTCAGCAATCAAAGATAATAAAATCGACTTAAAAGAATTAGAAATCAAAATAAAAAAAAAAAATTATTTATTTGAATTAATTAATTCGATTATCTTTAGCATTATCACTTTTCTAATTATAAAAATTACAACTAAAAAAGATCAGTTTTCAAATAAAAATTATGTTTTTATTAATACTATTTTAGAAACTAGAAATAAAATTCATGACTATGTTTTTCCTGGATTGTATAAAATACTTAAAGCTAAAAGGAAAAACCATGTTCTTTTTGTACCTAATTTTATAGTGCATAAAAATTTTATAAATCATTATAAAAATATAAAAATATTATCAAAACAAAATTTTATTTTTATAGAAAATTTAATTTCATTTAGTGAATTTAAGAATTGTCTTTTAAAACTTTTGTTTTCTGAAAGGTTAGAAATTAAAAAAAAAAAATTTAAAAAGTTTTTTTTAATTGATTGTACATTGTTAATTAATTATGAATATAATTCTAAAAAAGACTTCTATTCTGAATTTCAATCAAACATAAAGATTATTTTTATTAAAAAACTAAGTAAATATAATTTTAAAATTTCAAAAACTATTTGTAGATTTGAAAATCAGGCAATCGATAGATCGTGGTTTTATGGGTTTAGAAAATATTTTCCAAACATAAAAAATTTTGGCTATCAGGGTTTTTTATATTATCCCCATCTATTAAATCAATCACCAACATTATATGAAGAAAAGGCAAAAGTATTACCAAATGAAATTTTAGTTCCTGGAAAACTAGCCTTGAAGCATCGAAAAGAATTTTATAAAGAAATTAAACTAAAAATTGCACCATCATTTAAGAAGCATTTCTCTAATAAAAAAAGAAAGCAAAAAAAATCTATAAGTTTACTCTTGCTCTTTGTGGAATTTATCCTTTAGATGAAAGCCTAATTTCTTGGGTAATCTTTGCATTATCAAGAAATAGTAACATTAAAGTTATAATTAAACCACATCCAATGCTATCAATTCAAAAATTCCAAAATTTAATTTCTAGAAAACTATCAAATCAAATTATTATTTCTAAAGAACCAGCAGACATTTTGCTCCAAAAATCAGAATTTCTAATTTCATCAGGCCCCACAAGTATTGTTTTTGAATCTTTACTTCATGGATGTAAATTATTATATATAAATTTGGATCCAAGTGATATTTTTATTTTAAAAAAGAAACTAATAAAAAAAGAAAATTTTGAATTTATAAAAAAAAAGTATTCTTTATTAAAAATAATGACTAAATATAACAATTTACCAATTAGAAAAAATAATTATAAGAAGCAATCATTTTTTTATTCAAAGTTAACAAATAATAATCTTAAATTCTTTTACTAGTGAAAAAACTTTTTATCAAAATTATCTATAATATTTTTCTACTTTTTGATTTTTTAAGTGGAAAAATTCTATTATTTAAAATATTTGAACAGTTTGAAAAAAAATCATATATAAAAAAAAAAATTTTAAATCAGGAAGTTAATTTTTTTATTCCAAATCAAATTATTGCTTGGAGGGTAAAAACTTTATTTACTCAAGAGCCTGAAACCATTGAATGGATTAACAATTTTGACAATAAATTAAATATTTTTTGGGATGTTGGTGGAAACATAGGTCTTTATTCAATTTATTCAGCTTTAAAACACAAAAATTTACAAATTTATTGTTTTGAGCCATCTACTAGTAATTTAAGGACGTTAAGTAGAAATATTTCTATAAATAATCTAGAAAACAGAATTAATATTAATCAATTTGCACTTAGTGACAAACAAAATATTTATCAAACTATGCACGAAACTCACTTTATAGAGGGACATTCAATGTCTACTTTTTCTTACAATACAGACTTCGAAGGTAAGAATTTAATTCCTGAGCAAAAATATAATATTTATGGTACGTCAATTGATTATTTGATTGAGGCTAAAATATTAAAATGTCCTAATTACATAAAGTTAGACGTGGATGGTATTGAGCATAAGATTTTAAATGGAGCCAAAAAAACTCTCATGAATAAAGATTTAAAGAGTATATTAGTTGAAGTAAATGAAAACTTTCATGATCAACATGATGATATAGTGAAGATTATGAAAGAAAATAATTTTACATTAGTATCAAAAAATCAAAATATTTCTGATGTTCAAAATACAAAATTTTCTAAAACGTACAACTATATTTATAATAGATAAATGGAAATTAAAATTTTTGATAATTTTTTAAAAGAAGAAGATTTTAAAGAAATTGAAAGTTTAGACTTACCATTGCCTCAATCAGGTGAAATAAAAATTTTTCATAGCAGAGTTTTTGAAAATTCTATTTTATCTTCTGAATTTTTATCTAAAGAAAGTTTACAAAGATTTAATGAAAATTATCATCAAAAAGCTATTGATTTATTAAAAGAATTATGTCCCGAAAAAATAAAATTATATAGTTATTCAGAGTTTCACTTAATTTTAACTGGTAAAAATTACAAATTCCCAATTCATGACGATACACCAAATAAATTATTAAGTGGAGTTATTTATATTAATCCTGAAAAAAATAATGGTACCATATTTTACGAATCAAAAGCTGATATAAGTGGTAAAGAGATAGAGTGGAAAAAAAATAGAGCTGTATTTTTTTCAAGAAAAGAGAGAGAAACTTGGCATTCGTATGAGGGTGATAGGATTAATATTAGAATTGCATTAGTCTATAATTTAATGACTAACGATATAAAATCTGTTTGCAAAATTGAAAAAAAAAATTATTTATTAAGTTTGTTAAGATTTAAGTTAAATCCCTATTTTTATCGTTTATTTAAAAAATTAATTTAGGACTAAAAAAAACTATTAATTATTACAAAAAAAATGGATAAAAAAGTTAGTGTAATTGTTAATTGCCATAATGGTCAGGAATACTTGAATAAATGTATTGCTAGTATTCTTAATCAAAAACATGAAAACCTTGAAATTATTTTTTATGATAATTTTTCTAATGATAGAAGCAAAGAAATTGTCTCAACTTTTATGGATAAAAGAATAAAATATTTTTATTCAAATAGTAAGTTATCTTTATATCAAGCTAGAAATAAAGCTTTAGAGCATGTATCAGGTAAAATAATTGCATTCTTAGATGTTGATGATTGGTGGGATGAAAATTATCTATCAAGCAGGGCTCTACTATTTAATGATGATAATCAAGATTTTTTTTATTGTAACAGATATACTTTTTATGAAAAAAATAAGAAATTAAAAATATTCAGAAAATTAGATCTTCCAAATGGGAAAATATATAATTATTTAGCAAAAGATTATTTTATTAGTATTAGTGGCTTGATTATTAAAAAAGAAATTTTTGATAAAGTTGGTTTATTTAATAAAGATTTTAATATAATAGGTGACTTTGACTTAGTCATGAGAATGTCAAGAAAATTTAATGGTCATGCCACAAATGAACCATTGTTGTTTTACAGGTATCATAAAAATAATTTTTCAAAAATAAATATTGAAATGTTTTTTAAGGAACTTAATAAGTGGTTTAATGATCAGGTTAAACTAGAAGATAAAGATTTTTTAAATAATATTAAATATTTTGAAAAAAAATTACTTACTTGTGAAATTAAAAATCTTTTATTTAATAGTGGAAAAAATTTTTACCTTCTGCACAAGATAGTTAATCATCCTGATTTATTCGAAAAATTAAAATTTTTAATAGTATTTTTAATGCCAAAAAAAGTTGTTAATTACTTTAAAAAATGAATAAAAAAATTTTGATTATTTCAAATGATAAAATATTTATCGATAATGATAAAATTTCATCAGATTATAATGATACTATTAATATCATTGAAGGGTTAGCAAAAAAAAAACATTTAAGTTTTGTTTGTAAAAATGCAAAAAAAATTAGAAATTTTGTTACAATAAAAAATAAATATAGAAAGTTTAAAAAAAAAAATTTTTTTAATTTTAAAGATAATTTTAATAATTATAAAATTTTCATGATTTCAATTACTCCATTTAATCTTTTTGCATTAATCTTTATCAAAATATTTAATAGAAAAATCAGAGGTTATGTTTATCTCAGAAGTGACGGTCATAAAGAATATCTTTATAAATATGGTTTACTGGGGCATATTTTTTATGATTTAATGTTTAAAATTGTAACAAATTTCTTAAAAATTGTAGCAGTATCAAGACATTTATCGGGTCTAAAAGAAAATTATACTTTAATAAAACCTTCAGAAATTGAAAATGAATGGTTTTTGAAAAGAAAAAAGGCTGATCTTCACAAACCAAAATTACTTTATTTAGGTAGATACAAAAAGGAAAAAGGTGTTTTTTCCCTTATAAATATTTTTGATTCAATTAATTTTAATTTTGAACTAAATATTGTTGGATTAAAAAAAAAAATCACATCACCAAATGATAAAGTTAAATTGTTTAATGAAGTTAATTCAACAAAAAAAATTATAAGCTTTTATGATAAATGTAATATATTTGTTCTTCCATCATATACAGAAGGTGCACCAAAAGTAATATTTGAAAGTTTAGCTCGATATAGACCGATAATAGTATTCGAAGAAATTAAGCATGTAAGAGAAAATTTTAGAGGTATCTTTGTTTGTAGGAGACAAACTAAAGATTTTATTAATAAAGTTCGTTATATTATGAAAAATTATAAATATATTATTAAAGAAATAAAAAAAAATAAAATTTATACAAAAAAACAATTTCAAAATGAACTTAGTGAGCTTTTCAATGAAAATTTTAAATAGTCAAAGTTTAACTTTATTACTATTTATAATACCTTTATCTTTTATTGTTGGTATTGCTGTAACAGAATTTTTTGTTTTTTTTTGCACAATATTATTTTTAGTCATTAATAAAGATAAATCTCTATTTTTTGATAAAAAAATAATCTTTTTATTTTTATTTTCAGCTTATATTCTAACTAATGCTTATTTTAAAATTTTTGATGATTTAAAATTAGGATCAATCTTTTATTTCAGATATGTATTATTTTCTCTTGCAATTTTTTATTTTTGCAAATTACTTGATGATTGTAAAAATAAAAAATACTTTTTTTTATTAATATCTTTTTTATTAATACTAATAATTGACTCTTTTTTTCAATTTTTTTATGGTTTTAATACTTTGGGCTTTAAAATTACAGGTGACAGAGTTTCAAGTTTTTTCAATGATGAATTAATTTTGGGAAGTTTTCTAGTTAGATTTATGCCTGTAATTTTATGGTTTATGTTTTTTTTAAAAATTGATTTAAAAAAAAATATTATTTTTATTATACCTTTTTTTTCATTATATTTTATTACAATATATTTATCAGGTGGAAGAACATCTTTTTTTCTATCGGTTGTAATTATACTAGGGCTATTTATTATCATTAAAGATTTAAGAAAAATCTTATCATACTCGATTATAATTTTGATATTTTTTATTTTTATTACTTCTTACTTTAAAATAGGAAATGCAAATACTTTTAATAGAATTTTTTCAAAAACTTACAATCAAATAACAAAAATTGAAATTAATACTACTAAATCAGACACAAAAATTAAAAAAGAATTAAAAAGATTTAACATTTATTCTGAAGACCATGAGGGTCATATTTTATTAGCTTTAAATCTTTTTGAAAAAAATAAAATATTTGGAATTGGACCTCAGGGTTTTAAAGATTATTGCATAAAAGTAAAATATGTACCAAAAACTGGGATTTGCTCCACACATCCACACAATATATTAATTCAAATAATTTTGGAACTTGGTCTGATTGGTTTAGTTTTTTATATTGTTGCAGCAATATTTGTTTTATTTTACTTTTTTAAATCAATTGTTAGACGCAAGTTTAATTATGATTATTTAGCATTTTACTCAATAACATTAGGTCTAATTATTAATCTATTCCCTTTTATTCCTGGTGGAAATTTTTTCAATAACTGGATTTCAATCATTCTATATTATAATATAGGCCTTTATCTATATTCGTATAAAAAATGCATTTTAAAATGATGGGCATATTTTTTGGATTAGTAATTTTAAATTGTTTACTTTTTATTAATTTAAAAAAACTATCTAATTTCATAAATGTTTTTGATAAGCCAGATAATAAATTAAAAAAACATACAGCAACTGTTCCATTATTAGGAGGAACAATACTTGTTATTAACTTTTCCTTAATGATTTTATTTATATTAATTTTTGATTATAAGTTTCCATACAAAGAAATTTTTTTAATAAAATATACATCTATTTTTTTTTTCTTTTTTTCTTTTTTTATCTTAGGCATTATTGATGATAAATATAAGTTAAAACCTGAAAAAAGATTTTTTTTAAGTATTTTATTTTCAATAATAGTTTTAACTTTAAATAAAGATCTAATTATATCAGATGTGAAATTTTCATTTTATGAAAACCGTTTATTCTTAAATAATTACAGTTATTTCTTTACTATTTTTTGTATCATGATTTTGATTAATGCTTTAAATTTTTATGATGGTATAAATGGTCAATCAATTTTATTTTTTCTTATTACTTTTAGCTATATAGCTTATAACTCGCCTATATATATTTTTTACATATTAATTATCTTAGTGTTAATTTTTATATTATTCCTTAACCTAAGTGGAAAAACATTTATGGGTGATAATGGAATTTATTTTTTAGGATCAATTCTAATAATATCATTAATTTATGAACATAATATATTTAAAAGTATAAAATATGCTGATCAAATATTTTTACTATTAATACTTCCAGGTTATGATTTGCTAAGACTAACGTCTACAAGAATTTATAAAGGTAAAAATGCTTTTTATGGTGATAGAAATCATATACATCATTTATTAATTAACAGATTCTCTCTTTCTAATACTAATATAATTTTAGTTTTATTAGCTATATTACCAATATTTTTATTTTCTTTTATAGGTATAAATTTCTTTGTAGTTTTAACAATTTTTACGTTTATATACTTCTTATTAATTTTAAAATTGAGTTAAAATGACAAAAAGTATAATTTTTGGAAAAAAAAGTAAATTAACAGAGTCAATTATTAAAAAAATAAAAGATGTTCAAGTAATTTCAATAACAGATATTGATTTTAAAAAAATAAAATTACATAATAAAAGCAAAGTAAATTATATATTTAATAATTTTTATCCATCTCATAAATTAAATGATTTAAATTCCTCAGAATATCAAAAATTTGTTGAATTAAGCCTTCTTAGATTGGCTCAGATTTTATCTAACCTAAAAATTACAAACATAAATAAGATAATTTATACAAGTAGCGCATCTGTTTACAGTCTAAATGATGACCTAAAAGATTCTAAGTTAGATAGTTATAATCGAAAGCTTTATGCGTCATTTAAGTATTCAGCTGAAAAATTAATTGAAAACTTTTGTTACAGTAACAATATTAATTTTTACATAATGAGATTGTTTAATACATATGGTGATAAGAATGATCAATTTTCATTTATTGATAAATTAATTGAAATAAAAAAAACAAAACAAAATTTAATATTAATAAATAATGGTATCTCTTTAAGAGATTTTATATCTTTGTCAGATGTAGCTAAAATTTATCAAAAATTTTTAAAAAATAATTATCCTTCTGGAGTATATGATATTGGCACTGGCCAAGGTAATTTAATAAAAAATCTCATTGATTTTGTAAATATAGATAATAAAAAAATAATACATAAAAAAAATATAATTGAAATATCTAGATCCATTGCAGATACAAAAAAATTACAAAAAAATTTAGGTGGTTTTAAATTTAAATCTTTAGATAGTTATTTAAGAGATAAATTGAAAATTAAAAATAAAAATAAACTTAATTTTACAAAACTTAATTATCAAATAACAAAATATGAGGGATCGGTAATATATGGGGCAGGTTTTGCGGGGAAAGAATTGTATCTAAATCTAAAAGAAAAAAAGGAAAAAATAATTTTTTTTGTTGATGATGATCCAAAAAAACATAACACCATATTTCAAGATATCCCAGTAATTAGCTATGAAGATTTAAAAAAAATAAATAATAAGAAAACCATAGATAAAGTGTTTATTGCAATACCTTCATTGAAAAAAAATAAGATCGAAATGATGAATAAAAAACTTAATAAATTTTTTTTTGATGTTAGATATTTACCAGAAAAAAAATTTATATTAAATAATAAGATAAATTTAAATGATTTAAAAATTGACCAAATTAATTCATTAATAAATAGAGAACAAATTCATAGAAAAAAAATACATAACCTCAAAAACAAAAATATTCTTGTCACAGGAGCTGTAGGAACTATTGGGCACGAAATATGTCGTCAGTTAGTTTTTCAAAAAGCAAAAAAAATTATTGGAATAGATCATTCTGAAATAGGAATTTATCAAAAGAAAAATGAATTAGAAAAAAAGGTACAATTACATTTGTCTAATATCAATGATTCAATAACATTAAATAAACTTATCAAGAAACATAAGATTAATTTAATTATTCATGCTGCAGCATATAAGCATGTAAATATTCTTGAAGACAACATTCTATCTGCAGTCAATAATAATATTTTTGGTACAAAAAATTTATGTGAAATTTCTAGAAAAAATAATATTGATTTTATATTAATTTCAACTGATAAAGCTGCAAAACCAACCTCAATCTTAGGATATACTAAAAGAGCCTCAGAACAGTTGATTGAGTTTTATAATATAAGTAACATTAAAAATAATATTTTCAATATCGTTAGATTTGGAAATGTTTTTGGAAGTTCTGGTTCGGCAATAACAAAATTTATTGATCAAATAAATAATAATGAACCAGTTTCAATTACAGACAAGAAAGCTACTCGATTTTTTATGACAATCTTAGAAGCGTGCTATCTAGTTCTCGAAACAACATCTGTAAAAATAAAAAACAAAATTTTTGTTCTTAATATGGGTAAGCCAATAAATATTTATCAAGTTGCAAAAAAAATTGGCTTACTTAAGCAAAAATTAGACCCTAGTTATAAATTTAAACATCATGAAGTGGGATTAAGAAAAAATGAAAAATTACATGAAATACTTTTTGATAGAAATGAGAAAAAACATAAGATTACTAAAAATATCTTTTACGTAAGTAGAAAGAGGTTTGATGGTGATAAGTTTGTTAAATTTTACAATAAACTTGAAGCCGCATATAAAGAGGGAAAAGAGACAGAAATATTATCTATCTTAAAAAGAATATGCAAAATTTAGATTTATTAAAATTATTTAAGAAAATAAAGTTTTATGATCAATTTAATTCTTGAATCTATATTTTTTTTATTAGCCTCTTGCACCATAATATTATCTTTTGCAGGATATGGCAATTTTTTAATTTATAAATTTAACAATAATTTTTTTGAAAAAATATTTTCTGGAATTATTATAATTACATTTTTAGTAACCTTAATACATTTTTTTTTTAAAATTAGTTTTTATATTACGGTAGGATTATTATTTCTTGGTTTAATTTTATTTTTAAGAGATCACAAAAGTTCTTTAACCAAGCTATATAAACCCAATTTATTATATTTAATTATTTTTCTGATTTTAGTGCCAATTTATATAAGTCAAAAGTACCATGAAGATTTTGGTTATTATCATTTACCTTATGTTATTACTATGATTGAAGAAAAAATAATATTTGGTCTTGCAAATGCTAATTCTGCATTTGCTCACAATTCAATTTGGTTAAATATTTTACCAATTTTTTATATCAATGAAAATTACGATTTTGTTCTTATCCCAACTTTCTTAATATATTTGGTTTTTATTATTTATTCAGTTAGCCTGATTATTAACGAAAAAATAAAAACAATTAGTAGCTTTTTTTTAATTGTATGTCTTTTCTATATTGTACTCAAATTTACTAGAATTTCTGAATATGGAAACGATATCCCTGCTTTGATCTTTACCATTCTGGCAATTCTAAATTTTTTTAAATTTCAAGAGGAAAGAAATTTAAAAAAAAAACTCTCTTATTTTTTTTGTAATTTTAGTTTTACTGTATTTGCAATATTAATTAAATTTAGTGTAATTCCTGTTTTAATTTTATCAGTTTATCTTTTTCTTAAAAATTATAAAAATTTATCTCCAGAAATCTTAAAGATTAGATATATATTTATTTATATTTTAGGGATCACTTTTTTTTTACAACAATTTGTTTATACAAGTTGTTTTATTTATCCATCTACACTTACTTGTATTAACACTTCTTGGTTTGACCCTATAATCTTAAATTCAATAGATAGATTAGAATTGATTAATAAAAGCTACGCAGAAACAAATGGCTCAATTACTAAAGCAGAATTTTTAAAAAATTTCAATTGGGTATCTTATTGGTTTAACAGAAATTATTCAGAGATACTTGAGCATTTATTAACAATGATTTTTCCTGTAATTTTATTTTTATTTATATCCAATAAAACAAACTCACCTAAAAAATTAGAATTTAAAAAAATAAAAATTTTTATATTTTTTATTTTGATTGGTTTTTTATTTTGGTTTACTTTTTCACCAGTATACAGATTTGGTATAATTTATTTTATAAGCACGATTTTTTTAATTACTCTTTATTTTTATCAAAATAGATTTTTTTCAAAAAAAAAATTTACAATATTAATATTAATATTTTTACTTTTTAACTTTTCTAAAAATATTATTAGAATATATGATGAAGATAAAATATTTTATGGTATCAAAAAAATTAAGAATGAGTTTCTAGAATATAAAAATAATAATAATGAAAGATTCTCAGTTTTCTATCCAGATAACCAAAAGAATATTAAAAATGGTAATGGATGGCAAGGTAGATTATGTTGGGACATCAAATTTTTATGTTCTTATAGTGAAATTGATATAAATTCATTTAATAACTACTTAATTATTAAAAAGTCAAAATAATGTTTGATAAAAAATTAATAAAAATTTCAATACTAATACCCTGTTTTAATGAAAACAATACTATTAACATGATTATTGACAGAGTTATTAAAAGTTTAGAAGTTTATAATTTTACAAATTACGAAATTATAATTGTAGATGATTTTTCAAATGATGGTACGAGAGAGAAACTTAAAAATTTAAGTACACAAGATAAGATCAAAATTTTTTATCATAGTAAAAATTTAGGAAAAGGTGCAGCTATTAAAACTGCTATTGCACATATCGCAGGAGACATAACTATTATTCAAGATGCTGATTTAGAATATGATCCATTTGATTACAATAAATTACTCTTACCATTTTTTGAAACAGACTCAGATGTAGTTTATGGGTCAAGATTTTTAGGTGGTGGAAAATATGTTAGAATACATTTTTTTTGGCATTTTTTAGCAAATAAAATTCTAACATTCATTTGCAATTTATTTATTAATTTAAATTTAACTGATATGGAAACTGGATATAAAGTGTTTAAAACATCGGCTTTAAAAAATATAGATTTAAAAGAAAATAGTTTTTCTTTTGAACCTGAAGTAACGATCAAATTTGCAAAAAAAAAATATAAATTTTATGAAGTTCCGATATCCTATAATGGCAGATCATATGAAGAAGGAAAAAAAATAGGTCTTAAAGATGCTTTTATTGCTCTCAAAACAATAATCTTATATTCTATAAAAAAATAGAATTTTGACCTTTTGCTAGTTTTATGAGAAATTTATTAAAAATGAAATTTAGTATTATTACTGTTGTAAAAAATGACATATCCAAAATAGGACTAACAATTAAAAGTTTAAAAAATCAATCGTTCAAAGATTATGAGCACATAATACTTGATGGAGAGTCAACTGATGGAACAAGTGAATTCCTAAAAAAGATATCAAATAAAAAAACTTTATATTTTAGAGAAAAAGATAAAAGTGTTTATGATGCCCTTAATAAATCTTTTAAAAAAGCAAAAGGTGAGTATTTTATAGTCCTGCATTCAGGTGATTTTTTCTATTCAAAACATTCTTTAAGTATATTATCAAAATCTATAGATAAGAATAAGAATTATGATTTTTATTATTCTAATATTTTGTTTTATAATCAAATTAATAAAAATGTTTCAAGAGTCTGGAAAATATCATCGAAAAATGATGATAAGCTTAATTTTTTAAAAATAGCTCACACCTCATTGTGTATTAAAAAAAATGTACTAAATAAAATTTCTTATGACGAAAAATTTAAAATTTCAGCTGATATGGATTATTTATTTAAGCTTAGTCAAAATTTTAAGGGAAAATATTTTAATAATTTTTTTATTTATATGGAGGATCAAGGTTTGAGTAATTCAAAAAAGTATTTTCTTATAAAACTAAAAGAAGATTTTGAAATTCTTTACAAAAGGTTTAACATTTTTTTTCTATTTATTTTGATATATAAATTTTCTATTAAAATTCCAGGTGTCTTAACAAAAAAAAATATATATAATAAAAATTATATTAATGAGAATAATAAATTAATATAATATAGAAATATTTAATATATGAAAATTTGCTTTAATTTTTGGAGTTGCAGGATAAGATGGCATCCATCTTTCAAAATTGTTATTAAAAAAAATTAATTATAAATGTATGATTCTAGATAAATCTTAAACAGATGGAACAAAAAAGAAAAATTATAGATAATTCAATAGCCTTAAGTTATAGTTGGAAACCCAAAATTAATTTAAATGATGGGTTTGAATTAGCTTTAAAATCATACTTCTTTAATTCTAATAAATGAAAAAAAATTATATAGTAGTAACTGGAGGAGCAGGTTTCATTGGCTCAAACTTAATTAAATATCTTATAAATAAAACTATGTTTAACATAATAAGTTTAGATAATTATTCCACTGGTAGTAAAAAAAATGAAATCAAAAATAAAAGAATAAAATATATAAAATCAGATACCAAAAGTATTTCTAAGAATTTAAATTTATATAAAAAAAATATTCATTCACTCTTCCACTTTGGAGAATTTTCTAGAATATATCAAAGTTTTTTAAAGATGAGCACTTGCATTGACTCTAATACGATTGGTTCAAATGAAGTGTTTAATTTTTGTCTTTTAAATAAAATTAAACTTATATATTCAGCAACATCAGCAAGCATTGGAAATAAAGGTCAGGACAAAAACCTATCTCCTTATGCTTTTACTAAAGCTAAAAATTTAGAATTATTAGAAAATTTAAAAAAATGGTTTAATTTTAAGTATGAAATAATTTATTTTTATAATGTTTATGGACCTGGACAAATAAAAGAAGGTTCTATGGCTACAGTGATTGGAATATTTGAGGATCAGTTTAAAAAAAAAATACCATTATCAATAGTTAGACCTGGATCGCAATCTAGAAGATTTACACATGTTTTTGATACTGTTGAGGGATGTTACTTTGCGTGGAAAAAAAATACGTGTCAACACTACAGTGTGTCTCATAAAAAAAGCTATACAATTATTGAAGTTGCAAAAATGTTTAATAGTAAAGTTAAGTTTCTTCCATCAAGAAAAGGTGAAAGATACGCCTCAGCTTTAACGAGTATGAATTTATCGAATAAAGTTTACAAGATATTTGGAAAAATTAACCTTAAAGATCACATCATAAATATCGTTAAAAATACTCAAAAAAGACCTTAATTCTTTGGTTTACAATGTTTTTATTTTAGGTATAACACTCTCGCCGGTGATTATTGCGAAGGGGTAATACCCGATCCCATTCCGAACTCGGAAGTCAAGCCCTTCAGCGCCAATGGTACTTTGTCTTAAGACACGGAAGAGTAGGACATTGCCGGCTATAAAAAAATATTATGAAAATTAAAAGCTCGTTAAAATCATTAAAAAAAAGAGACCTTAATTCTAAACTCGTTAGAAGAAGAGGTAGGGTTTATATTATTAATAAAACAAACCCAAAATTTAAAGCAAGACAGAAGTAGTTTTTATGGATAACCAAGACCATAAAAGTACCTGGAATAATTTCACAAAATTTGTATTGTGGGGAACTGTCGCTGTTATTAGTGTTTTAGTTTTAATGGCATTATTCTTGCTATAGAGTTCTCATATGAGAATCGTTTCAATTTTAGAAAATCAATTAGTAGAAAAAAGAATTGCAATCACTCCTGAGATTGCAAAAAAATATATAGCTCTTGGTTTTGAAATTTCTTTAATTGAAAAATATGGTGAACATCTAGGCTTTAAGGATAGTGACTACAAAGAGTTAGGTGTTGAAATCTCTATCAACGAAAAAGAAACATTAAGTAAAGCTAATATTATTATTCAGTTGGGATTACTAACTGATGAAAATCTTTCAAATTTAAAAGAAAACCAAACACTTATTGGAGTGCTTGATCCTTATAATAACAAAGAAAAAATAGAAAAATTATCTAAAAAAAATATTAATTTTTTTTCTTTAGAAATGTTACCAAGAATAACTAGAGCCCAATCAATGGATATACTCTCTTCTCAAGCTAACCTTGCTGGCTACAAGGCAGTAATAGAGTCATTTGCAAATTTTGAAAAAGCAATACCAATGATGATGACAGCGGCAGGAACAATTCCAGCTGCAAAAGTGTTAGTGGTCGGAGCAGGTGTGGCAGGCCTTCAAGCTATTGCGACCGCAAAAAGAATGGGTGCTATCGTATTTGCAACAGATGTAAGAATGGCTTCAAAAGAACAAGTTGAAAGTTTAGGTGGAAAATTTTTAACTGTTGAAGGATCTGAGGATCTTGAAACAGAAGGTGGTTATGCAAAAGAAGCCTCAGAAGAATTTAAAAAAAAACAAGAGGATCTTTTAGCAGAAACTTTAAAGAAAATTGATATTGTAATATGTACTGCTTTAATTCCAGGCAAAAAAGCTCCATTAATTATTAAAGGTTCTATGATTAATAATATGAATTCTGGATCAGTTATTTATGACTTAGCTGCAGTTCAGGGTGGAAATGCAGAATTTACTGAAGTTGATAAAGTTGTAGTTAAAAATGGAGTAAAGATTATGGGTGAAACAAATATTTTAAATAAGCTTTCTGTTTCAGCTTCAAATCTTTATTCAAAAAATGTACTCAATTTTGTGTCAAATCTATATGATAAAGATAATAAAAAAATTAATATTAATTTAGAAGATGAGATAATTAATAAAACATTAATTAAATAGATTTATGGAAATAGACCCTTTTATATTTAGATTAAGCATATTCATTTTGTCAATTTTCATTGGTTATTATGTTGTGTGGAGTGTAACCCCATCTTTGCACACACCATTAATGTCAGTTACTAACGCAATATCATCAGTAATTATTGTTGGTGCTATAATTGCAGGTTTAGCAGGAAGTGCAGATAATGTTTTTACAATCTCGAATATTCTTGGTTTTTTAGCAATATCTCTTGCTGCCATTAATATATTTGGAGGATTTTTGGTCACTCAAAGAATGCTTCAGATGTATAAAAAAAAGAAGAAAAATAAATAATTATGTCAGCAAATTTATCAGCAATATTTTATTTAGTATCAGGAGTTTTATTTATATTGGCATTAAGAGGTCTTTCATCTCCAGAAACTTCAAGGCAGGGTAATTTTTTTGGAATTTTGGGAATGGTGATAGCCATCACTGTTACCTTTTTATCAGTTGGAAGTTTTTCTAGTGGGCTAATTTATGTACTAATTTTTTTACTAGTAGGTGGACTTATAGGAGCATTCATAGCTTATAAAATACCAATGACTGCTATGCCAGAATTAGTGGCAGGTTTTCACAGCTTAGTTGGTTTGTCAGCAGTTTTTGTTGCAATCTCAGCTTTCTTAAATCCGGAAGCATTTAATCTAGGATCACCTGGAACAATTAAGCTTGCTAGCTTAATCGAAATGTCAATTGGTGCTGCAGTTGGTGCCATAACATTCTCAGGTTCAATAATTGCTTTTTTAAAACTTCAAGGAATAATGTCAGGGTCACCAATAACTTTTAAGGGACAGCATTTTCTTAATGCTTTATTGTTAATTTCAATTCTAATATTAACATACTTGCTTTGTTCATCACAGACATCTAACTTTTTTTGGTTATTAATTGCAGTTTCATTTTTAATAGGATTTTTATTAATCATCCCAATTGGCGGAGCAGATATGCCAGTGGTGATTTCAATGTTAAACTCATACTCTGGTTGGGCTGCTGCAGGAATAGGTTTTACTTTAGAAAATACGGCATTGATTATAACAGGTGCCCTTGTTGGGTCTTCTGGGGCAATTCTATCTTATATAATGTGTAAAGGTATGAACCGTTCATTCTTTAACGTAATTTTAGGAGGATTTGGTGCAACAGAACAATCTGCATCAACAGGAAATAAAGAACAAAGACCAGTTAAGAGTGGTAATGCAGAAGATGCAGCATTTCTAATGAAAAATGCATCATCCGTTATAATTGTTCCAGGTTATGGTATGGCAGTAGCTCAAGCACAACACGCATTAAGAGAGATGGTAGATACGTTAAAGAAAAATGACATTAAAGTTACTTATGCAATTCATCCTGTTGCAGGAAGAATGCCAGGTCATATGAATGTATTGTTGGCAGAAGCCAATGTTCCATATGATGAAGTTTTTGAACTTGAAGAAATTAATAATGATTTTGCTAATGCAGATGTTGCATTTGTAATTGGGGCAAATGATGTAACAAATCCTATAGCAAAAACTGACCCTCAAAGTCCGATCTATGGAATGCCAGTGTTAGATGTTGAAAAATGTAAATCAGTATTATTTGTAAAGAGAAGTTTATCCCCTGGATATGCTGGAATTGATAATGAATTATTCTACAGAGATAACACTCTAATGTTATTTGCAGATGCAAAAAAAATGACTGAGGATATAACTAAAAACCTTTAAAAATTAATGACAACAAAAATATTTTGTGACATTGCAGAGTTAGATCAAATAAAAAAATTTAATAAGAAAAAAATAGTTAAAGGTTTTACAACCAATCCGAGCCTAATGAGAAAAGCAGGGGCAAAAGATTATAAATCCTATTCAAAAAAAATATTAAAAATTTGTAACAATAAACCTGTTTCACTAGAGGTATTTGCTGATGATTATAAGGAAATGAAAAAACAAGCTCTTCAGATTAATACTTGGGGAAATAATGTTTATGTAAAAGTACCAGTTGCTAATTCTAAAGGTATTTTTATGGGCAAAATTATTAAAGAACTTAATAATTTAGATATTAAACTTAATATCACAGCAATTTATAGTGCAAAACAAACAGAAAAAATTCTAAAATTAATTAACAACAAGACTAAAGTTATAATTTCAATATTTGCTGGTAGAGCAGGTGACACTGGTAAAGATCCTGTTCCAGAATTTAAAAAAAGCATAGCAATGGCAAAAAAATTTAAAAATGTAGAGATACTTTGGGCGAGTGTTAGAGAGCCCTATAATTACTTACAAGCAAAACAATTGGGATGTCATATTATTACCATTCCACCAGCAACGATTGAAAAAATTGAGAACTTTGGAAAAACATTTGATCAACTTACTAAAGAAACAGTTAAAGCATTTTTGGTTGATAGTAAAAAATCTAGGTTTAAAATCTAATTAATTTTTTGAGAAGATTGGTTGCGGGGGACGGATTTGAACCGCCGACCTTCAGGTTATGAGCCTGACGAGCTACCAGACTGCTCCACCCCGCGGTATATTTAAATTCTATTCTTAAGCTTATTAAGCTTTTTAACTCTTTTAATATTCTCTTGTAGAATTCTTTTTTTCTTTTCAGAGGGTTTTTCGTAAACACTTTTTAGTTTTACTACTTTAAAAAAACCATCTCTTTGTAATTTTCTTTTAAGAACTCTAAGTGCTTGTTCAATATTATTATCTTTAACTTCTATTTTCATAAATATTTTTTAAGAATGTTTAAGTACCATCATATAATTTTGGTGTCTATTAAAATTATTCAATGTTCGAAACTTCTCTTGTTAGTTTTGCTTTCTCTTTTTCCTTTTTTTCCCTTTTTATTCTTCTTTCAGCTTTTTCAATAGCTTCAATTAGATCCTTTTGAGAAAATAGTCCTAATGCTACAGGGTCTTTAGGGTTTAAATTATTATAATTCCAATAACTTTTATTTTTAATTGCAGTAACAGAAGCCTTAGTTATTCCAACTAGTTTTGCTACCTGTGAATCTTTTAATAATGAATGGTGCTTGATTAACCATAGTGCTGAATCTGGTTTATCTTGTCTTTTAGATAAAGGAATATATTTTTTAATTTTTTTATCTTCAGTTGAAATTTCAATATCAGTATTTTTTATCTGTAATTCTTTATTTTCATCTTTAGATGCTAGTTCAATTTCTTCTCTAGTAAGTTGACCTGATATAATCGGATTATAAGCCATTATTCCTTTTGCAACCTCACCATCTGCGATACCTTGCACTTCAACTTCATGTAAATTACAAAACTTTGAAATTTGCTTAAAAGTAAGTGTTGTATTTTCTACTAACCAAACAGCTGTTGCCATTGGCATTAATGGTATGTTTGACATTTAATCTTTCTTTTCTGATCTGAAGTTTTGGAATTTTTTATTGAATTTGCTTACACGACCCTTGTCCATTAGTTTTTGTTTTCCACCTGTCCAAGCAGCATGAGATTTTGGGTCGATTTCTAGTTTTAAAACTTCTCCTTCTTTTCCCCAAGTTGATCTTGTCTCAAATTGAGTTCCATCAGTCATTTCTACTTTAATTGTGTGGTAGTTTGGGTGTATGTCTTTTTTCATATCGTGACTTATAGCAAAAGAATTTTATAAAACAATTAAAAGTTCTTTAATTTTTCAAGCATTTTGTCATTAATTGCCATGCTAGAAGCTCTTATTTTGATATTTTTATTTTGTGAGAGGTCAATTTCATTAATTAAGCCACCTGCCTCTTTTACCAATATTATGCCAGCAGCTATATCCCATAAATTTAAATCGTTTTGAAAATAACCATCATATCTACCAGCTGCAACGTAGGCAATATCAAGCGCTGCACTTCCAGACTTTCTTAAGGGTAAGTCGACTTCACTTTTAGTTACACCTCCTGTCGCAAATAAGCAGCTATTTAGATCTCTTTTTTTTGATACTCTAATTCTTTGATTGTTAAAGAATGCGCCACTTTCTTTTTCAGCATAAAACATTTCATCTTTTATTGGATCATAAATTAACCCTGAAACTATTTCATCACCAGATTTTAAAGCAATTGATATTGCAAAGTGAGGTACGCCATGTAAAAAATTTGTAGTACCATCTATAGGATCTATTATCCATGTGTGTTCTTTATCTTTATTAGTTTCAGAACCATCTTCTTCACTAATAATAGAATAGTAGGGTCTTGCTTTTTTTAATTCTTCTATGATTATTTTTTCAGCTTTTAAATCGGCATTTGATACAAAATCAGTAGGTCCTTTAATTGAAACTTGTAGTTTTTCTATTTCTCCAAAATCTCTAATTAAAGCTCTAGATGCCTTTTCTGCAGCCTTTATCATGACATTTAGATTGGCTGATATTGATTGCATATGATTTATATTTTTTTGACATATTCCATAGTTCTAGTATCAACTATGATTTTATCTCCACTTTCAATAAATGGAGGGACTTGAATATTTACTCCATTATCTAAAGTTGCGGGCTTGTAAGAAGAGGAAACTGTTTGCCCTTTTAAAGCAACATCTGTTGTATCAATTGTGCATGTTACTTGATTGGGTAGCTCAACTGTTAAAGGCTTTTCATTATAAAAACTTATACTAACTTCTATGTTTTCAGTTAACATTTTACCTTTTTCTCCAATTGTTTCTTTTTTAATATTTATTTGCTCATAAGTTTTAGGGTCCATAAAATAATAATCAGTTTCATCACCATAAAGATAATTAAACTTTGTTTCATCTAATGAAGCTTTTTCAACAGACTCGCTTGATCTAAATCTTTCATTTAATTTCGTATTTTTATTAACACTTTTCATCTCAACTTGGGCAAAAGCACCACCTTTGCCAGGCTTCACATGCTGTGTTTTTAAGACTTGCCAAAGATCATTTTTATATTCAATTAACATCCCAACTCTAATTTCACTTGCGTATAATTTCATTTTAATTTTTTAATAGCTTCTAAAGGTTTGTATTTTTTATTATTCCAAATGTAGCCTGAAATAGCTAAAAAGTTAGCTTTATTCAATAAAAGTTTTTTATAATTGTTAAGTTTTATACCGCCAATAGCCACAATTGGTATGGACGTTATTTTTTTAATAGATTTTAGTACAGTTAAACTAGCTCTATATTTAACTATCTTGGTTTTGCTTGTATAAAATGCTCCAAAAGCTAAATAATCAGCGCCAGCTTCAATAGCTCTCTTTGCTAAATCAATAGAATTATGACAGGTCACACCAATAATTTTATTCTTTAATATTTTTCTAGCTTTTATTAAGTCCATATCTTTTTGACCTAAATGACAACCGTCTGCATTCAATTTTTTAGCAAGTAAGGGGTCGTCGTTGATTAAAAATTTTACTTTGTATTTATTACAAATTTTTCTAATTTTTTTTCCAATAATTAGTTTATTTGAATTCATTTCTTTTTTAAGCCTTAGTTGAAAAAAACTTATTTTTTTTGAACTTAATACAAGAGCTAAATCATTGTAAAAATTTATATTAGGTATCCTATTTGGAGAAATTAGATAAACAAATTTCTTATTTATTTTATTTAGCTTCAAGTTCTTTTGACCATTTGCCTTGAGCTGCAAGTGTGCACATATTTGCTCTGTGGTTAAAGACTTTTTGAGTGCCACTAGTATTGTTAATGTCTTTTGACCAAAATTTAAGTGCACTTTGTTGTAAGGCTCTACCATACGAATAGGTCATAATAAAATTTGTATCATTATACTTATTAATTAGGTTTAAATTCTCTGCAGCTTCAACTTCTGTTTGCCCACCAGATAAAAATGCAATTCCTGGTACGTCAGTTGGTACATTTTCTTTTAAGCATTTTAAGGTAAGGTTTGCAACTTCTTTACCTGATATTTTTTTATCAGAAGTAGTTCCTGCTAAAATCATATTAGGCTTTAAAATTATTCCATTTAAATCAATTTTGTGAATCATTAATTCTTCAAAGCATTTTTTAATAACTTCGGAGGTTTTATTAAAACAAGTTTCAGCAGAATGGTCTCCATCCATTAAAACTTCAGGTTCTACAATTGGGACCATTCCACATTCTTGGACTAAAGCTGAATATCTTGCCAGTGCATGAGCATTAGAGTGTATAGATAGTTTGCTTGGATACTTATCTGAAATATTATAAACACCTCTCCATTTTGTAAATCTTGCTCCAAGTTTATAATAGTTCTTTAGTCTTTCTCTTAAGCCATCTAAACCTTCTGTAATTTTTTCTTCATGAGAGCCTGCTAGAATTTTTGCACCTGTATCAACTTTAATTCCTGGAACCGCCCCTGACTTAGAGACTAATTCTGGAATAGTATGCTTTGAGCTAGATGTTTGATTGATAGTTTCATCATATAAAATAACACCACCAATAAAATCTTTCATTCCACTTGCAGAAAAAAGAGTTTCTCTAAATAGAAGTCTATTTTCTGGGCTAGATGGTACATTAACTGACTCTAATCTTTTAGTCATGGTTCCGTTGCTCTCATCAGCAGCAAGAATTCCCTTGCCATTAGACAATATTTTTAATGCAATTTTGTTAAGTTCTGACATTTTAATTAAGAGCCTTTATACCAGGAAGTTCTTTTCCTTCAAGATATTCCAAAAAAGCACCACCCGCAGTTGAAACAAAATTAAAATTACTAATTGCTCCAATGCTATTCAAAAGAGAAACGGTATCACCACCACCTGCAACTGAGTAAATTGTATTATTCTTATTTTTTTCAATAATTTTTTTTGCTATTTCAAAACTTCCTTTGGCAAAATTAGGATTTTCAAAATAACCTGCAGGCCCATTCCACAAGATAGTACTACTTTCTTCAATTAATAAATCAATAGCCTTAATTGTTTTAGGGCCAATATCTAAGATTAATTCATTTTTAGAAATATTATTTAGTTCTTTTATTTCAGCTGATCCATCTAACTTTTTCCCTACGGCAACATCCTCAGGGTAAATTATCTTACAGTTTTCTTTTTTTGATAAAGAAAATATTTCTTCAATAATTTTATCACAATTATCTTCTTGAATAGATTTTCCAATTTCATACTCTTTATATTTGAGTATATTATTGGCCATCCCACCAACTATTATAATATTATCAAATTTAGTAATCAAATTCTTAATTATATTAATTTTAGAAGATATTTTAGAACCACCTATGATGCATGTTATAGGTCTACGAATCTCAGATGTAATTTTAGTTAGTGCATCAATTTCTAAATTTAATTGAAGGCCAGCGTATGAAGGTATAAATTTGGTGATTTCAAAAATTGAGGCATGAGCCCTATGTGAACATGAGAAAGCATCATTGACATAAATATCAGCTAGACTTGCTAAATGTTTTGCAAAACTATTGTCATTTTTTTCTTCTTCTTCATAGAATCTAATATTTTCAAGTATTACAATTTTTTCATCCTGTTCATTAAATAAATCGGTAGATTTAATTTCTTTTATATTTTTTGAAATTAGTCTTATATTTTCATTTAGTTTATTTTTTAGATCTTCACAAATTGGCTTAAGGGAGAATTCATTTACAACTTTGCCATTGGGTCTGCCCACATGAGATAGTATTATAATTTTTGCTTCATTTTTTAATAAAAAATTAATAGTAGGTAAAATTTTATCTATTCGAGTGGTGTCAGTAATTTTTCCATTATCTAATGGAACATTTAAATCCAACCTAAGTAATACTTTTTTTTGATTGAGATTAATCTCGTCTTGAATGTTTCTCATTAAGAGATTTGATGAAGATGTTCTGCTATGTCACACATCCTATTAGAAAAGCCCCATTCGTTATCATACCACGCTGAAATTTTTCCCATATTTTTACCAACTATATTAGTTAAAGACAAATCAACAATTGCAGAAGCTGAATTATGATTGAAATCAATTGAAACTAATTTTTCTAACGTAACTTCCAAAACTTTTTTTGACTGTTCTTTAGAAGCGATAGTAAATGCCTCATTAATTGTTTCTTTGCTCACCTCTTTCTTTGTACAAAAAACTAGCTCTATAAGCGAAACATTTGGGGTAGGCACTCTCATTGCAATACCTTCAAGCTTCCCTTTTAACGATGGTATAATTTCACCGATTGCTTTTGAAGCACCCGTAGAAGTTGGTACAATAGATTGACTGGCAGATCTTGCTCTTCTAGGATCTTTATGGGAATTGTCTAAAATTCTTTGATCACTAGTGAAAGCATGAATAGTTGTCATAAACCCCTTTTCAATTTCAAAAGTTTGATTTAAAATATTAGCAACAGGTGCAAGACAGTTAGTTGTACAAGAGGCTGCAGAAATAATTTGATCATCTTTTGTCAAAATATTTTCATTTACTCCATAGACAATTGTCTTATCAGCATTTTTGCATGGAGCAGAAACTATAACTTTTTTAGCCCCATTTTTTATATGAGCTAATAATTTTTCTTTTGAATTAAATTTTCCAGTGCATTCAAAAACATAATCAACATCAAATTTTTTCCAATTGATATCTTCAATACTGGATTCTTGTGAAAATGTTATTTTATTATTATTAATAATTAAATGTTTTTCATCATAATTTAAATCTGCATTAAATTTACCATGAATAGAGTCATATTTAATTAAAGAACAGCTGGCTTCAGTATTTGATCGGTTATTGATGTGTTTAATTTCTATGTTTTTGTTTTGGCTTTCAATGATAGCTCTAATTACCATTCTTCCAATTCTTCCCATTCCATTGATACCAACTTTTATTGTCATATTTAACTTTTTATTAGTTTTCTAGTTTTTTGTGAAATATTTTGAACTGTTAATCCAAAATATTTATAAATTTCTTTGTATGGTGCGCTTTTACCAAATGTATCAATTCCAAAAGCTAAACCCTCAGTTCCAATATATTTTTTCCAACAATCTGTTGAAGCAGCTTCAATAGATATTTTAAATTTAGCTTCATCAAGAATTTTTTTCTTATGTGATTTTGATTGCAAATCAAAAATATCTTGGCATGGTACTGAAACAACTTTAGAGTATATCTTATCTTTGGCTAATTTATGGCTAGTTTCAATTGCTAAATTAACCTCAGAACCACTAGCAAATATCGTTAAATTAATTTTTTTATTAGTTCTTAAAACCTCATAAGCACCTAAAGAGCATTTATTTATATTTGAATATTTTTTTCTAATAGGCTCAAGGTTTTGTCTAGTTAATGATAAGACACTTGGTGTCTTTGAGTTTTTTAATGCCAATTCCCAACATTCAATAGTTTCCATTCTGTCTGCTGGTCTAAAAACATTTAAATTAGGAATAGATCTTAATCCAGACAATTGTTCTATCGGCTGGTGTGTTGGACCATCTTCCCCTAAGCCAATTGAGTCGTGGGTCATTACATAAATAACTCGCTGTTGCATCAAAGCTGACAAACGGATGGAAGGTTTACAGTAATCAGAAAATATTAAAAAAGTTCCCCCATATGGAATAAATTTACTATGAAGTGCCAGTCCATTCATTATTCCAGACATGGCGTGCTCTCTAACCCCATAGTGAATATAATCGCCATTAAAATTGCCAGAATTAATAGAATTATGATGTTTTGTTTTGGTGTTGTTGGATCCCGCTAAATCAGCTGAACCACCAATTAATGTATTATTTTCTTTCGTAAGAGCATTAAGGGTTAACTCAGAAGCTTTTCTTGAGGCTAGACTTTTGTTTTCTTTAAGAGAATTTTGTTTTTCACTCTTTAAAGCTTTAGAGAAATTATTTTTAAAGACTTTATCTACTAAATTTTTTTTTCTTTTATAAATTTTACTCCATACAGAATCAAGTTTTGCACCCTTGTTACCAACCTTTCTCCACTCATTTAAAATATTTTTAGGAATCTCAAAAGGTTTGTGCTTCCAGTCTAGCACTTTTCTAACTAATTTGATTTCATCTAAACCAATTGGACTACCGTGCGAAGAGGCTTTACCAGATTTATTAGGTGAGCCATAACCAATTTTTGTTTTGCATGAAATAACAGTTGGTCTTTTTGCATTTTGAACTCTTTTTAATGCTGTAAAAATTTCTTTTTCATTATGACCATTAATTAGTATGTAATCCCAACCATAACTTTCAAATCTCTTTTTGAAATTGTCTGAAACTGCCAAGCTAGTTGGTCCATCAATAGATACTGAATTGTTATCAAAAAGCATAACTAGATTTTTTAATTTTAAGTGTCCAGCTAAACTCATTGCTTCATGGCTAATGCCTTCCATTAAACATCCGTCTCCAGCTAAAACATAAGTTTTATGGTTTATTATTTCTTTACCTAGTTTTTTCTTTAAAATTTCTTCTGCAATAGCAAACCCAACTGAATTAGCAATTCCCTGTCCAAGAGGACCCGTCGTCGTTTCAATACCTGTACCAGGGTGATATTCAGGGTGACCCGCACAAATAGATTTCAATTGTCTAAAATTTTTAATATCATTCAAGGAAATACTTTTGTACCCAGTTAAATGTAATAAAGAGTAAAGAAGCATAGACCCATGACCAGCAGATAAAACAAATCTGTCTCTATTCAGCCAGTTAGGATTTTTTGGATTAAATCTAAGAAAATTTTTAAATAAAACTGTTGCTACGTCTGCCATACCCATTGGCATCCCAGGATGGCCTGAATTTGCTTTTTGTACAGCATCTATCGATAAAAACCTTATTGCGTTTGATAAATCTTTATGTAATTTGTTCAAAAATATCCTATCTAGACTTAGAAGACTCAATTTAATAATATAAATATATATATATGAAAACAGACAGTGAAAAAGAAAAAAAGCTTAGTTTTGCACTTAATAAATTAAAGAGTTTAAATTTACAAAACCCAACGTTAAAGTCTAATTTAGAAAACTTAAACATTCAAAAAAATCAATTAGAAATTGAAAAAAAACAAATAGAAGAAAAATATCAAAATTTAGAAAGTGAATACAAAGCTCTTAATCAAAAATTAGAAGATATTAACAAGCAAAAAATAGATGAACAAAAAAAAGAAACAGAATTTTCAGAAAAAATAGATGAATTAAATCAAGAAACAGATACTTTATTAGAGGAAATAGATAAATGGCAAATGTAAATATTAAATTTAACGGTAAAGAATTTCTATTATCTTGTGATGATGGGCAAGAAGAACACTTAGAAGAATTGTTAACTCATATTAATGAAAAATTTAATAGTTTAAAGAATGACCTAGGAAACATAGGAGAAAATAAACTTCTATTAATCACTTCAGTTCAGATAATGGATGGGTATTTTGAAACTAAAAAAAAAGTAGAACAGAAAAAAACTGAGTTACAAAATTTATCAAATAAATTTAGAGAATTGAAATCATTAGTTTATGATTATAAAGATAAAAAAGAAGATGAGATGAAAGAATTACAGGAAGATCATGAGAGTTTTAAAAAAGAAATAGAAAAAAATAAAGAAGATTATGAAAAAATAATCGAAGCAGCTGCAGATGAAATTGAAAATTTTGTTGAAAAAGCAAATTTAGAAAATCCAGTTCAGTAGATTTGTGTTAAAGTCTAAATTAAGAAGGGAAATTCTTAAATTTAGGCAAAAATTTAATACAAAAAATATTCAAATCAATTTTAATCAAATCATAAAAATTCTTAAAAAAGAAAAGATAACAAATAAGATTATAGGTGGATATTATCCAGTAAACTTTGAGATAGATAGCTTGACACTATTAAAAAAATTTAAAAAAAAAAAATTTTAATATTTCTTTGCCTGTAATTAAGAAAAACTTTCAAATGGATTTTCATTCATGGTCATTCTCTGAGCCTTTAAAAATAAATAAATATGGGATACCTGAGCCAGAAAACAAAAATATAGTTTACCCTGATGTTTTATTAATTCCCTTGGTAGCATTTGATAAAAATTTGAACAGACTTGGATATGGTGGTGGATATTATGATCGATTAATTAAAAAATTATCAAAAAAAAAAAATATTATAAAGATAGGTTTAGCTTTTTCAGTTCAAGAAATTGATAAAGTGCCAATTAACATGTATGATCAAAAATTAGATTATATTGTAACAAATAAAAATATTATAAAATGAAAATACTTTTCTTAGGTGATGTAGTTGGTATTTCAGGGCGATCAATGGTTCTGAATAATCTACTCTCAAAAATTAAAAATGAAAAAATTGATTTTGTAGTTGTTAATGGTGAGAATGCAGCTGACTCAGGTGTTGGTCTTACAGAGGAAATATGTAAAGATTTTTTTAATTGTGGAGTAGATGTTATTACAACGGGTAATCATGTGTGGGATCAAAAAGAAACAATGTCTCATATTGAAAAAGAAAATCGACTTCTTAGACCTAAAAATTTATTTGAGCCATCTCCAGGAAAGGGCTTTGGAATATTTACTGCTAAAAATGGTATGAGAGTGGGAGTACTTAATTTGATGGGAAATGTTTTTATGAAGAAATGTGAAGATGTATTTGAAGCAGCTGAAAAATTTATGAAAAAATATAAGCTTAAAGAAGATTATGATTTTTTATTGGTCGATTTTCATGGAGAAATAACAAGTGAAAAAGCAGCTATGGGTCATTTTTTTGATGGTAAAGCAACATTGGTTGTTGGAACTCACACACATATTCCAACAAATGATACTAGAATATTAAAAGGTGGTACTGCTTATCAAACAGATGCAGGAATGTGTGGTGACTACGACTCAGTTATTGGAATGAATAAAGAGAATTCAATTAATAGGTTTTTAAAAAAAAAGTCTACAAAGCACTTTCCATCAATTGGCGAAGCTAGTTTGTGTGGTGTGATTGTTGAATGTGATATAGAAACAGGGTTAGCTAAAAATGTAGAAAATTTTATATATGGAGGAGAATTAAAAAATTCTCAATAATTATTATGTCGGGTCATTCAAAATGGGCAAGTATAAAACACTCTAAGGGAAAAGCAGACAAACAGAGATCTAAAGTATTTTCAAAATTATCTAAAGAGATAAGTGTAGCAGCAAAACTAGGTGATAAAGATCCTGCGATGAACCCAAGACTTAGGTCTGCAATTCAAGCAGCAAAGTCAGCCAACATGCCAAAAGATAATATTGAAAGAGCTATTGCCAAATCTTCCGCTAACTCTGAAACAAATTATGAAAATTTAAGATATGAAGGATTTGGTCCAGATAAAATAGCAGTGATCGTAGAAGCATTAACTGACAATAAAAATAGAACAGCTTCTAATGTTAGATCTATATTTGTAAAAAGTGGTGGTAATTTAGGGACTCAGGGTTCTGCTTCACATAACTTTAATCAGTTAGGGATTATTAAAATTGATAAAAAAGAAATCTCAGATGAACAAATTTTTGAACTAGCAATTGAATCTGGTGCAGATGAATGTATTTCAAATGATGAATTTCATGAAGTTCAATGTCCTATGAACGAAATTTATAATGTAAAAAAAAACTTAGAAAAAACAATTGCAAATTTTATTTCAACGGAGATTGAATGGGTTCCCTTAAATAGTGTAGATGTTGAAAAAGATAAAGTGCAAGCTGCAATAGAGTTTTTAGAAACATTAGAAGATGATGATGATGTTCAAAGTGTTTATTCAAACATAAACTTTATTAATAGTTAATGCTTATTATTGGAATAGATCCAGGAATAACAGGTTCTATTTGTTTTTTTCAAGATGGTAAAATAATTGATGTTATTGAAATGCCAAATATGCCAGAAGGAAAAAAAAATAAAAAACAAGTTAACGGTGCTCAAATTTATTATGAAATTTCTTCAAGAATTAAAGATATAAAAAAGGAAGATATCAAAGTTATAATTGAACAAGTATCAGCTATGCCAGGTCAAGGCGTTACTAGTATGTTTAATTTTGGACAATCATTTGGTATTTTAAAAGGAATCTGTTCTGCAATGCAATTACCAATGTACTTTGTAAGACCGACAAAATGGAAAAAGTATTTTAATCTTATTAATTCAGAAAAAGACGCCAGTAGAACAAAAGCAATAGAGGTATTTCCTTATTTTTCATCAGAGCTATCGAGAAAAAAAGACTCAAATAAAGCTGATGCAATATTAATTGCTAGCTTTTATTACGAAACTTACAAACTAGAAGAATAAATAAAGACTTTAAAAGTCAAATTCATGACACATTTAAGTGTGAAACCTTAAATATGGAAGCTGATATTACATCTCAAGCAGTAGGCCTTGCCTCAAATACTGATTTTTCTTTGTGGAGTTTGTTTTTAAGAGCAGACTTTATTGTAAAGTCAGTAATACTTATGTTGATTGGTTGCTCTATATACTCATGGGCTGTTATTATTGAAAAATTTAGATTATTTAAAAAAATAAATCTAGAATCTGAAGAATTCGAAGAAAAATTTTGGAAATCAAAATCGGCAGAAACTTTTTATAATAGTTTGCCAGCTGATGTAGAAAACCCGACAGCTTTATTGTTTAAAGACACAATGCAAAGCTTATTAAAAGTCAAAAGTAAAACCAACCTAAATGAAAGAATGGCAAGTATACTTGAAGTTAACATTGAAAAACAAATTTCAAAAATAGACAAAGGTTTTACTTTTTTAGCAACTGTTGGTTCAACAGCACCATTTATAGGTTTGTTTGGAACTGTATGGGGAATAATGAACTCATTTCAATCTATAGCAATCTCAAGAAATACAAGTTTAGCAATTGTAGCACCAGGAATAGCAGAAGCCTTATTTGCAACTGCTCTTGGATTATTGGCTGCAATACCTGCGGTTGTTGCTTATAACAAATTTAATAACGATTCAAAAAAATATTCACAAAGATTAGAAAATTTTTCTAAAAGATTTTTATCAATAATATAAAATGGCTTTTAAACTCAATCGTTCATCAAAAGAGCCCATCAGTGAAATAAATGTTACTCCATTTGTTGATGTAATGTTGGTGTTATTAATTATATTTATGGTAACAGCACCATTATTAACAGTTGGAATACAAGTTGATTTACCTGAAAGCTCTGCAGACTCATTACCTGAAGAATTAGAACCATTAACATTATCTATAAATTCTAAAGGTGAAATATTTATTCAAGAGTCTAAAGTTGAGTATAATAAAATAATAGCAAAAATTTTAGCTGTATCTAAAAACAGAACAGACACTAGAATTTATGTCCGAGGAGACAAATCAATAAACTATGGTAGAGTTTTAGAAATAATGGGGATGCTATCTGGTTCTGGCTTTACTAAGGTAGCATTAATTTCTGAGCCATATAAAGAGAGGTAACTAAAGTGAATAGAAATATTGTTATTTCTTTTGGGCTTCATATATTTCTTGTGATAATCACAGCTATGAGTTTACCATTCCTTGCTAAAAAACCGATTGATCTTCCTCCAATTATATCAGTTGAGCTGATTCAAATCACAGACAAAACCAATATTCCTTTTGCACCTAAAGCAAAAAAAATAATAGAGAAGGTTAAAGAAAAAGAAAAAAAATTAGTGTCTGAACAGGCACCACCAAAAAAAATAAAAAAACAAAAGCCAGATGCCGTTCCACTGCCAGATGAAAAAATAGAAAAAATAAAGAAAATTAAAGATGAAAAACAAAACCCTGAAAAGGAAGAGACAGAAATTAAACAAATTTCAGAATTTGAAAAAAAAGAATTATTTGACACCAATAGTATTGCAGCATTAATTGATAAATCTAAGACTGAGAGTGCGGAAACAAATAAAAAATCTAATAAAGTTACCCAAGATCAAGATAAAGAAATGGATTTTGCTGGATTAACTTTAAGTGAAGAAGATGCTCTAAAAGCTCAAATTTTTGGTTGTTGGAGTATTCCTCTAGGATTACCGTTTAACGAAGATTTATTAGTTAGAATTAAGTTACAATTAAAGCCAGATGGCTCTATTATAAAAACTGAAATTCTTGATCATGCTAGAATGAATAGGCCTGGACAAGGATTTTATAAAGTATTAGCTGAAAGTGCATTAAGGGCTATAAAACTTTGTCAACCTCTTAGAGTACCTAGTACAGGTTATGAAAGATGGAAAAATATGCAGTTAAACTTTGATGCTAGAGAAATGTTAGAAGGATAAAAATGTTATTAAGATATTTTTTTATATTATTTATTATTATTCCTATTAAAGCTTTTGCTTTAATCGAAGTTGATATTACTAGAGGAAATTTAAATCCTCTACCAGTTGCTGTATCCCCTTTATCAATAGACAATGAATCAAAAGAAAATTTTAAAAAAATTCTAAAAAAAGAAGATCTTGGATCAGAAATTTCAAAAATTGTTGAAAATAATTTAAGACAATCTGGTCTATTTAATCCACTAGACAAAAATGCATTTCTTCAAGAGCCAGACGTAGCCAATTTAAAACCAAGGTTTGAGGATTGGAATTTAATTAAAGCACAAGCTTTAGTAACAGGCAAGGTCACGTTTGTAGATGAAAAGCTAAGAGTAGAATTTAGATTATGGGATGTTTTAGCTGGAAAAGAAATGATGGCTTTAGCATTTACCACTGTTCCTAGTAACTGGAGAAGAGTAGGTCATATCATTACAGATAAGGTGTATGAACGCTTAACTGGAGAAAAAGGTTATTTTGATACTAGAATTATATATATTGCTGAAGAAGGTCCAAAAACTAATAGAATAAAAAAATTAGCAATAATGGACCAAGATGGTTTCAATAATAAATATTTAACACTTGGAAATGAATTAGTTTTAACACCAAGATTTAGTCCAACAAATCAGATGGTTACATATCTTTCTTATTTTAGAAATTTACCTAGGGTATATTTATTAGATATAGAAACTGGAATGCAAGAAGTAGTAGGAGACTTTCCTGGCATGACATTTGCCCCAAGGTTTTCACCTGATGGAAAAAAAATTATAATGAGTTTTGCTAAAGATGGTAATTCTGATATTTACACTATGGATCTTGAAAACAGAATTGTTGAAAGAATTACCAATCATCCATCAATTGATACGTCACCTTCATATTCACCAGATGGAAAACGAATTACTTTTAACTCAGACAGAAGTGGTTACCAGCAAATTTATGTAATGGATAGTAATGGAAAAAATGTTAAGAGAATTTCATTTGGAAATGGTTTGTATGGAACCCCAGTGTGGTCTCCAAGAGGTGATTTAATTGCATTTACAAAGCTTCATAAAGGAAAATTTTATATTGGAGTAATGAGAACAGACGGAAGCGGCGAAAGACTATTAACAGAAAATTTTTACCAAGAAGCTCCATCATGGTCTCCAAATGGAAGAGTACTTATTTTTTATAGAGAGACCAAGACCAACTCAAAAGGAGAGGGGTTTTCAGCTAAATTGTGGTCTATTGATTTAACGGGGTATAATGAAAAGATGGTTGAAACCGAAACGGACGCATCTGACCCATCGTGGTCATCATTATTAAGTAATTAATGTTTAAATCACTTGATTTTTTAACTTGAAACATCTAATTAGTTGTGAAAAAGTAAGTAAGTAATTCAATTAAGAATTAAGGAGCAAAAATGAACTTAAGTAAAATCTTAAAAAATGCATTTCTAATTATATTAGCAAGTTTAGTATTAACCGCTTGTGCAACAAAAAAAACATCTACATCAGGACAAATGCAAGGTGACATTTATACAGGAACAGATACTGTAAAAGAGCTAGCTAAAGGTGTTCCAGATAGAGTTTTCTTTGCGACTAATGAAACTGTGCTCACAACAGCTTCAAGAGAAACTTTAAGAAAACAAGCTGGATGGTTAAGAAAAAATTCAGATATTAATGTTGTTTTAGAAGGTCACGCCGATGAAAGAGGTACAAGAGAGTACAACTTAGCATTAGGTGAAAGAAGAGCTAATTCAGCAAAAGACTATTTAATGACTTATGGAATTTCTTCAGATAGAATTTCTGTATTAAGTTATGGTAAAGAAAGACCAGTGGATTCTGGATCTAGTCCTTTGGCTTGGTCTAAAAATAGAAGATCAGTTACTGTTAAAGCTAACTAATTAATCTAAATAATTTATAAAAGGCCCTATCACATTTGTGAATAGGGTCTTTTTTTTGCCATCATTATAATTATTACTCAATATATTATGCTTAATTATAAAAAGATAATTCGATTAAAGTTAATATTAATATTTATATTTTTCCCAAATATTATTTTTGCAGATAACCATAATATAAGTGAAATTTTAGAGTTAATTCAAAAAGATCTAAAAACTCTAGAAAAAGCTGTTTATTCAGGATCAACTAATTCAAGTAGTCAAAAAAGCACAAATGAAAACTCAGAAGATGTTTTGACAAGACATCTTTTAAAATTATCTGATATTGAAAAACAATTTCAAGAACTTACTAATAAGTTTGAAGAAATTAATTTCAAGTTAGATAAATTATCAAATAGGCTTTCTAAGGTTCAAGCAGATAATCAGATTAGGTTTCAAGATGTAGAAAATGCTTTGTCATCTGGAGAAGTTGGAAAAAAATTAACCTCAATACCAAAAACAGAGAAAGTTTTGCCAGGCTCTTCACAACCTCAAGATTTAGGTTCTATTTCATATAAAGACACAGAAAGTGGAGAAACAACCCAACAAATACAATCTATAGAAACTACCTCATCTATTGTAACAGAAAATTTTGAATCAGAAAAAAAAATACTTCCAAACGTCTCTCCAGAAAAACAATATGAATTTGCAACTAGTTTTTTAAAGGTAGGTGATTACAGTACTGCAGAAAGAGCTTTTAGAGAATTTGTAATAAATAATTCAGAGCATAAACTAGCAGGTAATGCTCAATATTGGTATGCTGAAACGTTCAGAATAAGACAGCTCTATACAGATGCCGCCACTGCTTATCTTGAAGGATATCAAAAATACCCCAAAGGTGACAAGGCTCCTATAAATTTATTAAAACTTGGTGTATCAATGGTTCAAATAGGAGAAAAAGAGCAAGGTTGTAAAATGATTGTAGGAGTTGAAGAACAATATCCTAAAGCAAATCAATCTGTGCTTCAAAAAGCAAAATATGAATCAAAAAAGTTTGAGTGTTCAAAACAAAACTCATAAACAAATTCTTAGTTTTCTAAAAAATCGAAAAATTTCTAAAGTTTATAGTGAATTCGTTTCCTCTTTAAATGCTAGAAAAAATTTAGCTGTAGCAGTTTCAGGTGGACCCGATAGTTTGGCGCTAGCTTACTTGGCTAAATGCTATTCAATAAAAAATAAAATAACAGTTAAATTCTTTTTAGTTGATCATAAGCTTAGACCCGAGTCGACAAAAGAAGCTACTTCTGTAAAAAAACTTTTACAAAAAGTTGGTATCACATGTAAAGTATTAAGTTGGAAAGGTAAAAAACCTTCTAGAAATATTCAATCTTTAGCAAGAGATGCAAGATATTCTTTATTAGCAAATGAATGTAATAAAAATAATATTAAGCACTTATTATTAGGACATCACGCAAATGATTTATTTGAAAACTTTTTAATTAGAGTGGTTAGGGGAAGTGGGCTAAATGGACTGGTATCTTTTAACAAGAGTGTAAAATATAAAGATGAAGATCTAAATATTTTAAGACCATTACTCAACTTAGAAAAAAATGATTTAATTAATATTTCTAAAATAGTATTTAAGTTTTTTATTAAAGATCCATCCAATACTAATGAGATATATAAAAGAACAAGAATTAGAACTCTATTAGAATCTCTTGGAAAAGAGGGATTAGATTTAAAAAAACTAAAATTAACCATTGATAATTTAAGAGATTCAGACAAATCAATAAAGTTTTATGTTAAAAAAAATTTAAAGGATAATTCTGTACATATTAAAACAAAAGACAGTTGTATTTTAAATCATAATTTTTTTGATCAATCTCATGAAGTTGTTTTTAGATCCTTGACTTTTGTTATTCAAAAAATAGGAAAAAAATATTATCCTGTTAGAGGAAAAAGTATTAATGAGTTGATCAACCGAATAACCCTCAAGACATTTTCAAAAATAACTTTAGGAGGCTGTTTCGTTGAAAGTATTAATGAGACCATATTAATATCAAGAGAAAACACTAATAAAGTTAAAGTTTTGTAACAATTTGACACTTGTTTAATTAATAATAATTATTATCTTACAAGTATGAATATGAAAAATTTAGCCATGTGGGCAGTAATTGTTTTTTTAACAATAGGCCTTTATAATATGTTTAAAAACCCTCAAGCTAATGTGGGCAAAGGAAACTCTATTATATTTTCAGAATTTTTATCAGAAGTTGATAATGGTGGAGTTGTAAAAGTAGACATTCAAGGAAACAATATTAGAGGTGTGCTAGCTAATGGAAATACTTTTTCTACTTATTCACCAAATTATCCAAATTTAATTGAGAAGCTATCTGAAAAAGGTGTAAGTATATCAGCTGCTCCTTTAGAAGCTAAGATGCCTTCTTTGTTTGGAGTTTTATTGTCGTGGTTTCCAATGTTACTATTAATAGCTGTTTGGATTTTCTTTATGAGACAAATGCAAGGTGGCAAAGGTGGGGCCATGGGCTTTGGTAAATCTAAGGCTAAATTGATGAGTGAATTAAAAGGTAAAGTTACCTTTGATGATGTTGCTGGAGTAGAAGAAGCTAAAGAAGAAGTTGAAGAAGTTGTTCAATTTTTAAAAGATCCTAAAAAGTTTAGTAGACTTGGTGGAAAAATACCAAGGGGATGTTTATTAGTTGGTCAACCTGGAACGGGTAAGACTTTACTTGCTAGAGCTATAGCTGGAGAAGCAGGAGTTCCATTCTTTACTATATCAGGATCAGATTTTGTTGAAATGTTTGTAGGCGTTGGAGCCTCAAGAGTTAGAGATATGTTTGAGCAAGGTAAAAAAAATTCACCCTGTATTATTTTCATAGATGAGATCGATGCTGTTGGAAGAAGTAGAGGTGCTGGCCTTGGTGGAGGTAACGATGAAAGAGAACAAACTTTAAACCAACTATTAGTTGAAATGGACGGCTTTGAAACGAATGAAGGTGTAATAATTATTGCGGCTACAAATAGACCTGATGTATTAGACCCTGCATTATTACGACCAGGTAGATTTGATAGACAGGTAGTTGTGGGACTTCCAGATATAATAGGAAGAGAAAAAGTATTAAAAGTTCATGTTAAAAAAATTAAAATGGCTCCTGATGTTAATTTAAGAACAGTAGCTAGAGGAACTCCTGGTTTTTCAGGTGCAGATTTAGCAAATATAGTTAATGAAGCAGCATTACTCGCTGCAAGAAAAAATAAAAGACTAGTTACTCTAACCGAGTTTGAAGAAGCTAGAGATAAAGTGATGATGGGGTCAGAAAGAAGATCCATGGTCATGACTGAAGAAGAAAAAACATTAACAGCTTACCACGAAGCTGGACACGCAATAGTAACTATTAATGAGGATGCAGCTCATCCAATTCATAAAGCAACAATCATTCCAAGAGGTCGAGCCTTAGGAATGGTTATGCAGCTACCTGAGAGAGATCAGCTATCCCAAACAAGAGAACAGCTTCATGCTCAATTAGCTATAGCTATGGGTGGAAGAGTAGCAGAAGAAATCATATTTGGTGAAGATAAAGTTACAACTGGTGCATCTAGTGATATTGAGCAAGCAACACAAAGAGCAAGAGCCATGGTGATGCAAGCAGGCCTTAGTAAAGAGTTGGGACCAGTTGCTTACGGCTCGAATGAAGAAGAAGTATTTTTGGGTAGATCTATTGCTAGAACTCAAAATATGTCTGAAGAAACTTCAAAAAAAGTAGACTCAGAAATTAGAAAAATTGTAGATAAGGGTTATGAAAGAGCAAGAACAGTTTTAACTGAAAAAATTGACGATCTACACAAATTAGCCAAAGCTCTTTTGACTTATGAAACACTTTCAGGTGAAGAAATAGAAAACCTGATAAATAAAAATATATATCCAAGCAATAAAGAAGATTTAAAGGTTGAAGATGAAGATAAAGGCTCAGCTTTAAGCTCAATGGGTCTTAAGCCAAAAATAGTTCATTAAAACTAAATGAAAAAGTATTACACAAGAGCGTGTAATTTTGCTTATGGTAAATCTTCGGTTGAATTAGTTGGAAAAAAAAAAAATCTCCCACTAAACGGTAATAAGAAAATTTCATTTGGAAAAATTGAAATCCTTACACGAACTTCAATTGAAATAATTGACCTTAAGGATATAAAAAAATTACCTAAATCACTAAAAGAAAAAATTAATAAAGATCTAAAAATTATTGTTAAAAAAAATAAAAATTTTTCGAGCTTAAATTTTAATAAAATTCCTAATATAATGGGCATATTAAATTTAACACCAGATAGTTTTTCTGATGGGGGCAAATTTAATAAAAAGAAAACAGGAATATCTCATGCAAAGAATTTATTTAAATTCGGTGCAGACATTGTTGATGTTGGTGGAGAGTCAACGAGACCTGGATCTAAACCTGTAAGTGAAAGGAAAGAATGGAATAGAATAAAAGAAATCATTGAGAGTATTAATAAAAAAATCCCATTATCATTAGATACAAGAAAATCAGAAATTATGAATAAGGGGATTCAAGTAGGAGTTAAGCTAATAAATGATGTATCAGGGCTAAGTTATGACTCAAAAACAGTTGAGATATTGCAAAAAAGTAAAGCTCCATTTGTAATACAACATTCACAAGGTACACCTGAAAAAATGCAAAAAAATCCTAAATATAAAAATGAATTACTAGATATTTATGATTTTTTTGAGCAAAAGATTAAATTTTTAATATCTAAGGGTATAAAACACAATAATATCATGATTGATCCAGGAATTGGTTTTGGAAAAAATTTGAAACATAATATGAATTTAATTAGGAGTGTTTCTATTTTTCATACTCTTGGTTTTCCTATACTACTTGGACTTTCTAGAAAAAAATTTATTAAAGATTTATCTGGAAAAAATGATAGCAAAGATAGATTAGGTGGAACAGTGGCCTCTTCTTTGTACGCAATTATGCAAGGAGTTCAGGTTCTAAGAATTCATGATGTGAATGAGTTGACCCAAAGTATAAAGGTATTTAAAGAGTTAATAAAAAACTGATGGTAAAAAAATATTTTGGAACAGATGGAATAAGAGGTGCTGTTAATAGTAAATATATTAATGGAGACATGTTTTTTAAATTTGGTCTTGCAACAGGGACTTATTTTAAAACTCAAAAAAAAAAGAAACAAATAGCAATAATTGCTAAAGATACGAGATTATCAGGGTATAGCTTAGAACCTGCGCTAGTATCAGGACTTACATCGGCTGGCATGCATGTTTATACATTAGGTCCACTCCCAACCAATGGTTTAGCGATGTTAACAAAACTAATGAAAGCAAACATGGGAATTATGATTACAGCATCCCATAATCCATATCATGACAATGGGTTAAAGTTATTTGGGCCAGACGGATTAAAACTGTCAAATAAAATTGAAAATAAAATTGAAACTTTAATTGATCAAAAAATTGAAAAATCTTTATCACAACCAAAGAAATTAGGTCGGGTAAAAAGGTTAGAAACTGGAAATAAAGATTATATAAAAATTTTAAAAAAAAATTTTCCAAAAGATTTTAATCTTAGAGGTTTAAGAATAGTTATTGATTGTGCAAATGGCGCTGGATACAAAGCTGGACCTGAATTACTAAAATCTTTAGGTGCCAAAGTATTTTCAATTGGGATAAATCCTAATGGACTTAATATTAATAAAAATTGTGGCTCTACGTTTCCAAATAAGATTAAATTTGCAGTAAAAAAATATAAAACACACATAGGAATCTCTCTTGATGGAGATGCTGATAGAATTATTATGTGTGATGAAAAAGGCACTATAATTGATGGAGATCAAATAATTGCTGCAATAGCAATTAGATGGAAAAGAAAAAAAATGTTAAGAGGAGGAGTAGTTGGCACCTTAATGTCTAACTATGGATTAGAAAAATTTTTTAAACTAAATAATATAAAATTTTTAAGATCAGATGTGGGAGATCGTTTTGTAAAAGAAAAAATGCAAAAAAATAATTTTAATTTAGGTGGTGAGCAATCTGGACATATTATTCTAGGTAAATTTGCGACTACTGGAGATGGCTTATTAGTTGCTTTAGAAGTTTTATTTTCTTTAAGAAAAGGAAAAAAAGCTAGTAGTTTTTTTAATACCTTTAAGAAAACTCCACAAATTTTGAAAAATATTAGTGTTAAAGACAGAAGTATAATTAAAAATATCAATATTAAGAATTCTATAAAATTAGCAGAAAAATTAATTAAAGGACAAGGTAGAATATTAGTTAGAAGCTCAGGAACTGAATCTAAAATCAGAGTAATGGGAGAGAGCGATAATAGTAAATTGCTTCAAAAATGTTTTAAAATTGTATTAAAAAAAATTAAATAAATTGAAACCAAAATCTAAAATATTAGTTATTGCAGGATCAGATTCATCGGGGGGTGCTGGTATTCAAGCTGATATTAAAACTATCACTGCTTTAGGATCGTATGCAATGACAGCAATAACAGCTGTCACAATCCAAAATACAACAGGTGTGAAATCAATAGTACCAATTGATCCAAAAGAAATTTCAAATCAAATAGAATTTACCTCAAAAGACATTAAACCTGATGCTGTAAAAATTGGAATGTTACACTCTACAAAAGTAATAAAATCAGTAATTCATTCATTAAATCTTATTAAAGTTAAAAAGATAATTTTAGATCCCGTTATGGTTGCTAAAGGTGGTGCAAAACTTATTGATGATAAGGCAATTCAGTTATTAAAAAATGAACTAATTAAAAAAGTTAGTTTAATAACTCCAAATATTCCAGAGGCTGAAATATTAACTAAAACTAAAATAAGAACAAAAGAAGATATGATTTTTGCTGCCAGTATATTAATTAAATTAGGAGCAAAAAATGTTTTTATAAAAGGTGGTCATTTAGAATCTAAAATTGTCCAAGATATTTTTGTTAATAAAAATGAAATTTTCATTATAAAAAATAAAAGAATTACAACCAGGAATACACATGGCACAGGTTGCACTCTTTCTTCTGCTATTTCTACATTCTTTTCATGTGGAAAAACCCTAAAGAGATCTTGTGAGCTTGCAACTATGTATGTACACAATTCAATAAATTCAAACCTTAAATTTGGTAAAGGTCATGGACCTATCAACCATTTAAGTTCAGTAACAGTAGAAAAAAAATTTAGATAATGAAAAATGTTGTAGTTGTTGGATCCCAATGGGGTGATGAGGGAAAAGGTAAAATAGTTGACTGGCTATCAGACCAAGCAGATGTTGTTATTCGTTTTCAAGGAGGACACAACGCTGGGCACACATTAGTAATAGATGGAATAACTTATAAACTAAGACTACTCCCTTCTGGAATTGTAAGAAAAAATAAAATTTCTATTATAGGAAATGGAGTCGTTGTTGATCCTTGGGCACTATTAGAAGAAATAGAGGAAATTAAATCTAAGGGCGTTGAGGTTAATGTAGATAATTTTATAATTTCAGAATCTGCAAATCTTATTTTGCCATTTCATAGAGAGATGGATGAAATAAGAGAAGATGCTGCTGGAAAAGGAAAAATTGGAACAACAAGAAGAGGAATTGGACCAGCCTACGAAGATAAAGTGGGAAGAAGATCAATCCGTGTTATGGATTTAAGATCTGAAACTAATCTAGACCACAGGTTAGAAACAGTACTTCTTCATCATAATGCAATTAGAAAAGGGTTGGGTAAAAAAATTTTTGAAAAAGATAAACTTAAAGAAGAACTTTTAAAGATTGCTCCAGAAATATTAAAGTTTTCTCAGCCTGTTTGGCTTAGAATTGATGAATTTAAAAAACAAAAAAAAAGAATATTATTTGAAGGTGCGCAAGGAATACTACTTGATGTAGATCATGGAACGTACCCTTTTGTAACATCATCTAATACTGTTGCATCTGCCGCTGCTACAGGAACTGGTTGTGGTCCTAATTCTATTCATTATGTTCTTGGAATAACAAAGGCCTACACAACCAGAGTCGGTGAAGGGCCTTTTCCTACTGAGTTAACAGATGATATTGGAGAATTACTTGGTTCTAGAGGAAAAGAATTTGGTACTGTCACTAGTAGAAAAAGAAGATGTGGTTGGTTTGACGGTGTTTTGGTTAGACAAACAATTAAAATTTCAGGTATAGATGGAATAGCGTTAACTAAATTAGACGTTTTAGATGAATTAGATGAAATTAAAATGTGTGTAGAATATGAACTTGATGGAAAAAAAATGGATTACCTACCAGCTGCTGTTGAAGATCAGCTAAAAATCAAACCAATTTACCAAACTTTCCCTGGCTGGAAGAGTTCTACCCAAGGAATAAAAAATATTGAAGCTTTACCGGAAAATGCCAAAAATTATATCTATGCATTAGAAGATTTTATTGGGACAAAAGTTTCAAGTATCTCAACAAGCCCTGAACGAGAAGATACAATTCTTTTAGAGAATCCTTTTGAAGTTTAGTTTACCGGAAGTAAGTTTTTAGATTTAGCAGATAGCAACATATGTTTTTGAAGCTTCTCAAATGCTTTGTTTTCAATTTGTCTAACTCTCTCTCTACTAATTTTGTATTTTTTACTTAAATCTTCAAGTGTTGTAGCTTCATCATTTAATCTTCTAGAGTACAAAATCTCTCTTTCTCTTTCATTAAGAATTTTTATAGAATCTTTAAGTAAGCTTTGTCTTTGACCCATTTCTTCTTGATGTGCAAATTTAAGATCATGGTCTAGCTCTTTATCTACCAACCAGTCTTGCCACTCGTCACCATCTTCTCCAACTTGAGCATTTAAAGAAAACTCTTTACCTGAAAGTCTTCTATTCATTGAAATGACTTCATCTTTTCTAACATCTAATTTGTTGGCAATTTCATCTACATGTTCAGGTCTTAAGTCACCTTCTGACTGAGGAGCGATTTGATTTTTAATTTTCTTTAAATTAAAAAATAATTTTTTTTGTGCAGTCGTTGTTCCTATTTTTACCAAACTCCAAGATCTTAGAATGTATTCTTGGATAGAAGCTCTAATCCACCACATTGCATAGGTTGCCAATCTAAACCCTTTTTCAGGTTCAAATTTTTTAACAGCTTGCATTAATCCTACATTACCCTCCGAAATCATTTCATTTACTGGAAGACCATATCCTCTATAACCCATCGCAATTTTTGCAACGAGTCTAAGGTGACTAGTAACAAGTTTTTCTGCAGCTTTAACATTGCCTGTTGCCTTCCAATTTTTTGCTAGCATATATTCTTCTTCAGCTGCCAACATAGGAAATTTTTTAATTTGCTCAAGATAGGCAGATAAACCACCTTCATTAGATAGTGCTGGAAGATTACTATTCATTGTAGCGCTCATAAGTTCTATTTATTTAGTTAACTATAGTATTATTTCAAGGGTTTATTTGTCAGTATTTCTAAGCAATACCAAAATATTTTCAAGTTCTTGTGGCAAAATTGAGGTAAAAGTCATTTCATCATTAGTTTTAGGATGAATGAAGCCCAGTGTTTGGGCGTGCAGAAATTGTCTATCTAATTTATAAATTAGGTTTTCTAAACTAGTATCGATATTTTTAAGTTTTTTATATTTTTTTTTATATTTACCATCACCCATAATGCTGTTGCCCATATGTGTCATGTGAACTCTTATCTGATGCGTTCTTCCTGTTTCCAATCTACATTCGACCAAACTTAGTGTGGGTGTTTTATCATTTTCAAAAATCTCTATAGTTTTGTAATTAGTGATTGCTCTTTTACCTTTAGAACTACTAACCTCCATCATTTGTCTATTTTTTGAACTTCTAGTTATGAAGGTATCAATTTTCCCAGAGGAAGGTCTAAGTTTTCCCCAAATTAAGAGCTGATAAACTCTTGTAATCGTGTGCTCGCTAAATTGATGAGATAAATTTTCATGTGTTACGTTATTTTTAGCTATAACTATTAATCCAGAAGTATCTTTGTCTATTCTGTGCACAATACCAGGTCTTAACTCATCTCCAATTGTAGATAGTGAATCTTTATTATAATGCATTAAGGCATTAACAATTGTTTCATCATAATTACCAGCACCTGGATGCATAATTATTCCAGCTGGCTTATCAATTACTAATAAATCATCATCCTCATAAACAATTTCTAATTTAAAATCATAAGGTTTTAAAGAGGCCTCTTTTGGTTCTGGAATTTGAAGATCAATTTTATCACCAGTAGATATTTTTTTTGAAGGACTGTTAACGATTACATTATTTAATTTTAATTTTTCTTTAAGAATTAAATTTTTGATTCTAGTTCTACTAATCAACTCCTCTCTTTTGTTGACGAATACATCAAGTCGAAGGTTATTCTCGTCTGTTTCAACTATTAAATTAATGTTTTTTTCCATAAAATGTAATATTAATACTATATGCGCTGCTAGCTCAACTGGATAGAGCACCAGATTTCGAATCTGGGGGTTATAGGTTCGACTCCTATGTGGCGCACCACAATCAAATTAGATATCTAATACTTTGACGCCCTCCGCAATCTATCATTTATAGCTTTACCAAGACCTATATTGGGAATTTTTTCCACAGCAATTGATTTATAGCCTTCATTTTTTATATTTCTTAGACATGAGTAGAGGTTCTTTGCTGCTTCATCTAGGTTATTTTTAGTGGTTAAATAAAAAAAATTTTTGAGTTTAGTTTTTTTTCTCTTAATCATTATAAAAGCTTCGTCATTTTTTGGTTTTGTGACATTCATTCGTAAAGGTATACCAGGAGAATAATGCAAACGAGATTGTCCAGGTGCTATTTTTTTTTTAGGATTAATAGATATACTTATCTTAAAACCTAAAGTTTTTTGAATTTTTAAGATATCTAGACCACCCAATCTCAGTATAGATGGTTTGCCTATAAGGTTAACTATTGTAGATTCTATTCCAATAGCGCATGCACCTCCGTCTAAAATATATTTAATTTTATTACCAAATTCTTCTTTAACATCTTTTGCTTTAACAGCACTTACTTTAGTTGTGATATTAGCACTGGGCGCAGCTAATGGATAATCTAACTGTTTAAGTAAATTTTTAAATATTGTGTGTTTTGGAAACCTCACTGCTAAACTTTTCGTATTATTGGTAACATATTTAGAAATTTTAGAATCTTTCCTTAATTGTAATACATATGTTATTGGACCGGGAGAAAATTTTTTATAAAGTTTAGTAAAATTATCATTTATTATGCAATCTTTTTTAAGAGAATTGATATCGTGATAATGTACGATTAAAGGGTTGTTTTTTGGCCTTTTTTTTAAATTAAAAATCTTTTTTACTGCTGAATTCTTGTATGCATTAGCTGCTAGACCATAAACAGTTTCAGTAGGTACGCCAATACAGTAATTTTTATTAAGGTATTTTTTTGCTTTTTTGATATTTGATTGATTGGATTTCATGTATTAATAATTATTATTATATGAAAGATAAAAATTTACCACCTGATAATAACACACAGTCTCTTGAGGAACTAACAAAAGAAGCAAATAATATTATTGAGTCTTTAGAGTCAGAAAAAGACTTACAGAATTCAATTGATTCATACCAGCAGTTATTAAAATTAAATAATACTATTGAAAAAAAATTCTATAAAACTTCAAAAATGATCAATGAAGAAACAAAAAAAAAAATTAACAATATAAGTTCAAAAAAAAATGCAGAATAAACTTTCTAGAATAGCAAAAGATACAAACTTATTTTTAAAGCGATTTATTAAAGGACAAAAAAGAACAGAATTAGTTGCGGCTATGGAGTATGGCTTATTTCCAGGTGGAAAAAAAATTAGATCAAAAATTTTAATTGATATAGGAGCTATATTTAAAATTAATTATAAAACATTAATTTCTATTGGTGCTGCAGTTGAGTGCATTCATGCTTATTCATTAATACATGATGATTTACCCTGCATGGATGATGATAAAATACGAAGAGGAAAAATTTCTACACATATAAAATTTGGAGAATCAACAGCGGTACTTGCAGGAAACTCACTTTTAACAATGGCTTTTGAAATCTTGGTTAGTTCAAGCTTAAAGATAAATGAAAAAATAAAAGTAGATCTAGTAAAAAAACTATCTGAATCTTCTGGACATTTGGGAATAGCTGGTGGTCAGTATTTAGATCTTAGTTTTGAAAAAAAAAAAAATTTCTAAAAGTAAAATTATAGAGATGGAAATAAAAAAAACTGGTAAGCTTTTTAGCTTTTGTTGTGCTGTTCCAATTATTATTAAGAGAAAAAATGATAAACAAATAAAGTTTTTTGAAAATATAGGGTCAAATATTGGACTTTTATTTCAAATTGCTGACGATTTAATAGACTTTAAGGGCTCTACACTCATTGCTGGTAAAATAACAGGCAAAGACAAGAAAAAAGGTAAAGCTACTTTAATCAGTTTACTAGGATATCAAAATGCTATTAAATATGGTGATGAAATTAAGTCTAAAATAATTAAAGATTTAAATAAATATAGCTCAAACACTAATAGTTTAAATGAAACCTTAGACTATATTTTAAAAAGAAATAAATGATGCAAGACTACAAATTTTTAAAAGATATTAATTTTCCTTCTGATTTAAGAAAATTGTCAGAGAGTGATCTTCAAGAAGTTTCTAATGAGGTTAGAAAAGAGATGATTGATGTGGTATCTGAAACGGGAGGACATTTAGGTGCAGGTCTTGGGGTTGTTGAATTGACTGTTGCCTTACATTACGTATTTGACACTCCAAATGACAGGCTGATTTGGGATGTGGGTCATCAAACTTATCCACATAAAATTTTGACTGGAAGAAAGTCAAAAATTAAAACTTTGAGACAAGGTAATGGATTGTCTGGTTTTACAAAAAGATCTGAGAGTGAGTATGATCCATTTGGTGCAGCACATAGCTCAACATCAATATCATCTGCACTAGGTATGGCAGAAGCAAGCAAATTATCTAATAAATTAAACAATATAATTGCAGTCATAGGAGATGGTGCAATTAGCGCAGGTATGGCATATGAGGCAATGAATAACGCAGGTGCTTCAAAAACTAAAATGATTGTTATCTTAAATGATAACGATATGTCGATTGCAAAACCAGTAGGTGCTATGAGAACCTATTTAGCTAAACTTTTAACAGGAAAAATTTATTTTAGTTTAAGAGAAACTTTTAAATTAATAGCTTCTGCTTTTTCCAAAAGATTTAGTGCAAAAGCTGGAAAAGCTGAGGATTTTTTAAGATCAGCTGTAACTGGTGGTACTCTTTTTAATTCTTTAGGTTTTTATTATGTTGGTCCAATAGACGGACATGATTTATCTACACTTATACCAATTTTAAAAAATGCAAGAGACTCAAAATATCAAGGCCCAATAATGATTCATGTAAAAACTCAAAAAGGTAAAGGCTATTCTTATGCTGAAAAAGCTAGCGATCATTATCATGGTGTTTCAAAATTTAATGTTGTAACTGGTGAACAGGTGAAAAGTGGAACAAACCTTCCAGCTTATACAAAAGTTTTTGCAAATACCTTAGTTAAACATGCAGAAAGAGACAGTAAAGTCGTAGGCGTTACTGCTGCTATGCCAGGAGGAACAGGTATGGATATTTTTGCTAAAGATTTTCCAAAAAGAATGTTTGATGTTGGAATTGCTGAACAGCATGGAGTGACTTTTGCTGCAGGACTAGCAACGGAAGGTTATAAACCATATGTTGCAATTTATTCGACTTTTTTACAAAGAGCTTATGATCAAGTAGTTCATGATGTCGCTATCCAAAGTTTACCTGTAAGATTTATAATAGATAGAGCAGGCTTGGTAGGTGCTGATGGATCAACTCACGCTGGTTCATTTGATATTACTTATCTCTCTACTCTTCCTAATTTTATAGTAATGGCACCAAGCGATGAGTCAGAATTAGTTAAAATGATAAATACATCTATGATTATTAACGACAAACCTTGCGCCATTAGATACCCAAGAGGAAATGGCATTGGAACGGAATTACCATCTATAGATGAAAAAATAGAAATAGGAAAAGGAAGGATTATTCAAGAAGGAAAACAGGTTTGTATTTTAAGTATAGGAACTAGATTGGAAGAATGCAAAATCGCAGCTGCAGAATTAAAAAATAAAGGAATTGAATCAACAATAGTTGATGCACGTTTTGCTAAACCTTTAGATCAAGAACTTATTTTAAAGTGTGCGAGAGAACATGAGGTAATGATTACCGTAGAAGAGGGGTCTATTGGAGGTTTTGGCTCTCATGTAGAAAATCTATTATCAGAAAAAGGTATATTTGATAAAGGTTTAAAATTTAGAACCATGATATTGCCTGATATTTTTATTGAACAAGATAGTCCGAAAAAAATGTATGATGTTGCTGGTCTTAATGCATCTCAAATATCAAAAAAAATACTAGATATTTTATTTACAAAAGAGTCGATAAAAGTAGTTAAAAATTAAATTTAAAGAAATTAGCTACACTGAGCTTTGTTCATTAGGTAATGGTCTAATAAAACGCAATTCATCATTGCTTCTCCCACTGGTACTGCACGAATGCCAACACAAGGGTCATGCCGACCTTTAACAGAAATTGTAGTATTTTTTCCAAACTTATCTATAGTTTTTCTAGTTGTTAAAATCGATGAAGTTGGTTTAACAGCAAATGAAACAACAATTTCTTGTCCCGTTGAAATACCACCAAGAATTCCACCAGCATTATTGGAATCAAATTTTAATTTTTTACCTTTTTGTGAAATTTCATCTGAGTTTTGTTCCCCACTTAATTGCGCAGAGTTCATTCCCGAACCAATGTTAACACCTTTAACAGCATTAATACTCATCATTGCAGAAGCAATATCCATATCTAATTTAGAATAAATTGGAGCACCTAAGCCAACAGGAATTCCTCTAGCTCTTACCTCAATAATTGCACCACAAGATGATCCAGATTTTCTTATATCTAGCAAATATTTTTCCCAAATTTTTAGCATATTTTTATCAGGACAAAAAAAGGGATTTTTATTAATTGTTAGATCGTTCCATTTGCTAGTATCACATCCCAATATTCCTAGTTGAGTAACAGCACCTACAACTTTAAATTTTTTACCTAATTTATTCTTTAAAACTTTTTTAGCAATTGCACCTGCGGCAACTCTTGCAGCCGTTTCTCTTGCAGAGGATCTTCCACCACCACGGTAATCTCTTATTCCATATTTCTTAAAGTACGTAAAATCAGCATGCCCAGGTCTAAATTTATCTTTGATATTTCCATAATCTTTTGACCTCATATCTTGATTGTAAATAATTAAAGAAATAGGTGTCCCAGTCGTTTTGCCTTCAAATACACCTGATAAAATTTGTACTTTATCATCTTCTTTTCTCTGTGTTGTAAATTTTGATTGTCCTGGTTTTCTTTTATCTAGCTCAACTTGAATATCTTGCTCTTTTAAGTCTATATTAGGTGGGCAACCATCAACGACGCAGCCTAATGCTGGGCCATGAGATTCTCCCCATGTTGTGAAACGAAATTGCTTTCCAAAAGTATTAAATGACATTATCTATAGTATATAGATTATTTTGTTAAAATTATGAATCAAAAAAACTCATTAGGCCTTAATAAATGCTTTTTAGATAAAATAGATCCAATAGATTTATTTGAAGTTTGGATGAATGAGGCAAAAAAAACAGAATTAAATGATCCAAATGCACTAGCTTTAGCCACATCAGATGAAAATAATTTTCCATCAATTAGAATGGTCTTATTAAAAGACTTTAACAAAGATGGATTTGTTTTTTATACCAATCTAAATAGTCAAAAAGGAAATGAATTAAAAAATAACCCGAAAGCATCAATGTGCTTTCATTGGAAAAGCCTTCTAAGACAAGTAAGAATTAATGGAATGGTACAAAAAGTTTCTAATGAAGTGGCGGATGAATATTACAACAGTAGAGGTTATGAGAGCAGAATTGGAGCATGGGCCTCAAAACAAAGTACTATATTAAATAATAGAGATGAGCTTTTAAGCTCAATAGAAGAATATAAAAAAAAATATAGTAATAAAAATGATGTTCCAAGACCAGAGCATTGGTCGGGTTGGAATTTAATACCTACGAGTATAGAATTTTGGTTAGATGGGGATAGCAGAATTCATGAAAGACTTAAATATACTAAAGATAATGAGGATAACTGGGTTAAATCCTTATTAAGTCCTTAAAAGGTTCTTTGTAGACTAAACGAAGTGAGACTTTCTAAAATCTTTTTTTCATCACTATCTTTAAATACAGTTAAAGAATTTGATGCAAGATTAATAAAATGTTCAGCTTTTTTGTAACACTCATTGATTATGTTGTATTTTTTAATAAGCTCTAAGGTAAAATTTAAATCTTCATTTGATCTTGTTTCTTGTTTAAAAATATTTTTCAATTTATCTTTTTCTACTGATGATACATTTTGAAATAATAAAATCACAGGTAGTGTAATTTTACCTTCAAGAAAATCTTTACCAATTTTTTTGCCAAAAAATTTTAGATCAGAATTGTAATCTAGGGTGTCATCAGCAATTTGAAATGTTAAGCCTAAGTTTTTTCCATAAAATTCTAGTGCTTCTTTTTCTTTTGTTTCTTTGTTAGATAGAATTGCACCAACTTTAGTTGCTGCAGAAAAAAGTTCAGCTGTTTTTGCTGTAATAATCTTAAAATAGGTTTCCTCTAACATATCAACTTCACCCTTGTGTTGTAGTTGTAATACTTCTCCCTGAGCAATCTTTGAAGAAGTTGAGGATAAAAGTTTTAAAACTTCTATATTTCCATCATCAACCATCATCTCAAAACATCTACTTAAAAGATAGTCTCCAATTAATACAGAAGAGTGATTCCCCCAAATTGAATTTAATGTTTTTTTACCCCTTCTAATATTTCCAAGATCAATGACATCATCATGCATTAAAGTTGCTCCATGTATCATCTCTACACATGCAGCTAAATTAATGTCTCGGCCTCCTTTAGTGTAGCCACACAACTTAGCAGAACCAAGAGTTAATAAAGCTCTTAATCTTTTTCCACCAGAGTCAATATGATATTCAGTCATTTTTTGAACCAGATCAACTTCACTTAGGAGTTTTGATTTAATTTTTTCTTCAACTAAAACTAATTTTTCATCTACTGAATCTTTTAGTTGATAATATGAATTATTTATTTGGTTTCTTAGCTGAACTACAGTTCCCATAAAAAATAAGTTAGTATAATTAAGTTATATTTATTACTTATCAATTGACGCACCTTAATCTTCAACTATAAGTAGGCTTTATATTAAATCAAAAATTCTATAAGGATTAACAATGTTCTCTTTTTTTAAAAAGAAAAAAATAATAGCTCATATCAAGCTAAATGGTGTGATTGGTAATGCTGGAAAGTTTAAACAGGGCATAGATTTTGCAGGACAAGAAGAGATTATAGAAAAAGCTTTTTCACTAAAAAAAGCTAAAGCAGTGGCAATTACAATCAATTCACCAGGTGGATCACCCGTACAATCACATTTAATCTATAAATTTATTCGAGCTCAAGCCAAGAAAAACAAAATAAAAGTAATAGTATTTGCAGAAGATGTTGCAGCTTCTGGTGGATACTTAATAGCTTGTGCAGGTGATGAGATATATGCAAATTCAAGCTCAATTATTGGATCTATAGGAGTAATTTATTCATCTTTTGGATTTACAGAATTGATTAAAAAAATTGGTGTAGAAAGAAGAGTTCATACGGCAGGAAAAAATAAAAGTTCACTAGATCCATTTCAAGAAGAGAAGTCAGAGGATATTGAGAGACTTAAGAACATTCAATTAGATCTACATAAAGACTTTATTAAAGTTGTAGAAGAAAGCAGAGGATCTAAACTTAAAAAAGATGGTATTGAATTATTCTCAGGAGAGTTTTGGGCGGGTAGTAAATCAAAAGAGCTAGGTTTGATTGATGGATTAGGTAATGCTAATGAAATCTTAAAAGAAAAATTTGGTGAAGATGTTGTTATTAAAAAATTTGAAAAATCTAAAGGCTGGTTAAGCAAAAAACTTTCCTCATCAAGCAATCAAATGGATCAACTAGCAAATATTTTAGAGGAAAGATCTATCTGGCAAAGATATGGCTTCTAAAGAAAAAATTATAAAACCTAAATTTCAATCATTTCAAGATACTATTTTGAATCTTCAAAAATATTGGGGTAAACATGGTTGTGTTATTCTTCAACCATACGATATTGAGGTAGGGGCTGGAACCTTTCATCCTGCTACAACTTTAAGATCTCTAGGACCTAAGCCGTGGAAGGCAGCCTATGTTCAGCCATCAAGAAGACCTACTGATGGAAGGTATGGAGAGAATCCAAATAGATTGCAGCATTATTATCAATTTCAAGTTTTAATAAAGCCATCACCAGATAATATCAAAAAACTTTATTTAAATAGTTTGGCTGTTATCGGTATTAATCACAAAGAACATGACATTAGGTTTGTTGAAGATGATTGGGAAAGTCCAACTTTAGGTGCGGCAGGTTTAGGATGGGAAGTTTGGTGTGATGGAATGGAAATTACTCAATTTACATATTTCCAACAAATGGCTGGATTTGAATGCAAGCCTGTTTCAGTTGAAATTACATATGGTCTTGAAAGAATTTGTATGTTTACTCAACAAATGAAAAATGTTTATGATCTATTATGGAATGATGAAGGTGTAAAATATGGGGATGTGTTTCTTCAAGCAGAAAAAGAGTTCTCTGCATATAATTTTGAACACGCTAATACAGATAATCTATTCAAAATGTTTGATATGTTTGAGCTTGAAGCAAAAGCATTAATAGAAAAAAAAATTTCACTACCTGCATATGATCAATGTTTAAAAGCAAGCCATGTATTCAATATTTTGGATGCAAGAGGAGTTATAAGTGTTGCTCAAAGAGCAGGTTATATAGGGCGTATTAGAGACATTACAAAAGCAGTTGCCGAAAGTTGGTTAAGCAGTCAAACAGATTAATGTCAGAATTTTTTTTAGAGCTGTTTAGTGAGGAAATACCGGCTGGTTTGCAGCGTAACTCACGTAATACTTTATTAGAAAATTTTCAAAATTTATTTGAAGAAAAAAAAATTTCATTTAAAAAAAGCTCTTCATTTTCAACTCCAAATCGTCTTATAATTTTATTTGAGGGTCTGTCTAAGGAAATAACACAAAAAGCTGAAGAAATAAAAGGACCAAATGTTAATGCACCAGAAAAAGCTATAGAGGGCTTTCTAAGATCAAATCAAATAGATAAAAAAGATCTACTTAAAAAAAAGATAGAAAAAGGAGAATTCTATTTTTTCAAGAAACCATCAAATAAAATTAATACCATAGATTTACTTCAAAAATATACGCCTCTAATCCTTGATAAATTACAATGGAAAAAATCTATGGTTTGGGGAAACTATAATCTTAGTTGGGCAAGACCGCTAAAATCTATTTTAGCAGTTTTTGATGATAAAAGTCTAGATTTTAAATTTTATCATTTAATATCTTCTAACACAACATTTACCGATAAAGAGTTTGAAGATAAAAAGAAAATATTTAAAAATTTTAAAAGCTATAAAGATTTCTTCAATCAATCAGGAATAATTATAGATCACATACTAAGAAAAGAATTTATTATTAAAGAAATTGAAAAGATATCTAATAAAAATAATTTTATTGTTGAGTCAAACAATAAACTTTTAGATGAAGTCACAGATATAGTTGAGCAACCGAATATTATTATATGCAAATTTGATCAGAAATTTTTAAATATTCCAAAAGAAATTTTGATAATTACAATGCAATATCACCAAAAATATTTTCCAACATTTAACAAAAAAGGAAAAATTACCAATGAATTTTTAGTTGTGGCAAATAACAATGATGAAAAAGGTTATATTAAACTGGGTAACGAAAGAGTTGTAGAAGCAAGATTAAGTGATGCGCAATTCTTTTGGGAAAAAAATAAATCTCAAAATTTAGTTAAACAAGTTTCAAAATTAAAAAGTATGAATTATTTTAAAGGTCTTGGATCTTATTTTGATAAGATTCAAAGAATGAGAAAGCTTGGAGGAATGATCTCTGATGAACTATTGATTAGTAAAGACCAAGTTGAGCTATCAGCATCAATTTGTAAAGTTGATTTAGTTTCTGATATAGTTGGTGAATTTCCCGAGCTTCAAGGAATTATGGGCGGACACTTTGCTGAAGTACAAGGTTTTGATAAAGAAATAGCCTTAGCTGTAAGTGAACATTATCTACCAACTGGACTTGATAGTAAGACACCAAAAAAACCATTTAGTATTGCTTTAGCTTTAACTGACAAAATTGATACTCTAGTTGGGTTTTTTGGAATTAATCAAAAACCGACGAGTTCAAAAGATCCTTATGCGCTTAGAAGATCTGCACTTGGTGTAATAAGGTTATTAATTGATAATAATAAAGAGTTTAAAATTAAAGATCTTATTAGTTATTCGACTTCACTTCATAAAAACCAAGGTTTTAATTTTTCAAACGTTTCATCTCAAAAAGAACTGTCTGATTTTTTAATGGACAGATTAAAGTATTATATGAAAGAGAAAAAAATTAGAGCAGAGATAATAGATGCCAGCATAAAAGCGCATGGAATAGACAACCTGAATAAAATATATAAAAAAGCTTCAACACTTAATGGACTAATTAATAAAGAAATAGGAGAGGATATTATTACAAGCTATAAGAGAGCTTCTAGTATACTTGAAAGTGAGTTGAAAAGTGGAGATCTTGAACTATCAAATACAACTGACCCTGGTATTTTTAAAAATGATTATGAAAAAAATCTATTTAAAAAGATTAATGAAATAAGAAAATATTTCACAAATATCGGTAAAGATGAGAGCTATAAGGAAACGCTTGAAATTCTAGCTGGTACAAAAAAAGTAACCTCAGAGTTTTTTGATAATGTTAAGGTCAACGATGATGATAAAAATATTAAAAAAAACAGATTGGAACTTTTACAAATGTTATGTAGAACATTTGACAATTACATAAATTTTTCAAATATAGAAATCAAATAGTGAATAACTTAATTTTAAATTTTAAATCAAAAGATTCTAAAAAAATTAAAAATCCAAAAAATTTTTTAGGTGGAAAAGGTGCAAACCTTTCTGAAATGGGTAGAATGGGACTCCCAGTTCCTCCTGGTTTTACAATTTCAACAAAAGTTTGTGAATTATTTTACAAAGATAAGAAAAAACTAAATTCAAAATTAGTTAGTACTATAAAAAAAGAACTAAAAATTATCGAAAAAGAAGTTGGGAAAAAATTTGGTGATTTAAAAAATCCTTTATTATTATCTGTGAGATCTGGTGCAAGAGTTTCAATGCCAGGAATGATGGATACAATTTTAAATTTAGGTTTAAACGATAAAACTGTTATTGCACTTTCAAAAAAAACTTCTAATAGCAGATTTGCAAATGATAGTTACCGAAGATTTATTCAGATGTATGGTAATGTTGTAATGGATGTTGAAGGCTATCACTTTGAAGAGTTAATTGAAAATTATAAACTAACTAAAGGTGTTCTTTTAGATACAGATCTTGATGCGAATGATTGGGAGGGATTAATTAATGATTTCAAAAAAGTTATTAAAGATCAAACAAAAAAAGAATTTCCTCAGAATGTGTATGATCAATTATTAGGTGCTATTAGTGCTGTATTTTTATCCTGGGAAAGTAATAGAGCAAAAGTTTATAGAAAATTAAATCAAATTCCTGCTGAATGGGGAACTGCAGTTAATGTTCAATCAATGGTATTTGGTAATATGGGTAATGATTGTGCTACTGGGGTTGTCTTTACAAGAAATCCATCAGATGGTGTTAATGAAGTATATGGTGAATATTTAATTAATGCTCAAGGAGAAGATGTGGTGGCAGGAACAAGAACTCCTCAGTACATTACAAAAAAAGCAAGAAAAGATGCAAAAGTAAAAGAAGCTTCGATGGAAGAAGCTATGCCTAAAGTATTTAAACAATTGGATAAGATTTTAAAGATTTTAGAAAAACACTACAAAGACATGCAAGACGTAGAATTTACAGTTGAAAATAATAAATTGTGGATGCTACAAACAAGGTCTGGAAAAAGAACCTCAAAGTCAGCTGTTAGAATTGCAGTTGATATGGTTAAGGAAAAACTGATTTCTCAAAAAGAAGCAGTAATGAGGATAGATCCCTCTTCTTTAGATACATTGTTACATCCTACACTGGATGAAAAAAGTACACCAAATGTTATTGCAAAAGGCTTGCCAGCTTCTCCAGGTGCTGCAAGTGGTAAGGTTGTTTTCACATCAGAGGAAGCAGAAAGATTAAATAATGTTATGCAGGATACTATTTTAGTACGTGTTGAAACGTCACCTGAAGATATTCATGGAATGCACGCTGCAAAAGGAATTTTAACAGCAAGAGGTGGGATGACTAGTCATGCTGCGGTGGTTGCAAGAGGCATGGGAAGACCATGTGTTTCTGGCTCTAGTGAGATTGATATTAACTATGATGCAAAAACTTTTAAAACATCTTCTGTTGAAATTAAAGAAGGAGATATTATTACAATTGATGGATCAACGGGAAGAATTATTCTAGGAGAGGTGCCAACAGTTAAACCAGAAATTTCAGGAGACTTTTCTAAATTGATGAGCTGGGCAGATAATTTTAGAAAATTAAAAGTAAGAACCAACGCGGAAACACCATTAGACACAAAAACTGCAAGAGACTTTGGAGCTGAAGGTATAGGGCTTTGTAGAACTGAACATATGTTTTTTGATGAAGAGAGAATTTTATCTGTCAGAGAAATGATTTTATCAAAAACAGTAGAAGACAGAAACAAGGCACTAGAAAAGCTTTTACCACACCAAAAAAAAGATTTTGTTCAAATATTTAAGATTATGAATGGCCTTCCTGTAACAGTGAGATTGTTAGATCCACCATTACATGAGTTTCTTCCAAAAACAGAAAAAGAAATTAATGATGTAGCAAAAGTTGTGGGTTTACCATTAAAAGAAATTGAGTCTCGAATTAATGAGTTGCATGAACAAAACCCAATGTTAGGTCACAGAGGTTGTAGATTGGGAATTTCATTTCCAGAAATTTATGAAATGCAATGTAGAGCAATCTTTGAAGCTTTATCCGAGCTTAAGATAAAAAAAATTAAGTCGGCATTTCCAGAGATTATGATCCCTCTAGTATCAACTGAAGCTGAGATTAGAATAATGAAAGATTTAGTAGTGAGAGTTGCAAAAGAAGTTCAAAAGGATAAAAAAATTAAAGTAGATTATTTAGTTGGCACAATGATTGAATTACCAAGAGCAGCAATTAAAGCTGATGATATAGCTAAACATGCAGAGTTCTTTAGTTTTGGAACTAATGATTTAACTCAAACAACATTCGGTTTAAGTAGAGACGACAGTGGTAAATTTTTAAATGATTATCTTGAGAATAAGATTTTTTCTATAGACCCATTTATCTCTATAGATGATGGAGTAGCTGATTTAATTGAAATTGCAGTTGAAAAAGGAAGAAAAACAAATAAAAAGATTAAACTTGGAATCTGTGGAGAACACGGTGGAGACCCTAAAAGTATTCATTTTTGTGCAAATGCAGGTTTAGATTATGTTTCTTGCTCACCATATAGAGTTCCAATAGCAAGATTAGCTGCTGCACAAGCAGAACTGTCTAAAAAAAATTAAATTTCTAATTTAAAATCTATAGCAGGCACACTATGAGTGATGCTACCAATAGAAATTCTATCAACACCAGTTGCTGCAATTTTTTTAACTGATTTTAGAGTTACATTTCCAGAAGCTTCAGTTACGTAATACTTTTTGGCTATTTTAACACCTGCCTTAAGTGTTTTATTGTTCATATTATCAAACAAAACAGTATTAAATTTTAAACCTATAATTTGTTTGAGTTGATTTAAATTATCAACTTCTACCGTGATTTTTCTTCCTTTTTTATTTTTGATTGCAAGAGACACTAAAGTTTTAATATCAGAGCTTGCAATGTGATTGTCTTTAATAAGAAATTCATCACTTAAGTTAAATCTATGGTTTGTACCACCACCTAACTTAACAGCATATTTTTGTATTACTCTTAAGGTTGGAATCGTTTTTCTAGTACAACAAATTTTACATTTTTTATTAACCAATTTAACAAATTGATTAGTCTTAGTGGCAATTCCAGAGACATGGCTCATAAAATTTAAAGCAACTCTTTCACCAATTAGAATATTTTCAGCCTTACCCTCAATTATAGCTATTACATCGTTCTTATTAATTAAGGAGCCTTCTTTTTTTTTAATAATAAATCTAATCTTATTATCTATTAATTTAAATGTTTGTTTTGCAAATTCTAATCCAGCTATCACAGCTTGTTGGTTAGAAATTAATTTAACTTTTATTATCTTATTATTCTTAACTAAGTTTGAAGTGATATCACCAGAAGGGTACAGATCTTCATTTAAAGCAAGCTTTACAACATTCTTGATATAATAATCGCTTAATTTAATTTGAGACACTTTTATTATCTGCCGATCGCAACCATTCTTTCAACAGGAATTCTTGCTTTTTCTATTGTCTCTTTATCCATTATGATTTCACCAGTTTCATTTTCTAGGCAATCTAAAATTTTTGGTAATGTAATTTTTTTCATATGAGGACAAAGATTACATGGTCTAATAAATTCTACATTTGGGTTTTCTACTTGAATATTATCACTCATTGAACATTCAGTAACCATCATAACTTTTTTAGGTTGATTGTCCTTAACATATTTAATCATCCCACCAGTTGATCCAGCAAAGTCACTTGCTTTAATTACGTCAGGTGGACATTCTGGATGAGCTATTATTTTAATACCAGGATTTTTTGCTCTAATATCATGTATTTCTTTCTCAGTGAACTGGTCATGAACCATACAAATACCTTTCCAAGCGATAATTTCAACTTCAGTTTGGGAAGCAACATATTTTGCCAAGTATTCATCAGGTAAAAAAATAACTTTTTTAACACCAAGAGATTCTACAATTTTAACTGCATTTGCAGATGTGCAACAAATATCTGTTTCTGCTTTCACATCTGCGGAAGTATTCACATATGAGACAACAGGCACACCTGGATATTTTTTCTTTAACAACCTCACATCTTTACCTGTGATTGACGATGATAAAGAGCAACCAGCAGTCATATCTGGAAGTAAAACTTTTTTTTCAGGACTCATCAACTTAGATGTTTCGGCCATGAAGTGAACTCCTGCCATTACAATAATATCAGCCTCAGTTTTTGAAGCCTCAATTGCAAGCGCTAACGAGTCTGCTGCAACATCTGCAATACCGTGATAAATTTCTGGAGTTTGATAATTATGAGCAAGTATAATTGCATTTTTTTCTTTTTTTAATTGATTAATTCTATGAATATAAGGAGCATGAACTGACCACTCAATCTCAGGCATAACCTTTGAGATTTTTTGATAAATAGGATCAGTTGCTATTCTTACTTCTGGTGTAAATTCCATGTCAAAACTTATCAATTAGGTTAATACTTGTCATTCCTTATTATGCCACACTACCGTATCCAATTTGGCATTTTTATTCTCAAAATTGAATTTTCACTTTTTAATTCACTGTCTTTTTTAAAGTTTTCATCTAGATATTTGATTAATGCAAAGGGATATTCATCATTAATCAATACTTTACCTATTTCAATATCATTAGCATAAATTGAAGCACCCTCAGTTAATTTTCCACTAATTAATTGTATGGCTAACAATCTTTTAGAAAGTTTATTCTTTAGTTTTATTCTTGCTGTATTTTCTTGACCAACATAACAACCCTTTTTAAAATCTATTCCATTTAGCTCCTCAAAATTACATTCAATTCCAAATAATTTATTTTGTAATTTATTCATTTCTTTTTGAGCAATTCCTAGTTCATGACTTAATTCGTAATATTCAGTAATTGGGGAGTCTTTTAGCTCTAATTTTTTTAAAGATAGGTAAAGCTTTTCTAAATTAATAATAAGCCTTGCACCCAGATCTTTATTTCTTGGGTCTAATAAAATAGGGTCCTCTCTATATTTTATTGTGTTTCCAGGTTGATCCTTGGCACCTTCAAATTTTAAAAACTTTTCATGACTAAATGCTGCAATTACAAATTCATTGCTTAAATTCATAATTTCAACTTTAGCTCTAAGCTTGTAGATGCTCAGTTGCTTAAAGAGAGCCTCTGTTTGAGATTTTTCACAATCTATGAAATAACCAGATTTATGTTTTACAACAATAAAAGCAAATAGAAATTTTCCTTGTGGAGTTAGTAGTGATGCAAAACAACTATTGTCTTCATTGACCTTATTAATGTCATTACTAATCATATTTTGTAAAAATTCATTAGCATCTGCTCCATTTACGTAGAGAATTCCTCTATCTTCTAAAATATATACTTTTTGCATATTCATAATTGATTGATACCTGAATATGATATAATTACTTTTTTCATAAATGTTAGATCTAATAATTAAAAATGGCTCATGCTACATAGATAAAGATCTTAAAGGTCAAGATATAGGAATTAAAGACGGTAAAATTATAAAAATTGGCAAAATTGACAGTGAAGCGAAAGAGACTTTTAATGTTAAAGGGTTAACAGTTTTACCAGGGTGCATTGATACACAAACTCATTTTAGAGAGCCTGGGTCAACAGATACAGAAGATTTACACTCAGGAAGTAGGGCTGCAATAGTAGGTGGCATAACAAGTGTGTTTGAGATGCCAAACACTAATCCACCAACATCCACCAAGGTAGAATTTCAAAAAAAATTAGATTTAGCTAAAAATAGAATGTATTGCAATTATGCATTTTATTTTGGAGCAACAGCTGATAACGCAAGTGAGTTAGCAGATTTGGTAAATTTAGAAGGTTGTTGTGGAATTAAACTGTTTGCTGGATCGTCAACTGGAAACCTTTTAGTTGCTGAGGAAGAGGATATTGAAAAAGTATTTAAAAGCAGCTCAAAAGTTGTTGCCGTACATTCCGAAGATGAAGCAATTTTAAATATTAATAAAAAATTGATTAAAGAAGGAGATGTTCATTCACACCCAATTTGGAGAAGCGCTGAATGTGCAATCTCGTCTACTAGAAGAATAGTTAGAATTGCTGAGCGATATAAGAAAAAAGCCCATATTCTTCATATTACCACGAAAGAAGAGATTGATTTTCTATCACAACACAAAGGTAACATAACATTTGAGATTACCCCTCAACATTTAACAATCTACGCTCCAGACTGTTATGATAAACTTGGAACTTATGCTCAAATGAATCCACCCTTAAGAGACAAATCTCATTATGATAGATTGTGGTATGGAGTAAAAAATAATCTTAATGATACAATTGGTTCTGATCACGCTCCACACTTAAGAGAGAATAAAGAAAAAAATTATCCAAATTCACCATCTGGCATGCCAGGTGTTCAGACACTTTTACCAGTTATGTTAAATCATGTTAATGATGGAAAGTTAACTTTAGAGCAATTAATGAATTCTATATGTGAAAATCCAGTAAAAATTTTTGGGATACAAGATAAAGGTTTTATTAAAGAGGGTTTTGATGCTGATTTCACAATCGTAGATATGAATAAAAAAATTATAATTAAAAACGAAAATATTGAAAGTAAATGTGGTTGGTCACCTTTTGATGGATATGAATTTAAAGGCACACCAGTATCAACAATCATTAATGGTCAAATTAAAATGAGGGATGGTAAAATTTTAGGTGATCCTGAGGGTAAGCCTTTAAAATTTTAAATAGTTTTTACTGAAAAGCTATTTACAAGCACAACTCCAAAAACAATAAAAAATAATCCTAATACAGCTTGCCAAGACAATGATTGTTTAAAGAAGATATATCCTAATATTGCAACGGTAAATACTCCAAGACCACTCCATGTTGCATAAACAATTGCGATTGGAATTTTATCAACAACAAAAGTTATAAGATAGAAAGACAGCAAATAAAAAACTACGAGAGTGGTGGTTGGGATAATTTTTGTAAAATTTTGTGAAACGGGTAACAACATTGTTCCACCTACTTCAAAAAAAATTGCAACCATTAAAATTAGATATGTTTTAATCACTACTTAAGAATATTATTTTTAATTAAGTCTTCTTTTATCTCAGTTAGGATAGCAGGATCATCAATAGTTGCTGGCACCTTATACTCTTCATTATCAGCAATTTTTCTAATAGTTCCTCTTAATATTTTGCCAGATCTTGTTTTTGGTAGTCTCTTAATGACAATTACAGTTTTAAATGCTGCTACTGGCCCAATAGTATCTCTAACCATTTTTATACATTCTTTTGAAATGGTTTCGTTGTCTTTTTTAACACCTGTTTTAAGAACGACTAGACCAATTGGTAATTGTCCTTTTAATTTATCAGCAATTCCTAATACTGCACATTCTGCTACTGACTGATGTTCTGATAAAACTTCTTCAATTGCACCTGTCGATAATCTGTGACCCGCAACATTAATAATGTCATCTGTTCTAGACATAATCCAAATATATCCATCTTCATCTATATGGCCTGCATCATAAGTTTCATAGTAACCTTCATAGTTCGTCATATAATTATCTTTGTATCTTTTATCTGCATTCCATAAGGTTGGAAAAGTTCCAGGAGGTAAAGGTAATTTCACAACTATATCTCCCATCTCATTTGGTTTCGCTAAAGTTTGATCTGACTTCATGATTTGAACATCATACCCAGGCACTGCCTTACAGGCTGAACCATATTTTGTTTTCATCATTTCAATTCCTGTACAATTAGAGCTAATTGCCCAACTTGTTTCAGTTTGCCACCAATGGTCAATTACTGGAACTTTTAATAAATTTTCTGCCCATTTAATGGTATCTGGGTCAGCTCTTTCACCAGCTAAAAACAATGACTCAAATTTACTTAAATCATATTTAGAAAAAAACTTACCCTCAGGATCTTCTTTTTTAATAGCTCTAAAAGCAGTTGGAGCTGTAAAAAGTGATTTTACTTTATAGTCTGAAATTATTTTCCAAAAAGCACCGGCATCAGGAGTGCCAACGGGCTTACCTTCAAATAATACTGTAGTGCAACCTTTAAATAAAGGGGCATAAACAATATAAGAGTGCCCAACAATCCACCCAATATCACTTGCAGACCACCAGACATCATCAGCATCAATATTATAGATATTTTTCATAGTCCATTTAAGAGCAACTATGTGACCACCAATATCTCTAACTATTCCTTTTGGTACACCTGTAGTTCCTGAGGTATATAAAATATAAGCTAAATCATTTGAATTCATTTCAACACAATCTACTTCTTTCGCATTTGAAAGTGCTTCACCCCAACTGATTTCATTTGGAGCATTAAGTTCAACTGTATGATCTATTCTTTGAAATAAGATCATTTTATCAATTTTATGAGAAGCCATCTTAATTGCTGCATCAACCAATGGTTTGTACTCAACAGTTTTTCCAGGCTCAAAACCACATGAAGCTGTAACTATTACTTTTGCTTTACTGTCATCAATTCTGCTAGCAAGTTCATTAGAGGCAAAACCTCCAAACACCACAGAGTGGATTGCTCCAATTCTTCCACATGCTAACATTGCTATAACTGCCTCTGGAATCATAGGCATGTAGATTATAACTCTATCACCTTTGTCGACTCCTTGATTTTTTAGCGCTCCTGCAAATTTTGAAACTTTTTCCCTTAATTCTTTATAGGTAAACTGCTTTTTGTTGCCAGTTATTGGGCTATCATAGATTAAAGCTAGCTTGTCACCTCTGCCTTGATCGATATGAATATCTAAAGCATTATAACAAGTGTTGGTAACACCATCCTCAAACCATTTATAAAAAGGTGGATTGGATTTATTTAAAATTTTAGTAGGTTTTTTAAACCAAAAAATATCATTAGAGACTTCTTGCCAAAAATCTTCAGGGTTTTTTAGAGAATTTTGGTAAATATCGTTAAATTTTTTTGACATATGATTTGATTCTATTTTGTTAGTTTTTTAAGCTTATTAAATTAAAAATTGTATTAAAATTTAAAAAGTAAGTAAAATCAATACAAATTAGATGTAATTAAGCCTTCTAAAAACTAAATAACTTTGATAGTTAACCTTCAACATGACTTAAGCGTTTGTTTAAGTCTAGTTTATATAAACTAAAAGTTAAAAACTAACAAATGAGGGAGTTTTTTATGAAAAAACTAAAATTGTTTGCCCTTACAGCTGTAGCCCTAATGGGTGCTTCAGGTGTAGCAAACGCAGAAACAGCCATGTTGGCTTCTGACGACTTCGTTGGGATTTCATTCTGGCTAGTAACAATGGTGATGTTAGCGTCTACTGCTTTCTTTTTCTTAGAAGCGGGAAATGTTGCAGCAGGTTGGAGAACATCAATAATTGTAGCTGGTCTAGTAACTGGTATTGCCTTTATACATTACATGTATATGAGAGATGTATGGGTTACAACTGGTGAGTCACCAACTGTTTACAGATATATTGATTGGTTAATCACTGTACCACTACTGATGATAGAATTTTACCTAATTCTAGCAGCTGTAGGAAAAGCAAATTCTGGAATATTCTGGAGATTGTTAATTGGAACAGTTGTGATGCTTGTAGGTGGATACTTAGGAGAAGCAGGATACATTAACGCTACACTTGGTTTTGTAATCGGTATGGCTGGATGGTTCTACATTCTTTATGAAGTATTCTCTGGTGAAGCAGGAAAAGCTGCAGCAAAAAGTGGAAACAAAGCTCTTGTTACTGCATTTGGTGCAATGAGAATGATCGTTACAGTTGGTTGGGCAATTTACCCATTAGGTTACGTATTTGGTTACCTAACAGGTGGTGTAGATGCTGACTCACTAAACGTGATTTACAACATAGCTGACTTGCTAAACAAAACTGCATTTGGTCTAATCATTTGGGCTGCAGCAATGCAATCAGGTGGTAGAAAAGCTAAGTAATTAGTAAACCTAAATAATTTAAAAAGGGCGAGTACATTTTGTGTACTTGCCCTTTTTTTTTATGTAATTATATATAGTTCAATGCCTAAAATTACCTACATTGAAAATAATGGAAAGTCTCATACTATAGAAGTTTCTAGTGGGTTAAGTGTAATGGAGGGTGCAGTTCAAAACGATATTCCTGGAATTGATGCCGATTGTGGTGGTGGAATGGCTTGCGCTACTTGCCATGTTTATGTCAAAGAAGAATGGTTTGATAAGCTACCAAAAAAAGAAGATGGAGAAGAAGACATGCTAGATATGGCATTTGAACCTAATAAATTTAGTAGATTGAGTTGCCAAGTATTAGTTTCAGATGAATTAGATGGGTTAACAGTTAGCATTCCATCAAAACAAGGTTAAATGATTAAAACAGATACTTTAATAATAGGTGCAGGGCCAGTTGGATTGTTTTGTATTCATCAATTAGGAATAATTGGATTAAAATGTGAAGTAGTAGATAATTTAGATAAAATTGGAGGTCAGTGCATTGAACTTTATCCAGACAAACCTATTTATGATATTCCTGCAGTGCCCGAATGCACAGGTGAAGAGTTAACAAATAGTCTCATTGAACAAATAAAAGCATTTAAAACAAATTTTCATTTAAATGAGCGAGTAGAAGAAATCAAAAAAATTGAAAAAAAATGGTTAATAAAGACAAATAAAGGAACTGAATTTGAAGCATCAAGTATAATTATTGCAGCTGGTGTAGGCTCTTTTGAGCCTAGAAAATTCCCAACAAAAGAAATTGAAAAGTATGAAGGAAAACAAATACTTTATTCAATTAAAGATAAAACAATTTTTAAAGATAAAACGGTTACCATTTTTGGTGGAGGAGACTCCGCATTAGATTGGGCGATAGAGCTCTCAAATACATCTAAAGTTATATTGGTTCACAGAAGAGATGAATTTAGAGGAATGCAAGCAAGTATTGATAAAGTTAACCAATTAAAAGATGAAGGTAAGATAGAAGTTCATACTAAATACCAATTAGGTTCAGTTAGTGGTAATGAAAAAGTTGAAAGTATTATTATTAAACATGATGATGAGAGTATAAGAGAAATTAAAACTGATTATGTTTTGGGCTTTTTTGGATTAATAATGCAACTAGGACCAATTGCTGAATGGGGATTAAATTTAGATAAGAAAACAATACCTGTTAATACAGAAAATTTTGAAACCAATAAAGAAGGTATTTTTGCAATTGGTGATATTTGCTCTTATCCTGGCAAACTTAAACTGATACTTTCTGGTTTTCATGAGGGAGCATTAGCTGCTAGAGGTTGTTTTAAATACGCTAAACCAGATGAAAAATATAGATTTGAGTTTACCACTTCCTCTAAGACAGTAAAAAGCAGACTAGGTGTTAAAGAGTGATAGAACTATTTACAGCAGATACTCCAAATGGAAAAAAAATTACAATAATGTTAGAAGAAATAGGTTGTGATTTTAAAGTTACTAAAATTGACCTTTCAAAAGATGAACAATTTAAAAAAGATTTTAAAAAAATAAGCCCATTTGGAAAGATACCAGTAATTACAGACCATGAAAATGGACAGTCATTATTCGAGTCTGGTGCAATACTTATATATTTAGCTGAAAAATATAATAAATTTTATGAAGCAAAAGATCGACATACCGTAAACCAATGGTTGATGGCGCAGATGGGAATTATAGGACCAATGATTGGACAACATCATCAGTTTCATCATTACAATGCTGGAAAAAGTGAATTTGGAGAAGAAAGATATTTTAAAATTACAAAAAGAATTTATAGCGAATTAGATGAGAGGTTATCTTCATCAAAATACTTAGCTGGAAATGAATACACGATTGCAGATATTGCAACTTGGCCCTGGATTGCAAGACATGAATGGCATGATATTGGTCTTAAGAATTACAGTAACTTAACTAGATGGTATTTAGATATTGCAAAAAGAGAAGCTGTTATTAGAGGGTATGATTTATTAAAAAACAAATCTGAGATTCCTCAACCCTAATAGGTTTTATGAGTGTTTTGATTTCATCAATATACTTTAGTCCTGTAAAATCTTTATCTTTTACAAATATCAAATCATGTATCATTAAAAAAGATTTAGGAATTGTAAATGATAGAAGTTTTGCATTTTCTAGAATTATTGACTTAAAAAAAGCTCTTATATTTGAAAAAAACCCAAGTGAAAGAAAGCTTAATAATTTTTTAACATTAAAAAATTCTCCAGTTTTAAATAGATATAATTTTGAATACAAAAATCTTAGATTAATTTTAAAACTTGGTGATAAGGAGCTATTGTCAATAATAGCTGATGATCCAGAACAAAAATCTATACTTGTAAATAAAATACTAGAACTAGAAAATTCATTAACGAAACCAATTTTCTTATTGCAAAGTGATACGGCCCCTTTCTTTGATACCTCCCATTCAAATAAGGTCTTTAATTCCATATCCATTATAAATCTAAATAGCATTAAAGATTTCGAAAAAAAAATTAATCAAAAAATTGAATTACAGCGATTTAGGGGAAATTTTTATATTGAAGGGCTCGAAGCTTGGGAAGAGCGTAAATGGATCGGAAAGATTATAAAAATTAACAATATCTCTTTTAAGGTAGAGAAAAATATTCCACGCTGTACTGCAATTAATTTAAAACCTGAAACAGATATAAGTGATACGAATTTACTGAGGTCATTAAAAAAAAGCTACGATCATTTTGATATGGGTGTTTACTTAAGATCGGTAGATGAAGGTAAAATAGAAGTTGGAAATATACTAGAGTGTTAATAATAAAGAGGTTTTAAGTATTAATTTTGAAGTTTTATAAAAAAATTTTAAGCTTTAGTCGTCTGCATATACTTTTTCGTCCTTTTCATGTTTTTCTTGTGCTGCAATACATAGATGTGCGACCGGTCTTGCCATTAATCTTTTTAATCCAATTGGCTCAGCAGTTTCAGCACAAAATCCAAAAATTTTATCTTTTATTCTTATCAAGGCTTGGTCAATTTTAGAAATTAATTTGATTTGTCTATTAATTGCTTTCATTTCTACATTTTTATCTGTGTAAGAACTTGCTTGATCGACAATATCTGCTGAAACACTATTGTCATCCATTGACCCATGGTAAAGAGCTTCATTATTTGCTTTTACCAATTCTTTTTTCCACTCAGTAAGTTTTATCTTAAAAAAAGATAAGTGCTTATCACACATATATTTTTCAGTATCCTTTGGGATATATGTTTTTGAAATTTTAATTGGTGCCTTTACTTTGTTTTCAGTGGTACTAATCTTTTTTATTACTTTAGTAGGTTTTTTGATTGCAACAGCAACTTTTTTTGCTTTAGCAGTTGGTTTTTTAGTAGATGGTTTTGAGATTTTAGGCATATGTATAAATTTAGTGGGCGGATTATATTCAGCAATTAATACGTGTCAAGTAAGCTTAATTCATATAAAATCGATGAAATGTTAATCAATAAAAACAATATAAATAAATTGTTTTATAGTTTTCTTATAATTCATTTGATTCTATGGACATTGGTTCCAACATTAACAAATAATAATTTACCACTGGATACAATTGAAGCCTTGGCTTGGGGAAGTAATTTAGATTGGGGATTTAATAAACATCCACCAGCAAGTGCATTTTTTCCTGAAGTTATTTACCAACTTTTTGGATCGCAGGATTGGGCTTATTATTTATTAAGTCAATTGTTTGTAGTAACTGCATTTATTTTTGTTTTTAAATTTGCTGAAGAACTATTTAAAAATAAAACTTTAAGTTTAATATCGGTACTTCTTTTAGAGGGTATTTATTTCTATAATTTTACAACACCTGAGTTTAATGTGAATGTTTGCCAATTACCTTTTTGGTCGTTGTGCGTTTATTATTCTTGGAAACTATTTGATAAGCAAAAAATAACTTTTAAGGACTGTTTTTGGCTTGGAGCTTTTGCAGCGTTAGGTTTTTTATCAAAATATCTTTTTATTTATCTTTTAATATCAATAGACTTATTATTTTTTTATATAATTTTTATAAAGAAATATAAAAAATTTGATTTCAAATATCTAATATCTCTGGAGGTCTTTATTGTTTTGTTAGTTCCTCATTTAATTTGGTTAGCTAATAACGATTATATTACAATTACGTATGGGTTAGCCAGAACAGGTCTGGAGAATTCAAGTTTATTAGACCATATAGTTTACCCTTTAATATTTTTAGGAAAACAAATAGGAATATTAATTCCATTTTTTATAATGTCATTTTTTTTAATAAAAAAAATTAAGTTTAAGATAACTTTGAAAGATAAGAAATTATTATTCTTAATATTTATTAATCTAGTTCCAATTGGATTAATGTTTTTAACCTCAATATTGACGGGTTCTAAAATAAGAACAATGTGGATGACCCCATTTTATTTATTTTTTGGCGTATTAATTGTCTATATTTTTCAAGCACAAATAAACCTTAAAAAGCTAAATGGGTTCTTATCAGCGTTTATAATTTTTTTTATTTTTTCACCTTTTGTGTATGCCTATATTTCAATTACAGAAACAGATAAAAGAACAGATTATTTGGGCAAGGAAATAGCAATTAAAACTGAATACTTATGGAAGCAGAATCACACATTGCCAATAAACGTTGTCCTTGGCGACGAATGGTATGCTGGAAATTTATCATATCACCTCAATTCTAGGCCAGTTTGGGAAGGGTTGATTACAAAGGATAAACTTAATTCATTGTCGAAATTTATTTGTATTGATAATATTTGTGTAGGAAATAAATGAGTAAAATAAAAGTTTTAATCCCTATATATAATGATTGGAAGTCAGCTTTTAAACTTTTAGAAGATATAGACTTACATGTTAATGATTTAAACCATGAATTTTCAGTTATAATTATAAACGATTGTTCTACTGAAGAAAGACCTATTAATGATTTTAATTTCAACAATCTTAAGTCTATTAAAATAGTCAACATGAAAAAAAATAAGGGACATGCTAGATGTAATGCATCTGGGTTAAGATATATTGCTGAACACGAAGATTATGATTATATCATTCCAATGGATGGAGATGGTGAGGATAGAGTGGAAGAAATAACTCTACTTATTGATAGGATAAATGATTATCCTGATAAAGTCATTACAGCCAATAGAGTAAAAAGATCTGAAGGGTTTTTCTTTAAACTTTGTTACCTTTTACACAAATATTTAACTTTTGTTTTTACTGGACAGTCTATTAAGTTTGGTAATTTTATTTGTTTGCCTAAATTTGCAGTTAATAAGATAATAAAAGAAAAATCAGCATGGAGTAGTTTTTCAGGTGCTGTTGCTAAATTATTTAAAGATAGAAAGTCTATTCCATCAATAAGAGGTAAGAGATTTTTTGGGCCATCGAAAATGAGTTTTATTAATCTATTAAAACATTCACTATCAATCATAGCTGTTTTTAAAATGACATTATTAATTAGATCTATATTTTTTTTAATTGCTTACTTATTTCTAGTTGCTGGCAATCTATCATTGATTACATTATTGCCCGTTATAGGAGTTATTATTATGATGATTTCAGCAATTATACTTTCTCAGAGAGAAAATATTCTAGAATTTGAAAACTCTTTAGAAAACATTAGCAGTGTAGATCAGCTTTAAATAGCTTTTATTATTGGTAGTGAATGAAAGTCAGCCGTATCTATCTTTGAAGAGTGATCTCTCCTCATATTCCACTTCTTGTTAACTCCTGCACTAGCCAAGCTTAGTGTTGATCGGCCATATCTATAATTTGTACTATCAATAGCTCTCATTAAGACTTTAATTTTTTCATCTTTTTCAGTAGAAAATAGATTTTTACTGCCACTTGAACTAACCAAACCAGTCAATGTTATGCCTGCTTTTTGATACCTATATCCATTTATAAAGATTTTATTTAATGCAACTAAAGCAGTTTTAACTATTTCAATACTATTATTAGTAGCTATTGGAAAATCTATAGTTTTAGCATTTGAATAATATACACCTCTATTTTGAAAGGGGCTTGTTCTAACAGAAACAGTTATCGATTTTGCTATTAAAGATTCTGATCTAATTTTTTCAGAAGCATTTAAACAATAACTCGCAACTGCTTCTTGTAACTCTTGAAACTTTTCAACTCTTGTACCAAATGATCTTGACACTACACAACTTTTTCTTTTTGAAGTTTTAGTTTCTAGTGGGATGCAAGAAATCCCTCTAAGCTCTAACGCTGTCCTAGAACTTAAAACGTTTGAACTTTTTTTAATCCAAGTGTTTGACATATTTTTTAATTGTTTGGCGTTATAAATTCCATTTTGATGATAGAATTTAGTTAATTGTTTACCAACTCCCCACACATCGTTGATATCTATCTTTTCTAGTAATGGATCAATATTTTCAATTCCTATTAAGTTTGTTACACCAGATTGTTTTTTTTTTGCTATATGATTTGCAATCTTGCTTAAGGTTTTTGTTTTAGCAATGCCAATGCTAGTTGGTATTCCTGTCCACTGTAAAACAATACTTCTAATCTCTTTTCCTATATCTTCTACTTTATCATCTGGATAATTACTTAAATCTAAAAAAGCCTCATCTACTGAATATATTTCTAGCTCAGGATTAAATCTTTTTAAAGTTCTCATCACTCTTCTAGATAAATCTCCATACAAAGAGTAATTTGAAGAAAAAACATAAACATTATTTCTAAGTATTATATCTTTAGCTTTAAAGTAAGGCTCACCCATCTTGATACCAAGAGACTTTGCTTCATTTGATCTTGCAATAATACAGCCATCATTATTAGACAAAACAACGACAGGTTTATTTCTAATTTTAGGATTAAATAATCTTTCACAAGAAACATAAAAAGAATTGCAATCAACAAGTGCTATTTTTTTAGTACGTTGAATGGATGACATAAGTCACAACTCCCCAAATAAATACTTCCATCTCATCACCAATAATTATTTTATCCTGAATATTTTTTGAACCTGATGTTAGAAATTGACCATCTTTTGATTTGACAAAACTTTTAACAACTAATTCATCATGAACATTTGCAACAACTGTTGAAAAATTTTTAGGTTTTAAACTTCTATCAACAACTAATAGGTCACCATCATAAATACCAACATCGGTCATCGATTTTCCTTGAACTCTGATAATGAAAGTTGCTGGAACATTTTTGATCAGATGAATGTTAAGATCCACATCTTCTTCGATGTAATCTGTTGCAGGAGAAGGAAAACCTGCGCCTGCTTTATGTAAATAAAAGGGAATAGTTAATTTCATGTTCTTGTTTTGTTCTGATTTATAGACCAGTTATACAATGCACGCAAGAAGTTGTATTTTGAGTCTGTAACTGAATCAAAGGTGAATCAAAACGTGAACATTGAAACTACATTTTGTGCTCTTGTGGATAACTTCAACCAGAGATAGTTTAAGCCTCATATTAAAATGAAAAAAATTCTATCAATTGTGTTTCTTGGCTTGATTATAACTTCTACCAGTATGGCTTATGAAGAAGCAAATTATGAAGTGGTAAAAAAAAATAGTATTTATGAAATCAGAAAATACTCTGATCGTTTAGTTATTGAAACATCAATGTCAAATGAAGGTAGCAGTTTTAGAAAATTATTTAACTACATATCGGGCAACAATGATAAAAATGAAGAAATTAAAATGACAACACCAGTTACCCAAATGGAAAAAAAAGGAAATATGACCATGCAATTTTATTTACCTTCAAGATTTAACAAAGAAAACATACCGAGCCCATCCAATCCAGATGTTAAAATATTAAATATTAAAGGTGGTTATTATGCGGCTATTATATATTCAGGAAGAACATCTGATAAAAATTTCACTAAACATAAAAGTATTTTAGAAAATGAATTAAAAAAGGATAATATATTAATTTTGAGTCCACCTATTAAAGCAACATATGATGGACCTTTTACACTACCTATGAATAGAAGAAATGAAACAATGTTTGAAATTAATATAAAAAATAAAGGAGAAATATAGATGAAAAAACTAAAATGCCATTGTGGAGAAGTAGAAGCGGAAATAAATGTACCTGATAACTTGGAAAAAGTTTTAAAATGTAATTGTTCTATTTGTAAGAGAAAAGGAGCAATTATGTCTATGGTTAAGAATGAAGATTTTAAAATTATTAAAGGTGAGGATAAATTAAAACTTTATCAATTTCATTCAAAAATTGCAAAACACTATTTTTGTTCTAACTGTGGAATTTACACGCATCACAATCCAAGAGCCAATCCAGCTATGACAGGATTTAATCTTGGATGTATAGATGAAATAAATACTTTTAATTTAAAAGATGTTGCTGTTAATGATGGTCAAAACCATCCTCTTGATAAAAAATAATTTTTTATGCAAGAAATTAATGATTGTTTTAAAAAAGTAAAAAAAGATTGTTTTAAGTTTATCTCTTCTCAAGAAACCAAGAAAGACAAATTTAAAAACAAAGATAAGATGATTAAATCTTTTTTAATACCTGTTAGTTTTTGGATAGTAAAAAAGATTAATAAAAAAAAACCATTAATAATTGGTTTAGCAGGAGGACAGGGGTCAGGTAAAACAACTGTTTCATCAATTTTAGCTTTAATTTTAAAAAAATATTTTAAGTTAAATGTTTTTAAAGTTTCTATTGATGATTTTTATAAAACAAGAAAAGATAGAAAGTCATTATCTAAAAATAAACACTCTTTATTAATGACGAGAGGAGTGCCTGGAACTCACGATATAGATTTAATGTTAAATTTTTTTAAACAAATTAAAAATAAAAACTTTAAAAGTTTACAAATTCCAACATTTAATAAAGCAATAGATGATAGGTGCCAAAAGAGTTTATGGTATAAAATCAAAACAAAGCCTGATGTAGTAATTTTTGAAGGCTGGTGTGTTGGAGCAAAACCTCAGTTAAACAGTCAGCTTAAAAAGCCAATTAATTCCCTTGAAAAAGTTTATGATCAAGAAGCTAAATGGAGAACCTATGTTAACAATCAATTAAAAACTAAATACAAAACCTTATTCAAGCAATTAGATGGATTGTTATATTTAAAGGCTAAAAACTTTAGCTTATTAAGAGAATGGAGATTAAAACAGGAGAGAAAGCTCTGGGTTCAAACAAAAAACAAGAAAAACCTAAAGATTATGAGCAGCGGAGATGTGATAAACTTTATGCAGACTTATCAAAGAATAACTCAACAAATGTTTAAAGATGCGATAAAAAGCTCATCAGTTATAATGAATTTAAATAGCAATCATCAGATCGAAAAGATAAAATTTAAAAAATAATGAAAAAAATAATTTTAATACTATTCTCAGTTTTGTTCTTAAATCAACAGGTATTAGCAGTAACTTTATTTGAAGCACTTACAGAAGCTTATAAAAATAATACTGACTTAAATGCCGAGAGAGAAAATATCAATATTTCTGAAGAAGATTTAAGAATTTCAAAAGGTAACTACTTACCTACTGTCACAATTTCTGGAAGCAAAAGTCAAGAAGATACAAGTAAATTGACCAATAGATCAGGTGTTGAGCAGTCAGTTAATGATGTTGATCCTTCTACTCAATCTATAAAAATTGAACAAACATTGATAGACTTTGGTAGAAATGCTGATGTTCAAAAAAATCAAATTGGAATTAGGCTTGCAGTAATAAAACTATTAAAAAAAGAACAAGAAGTTTTATTAAAAGCGATTGAAGCGTATTCAGGATTAGTATTAGCTAATAAAAAATTAAAGATTAATCAAAGTAATCTTAGTTTGTTAGAGCGACAAGTTGAAACTAATAAAGCCAGGCTTGAAAGAGGTCAAATTACTTTATCTGATTTAGCTCAATCTGAGTCTTCATTAGCTGGAGCCCAAGCAAATTTTATTCAATCTAAAAATGAAATCATATCTAGTAAGTTAAATTATGAAAATGTCATTGGACCAATTGTAAATATAAATAGCTTAAATAATAATTTTGATATTAAGCTTATGCTTCCAAATAATTTGAGTGATGCAATAGATAAATCAAAAAAATACAATCCAGAATTAATTATTGCAAAATTAGAATATGAACAATCAGAAAAAGATGTGCTTATTTCACGATCTGATTTATCACCTTCTGCAAAATTTTCTTATGAAAATTCTAAATCTCAAGATTTGAGCTCATCATATGACGAGCGTGATAAAAATATTTTAAAAGCAACCGTTACTTGGCCAATATATTCAGGTGGGAAAAATAGAGCTTCATTAAACAAAAGTCGAAATTTACAAAATAGAAAAAAACTATTATTAAGTAGTGCTACAAAAGCTAATAACAGTAATGTAGCAATCTCATGGTCCACACTTCAGTCTTCAAAAAGTTTATTAAATTCAGTTAACTCTCAAGTTAAAGCAGCTGAGATTGCAAATGAAGGAATAACAGTTGAGTATGAAACTGGTCTTGGAAGATCTACACTTGATGTTATTCAATCAAACTCAATTTTATTAAGCTCAAAGATAAGTTTAGCAGATTCTGAAAGAAATTATTTACTTTCACAATTTAAACTTCTTCAAGCTATTGGTTTGTTGAATAGTAATTACTTAAAAATACAGTAATTAAGCCATTTTATTATAAAAAAATAACTATTGAAAAAAAGAACAAAATGTGTACATTTAATACTCGATTCGAACACTAATTATTTAATAAAAAGGCATAAAATGACTAAAAACAACCTAAAAGTAGTTAAATCTACAAAAGCACAACAAGCAGAAGGCAACGAAAAAAGCAAAGCTTTAGACGCGGCAATGGCCCAAATTATCGATAATTTTGGAAAAGGATCAGTAATGAAACTTGGCCAAAGAAGAGCAATGGACATCGAGTCAGTTTCAACTGGATCATTAAGCTTAGATGTAGCGCTTGGTATAGGTGGCTTACCAAAAGGAAGAGTTATTGAAGTCTATGGACCAGAATCATCTGGTAAAACAACCTTAGCATTACAGGTACTAGCAGAGGCTCAAAAAGCTGGTGGAACATGTGCGTTTATAGATGCAGAACATGCTTTAGATCCAATTTATGCAAAAAAACTTGGTGTAGACACTGAAGAATTGTTAATTTCACAACCTGATACTGGTGAGCAAGCTCTAGAAATAGCGGATACTCTAGTTAAATCAGGATCAATTTCTGTTATCGTGATTGACTCTGTTGCAGCACTAACACCTAGAGCTGAAATTGAAGGAGAAATGGGAGACCACCACGTAGGACTTCAATCAAGATTAATGAGTCAAGCTTTAAGAAAGTTAACAGGCTCAATCTCAAGCACAAATACAATGATGATTTTTATTAACCAAATTAGAATGAAAATTGGAGTTATGTTTGGAAGTCCAGAAACTACATCTGGTGGAAATGCACTTAAATTCTATTCATCTGTTAGATTAGATATCAGAAGAATCGGTGCCATTAAAAATGGAGATGAAATTATTGGTAACTCAACAAGAGTTAAAGTGGTTAAAAATAAAGTAGCACCACCATTTAAAGTTGTTGAATTTGACCTAATGTATGGCAAAGGTATTAGTAAAGTAGGTGAATTAGTTGACCTTGGTGCAAAAGCTGACATTGTTGAAAAAGCTGGAGCTTGGTATGCTTATAAAGGTGAAAAAATTGGACAAGGAAGAGAAAATGCTAAAACTTATTTAGAGCAAAATCCTAAAATTGCAGCAGAAATTGAAATGGCAATCAGGGAAAAAGCTGGAGTGATAGCAAAAAAAATTGAAGGTAATCCTCTTGATCCAGAAAAAGCAGCAAAAGATCAAATAGAGGATCCTAAAGTGGAAATAAAAGAAGAAGTAACACCTCCATCTAAAAAGAATTAGTTAAAGTCATCTTTAATTATTAAAAGGCGCTTAATTTAAGCGCCTTTTTTCCCTTACTATGTTTAGGAATACCAACGCTTATTCAATAACACTCGTCCTCAAATCTTGCTTTATCTCTTTTGGTTCGAGTTTGATCCGAGTTGTCCCACATAATCCTATAGGGTGAAGGCTTTACAGTTTACTTTCATTGCCATTGGGTTTGATAGGATAGAACGTTCGTACTATTGCTACAAGGGCTATCTACGCAAGTACAGACATCAATTTTTTTTGTTGATGTTGTGTAGTGAACAAATGCGTATCCTATATATTTTTCTTGAGTACAAGCCCAGCTATCACCAGATGTTGCAACATAATTTTGGCCCCAAGGTTCTTTTGTGTGATTATTTTTCCATTCAATAGAATTGTTTAAATCGTTTGTGAAATATTCTCTGAAAAAAAGATATGTATTAACATCATACCAACATCCTTTTTCATATTTAGTTTTATCACCTTGTTTCAACATCAATTTAACTTTTCCATTTGAGCTAATATCGCATTCTTGAATTAACAGATTAAGTTTTTTTACCACAGTATTGTGATTAGATTTTGAAACTGCTACCTTTGCACTGTTAGTATACCCATTATAAGCAACCACTCCTACTGCAGCAAGAATACCAATAATAGCTACAACGACTAAAAGTTCTATTAGGGTGAAAGCTTTTGCTCTAGACTGCATTATTCTACCATAATAAGATTAACTAATTGATTTTTTACATCAGTGCATGGTAACTTTACACAGCTGGATACCATTACTTGTTTTGATATACTTGTGAATTGAACAAAGATATAACCAGGATTAGAATTACTTTTATAACTACCCGATGTTGTATGTGCATCGAATTTAGAATTATATAAATTCTTTGTTCCCTTAAAACTTTTAACAGTTGAATTGTATATTGTTGCAGAAACATTGTTGCAATCTAAGTTACCATTCATTGCAGTCGAGCTTCCTAAAGTGCATTTCATGGATTCATTTATTATATATTTTACAGTTTGAACGTGCATTTGTTTAACAGCATTAACCTTAGCAGCACCTGTATACCCATTATAAGCAACTACTCCTACAGCAGCTAGAATACCGATGATCGCTACAACGACTAGGAGTTCTATTAGGGTGAAGGCTTTATGGTTCATATGAATTTTCTCACTAAATAAATTATCAATCCAAAAATAAAAGAGCCAAGACATATATACTGAAGGTTTTCGATAGTAATTATTCCTAATATATTATTTATATTTGTAAAAGGTGATAGAGGGGCAATATCTGCATGCATAACACTGTCTAGTATTAAATGAGTATATGCACCAGTGAATGCTCCAATTAAAGATGAACTAGTATTAATTTTTACACCTGTATTAAGCCATCGTAAATTCTTTAATGATGTTTCATTTTGCAAGTTATTGTTCCAAATTCTTAAACCCAATTCACAAACTGGCTTACATAAGGTTGCACAGATAATTGCTATCAAAGATGCGCCAAGTATAGTGTGGAAGAATTTATGAGAAAATTCCCCTGTAGTAATTAGATAATATAGTACTTCTGTATCAATTAAAATATTAGTCAAAGTAAAAACTGACCAGCTAAAATATCTTGGAAACATAGACTTAACTGATGCACCTGCAACAATATGAAAAGGTGTTAATGGCATTAGATAATGTTACCACAAAATTCTACGACGTAATACCGACGTAATTTCAATCAAACTTCTACTATTTGCTATTGATTGTAGCCAGAGTATGATCAAGATTGCAGACTATCTTATTGATAATTTAACGTTGTTGTTAAAAGATTACTACTGTCGTTACATGGAGTTGCATAACATGATCTCAATATAACGGGATAAGAACTATGGTTAATATAAATATAACCAATCATATTATCTGGTATGGAAGAACCTTTATAAATATCATTTCGAACTGCTAACTGTCTATCTCTGTTCCAAATACCATTATCTATTGGATTTAAAAATCTAAGACTTGGATCCGAAGTCATTCCACCTAATATTCTCCAAGAGTCATGGATAGCATTACAACTAACTTTATAAGATCCTGAGTTTATAAAAATATTATCTTCACCAATTTGACACTTCATAAGTTCAGCAGAAGCATACTTTGCTGTCATTTTAAAATTAGATTTAATAGCATTTTTTTTAGCAGCACTCGTATACCCATTATAAGCAACCACTCCTACTGCAGCTAAAATACCGATGATAGCTACTACGACTAAAAGTTCTATTAGGGTGAAGGCTTTTTGTTTCATAAATTAAGGTAGAGAAACTTCATTGTACAATCTATTAGATGATTGATTACAAGGTGTTTGAAAGCAGGCTTGTAAAATTAACATGTTTGGTCCTTTTGTATAAACTGTTACAAAACCAATAAAGTGATCTTGTGTAGAATTCATAGGGTGACTTTTAACATAAGCATCATCTGATCCGACACCACCATCACTTTGATCACCATAAGGATTCTTGGGATTTCCTGAATTGTTCATATGATAAATCTGATCTATCATATATAAACTTCCATTAGGTGTTGAAGCACAATCTCTAATATAATAAGTAGGATCATTAAGTTTCCTCATAAGCTTAACACTTCCATTTATTTCACAATCTTGTATTTGCATTAAAGTTCTTTTGTAAATTGCATTGTAATTATTTTTCACAACGCTTTTCTTCGCAGCATTCGTATACCCATTATAAGCAACTACTCCTACAGCAGCAAGAATACCGATGATGGCTACTACGACTAAGAGTTCTATTAGGGTGAAGGCTCGACTATTATGGTATCCCATTACAAATGTTTTTAATTAGTTTACTGGTATTATGCTTTCTTGCTTATCAGCTGCAGCACAACCTGTTTTATTACAAGATCTAACTTGAACATTGTTTCCATCTGCAGATAAACTAATTTGACCAAGAACATAATCTGATGTTTGTTCTACTGCGTTGTTGGTAGTTGAGTAAGGATTTTTATCTTTTAAAGTAGCTATCGCACCGTTAAGAGCTTTTGTATTTGTGGCAGGACATGATTGACCACCAACAAATGTTGTTTCTCCTAAGCTACATTTCATAACTTCGGCTGAAATATATTTTACTGTTTGAGCATGGATTGTTTTTGTTGCAGAAACTTTTGCAGCACCCGTATACCCATTATAAGCAACTACACCTACAGCAGCAAGAATACCGATGATTGCTACAACGACTAAGAGTTCTATTAGGGTGAAACCGTTTCTTTTCATGGATTAAGCTTAACAAAACAATATCTGAGTGTCTAGGTGATAGAATTAGCTATTTGATTTATCTCTTTTGTAGCGTGTTCGTTGTCTAGTTTAAGAGATGTTTTTAGTGAATCTTTATGTGATTAATTTTTTATAAATTTTAAATCATCCGCATAACTAGTGTGAGCTAGTGTCAGCTAGTGTGAGGTAGTGTGTTCCTCAAGTGCATAATTTAAGCACCTTTTTTCCCTACACTTATCTAGACATCAAATAAAAAAGCTGTATTTTAAATGTATGGCTGACAAAACACTAAATCAAATTAGGACAACTTTTTTAGATTATTTTGAAAAGAATGATCACAGGATAGTTGAGTCTAGTAATTTAGTCCCAAATAATGATCCGACATTAATGTTTGCAAATTCAGGAATGGTACAATTTAAAAATGTATTCACTGGATTAGAAAAAAGAGATTATGTTAGAGCTACAACCTCACAAAAATGCGTAAGGGCAGGTGGTAAGCATAACGATCTTGAAAATGTAGGTTATACACCAAGGCACCATACATTTTTTGAAATGCTTGGAAATTTCTCATTTGGAGATTATTTTAAAGAAGAAGCAATTAATTACGCATGGAATTTAATAACTAAAGAGTTTGGGATTGATAAAAATCGTCTTTATGTAACAGTTTACCATGATGATGAAGAGGCATTCAACTTTTGGAAGAAAACAGCTGGTTTTAGTGATGATAGAATAATCAAGATAGCAACATCAGATAACTTTTGGTCTATGGGCGATACAGGACCTTGTGGACCATGCTCAGAAATATTTTATGATCATGGTGAGCATTTAGAAGGTGGCTTGCCTGGTACTAAAAATGAAGACGGTAACCGGTTTATAGAAATATGGAATTTAGTATTCATGCAATATGAGCAAATTTCAAAAGATAAAAGAATAGATTTACCTAAACCATCTGTGGATACTGGTATGGGTCTTGAGAGAATAGCTGCACTAATGCAAGGAACACACGATAATTATGAAACAGATCATTTTAAGAAACTAATACTATCTGCATCTGACACATTAAACGTTAAAGTAGATGAAGTTAACCAATCTAGCTTTAGAGTAATAGCAGATCACTTACGAGCAAGTTCATTTTTATTAGCTGAAGGAGTTTTACCATCTAATGAAGGTAGGGGATATGTACTTAGAAGAATAATGAGACGTGGAATGAGACATTCACATTTATTAGGTTCAAAAAAACCAGTCTTTTACAATATCTTTAAAACTCTTTTAGAAGAAATGTCTAATAATTATCCAGAGTTAGAAAGAGCGCAATCTTTAATAAAAGAAACTTTAAAAACAGAAGAGGAAAAGTTTTTAGTTTTACTTGATAGAGGAATAAAAATATTAAATGAAGAGTTAGAGAAAGTAAAAAAAATATTACCTGGTGAAGTGGCATTTAAACTTTATGATACATTTGGTTTTCCATTAGATTTAACTGAAGATATTTTGAAAAATAAATCACTGACTGTAGATGGGAAGAAGTTTGATTTATTAATGAAAGAAAGTAAAGAATTAGCAAAAAAAAATTGGAAAGGATCAGGGGATAGCTCCATAGATCAAATATGGTTTGATATAAAAGATCGTTTAGGAGCAACTGATTTTTTAGGATATTCCACAGACAAAGCAGAAGGTGTAATTACTTTAATTCTTAAAAACAATAAAGAGGTTCAAGACTTACAAGAAAATGATGAAGGAATTATAATTACAAATCAAACACCTTTTTATGGCGAGTCAGGGGGGCAAGTTGCCGATACAGGAATAATTTCTAATGAGGTTTTTCAATTTGAAGTGTCTGATGTTCAAAAAAAACTAGGGGATTTATTTGTTCATTATGGAAAAGTTATAAAAGGTTCGATTAAATTAAAAGACAGTGTTGAATTAAAAATAGATACACAGAGAAGAAATAATATTAGAGCCTACCATTCTGCTACTCATTTATTGCACGAAGCGTTAAGAAGAGTTTTAGGTGAGCATGTAACTCAAAAAGGATCTTTAGTTCAATCTGATCGATTAAGATTTGATTTTAGTCATATGAAGCCTATCTCAGAAGAAGAGATGGGAAAAATTGAACATTATGTTAACTCAATAATTCAAAAAAAGTCAGAAGTGAAAACAAGAATAATGACACCTAAAGAAGCGGTTGATAGTGGCGCCTTAGCTTTATTTGGAGAAAAATATGGTGATGAAGTGAGAGTTTTATCTATGGGAGATGATGAAGGTAAATTTTTTTCAACAGAACTATGTGGAGGAACGCACGTTGTAAATACAGCTGACATTGGAAAATTTAAGGTTATAAGCCAATCATCTATTGCAGCGGGTGTTAGAAGAATTGAAGCCTTAAGAGACACGCAGTTAGTTGATTTTTTAAAAGAGAAAGAAAACTTATCTAATCTGTCAGATCAAAAAAATAAGGCAGTTATCAAAGAATTAGAGACAAAGATTATAAAATTAGGAGGAAAACCTAATCTTCAAAATAGCGATCAAGTAACTATGGTAAAAGACCTTAATAGACAATTTGATCAACTTTCAGTTAGCTCAATATTAAAAGATAAAGAAAAAAATAAAATCAATGATCAAATTATTAATGGATTTAAAGTTAGGTTTCAAAAAATTGTAGATTTGCCATTTAAAGATTTACGTAAGCTAATTGATGAAGGAAAAAAAGAAATTGGTGAAGGATTAGTAATAATTTACGCAATCAATGATAATAAAGTTGGATTAGCTGTAGGTGTTACCAAAACATTAGAGGGCAAGTTTGATGCTGTAAAAATTGTTAGAGCTGGTTCAGAAGTTATTGGTGGTAAAGGTGGTGGTGGAAGAGCTGACTTTGCCCAAGCAGGGGGAACATTACCTGATAAAATTGAAGAGTCTTTTGAAAGTATTAAAAAATTAATTAATTAAGCTTTTTCTTAAGTTGTCCATCTAACTCATCTAAGAAACCATTAGTAGTTAAGTACTTACTTGAGGGTCCAATTAAAATTGCTAAATCTTTAGTCATTGATCCATTTTCAACACAATCAATACAAACTTTCTCTAAAGTTTTCGAGAAATTAATCAGCTCTTCGTTTCCGTCTAATTTTCCTCTATGTGCAAGACCCCTAGTCCAAGCAAATATAGATGCAATTGGATTTGTAGAAGTTTCTTTACCTTGTTGATGCATCCTATAATGTCTAGTTACAGTTCCATGAGCTGCTTCAGCCTCCATTACTTTTCCATCAGGAGTTAATAGAACGCTAGTCATTAAACCTAATGAACCATATCCTTGTGCCATGGTATCTGATTGAACATCACCATCGTAATTTTTACAAGCCCAAATATATTTACCACTCCATTTCATTGCACAAGCAACCATGTCATCAATTAGTCTATGTTCATAAGTAATTTTTAATTTTTCAAATTTTTCTTTAAATTCCTCATCAAATATTTTTTGAAAAATATCTTTAAAACGACCATCATATTGTTTTAGAATTGTATTTTTTGTTGATAAATAAACTGGCCATTCTTTAATCAAACCATAGCCAAAACAAGACCTTGCAAAGTCTTCTATTGATTTATCTAAATTGTACATTGATAAAGCTATACCTGGTCCAGGAAAGTTAAAAACTTCATATTTTATTTCTTGGCTTCCATCTTCAGCTGTCCATTTTACTTCCATTTTACCTTTTCCAGGAACTTTAAAATCTGTTGCTCTATACTGGTCTCCAAATGCATGTCTTCCAATAATCACTGGGTCTGTCCATGAAGGTACTAATTTAGGAATATTTTTACAAACTATTGGCTCTCTAAACACAGTTCCTCCAATAATATTTCGTATAGTTCCATTGGGAGATCTCCACATCTTTTTTAAATCAAATTCTTCAACACGGGCTTCATCGGGTGTGATTGTTGCACATTTAATACCAACACCAATTTTTTTAATTGCAGCAGCTGAATCAATTGTTATCTGATCGTTAGAATTATCTCGGCTTTTCATGCCTAAATCAAAGTATTCAATACCCAAATCTAAATATGGAAGAATAAGTTTACTTTTAATAAACTCCCATATTATTCTTGTCATTTCATCGCCATCGAGTTCGGCAACTGGATTTTTAACCTTAATTTTAGCCATATTTGAATAATTTATATTAGTAATTGTAATTTAGTGCTTTATATACATATTAATAAAAAATTATCAATTATAAGCTTATGTTAGAGAAAATTTTCCCAAAAATTCATTCTGAAGGTTACAAATTTTTAGCTATAGCTATTATTGCAACAATTTTTCTGTACTTCCTCAGTACCTTCCTGGGGTTAATTGGTATGGTATTGTCTATATGGGTATATTATTTTTTTAGAGATCCTGAACGGATTTCAATAAATGATGAAAATTACCTTACAAGTCCAGCAGACGGTGAAGTTTTAATGGTTCATGAGGTTGATGGACCAAAGGAGCTTGGTTTAGAAGATAAAAAATTCACTAAGATAAGTATTTTTATGAACGTATTTGATTGTCATGTTAATAGAACACCTTGTGAAGGGAAAATTTCAGAAATACTTTATAAACCAGGAAAATTTTTAAATGCATCACTTGATAAAGCAAGTGAAGATAATGAAAGAAATTATTATAAGATAACGAATAGCCATGGAGAAGACGTTATTGTTGTTCAGATTGCAGGTTTAATTGCCAGAAGAATTGTATGTGAATCTTCAAAGGATCAAAATTTGCAACAAGGTGAAAGAATTGGAATGATAAGATTTGGAAGTAGGGCTGATGTTTATTTTGAAAATTATGAAACGTTAGTTAAAGTAGGACAAAAGACAATTGCTGGTGAAACGCTATTAGCTAAAAGATAGCTTATGGAACAACCTAAAAATAATTTTAAAATTGTATCAGATAAAAAAGCTAGAATGCTTTTGCCTAATGCACTGACATTAATAAATGTATGTATTGGGTTAAGTTCTATTAAATTTGCATTAGATGAAAAATTTGAACTATCTATTATAGCTATTATTTTTGCAGCAATTTTTGATACATTAGATGGCAGGGTTGCAAGGATGTTGAAAGGAACTTCTTTGGTTGGAAAGGAATTAGACTCATTAGCAGATTTAATTAGTTTTGGTGTAGCACCAGCTTTTATAATGTATTTCTGGTCTTTAAATAATTTAGGTAAATTTGGCTGGTTACTTACAATGATTTTTGTGGTTTGTGTTGCTCTTCGACTTGCAAGATTTAACGTGAGCTCAAATTCAGAGCCATCATGGAAAGATAATTACTTTGAAGGTGTACCGTCACCAGCAGGTGGAATTTTGGTATTGATGCCGTTAATATTAGGTCTAAGTGAGATAAATTTAATAAAAATTAACTACAATATAGTAGTACCAACATTCTTTATTTTGATTTCATTTTTATTGATCAGTAAAGTTCCAACATTTGCTTTTAAAAAGATTTCCATACCACGTCGTATGACAATTTTTGCATTGTTTGGTGTTGTGTTATTTTTTGGACTTTTGTTAATATATACATTTAAAGTTTTGGTCATTTGTGGATTAATCTATATTTGCTTAATTCCATTTGGATACTTCAGTTATCAAAAAATTTATAAACAGAAAATTTTAAGTGGTGAAAATCATGATAATGATGATCTTGAAGACATATTATAAATGAAAAAAAATGTAATTGTATCTCTGGCAGACTCAAATTACTTTGAATTACTTAACGAATTAGTCGATTCCATTAAGAGTTTTGAAAAAAGCAAAGATACAGCAATCTGCATTTTAGATGCTGGTTTGTCCGAGCAACAAAGAGACATATTATCTAAAAAAGTTGATGAAATTAAATCAGCCGAATGGGACATTGATGTTCCAGCATTTAAAGTAAAAGATAGAGAGTGGTTAAAGAGTCAAGTTTCTAGAGCTTTTTTACCAAAATATTTTCCTAGTTATGAAAAATTCTTATGGATTGATTGTGACGCCTGGGTAGGGGATTGGAATTCAATAGAGCTTTATTTTAAAGCCTGTGAAAATGGGAAATTAGGAATTACTCAAACTTTTACGCCTGGATATAAAATAATGTCTAAAGTTAATTGGATATTTGGACAACTAGCAATAATTAAATCTCAAAATTTTAAACATGCAATAAAATCAAAAATTGGAATAGATAAAGCGCGAAAACTTGCGTTTGCTCCACACATTAATATTGGTGTTTTTTCTTTAGAAAAAAATTCAGTTGGATGGATTACGTGGCAAAAAAATCTAGAACAAACATTAAAAGCTGGAAATATTTTTGGATCAGAACAATTAGCTATTAATATGTCTGTTTACATCGATGATTTAGAAACAGAGTTCTTACCTCATAATTGCAACTGGTTAGTTAGTAATCTTTTACCAAAATTTAATGAACAAGAAAAAAGCTTTGTCGAGCCTTATCTGCCCAATCATAAATTAGGTATAATACACCTTGCATCTGGGATTTGGGATGGAGATAAGGACATGAGATTACATAAAGAAGTAAAGATAAACATAAAAACTTTAGAAAATAAAATTTTATCAAAAAGTTTAAGGTTTGGTCATTAATTGAAAAAGAATAGAATTTCCAAAAATTGGATTAATAAACAAAAAAGAGATATTTATGTTAGACAATCTCAGGTAGATGGTTATCGAGCTAGATCGGCATATAAATTAATAGAAATAGATGAAAAATTTAAGATATTAAAAAATGGAATATCAGTAATAGATTTAGGTGCATCACCAGGTAGCTGGTCTCAATATATTTCAAGAACAGTAAAAAGTGGAAGATTGGTTTCAATCGACTTAAAGGGTATGGAAGAAATTGAGAATACAATCCAAATTAAAGGTGATTTTACTGACTTAGATTCTCAAGAAAAAATCAAAGCCTTATTCAAATCAAAAGTGGATGTTGTTGTGTCCGATATGGCCGTTAATACTACAGGAATAAAGGATATAGATGCAATTTATACAGGGGAACTCGCGATGGAAGCCATGAATTTTTCTAAAGAAATGTTGGTTAAAGAAGGGCGATTTGTCTCTAAGATTTTTTTAGGCTCATCATTTAACGAAATAGTTGCTTTAGGCAAAAAATTATTCAAAGAAGTAAAGGTATTTAAACCTAAGTCTAGCAGAAAAGAATCTAAGGAAAGTTTTATTATTTGTAAAATCTTAAGATAGGGACTTTTTTTTTAAAAGGAATCATATATAAATTATTATGGATCCTATAAAAGAAGCTCTAACCTTTGATGATGTGACAATGGCACCAAAATACTCAGAAGTTCTACCTTCTGAAGTTGATACCAGCACAAAATTATCATCTAATCTAACATTAAAAATACCTTTATTATCCTCTGCAATGGATACGGTTACTGAGAGCAAAATGGCTATAGCAATAGCTAAAGCTGGCGGCATTGGTGTAATTCACAGAAATCTTGATATTAAAAAGCAAGTAGAAGAAATTAAAAAAGTTAAAAAATTAAACTTATTAGTTGGTGCAGCAGTTGGAGCTGGTCCTTTAGAACTTAAAAGAGCAGAAGCAATTTTAAAGGAAAAAGTAGATTTAATTGTTGTTGATACAGCACATGGACATAGCAAAAAAGTTGCTGAAATTATTAAAGCTATAAGGAAATTAAAAACAAACAAGACAACTCTATGTGCTGGAAATATTGCAACAGCTGAAGCTGCAAAATTTTTAATAAAATTAGGAGTAGATATTATTAAAGTTGGAATCGGGCCAGGATCAATTTGTACAACTAGGCTAGTTGCAGGTATTGGTGTACCACAGTTAAGTGCAATACTTGCTGTTAAAAAAGGTGTAAAAAATAATAAAGTAAAAATTATTTCAGATGGTGGAATTAAATATTCAGGTGATTTAGCTAAAGCATTGTCTGCAGGTGCCGATGCTATAATGATTGGCTCTCTATTTGCAGGAAGCCAAGAAACACCTGGAAAACTAATTAAAAAAAATGGTAAGTTATTTAAAAGTTTTAGAGGAATGGGATCAGTTGGCGCAATGAATAAAGGTTCAGCTGATAGATATTTTCAAACCAAACAAAAAGATATATCTAAATACGTTCCAGAAGGAGTTGAAGGATTTGTGAAATATAAAGGTGATGTTAAAAATATAATTTATAAATTAATTGGAGGCTTAAAATCATCTATGGGATATCTAGGTGCAAAAAAAGTTCCAAATCTTAAAAATAAACCGAATTTTGTAAAAATAACTAAGGCTGGTTTTTATGAAAGCATGGTGCACAATGTTGATGAAGTAAAAAATGAGAGTAAGCATTAATGAGAAAAATAAATAAATTAATAATTGTCCTATTTATAATTTTAAATTTTGGAAGTTATTCTTTTGCAGAAAATAATTTTTTTGAAGAAGGAAAAAATAAATTTGAAGAACAGAAATATGAAGAATCTAAATTTTTGTTTCAAAGAAGTATTGTTTTTAACCCAAAGGATAAAGATTCATATCTGTATTTAGCAAAAATTTATAATTTTGAAGAGAATAAAAAAGAAGAAAAAAAAAATATAGATACAGTGCTCTTACTGAATCCTAAAAATGAAGAAGCAAATTATATGCTTATGGAAATAGAGTTAAAAAGATCTAATTATTCGAAAGTTAAAGAATTAGCAGATAATTTTTCAAAAATTTGCAATAAATTGTGTGATAAAAAAAATTCTATTTTAGAATCCTTAAAGAATTTAGAACCTAAAAATGAGTCTTAGTAATAATTTAAGTAAAATCTTAATAATTGATTTTGGTTCTCAATTTACACAATTAATAGCAAGAAGAGTAAGGGAATTAGGGGTTTTTTCAGAAATTGTAAGTCACAAAAAAATAAAAATAACCCAAATTACAAAAGATAATATTGCTGGAATAATACTGTCTGGTGGCCCTCTTAATGTTTATGAAAATGATAAATTTAAATTTGAAAAAAAGATTTTAAAACTAGGAGTTCCAATCCTAGGTATATGTTTTGGGCATCAAATATTGTCAAAACTATTAGGTGGTAAGGTTAAAAAATCAAAACATAGAGAGTTTGGCCTAGCCACAATAAACAAAGTATCAAATAGTATTTTAACTAAGAATTTTTTTAATAAAAATAACACAAGTGATGTTTGGATGAGTCATGCTGACCAAGTGTCAAAAATGCCAAAAAATTTTAAGGTTATAGCATCCACAAAAAATTCTAAATTAACAATAATTGAAAATATTAAAGATAATTTTTATGGAGTGCAATTTCACCCAGAAGTAACGCACACTAATAAAGGTAAAATTTTATTACGTAATTTTGTTTTTCTTATATGTAAAATTAAAAAAAACTGGTCTTCGAAAGATCAAAAATTAAAATTGATTAATGAAATTAAAGAACAAGTAGGTAACAATAAAGTAATTTGTGGATTGTCGGGAGGCGTTGATAGTAGTGTTGTTGCGCAATTATTAAGTAAAGCAATTGGAAAAAATTTAACTTGTATTTTTGTTAACAATGGTCTTTTAAGAAAAAATGAAGCAACGCAAGTAGTCAATACATTTAAGAAAAAATTAAAAATGAATTTAATTTATGTTAATGCAGAAAAAGAATTTATTACAAAATTAACAAATGTTTCTGATCCAGAAAAAAAACGGAAAATTATAGGAAATCTGTTTATTAAAATATTTGAAAGGTATGCAAACAAAATTAAAAATGTTCAATTTCTTGCTCAAGGTACTCTTTATCCGGACTTAATTGAAAGTAAATCTGTTACAGGTAGTCAAACCTCAAAAATAAAATCACATCATAATGTGGGTGGCCTTCCTAAAAGAATGAAATTAAAATTAGTAGAACCTCTTAAATTTTTATTTAAAGATGAAGTTAGAAAATTAGGGTTAGAACTTAATTTATCTAATGACATAATCTCTAGACATCCATTTCCTGGTCCAGGCTTAGCAATAAGAATGCCTGGCATTATAACAAATGAAAAAATTAAAATTTTAAAAGAAGCAGATTTCTATTTTATTAAAGCTTTAAGAGATCATGGATTATACGATAAAATTTGGCAAGCTTATGCTGCTTTACTACCAGTAAAAACTGTGGGTGTTATGGGAGATAATCGTACCTATGAACATATTTGTTTATTAAGAGCAATTACATCTGAAGATGGAATGACTGCTGATTTTTTTGATTTTCCTAAAGGTTTCATGCAATCAATTTCTAATCAAATTATTAACAATATTAGGGGAATTAATAGAGTAGTTTACGACGTTACTTCTAAACCACCAAGTACTATTGAATTAGAGTAGATAAGTCTTTATAAATTGAAAGGAATTATGAAATATTTACACACCATGATTAGAATCTCTGACGTAGAGAAATCATTAAATTTTTACTGTAATGGACTAGGTTTAGTTGAAACTAGAAGAATGGAGAGTGAGCAAGGTAGGTTTACTTTAATTTTTTTAGCAGCACCTGGTGATGAAAAAGCTGAAATGGAACTAACATATAATTGGGATGGAGACGAATTAGGTCAAGGTTCTCGAAATTTTGGTCATTTAGCATACCGTGTTGAAAATATTTATGAAACATGTCAAAGATTATTAGATATGGGCTATTCAATAAATAGACCTCCTAGAGATGGACACATGGCTTTTGTTAGATCACCAGACAACATATCTATTGAAATATTACAAGATGGTAATTTAGAACCAAAAGAACCATGGTCTTCAATGGAGAATACTGGCACCTGGTAATAAGATGCAGAAGAAAATTTTAGATCTTATTAAAAAAAAGAATAAATCAAAAATTGTATGTCTTACAGCTTATTCTAAGAATGTAGCTTCTATTATAGATAAATATTGTGACATTGTTCTAGTTGGAGACTCTCTTGGTTCAGTGCTTTACAACTTTTCATCCACAAAGAAAGTAACATTATATATGATGATTGAACATTCTAAAAGTGTAAGAATGGGAATCGAAAAAAGCTTGATGGTAGTGGATATGCCATATGGAACATATAAAAACCCAAATGAAGCGTTAAAGAATGCTAAAAAAATAATTTCTAAAACGATGTGTGATGCTATCAAGCTTGAAGGTGGTAAAAAAGTTGTTCAAATAATTAAAACTTTAATTAAGAATAAAATTCCAGTAATGGGACATCTTGGTGTTCTTCCACAATCTGCAACAAGTTTTAGATTTAAAGGAAAAGAAAAAACAGAAAGAAAAATTATTTTAAGAGATTCTAAACTTTTGGAAGAAGCTGGTGTATTTTCAATTGTTTTAGAGTGTGTTGAAAGTTCTTTAGCAAAAGAAATTACAAAAACAATTAAAATTCCTACAATTGGTATTGGAGCATCAGTACACTGTGACGGGCAAGTTTTAGTTACAGATGATCTTATAGGATTAAATAAAATTAAAGCGAGATTTGTTAAAAGGTATTCAAATATTGAAAAACAAATAAATGATGCTGTACTAAAGTTTAAGAAAGATGTGGTTACAAATAAGTTTCCTACCAAGAAACATTCATACTAAATTAAAAATATTGTTTAAATGTTTCGTTAATTGATAAAACGCCATAATCATTTAATCCACCAATTATTAATTGTAGTGCCACAATTAAAATAAAACCTAGGCCTACATAGGCTATCCATAAATGTTTTTGAATATAGTTTGCTAAATAAGTAGCTAATGCCCCAGTTAATACAACAGACAAAATAAGACCAAATATCATGAAGCCAAAATAACCTTTTGCAGCACCAACAACTCCAATAACGTTATCAAAGCTTATCGTAATATCTGCAAATAAAACTTTATAAATACTTTTTACAAATGAAGGCTCTGTTGATTTTTTTACTGGTGATTTAATCTTATTCTTCATTTCAACTAAATCTTTCCTTAAATCATTAACAATCCAAATTAGAAGTAGCCCACCTAAAATTTTGATATAATAAAATTCAAATAGGTAGGTAGCAAAAAGAGCAAAAATAATTTTAAAAATTAAAGCTCCAGCAACTCCCCAGAGAATTATTTGCTTTCTATTCTTTGGTACAAAGTTAGCAGCAATTAATCCAATAATAATAGCGTTATCAGCAGCTAAGATGATATCTATAAAGATGATTTGGGTTAAAATTATGAATTCTTCTATCAATTTATTTTTATAATATTGAAAATTTACAATAATTCAATCTAAAGTATAATATTTTTTTATTGCTTTTAATTAGTGTTCGTAATGAAATAGAGACTTAACAAATTGGAGAAACAATGAATATAATTAATAAAATTTTAGTATTATTTTTTGCAATTTTACTAAACACAAATACAGCATTTTCAGCAGAAAAATGGGATATGGCGCTAGCTTATGGTGCTTCTAACTTTCATTCTGCAAATGCAACAGAGTTTGCTAAAAATGTTTCAGATAAAAGTGGTGGAAAATTAACAATAGTTACTCATCCAGGTGGCTCACTGTATAAAGGTGGAGAAATCTTTAGAGCTGTTCGAACTGGACAGGCTCAAATTGGTGAGAGATTTATGTCAGCTTTGGGTAAAGAAGATCCATTGTTAGAAATAGACTCTCAACCATTTCTTGCCTCATCATATGATGATGCAATGAGATTATACAAAGCATCAAAACCAGAGATTGTTAAAGGTTTAGATTCTAAAGGATTAGTATTTTTATATGCTGTACCATGGCCAGCACAAGGACTTTATAGTAAGGAAGAAATTAGTTCAAAAGCTGATTTAAAAGGTCTAAAATTTAGAGCTTACAATTCTTCTTTAATTAGATTAGCTGAACTTACTGGTATGGCACCAACTAAAATCGAAGCTGCTGAAATAAGTCAGGCTTTTTCAACAGGAGCAGTTGAAAGTATGATCACTTCACCAACTACTGGCAAGAACAGTAAAATTTGGGAAAACGGAGTAAAATATTTCTATGATATAGCCGCATGGTATCCAAAAAATATGATAATTGTTAACAAGGATGCATGGAACAAGTTAGATTTTCCAACTCGAAAATTAGTAATGATAGAAGCTGCTAAAGCAGAGAAAAAAGGTTGGGCGCTATCTATAAAAGGAAACAAAGCAGATAAAAAAGCTTTAGCTGACGCAGGTATGAAAGTTGGCAAAGTAAATTCAGCTTTGAATGAACACTTTAAAGAAGTTGGAGCAACCATGTCAAAAGAATGGGCTAGTAGAGCTGGTTCTAGAGGACAAGCGGTTTTAGCTGCATATTAATAACATTGTAAATTAAAAGGCCATTATCTATTAATGGCCTTTTTATTATGATTAATAGTATTAATAATTTCCTAAAATCTACTTATAAAATTTCAGGTTACATTGCAGCAATATTTCTTATATTAGTGGCAGTATTTATCTTAACTGGAATTAGTTCTAGAATTTTTGGTTTTTATATAAGAGGACTTGCTGAGTATTCAGGCTATAGTATGGGAGCATCATCTTTTTTTGCATTAGCTTACACATTTTATGACAAAGCTCATATCAGAATAACCTTATTTATAGAAAAAATTGAAAGTAAAAAAAGAAGATTTGTCGAAATATGGTGTCTTTCAGTAGGAAGTTTTTTCTCTGGTTTTATGGCGTATTATTTTATTAAAATGGTCATTATTTCAGTAAAATTTGAAGAAAGAAGTGAGGGTGCGGATGAAATACTTATATGGATACCGCAAAGCAGCTTAGCAATTGGCTCTTTTGTATTTTTTATTTGTGTATTTCATCATTTAGTTTTTTCAATCCTAAATAAGAAAATAGATTAAATATGACAGAGATATATTTAACAATATTTTTTATTTCTTTATTACTATTCTTATTAGGTTCAGGTATTTGGGTTGCTTTAAGTATGATAGCTGTATCTGCAATTGGTATGTTGTTATTTACAACTAGGCCTGTTGGGGATGCAATGGCAACGACAATATGGGGAACAAGCTCATCCTGGACATTAACAGCTCTCCCTCTTTTTGTTTGGATGGGTGAAATTTTATTTAGAACTAAATTATCAGAAAATTTATTTAAAGGCTTATCACCATGGTTATCAAAATTACCTGGTGGATTAGTACATGTGAATGTTGTTGGGTGTGCATTATTTGCTGCAATATCAGGGTCTTCAGCAGCAACAGTAGCAACTGTAGGAAAAATGTCTATCCCCGAATTGAGAAAAAGAAAATATCCAGAAAAATTACTATTAGGAACTTTAGCAGGATCAGGAACTTTGGGGTTGCTGATCCCGCCATCTATTATATTAATTATTTATGGAGTTACTATTGAGGACTCAATAGCAAAATTATTTATGGCAGGAATTTTACCTGGGATAATGCTTGCAGTGATGTTCATGTTATATGTAATTTCCTGGTCTATTTTAAACAAAAAATTAATGCCCAAATCGACTAAAAACTTTTCTTTTGTAGAAAAAGTTCAGGGGTCAAAACAGTTATTACCTGTAATACTTCTTATTACATCTATAATTGGTTCAATTTATACTGGTATAGCAACAGCTACTGAAGCTGCATCTTTAGGTGTTGTTGGTGCTTTAATACTATCCTTTTTTCAAGGAACACTAAGTAAAAAAACATTTAATTTATCTTTATTAGGTGCAACCAAAACTTCTTGTATGATTGCTTTTATTATTGCGGGCTCAACTTTCTTATCTTTAGCGATGGGTTTTACAGGATTGCCAAGAAATTTAGCAATTTGGATTGATGGAATGAACTTATCTCCATACACATTATTATTTGTATTAACTATATTTTATATAATTTTAGGTATGTTTTTAGATGGAATTTCTGCAGTTGTTTTAACTATGGCTATTATAGAGCCAATGATTAGACAGGCTGGCTTTGATATGATTTGGTTTGGTATATATTTAGTAATAGTTGTTGAGATGGCTCAAATTACTCCACCAGTAGGGTTTAATTTATTCGTTCTCCAAAGTATGGCAAATAAAGATATGGGATTTATTGCAAGAAGTGCTTTTCCACTTTTTTTACTCATGATACTAGCAGTTATTATTGTAATAATTTTTCCTGAGATCGCACTATGGTTACCAAATAAAATGTCAGCAAATATTAATTAAAATTTAATATTTAGATTTTTTTGTACCTTCAATTATTTCTTTTAGTTCGTCATACTCTTCACAGTTGCAGGTTTTTAAAACTTCCAATCTTTCTTTAGCCATATCCATTCTATTAGTAGTCACATAAAGCTCACCAAGGTACTCATTTATTCCATTATGATTGGGTTCAATTTCTAAGCCTTGTAAGTAAAATTTTTCACCTCTATCGTAATCTCCAAGTTTTCTAGTAGTAAAACCTAAATAATTTAAAGTATCTGCCTGTAGTGGTTTTTTCTCATTAGATTTTAAAAGAAGCTTTTGTGCTTTTGTGTATCTTTTTTTTGCCTTTTCAGTTTTACCTTTTTTTTCATATTTCTTGGCAGCTTTAATTAAATTTTTTGCTTTTGTATAGTCTGACACTTTTGGTGTAGAATCGTTATCATTGCTACTCCCTGCGGAAAATGAATTATTAGTAAGTGCTATAATTATTAGTAAAGTATAAATAAGTTTTTTCATTTTTTAATTAAATTTATCCATTTTATTTAAAGGTTTTAGTTCTAAGCCATTATCAACCAAATTATCTCTGATAGATTTTGCAGTTGCCAATGAACTTTCATTATCACCATGTATACAAACTGAGTCAATCTCGCAAGGTATCCGTTTACCACTGAGACAATTTATTGCCTGATTTTTAACCATGCTCAGCACATGTTTTTTTGCTAATTCAGGGTCAGTGATTAAAGCATTTGGTTTACTTCTAGAAATTAAGTTTCCATTATCTTCATAATTTCTATCTGCAAAAATTTCACAAGCTATTCTCAAACCATTTTTCTTAGCAGCAACTTCCATTTGAGAACCAGTTGGGACAAGATAAATAATATCTTTGTTAATTTCTTTAATAGCCAGGGCTAGAGTTGTGGCTAACTCTAAGTCTTCACAAGCCATATTGTTAAGTGCTCCATGTGGTTTAATATGGGTTATGTTTTCATTATGTTTTTGAGCAATCTTTTGTAATATTTCATATTGCTCAAAAATTAGTTTTTTTATTTCTAAAGAATTTAAATTCATTCTTTTTCTTCCAAAGTTTTCAGGATCATTAAAAGAAGGGTGGGCACCTAAACTAACACCATTTTTTTTTGAAATTTGAATAACCATATCCATTGTTTGTTCATCTCCCGCATGGTAGCCACATGCAATGTTGGCAGAATTTACAATATTAAGTAACTCTGGATCATTCTTGATAGAATGAAACTTGGATTTTTCTCCTAAATCACAATTGATATTAATTTCCATACTCTTTAGTCTGGAGTATAACATGGCATGGTTAAAAATATATCAAATCTTGGTGATGCAGCCGTATATTGTGATTTTGGCTCAGAGGTTAATGAAACGATAAATGCAAATGTCATAGATTATTTTCACTATATATCCAAATTAATAAAAGATAAAAAAATTGAAGGAATAACCAACTTAACACCCTCGTATAATAAATTAATCATTAGTTTTGATTTAAATATAACCAACTATAAAAAAATTAAAAATTTTATAGAAGGTTTAACTATTAATAGAGATATTAAAAACAATAATCAAAAAATTAAAATCCCAGTTTGTTGTGATGATGAGTATGGACTGGATTTTTTAAGGCTAACTGAAAAATTAAATATAGATAAAGATAAAATATTAGAACTATATTTCAACAAAGAATACTTTTGCTATATGACAGGTTTTATTGCTGGAATGCCTTTTTTAGGGGATCTTAATGAAAATATTAGATGCAATCGATTGGAAACACCAAGATTAAAGATGCCTAAAGGATCGGTAGGAATAACAGAGCAATTTGCAAATATTTATACTTTTGAAAGCCCTGGTGGTTGGAATATTATTGGTAACACCCCAAAGAAAATTTTTGATGATAAAAATTTAGCTCAACCAGCTCTAGTTAATCCAGGTGATAAAGTAAGTTTTTATCAAATAACAAAAGAAGAATATCTAAATTGGAATGAATAAAGCATATTTTGAAATTTTAAGAGCGGGAGTTAACACTACCATTCAAGATAAAGGTAGAAATCACTTATATTATGTTGGAATTGCAGTAAGTGGTGCAATTGACCAAAGAAATTACATATTATCAAATAGGTTGGTTGACAATCAATTAAATGAGCCTGTAGTAGAGTTTGCATACCAAGGCCCTCTTTTAAAGTTAAAGAATGGAAAAATTAATTTTGCAATATCTGGAGATATTTTTTTTAAGATTATTAGAAAAAATTTAGAGATTGAAGATGGTGAGTGTTATAAAAGTTATATTTTAGATGAGGAGGATCAAATAGATATAATATCAACCAAAAATTCTACGTATGGATATTTAGCTGTTAATGGTGGCTTTGATGTAGAAAAAACCTGGGGTAGTTATTCCATAAATACTAAAGCAAATATTGGACCAAATGATGGAAAAAAATATTCCTTAAATGATAAAATTTTTATTAAAAAAATAGATATTAAAAACACAATAAATAAAAAAATAAATTATGAGCATTCAACTGATAATATCATCAGAATTATTAAAGGTACAAATTTTGAGTATTTTTCTAAGAATGCAATAGACAAATTTTTTAATGAAGATTTTTTAATCACAAATCTTGTCGATAGAATGGGCATAAGATTGAAAGGTCCTAAATTAGAAAATATAGAAAACACTAATATCAAATCAGAAGGTCTAGTAAGAGGAGTTATTCAGGTTCCTGCTGATGGCAATCCAATAATAATGTTATCTGATCATGGAACAGTTGGAGGATATCCTAAAATTGGTGTAGTTATTTCTGCTGACCTTGATTTAGTTGGGCAATTAACACCTGGAACAAAAATAAACTTTAAGGAAGTAAGCCTTGAAGAAGCCCAGAATATATTTAAAGCATACACAGAAGATACAAATAAATATTTAAATGAATGTAATTAATAAAATTCCTGGTCCATTGCTGATTTTTATGGGAGCTTTAAGTTTAAGTTTTGGAGGGCTTATTGTAAAAAAATTTGAAGGCTCTACCGAGTGGCAAATTCTTTTTTGGAGATCTTTATTTTTTACACTTACCGTTTTAACCTTCCTAATAATTACCTACAAAAAGAAAACTTTAAGCTCTTTTTATAAGTCAGGATTACCAGGTTTTTTCGGAGGTATTGTATTATCATTTGGATTTTGTGGTTATGTATATGCAATGTCTAATACATCAGTTGCTAATACTAATTTTATAATATCATTACAGATTTTATTTCTTGCAATTTTTGGTTACTTATTTTTAAAGGAAAAAATTTCAACAATCACTTTAGTTTCAATAATATTAGCAATAACAGGAGTTACATTAATGGTTGGAAATGATTTGAGACCAGGTAATCTTTCAGGAAATTTGGCTGCATTTACAATGCCTATCACATTTGCGGTCTTAATCATGATTGTAAGAAAATTTCCTACAGTAGACATGATACCTGCTCAATTTGTTGCTGGTGTAAGCTCATGTTTAATAGGGTTAAGTGTATGTATTTACTATTCACATAGTTTAATGGTTTCACCTAATGATATATTTTTAGGTTTCTTAGCAGGCTTTTTCCAAGTTGGTTTTGGTTTTATATTCATTACCATTGGCGCACGTAGCACACCTTCAGCAATGGTTGGAGTAATTATGCTATCCGAATCTGTTTTGGGGCCCTTTTGGGCTTTTTTATTTGCAGGTGAACGGGCATCATTATTTACATTAATTGGTGGTGCAATTATTCTATTTGCTGTTTTACTTCAGTTTTCATCTTTGCTTTTATCTAATAAAAAAGAAAAAATTATTAATTGACTCTGACATACATCTGGTAGATTATTCTTGTATACGGGAGAGACTACAGACTATCGTAGCGCCGAAGGAGCAACCACCCAGGAATCTCTCAGGCAAAAAGGACCGTAACATATTAACTCTGGAAAGAGATTAAGTTCTCGCCGACGGAATAAAACTCTCAGGCAAACATACAGATGGGTACAGTGAGTTAATATGGAAAATATAAAAACAGCACTTTACAATTTACATCAAAAGTATGGAGCTAAATTTGTTCCATTTGCTGGTTATCAAATGCCAATTCAATATTCTAAAGGAATTATTGAGGAGCATAAAAGTACAAGAGAAAATGCAGGTATTTTTGATGTGTCACATATGGGTCAGCTATTTATTAAAGGAGATGACACATTAGCAAAAAGTCTTGAAAGAATTTTTCCAGCTGAATTGAGTAAAGCTAAATTAAATCAGTCAAAATATAGTTTTTTAATGAATGAAGAAGCGGGAATTTACGATGATTTAATTATCACTAAAGTTGAAGGTGGTTTTAACATTGTATTGAATGCTGCTTGTAAGAATACAGATTTTAAACTTTTATCTAAATTATTAGAAAATAAGTATGAAATGATTTTAAGTGAAGAGCTATCTCTTATAGCAATACAGGGACCAAAAGCAGTCCAAATATTAGAAAAGATAATCAATGGAGTATCAGATCTAAAATTTATGAATGGTGATATATTTAATTATCTTAAAGAAAATATTTATATCACAAGATCGGGCTATACAGGTGAAGATGGGTTTGAAGTATCTATAAAAAATGATGATACAGAGGTGTTTGTGCAAAACCTCTTAGATGAAGGGGCCAGTTTAATTGGGTTAGGCGCCAGAGATACCCTAAGATTAGAGGCAGGACTTTGTTTATATGGTCATGACATGGATATCAATAAAAGCCCAGTAGAAGCCAATTTAAAGTGGGCAATATCAAAGAATAGAATTCTTGAGGGTGGATTTATTGGATGTGAAAAAATTAAATCTCAAATCGAGAAAGGGGTAAGTAAGATCCGTGTAGGTATTAAGCCAGAGGGAAGAATTATAGCTCGAGAAAAAACTTCAATATTTAGTGAAGATGATAAAAATATTGGGGAAATTACAAGTGGAACTTTTGGTCCGAGTGTTCAGGCTTCAGTCGCCATGGGTTATGTAGAAAATTCATTTTCTAAAATTGATACTAAGGTTTTTTTAGAAGTGAGAGGAAAAAAATATCCGGCAATTATAAGTAATTTGCCATTTTATAAAAAAAGTTATGTGAAAGGAGCTAGCAAATGAGTGAAGTAAAATATTCAAAAGAACACGAGTGGATAAAATTAGATGGAGATACTGCTGTTATAGGAATCACACAACATGCAACCGAAATGCTAGGTGATATTGTTTTTGTAGAGCTACCAGAGATAGGGTCCTCTGTTGTTAAAGATGGTAATGCAGGTGTTGTAGAATCAACAAAAGCTGCAAGTGATATTTATACTCCTGTATCTGGAGAAATTATCGAAAACAATCAAGCAATTGTTGATGATCCCGCAAAGGTTAATAACGATCCAGAAAATGATGCATGGTTTTTTAAATTAAAAATTACTGATAAGTCTGAAATGGATTCATTAATGAATAAAGAAGAATACGAAAAATTTTCAAAAGAAAGTGGTAGTTAAATGTTAAAAAATGCTCAAAAAGATTTTATACAAAGACATATAGGTCCATCAGTTAATGAACAAAATGTTATGCTTAAAGAATTAGGCTATAAAAGTCTTGATGATTTAATAAAAGACACTGTACCAGAAAAAATCCTTCTTAAAGATGACTTAGATATTGGAGATCCAAACTCTGAATATAAAGCACTTAGAAAACTAAAAGATATAGCTAAAAAAAATAAAGTTTATTCTAGCTTTATAGGAATGGGTTATTACGGAACTTATACACCATATGTAATACTTAGAAATATTTTAGAAAATCCAGGATGGTACACTTCTTATACTCCTTACCAGCCAGAAGTAGCACAAGGTAGATTGGAAATGTTATTAAATTTTCAACAAATGATAATTGACTTTACAGGAATGGATATTGCTAATGCCTCTCTTTTGGATGAAGGAACAGCAGCAGCAGAAGCTATGGGATTAAGCTATAGAATATCTAAGTCTGAATCTAAAAAAGTTTTTGTTTCAAAAAATTGTCACCCTCAAACTATCGATGTTATTAAAACAAGAGCTGAACCTTTAGGTTTAGAAATAATAGTTGGTGACGAAGATAAAGATATTAAAGAAGATATTATATGTGGTATTATTCAATACCCTGGCACCCTTGGAGATATAAAAGACCCAAGTGAGGCTATTAGTAAAATACATAAATTTAATGGAAAAGCAGTTCTTGCATGTGATTTACTAGCACTCGCTAAACTAAAAACACCTGCTGAGTTAGGTGCTGATATTGCAGTTGGTAGTTCGCAACGTTTTGGAATTCCAATGGGTTATGGTGGTCCACACGCAGCATTTTTTGCTACAAAAGATGAGTATAAAAGATCAATGCCAGGTAGAATAGTAGGTGTTTCAGTAGATAGACATGGAAAAAAAGCATACAGACTCGCACTTCAAACAAGAGAGCAGCATATAAGAAGAGATAAAGCTACAAGTAATATTTGTACTGCACAGGCACTATTAGCAATAGTTTCTGCAGCTTATGCTGTTTACCATGGTCCACAAGGAATTAAAAAGATTGCAGAAAGTGTTTCTCAACTGACTAAAAATTTTGCAGATAAATTAAAACAATCTGGTTATGAACTTTATTCAAATGATTTCTTTGATACGGTAACAATAAAAACTCTAGATAAAACAGAGAAGATATACAAAAATGCTTTAGATCAAGGAGTAAATATCAGAAAAGTGAATTCTGAAATGCTAGCAGTATCTTTTGATGAACGAAAAAATCTTTATAGAGCAAATCAGTTATTAAAAATTTTTAACTGCTCAGAAACAATTAAAGAATCTATGAATGAGAGTTTATCTAATATCCCAAAAAACTTATTAAGAACTTCAACTTATTTGGATCACCCAGTTTTTAATAATTACCATTCAGAAACAGAAATGCTTCGTTATCTAAAAAAATTAGAAGACTCTGATATTGCTTTAAATAAATCTATGATTGCTTTAGGTTCATGCACTATGAAGCTTAATGCAGTTTCAGAAATGATACCAGTAACCTGGAAAGAGTTTTCGCAGCCACATCCTTTTTCTCCTGTAGAACAAATGGACGGTTACAGAGAGTTATTCACTGATTTAAAAAACTGGTTAAGATCAATTACTGGATTTTCTGGAGTATCATTGCAACCAAATGCTGGAGCTCAAGGAGAGTTTGCTGGTTTAATGGTAATTCGTAAATATCATGAAAAAAATGGTGATAAAAATAGAAATGTTTGTTTAATTCCAAGTTCTGCACATGGCACTAACCCTGCTAGTGCTCAAATGGTTGGTATGAAAGTTGTCGTTGTTAAATGTGATCAGTATGGAAATGTAGATTATGAAGATCTAAAAAATAAAGCTGAAGAACACTCGGAAAATTTAGCTGCTCTTATGGTTACTTATCCATCAACACATGGCGTTTTTGAGGAAAAAATAACTGACATTTGTGAATTAATCCATAATCATGGTGGACAGGTTTATATGGATGGAGCAAATTTAAATGCATTAGTAGGTATTGCAAAACCAGGAAATTTTGGACCAGATGTTTGTCATATAAATTTACACAAAACATTTTGTATACCCCATGGAGGTGGAGGGCCTGGTATGGGACCAATAGCATGTAAAAAACATTTAGAAGTATTTTTACCAAAGCATTCTGTTATAAAAGATTGTGGACCTGCGACTGGAATGGGAGCGGTATCTGCAGCACCTTGGGGCAGCTCAAGTATTTTATCAATTTCATGGATGTATATAAAGATGATGGGCTCTGAAGGCTTAAGAAAAGCATCACAAGTTGCAATACTAAATGCAAATTACATTGCACATAAATTAAAAGACTCTTTTCCAATTTTGTATAAGGGTAAAAGTGGCAATGTAGCTCATGAATGTATCATTGATATCAGAACAATAAAAAGTGAAACAGGGATTACAGAAGAAGATATTGCAAAACGATTGATTGATTTTGGCTATCATGCTCCAACAATGTCCTGGCCTGTTGCTGGTACAATGATGATTGAACCTACAGAAAGTGAAAGTTTGAGTGAAATTGACAAGTTTTGCTCTACTCTTATAAAAATAAAACAAGAGATAAATAAAATTCAGTCTGGCGAATATGACAAGACTGACAACCCATTGAAGAATGCGCCACATACTCACGTTGAATTAACATCCAATAAGTGGGATCATAAGTATGAAAGAGAAGAGGCCGCTTATCCTTCAGATTTTTTAAGAACAAATAAATATTGGCCTCCAGTTGGTAGAGTAGATAATGTTTATGGAGATAAAAACTTGTTTTGTACATGTCCGTCTATGGAAGAGTACGAAGATACGGCAGCTTAGATTTTTACCAAGATGAAAATTGCTGTAGTGGGTGCGGGCATATCAGGATTGAGTGCTGCTTATTATCTATCAAAAAAACATAAAGTAGATTTGTTTGAAAAAGAAAATCAGTTTGGTGGCCATGCAAATACAATAAAGGTTGCTTATAAACCTAATAAAGAAATCCCAATAGATATTGGATTTATGGTTTTTAATAAGCAAACTTATCCAAATTTAATTAATTTTTTTTCAGAAAATAAAATAGAGATTGAAAAAAGCGATATGTCATTTTCTGTTACTGTAGAAAATAGTGACTTAGAATATTGTGGAAAAGGATTAGGTGGAATTTTTTCCAATAAAAAAAATTTATTTAATCCAAAATTCTTAAAAATGTTTTTTGAAATTTTAAGCTTTTATAAAAATTGTGAAAAAATAGAAATTAAAAAAATTAGTTCAATAACATTAGGAGAATATTTAAAAGAAATAAAAATTTCAGGTTATTTTATTAATTATCATATTATACCAATGGTATCTGCAATATGGTCGATGCCACCATATGAAGCAAAACAAATGCCATTATCTTTTTTTCTAAGTTTTTTTAAGAATCACGGGCTGTTTAAAATTAAAGATAGACCTCAATGGTTTACAGTTGCAAATCGGAGCAAAACTTATGTTGATAAAATAATAGACCAAGTTAGTGGTGAACATTTTAAGAATTACAATATAAATAAAATTACCAGAAATGATTTAGGTGTTAAAATTTTTTATGGAGAGGAAAATGAGTTCTTTGATTATGATAAAGTTGTAATAGCAACCCACGCAGATGAAGCATTAAAGATAATTGATAATCCAACACTAGACGAGGAGACAATATTAAAGAAATTTAAATATAGAGCAAACACTGCAGTAATACATTTTGATGAAAGTGTTATGCCTAAAAATAAAAAAGCATGGTGTGCTTGGAATTCTTCAATGGATTCAGCTAATAATAAAAAGACAGCTGTAACATATTGGATAAACCAGTTACAAAATTTGAAGATAGATAGAGATATTTTTTTAACAATAAATCCATTTAAAGAAATTCCAAATGATAAAATATTTAAAAAAGTATCATTTACTCACCCTTATTACGATACTGAAGCATTAAATAATCAAAGCAATCTACATAAAATTCAAAATCAAAAACATATTTTATTTTGTGGTAGTTATTTTGGTTATGGTTTTCATGAGGATGGAATAAAGTCGTCTATTGATATGTTAAAAACGCTGAATGATTAAAAATTCTTATATTTATACAGGAAACGTAATTCATAAAAGATTTAAGCCCAAAATTCATAGCTTCAATTATAGTGTATTTTCGCTACTTATAGATTTATCAGAAATAAGCCTATTACACAAAACCCTAAAGATATTTTCATATAATAAATTTAATATTATTAGTTTCTTTGATAAGGACCATGGAGCAAGAGATGGAAGCTCTCTTAAGGACTGGGTTTTAGAAAATCTTAAAAAAAATAATATTGACACTAACAATATTCAAATAAAACTTTTATGCTACCCAAGAATATTTGGGTATGTATTTAACCCTTTAAGTGTTTTTTATGTATATGACAAAAATTCTGATTTAATATCAATATTATATGAAGTTAAGAACACATTTGGCGAGCAACATGTTTATGTTTTTAAAACTGAAAAAGACCAAAATCTTATTCAACATGTGTGTAAGAAAAAATTTCATGTATCTCCATTTATTGAAATGAATTGTATTTATTTTTTTAGACTGTTGAAACCTGGTAATAAAATATCTGTAATAATTGACCTAAATGATCCAGTTGGCAAAATATTATACGCTTCACAAGATGGTATTAAAAGTGAATTAAATAATTACAATCTTATGAAATCTTATTTAAGACATCCATTGATGACATTTAAAATTATTATCGCAATACATTTTGAGGCATTTAAATTATGGACAAAAGGAATTAAATTTATAAAAAAAAAAATTAAAGTTAAAAACAATATTTCTATAGAAAATTAATATTAATTATTAAATTAAGGTTATCTCATGGACTATTCTTTTACACTCTCCATGGAAACAAATGTAGAAGTAGATGCAACATTTGGTAATGAGGATATTTTTTCAGATAACAGCAAACGATAAGTGTTTATATTGTTAGTTCTAACTTTTAATAAATAGTCAAAGTTTCCTGCAATCATATGGCATTGTTCAACAGCTTCTAATTTTTTTACCTCAGAATTAAATTGATCTAGTGCTTTAGCTCGTGTATCCGATAAAGAAATTTGAACAAAGGCTATGTGTGCTTTTTCTAACTTTTTAAAATTTATATGAGCATGATAGCCAAGAATATATTCTTGTTGTTCTAGTTTTTTGATTCTACTTTGGCATGGTGAAATTGATAAGTTAACAGCTTTTGCTAGCTCACTAAGTGTAGTTTGTGCATTCTTCGCTAGTAGTGAGATTAACTGTTTATCTATTTTATCTATCATAGTAAAATTTACCTATAATTGTTAATATACCATAATATTTGCTATTGAAAATATATCAATTAGTAATTAATTCTTTTATTTACATTAATACAGTAATTATTTTTAGTCATTTTAGTCTAATTTTCTAGTAATTTATCAACAAAGTTACTTATTATGAATAATATATTCAAACACAAATATACTGACCAAGCTTCATTGGTTAATAACCATTTAATAAAAACCATTGGAAACTTTTCAGAAATTAATCACAGTAAAATTGATAACCTTTCACGTGAAATCATAGACAGCGCAATAAATTATAAAGAAATAAGCCCATTTGCTAAATTAATACATGAGTTTTCATTGACTAGTAACGAAGGTGTTGTTTTAATGTGTTTAGCAGAAGCATTACTTAGAATACCAGATGCCGCAACTATAAATGATTTAATTGAAGATAAAATTCCTATTGGAGATTGGAATAAACACATAAAGAATGAAAATGATGTTTTTGTAAACATTTCTTCTATAGCGTTTTTGTTAACAGGAAAAATAGTAGAAGAAAAACCTCAAGAAAATAAAAATATTTTAGTCAAGATGGTTAAAAATCTATCTGGACCATTATTAAGAAATGCCATTAAACAAGCAATAAATATTTTAGCTAAACAATTTGTATTTGAGCGAGATATAAAAAAAGCAATTAAACAAAGTGATAATAAAAAAAATGATAAATACACTTTTTCATTTGATATGCTTGGTGAAGCAGCAGTAACTTATGAAGATTCAGAAAGATATTACAGTCAATATGAAGAAGCTATTTTACAAACAGGAAAAAGTTTAAATCCACATAAAAAAAGTATTTCAATTAAGCTATCTTCATTACATCCAAGATACGAAAGAAACAAATTTGATTTACTAAAAAAAGAACTATTACCAAAAATTTTTAAACTTGTGGAATTAGGTAGAGAAAATAAAGTAGATATTTGTATTGATGCTGAGGAAGCTGATAGATTAAATTTATCACTTTTCATGTTTAAAGATATTATTGAAAGCAAATTAATTGACAATGTTTATCACGGTTTTGGATTTGCTATTCAAGCATATCAAAAAAGAACATTTTTCTTATTAGATTGGCTCAATGATTATTTACAAAGTGTTGATAAAAAAATTAATATTAGATTAGTCAAAGGTGCTTATTGGGATACAGAAATCAAAATCGCTCAAGAAGGAGGTTTTGAAAACTACCCTGTTTTTACAAAGAAATTTGCTACAGACATATCTTATCTAGCTTGTGCACATAAACTATTAGTAAATAAAAATATCTTTTCACAATTTGCCACTCATAATGCACATAGTATTTCTTATATTCATACTCTATTTAAAAACACTAATTTTGAATTCCAAAAATTGCATGGGATGGGTGATGAGATATATTCATTTTTAGAAAATAAACCTGATTTTAAATGTAGAGTATATGCTCCAGTAGGAGGCTATAAGGATTTGTTACCATATTTAGTTAGAAGATTATTAGAAAATGGTGCAAATACGTCTTTTATTCATCAACTAAAATCCAAAAATTTTGATATTGATAAATTGATTCAATCACCATTTTTGAAGCTAGATAAGTTAAAAACTGACAAAATTCCTTTACCAATGAATATTTTGGGCAATAGAGATAATTCAAAAGGTCTGGATATAAGTGAAGAATCTGTGATTAATAATTATAAAGTTATAAAAAAACTAAATAATATAAATGCATTTTCAATTATAAATGGTGAAGACATAAAATCTGATAAAAAATTAGATATTATTTCACCAAGTGATTTTACCTTATTAGGTTCAAAATATTTTGCTACAGATCAAATTGTAGATGAAGCAATTAATAACCTCAAAGATTACTCTATAGCGTGGAAAAATTTTCCAATTAAAAAAAAATCAGAAATTATTTTAGATTTTGCTAATTTAATTGAAGAAAATTTTAAGGAAATAATTGAAATTTGCGCACAAGAATCTGGCAAAAGTATTAAAAATTCTATAGCTGAAATTAGAGAGGCTGTTGATTTTTGCAGGTACTATTCTAAGGAAGCAAACTTAATATTTAAAGAACAAATTCTTAAAGGGCCAACAGGTGAACTTAATAGATATAGATTAATAGGAAAGGGATTAACTTTAGTAATTAGCCCATGGAATTTTCCTATAGCAATTTTTGTAGGTCAAACAATAGCTGCACTAATTACTGGTAATGTTGTTTTAACTAAACCTGCAGAACAATCCTCTTATGCAGCATATTTTATAATTAAACTTTTATTAAAAGCAGGACTACCTAAAAATTCAATTGCCTTGATCTTGGGTAACGGTTCATTAATTTCCAACAAAGTTATTAATGATAAAAAACTTAGAAATGTTTTATTTACTGGCTCTCTAAATACAGCAAAAATTATCCAATCAAACTTACAAAAACAAGAGAGTATTACTAATTTTATTGCAGAAACAGGTGGTTTAAATTGTATGATTGTTGATAGCTCAGCTTTACCAGAACATGTTGTTAAAGATGTTGTGAATTCAGGATTTGATAGTGCCGGACAAAGATGTTCAGCTTGTAGAATTTTATGCGTAGAAGAAAATGTGTACAAAAAAATTAAAGATACATTAATTGGTGCAATGAATACTCAAAATATTGGAAATCCAGAAAAACTTTCAACAGATATTGGACCAGTAATTGATGAGGAGGCTTACAACAGTATAAAAAAACATATTGATAATTTTGATAATGTTTATCAAACAAATTTTCAAAATGATTTAGGATATTTCATTCCACCAACTTTAATAGAAATAAAAAAATTAAGTGATTTAAAAAATGAAGTTTTTGGTCCTGTAGTACATATTGTTAAATATAAAGCTTCAGAATTAAATGAATTAATTGATGACATTAATGATTTAGGTTTTGGTTTAACATTAGGTATCCACAGTAGATTAGATAAAACTATTGATAAAATCATTTCCAAAGCAGAAGTTGGAAACATTTATATTAATCGAAATATGATTGGAGCCGTTGTTGGTGTACAGCCATTTGGGGGTTTTGAAAAATCTGGAACAGGACCTAAGGCAGGGGGCCCTGAATACTTGAAAAGACTATGTTATGAACAAAGTATATCAAATAACACAGCAGCTATGGGTGGTAATGCATCCTTATTAGCTGAAGTTGATGACTAAACTTTACTAATAAATTATCTTAAACCTCTTACTTTATCTGCAATTTTGCGTCATTTAATTTTTAAATAAAAAGAATTAAGTTTCCATTTAAGTAAAAATTAAAAAATATATTAAGAATTAATGTTAATTTATAAAATTTCAGATTCAATCGTATTTAGTGCATTAAAAAATATTAAGCATGGTTTTCTTGAAATTAAAAAGGTTAATGGAGAAGTTTTAAAATTTGGTAATCCAGATGATAATTTAAAAGTTTTCTTAGAAATTAAAGATGAAAGCCTTAATTATAATCTGATTAAAAGTGGCAGTGTTGGATTAGGTGAATCTTATATGAAAGATTTTTTTATAACAAATAACCTATCTGATTTAATTGAGTTAACTGCAAAAAATATAAATGTTATTTATAAATTTTCAGGTATTTTTGATTTACCATTCATTAATTTTTTAAAAAATAAAATTATAAAAAATACCAAAAACCGAAGCAAAGAAAACATCGCAAAACACTATGATTTGGGAAATGATTTCTTTTCTTTATGGCTTGATAAAACCTTAACTTATTCCAGCGCTATATTTGAGAACCCTAAGCAAGATCTTTTCAATGCTCAGAATAATAAATACCAAAAATTGATTGATCTTTTAAAACCAACAAATGGAAGTAAAATTTTAGAAATTGGTTGTGGTTGGGGTGGATTTGCAGAATACCTGGGCACTAATTATGATGTTAAATTAGATTGTATCACCATTTCAAAAAAACAATTTGAATTTGCAAAAGAAAGAATCCATAAATGTGGACTTAATGAAAAAGTAAATATTGAAATAAAAGATTATAGAGATTTAAAGAGTAAATATGATCATATAGCATCTATAGAAATGATAGAGGCAGTAGGACAAAACTATTTAGATAGCTATTTTAACACAATCAAGAATAATCTAACTTCATCAGGCACAGTGGGTATTCAAGCTATAACTATCGATGATAGCTTGTTTGATAGATATAAAAATAAACAGGACTTTATCCAAAAATATATTTTTCCTGGAGGTTTTTTACCTTCTAGAAATGAATTACAAAATTATGTTGATACTAATGGTTTAAAGTTTGATGAATACAATTCATATGCAAATCATTACTCTGATACTTTGATTATTTGGAGAGAGATATTTAATAAAAAGTGGGATTTGATTAAAGAGCAAGGTTTTGATTTAACATTTAAAAGAATGTGGGAATTTTACCTGTCTTATTGTGAGGCTGGCTTTAAATCAAAAAATATAGATCTAATTCAATTTTCATTACAAAATAAATAACAATAGGAGAGACATGATAAACTTTAAGAAATTTAAATTAACGGTATTAATAATTGCTTTATTCTTTACGGCAAGTTGTATAAACAATAACTCTATGAAACCAACAGATTTTAAAAATACAGAACCGTCAATGACTATAGAGAAATACTTTGAAGGTCCTGTTAAAGCATGGGGTCTATTACAAGATCGAAGTGGCAAGGTTACTAGACAATTTAAAGCTGATATGTTTGGTAGTTTTGAGGGTGATATCTTAACTCTTAAAGAAGATTTCTATTGGACAGACGGTGAAAAACAAAACCGAATATGGAAAATCAAAAAAATTGATCAAAATTACTATGAAGGATCTGCACCTGATGTTGTAGGAACTGCTAAAGGGTTTCAATATGGATCTGCCTTTAAATTTGAATATGATTTAATGGTCCCTTTTAAAGGAAAGAATATTAAAGTTTCATTTGATGATTGGATTTTTAAACAAGACGAAGAGGTTGCTATCAATAGAGCCACATTAACAAAATTTGGATTTAAAGTGGGTGAGTTGACGGTATTCTTTAAGAAAAATTAGTAGTCAATTTTTTTCATACCTTTTTCAACTAACTTAAAATACCAGCTACTTGGAAGTATTCTTAGAGTTTTCATTATAAAGGTAAAAGCTTTTGGAAAATGGATTTCAAATCCCTTATTTTTGATTAAACCAATATAGATTTGTTCTGCAGCAAATTCTGGTGACTTTATCATGGGCATAGGAAAATCATTCTGGTCAGTCATTGGTGTTTTAATGAACCCAGGGCTTATCAGGGAAACACGCACGTTTACTCTTTTCATTTCAAAATATAAACTTTCTGCAAAACTTGTAAGTGCAGACTTTGATGCACAATAACCTCCAGCTGCAGGTAACCCTCTATAACCAGCAACTGAAGAAATTATAGATATTTGACCCCTTTTTTTATTATTATAATATTCATAAATTGCGTTGATAGAATTCATTGTACCAAAGTAATTTACTTCCATAATTTTTCTTATTTTATCTAAGTTAAATTTTTTTTCAGATTTTGGATCATGTATCCCGGTACCAAACACACAAATTTCAATATTTTCAAATTTTTTTACAATATCATTGAAGACAACTTTACATTGTTCTGTATTTGTAACATCTAAAGGAAATGAATGGATATTTTCATTCTCAGTATGCAACTCTTGTAATAAGTTTTCTCGTCTAGCTGAGGCAGCAACTGTCCATCCTTCTTTAGCAAATTTTAGAGCTAAAGACCTACCAATTCCACTACTAGCGCCAGTGATCCAAATTATTTTTTTATCATTCATTAAGTAATGTATAATATGATTATGTTAAAAAACAAATTTTTATCTTTTTTATTATTTGCAATAATAACTTACTCGGCATCTGTTATTGGAGGTATTGCAACTATTGGATTTAAAGAGCCTTGGTATTCATTATTGACAAAGCCATCATACAATCCACCAAGCTGGATCTTTGCACCTGTTTGGACAACACTATATTTAATGATGACTATTGCCATATGGTCTTTTTGGCATAGTAAAAAAAGAGACATAGATACGATTTATATTTATATCGTTCATTTAATTTTTAATACAACTTGGAGTATAGTATTTTTTGTTTTTCATAAAATTTTATTAGCATTACTAGTTTTAATTATTTTAATAGCTTTAATAGTTTTATTAATGCAAAGATTTAAGAAAATAACTTTAGTAAGTTATTATTTAATGATTCCTTATTTACTTTGGTGTTTTTACGCATTAATTCTTAACTTAAGTTTATTTATTTTAAATTAATTATGGACGATGTTGTAATAATTGGCGGTGGTATCATTGGAGTTGCGACAGCTTATTTTCTATCTAAAGAAGGTCGAAAAGTTAAAGTTATAGAAAAAGATCCATCATACAAAGAAGCCTCATTCCCTTTATCCCTGGGTGGCTTTAGGAGACAATTTTTTCAAAAAGAAAATATTTTGTTAGGTAAATTTGCAAGAGATTTTATTTTTCAAATACCAGAATTACTCAAAACTAAAAAAAATCCTAACCCTACAGCTAGTATGGTACCAAATGGTTACTTATTAATGTTTGGACCTGAGCATGCAGAGGAACAGTATAGAGCGTTAGAAAACCATAAAGAGTGTGGAGCTGGAACAAAAAATATAAAAGGTTCAGAATTATCCAAGGTTTTTTCTTACATTAACGATGAAGGTATAGAAACTGCCACTTATACAGATGATAAAAGTGAGGGTTGGATTGATCCTTTTATGTTTCACGGTGCTTTAAAAAGCAAGGCCACAGAACTTGGGGCTGAATTTATTAAGGGAGAAGTAAAGGAAATATCAGAAATTAATGCTAAGATAATTATTTCTGCTGCAGGTTGTTGGACTAAAAAAATATTAAATGATATTCCTGTTATTCCACAAAAACACACTGTTTTTAGAGTTAAGTGCCCAACGTATATATCTGAAATGCCTTTATCTGCTGATTTAACAACAGGTGTTTATTGGAGGCCAGAGGGTAAAGAATATTTAGCTGGTTCTCCAAAATCTACTTTTGATGCAACAAATCTTGAACCTGCTTGGGACGACTTTGAGGAGTTGGTATGGCCAGCTTTAGCAAAAAGAATTCCAATGTTTGAAGAGCTTAAATTAACTGGTGCTTGGGCAGGATTTTATGATCATAACCAACTAGACAGTAATGCTATTGTGGGTAAGCATCCTAAATACGAAAATGTATATATGGCTTCGGGTTTCACAGGAAGAGGATTGCAACAAGCACCTGGCATTGGTAGAGCTTTGACAGAACTTATAACAACAGGTTCTTATCAAACTATAGATGTAAGCGCTTTTAATGTTGAAAGAATATTTAGTAAAGAAGCTAGACCAGAACCTTACGTATTATAACGAGTTAAGTTCCACAAAAAGTTTGATATTTCTTATCGCTGTGTGGAGCAGGTGACATAAATTCTAAATCATTGCTATTAACTGTATAAGGATTTTTTAATATTTTTATTAACCTATTAAACAATGTTAAATCACCATTACTTGCTAATGTTAAAGCTTCTTCCACTTTATGATTACGAGGTATTACCATTGGATTAGAAGAATTCATTAATTCCATAGATTTATCATGTGAACTATTAAACATTGCTAATCTTTTCACCCATTTAATTTTCCATAAATTAAAGTCTGCATTATCATAAACTTCAGAATTTTTAATTGTCTTATCCGTTAAAAAAATAAAGGTATTTGTATAATCTGCTTTATTTTTTTGCATCCAATTTAATAACTCCATAATCAAATCTTTATCTTCTTTATCTTCACCATATAATCCGAGTTTATCTCTCATCATATTTAACCATTTTGTTTCATAATTTTGTTCAAATTTATCTAAAGCATCTGTAGCTAATTTAATTGCTTCATCTTCATTTTTTCTAATTAGTGGAATAAGACATTCAGCAAATCTTGTTAAATTCCATTTGGTAATTTTTGGTTGATTATCATAGGCGTATCTACCTAATTGATCTATTGAACTAAAAATTGTTTTAGGGTCATAAGTATCCATAAATGCACAGGGACCATAATCTATTGTTTCACCAGATATGGTCATATTGTCAGTATTCATAACTCCATGAATAAAACCGACACGCATCCAGTCAATTACAAGTTCAGTTTGTTTTTCGATTAAAACATTTAGTAAGTCTAATGCTTTATTCTTTGATGTTTTTATATTGGGGTAGTATTTTTCAATTGTGTAATTAATCAAAATTTCTAAATCACTAATATTTTGTTTTGCAGCAATGTATTGAAATGTTCCAACTCTTAGATGGCCTAATGCCACCCTTGTAAGAATTGCACCTTGTGAAATTTGTTCCCTAACCACATCTTCACCAGTTTTAACTACTGCTAAACTTCTAGTAGTAGGTATTTTTAAAGAATGCATTGCTTCACTTATTATATATTCTCTCAACATAGGGCCTAAAACAGCCCTACCATCACCACTTCGTGAGAATGGGGTTCTACCAGAGCCTTTGAATTGTATATCAAATCGCTCATTATTTTTGGTCAAGTGTTCACCGATTAAAACAGCTCTTCCATCACCAAGCATTGTAAAATGACCAAATTGATGACCAGCGTAGGCTTGTGCTATAGAGTTAGATCCTTCAGGTAACATATTTCCTGAAAAAATTTTTGATAAACCTTCATCATTAACATCTGAAAAATCTAGATCTAATTTATTTGCTAGATCTTTATTTAATATTAATATTTCTGGTGCATTTACAGCAACAGGGTTGATATCTTCTTTGAATGTTTTTGGTAATCTCGAATAACTATTATCAAAATGCCAACCAATTGTCATTTTATCGATTAGTTAACTTCTGCTTGATTTTCTTTTGGTTTAATTTCAGTTTTAAATTGATTTGAGATTTTTTGAACTTCTACTGCTGAAACTTTGTATTCAGCACACATTGTTTCTTCATCTTTACCATGACCTGTTACCATATTGACCATATGTTCTGGAAAATGGAATGTTGTAAATACTATGCCTTCTTTAACTTTATCTGTAACCTCTACTTTTAAGGCAACTTCTCCTCTTCCAGAATAAAGTCTTCCTATGTCACCTGTATTTAACTCTCTTTTGTTGGCATCATTTGGGTGAACTAATAATAAATCTTCAGAAACTATATTGATATTACTTGTACGTCTTGTCATCGTCGCAGCATTGTAATGTTGTAGAACTCTACTAGTTGTTAAAATTAATGGATATTCTTTTTTATTAGTTTCAATTTCTGTAGATTCTTTCCAATCAAAATTTTTAAGACGTCCTTTTCCAAGTTTGAAAGTTTCTTTATGTAAAATTTGAGTATCTGTTCCATCTTCTTGAACTGGCCATTGTAATCCCATTTTACCAAGTCTCTCTCTTGTTACCCCTTTAAAGAAAGGAACAACATCAGCTATTTCTGCTAGAACTTGATCAGCGTCATATTCAGGTTGATCAAAGCCTAATTTTTGCATCATGTCTGTTACAATAGTTCCATCAGTTTTAGTACCAGGTAATGGAGGTACAGCTCGATTAACTCTTTGAATTCTTCTTTCTGTATTAGTAAAAGTTCCATTTTTTTCTAAGAAAGTTGTTCCAGGCAATACTACTGTTGCAAGTTTTGCAGTCTCACTCATAAAGATTTCTTGAACTACTAATAACTCTAATGAGTTCATTGCTTCAACTACATGTGCACTATTTGGATCTGTTTGAACAATATCTTCTCCAATAATCCAGACTGCTTTAACATCTTTATTAATTGCACCATCAAACATTTCAGGAATTTTTAATCCTGCTTTTGTTGGATGAACTACACCATACTTTTCAGTGTAAAAATCTTGATTTTTTTCATCTGCAACCTCAAAATACCCAGCTCCTTGATGAGGTTGGCACCCCATATCAGCAGCTCCTTGAACATTATTTTGTCCTCTTAGTGGATTAACACCAACACCTCTTCTACCAATATTACCTGTAATCATTGCAAGATCAGCGATTAACATTACTGTTTTAGAGCCTTGTTCTTGTTCAGTAACTCCTAAACCATGGAATTCCATAGAGTTTTTAGCTGTTGCATAAGCAATTGCAGCTTCTTTAACTAACTGTTTATCAACACCAGCAACTTTCGCTAGATGATCCATATCTTGTCTCTCAATTTCTTTAATGAAATTTGCAAAACCTTCAGTTCTATCTCTGACAAAGTCTTTGTCATAAAGGTTTGCTTTCAATATATAATGCAACATCATATTTAATATGGCTACATTTGTTCCTGGTCTAAGTTTAATATGATAATCAGCAAGTTTAGCAAGCTCAGTAGTAATTGGATCTAATACAATTAATTTTTTACCTTTCATTACTTGTTGTTTGATTTTAGCACCAGTAACTGGGTGAGCATTTGTTGGATTTGCTCCAATAACCATAAATAAATCTGCATGGTAAATATCTTCTGTAGAATTTGTAGCCGCTCCAGTTCCAAATGTTTGTTGCATTCCCCACGCAGTAGGTGAATGACAAATTCTTGCACAACAATCAATATTATTAGTTCCTATTGCTGCTCTAATCATTTTTTGGAAAACATAATTTTCTTCATTAGTACATCTTGCTGAAGAAATACCAGCAACTGCATCTGGTCCATTAGCTTTGGTAATTCTATTTAATTCTTTTTTAATAAAATCATATGCCTCATCCCAAGAAGCTTCTTCAAATTTTCCATTCCTTTTAATTAAAGGAGTTTTTAATCTGTCAGGATGATCATAAAATCCAAAAGCATATCTTCCTTTAATACAAGTGTGACCTGCGTTAACTTCAGATTCTTTAGGAGTAGAAATTGCAACAACTTTATTATCTTTAATTGAAGCTTCTAGATTACAACCAACTCCACAATAAGAACAAGTCGTTCTTACTTTTTCATCAACAGCAACTGATTTAGATTGATATACATCTGAGATGGCATCTGTTGGGCAAGTGTGTGCACAAGCTCCACAAGATACACAAGACGAGTCCCCAAATAATGCATCATTATCTGTTGTAATCTTAGACTCAAATCCTCTTCCACTCATTGTTAAAACAAATGAACCTTGAATTTCATCACAAGCTCTGACACATCTTCCACAATTAATGCAGTTATCTAAATTCATTCTCATATAATCATGAGAGGTGTCTCTTGGAATACCTTTGTGTTGTTTTGGTACATTATATCTATGATCTGATATGCCTAAATCATTTGCAACATCTTGAAGTTCACAGTTATTATTAACCTCACAAGTTCCACATTCCATTGGATGGTCGGTTAAAACGAGTTCAACAATATTTTTTCTTAAAGCCGTTAAATTTTCATTATTTGTAAAAATATGTTGGTTTTCACCAACTGGTGTATGACATGAGGCTACAACTTTAGTTGGACCATCTTTAACTAAAGCAACCTCAACCGAACAAACTCTACAAGCTCCATAAGGTGCTAAGTTTGGATCGTTACATAAAGCAGGAACCTTTTTTTCACCAAGATAGCTTTCTACAAATTTTAAAACAGAAGTATGGTTAGGACCAATTTCGTATGGTTTACCATCTATATATGCAATTTTTCTTTTTTCTGAGCTCATTAATTATCTTTCACCATATCATCCTTCATTTCATCACCAAAATATTTTAGTATGTTCATGATAGGCGTAGGTATTGCACCACATAAAGCACATAAACAGCCTTTTTTCATTGTTATTAGCAGTTCATTTAATAGCTTTAATGGAATTTTAGCAGTTTTATTCTTTGCTTGATCAAACATTTCCTTTCCTCTGTAAGATCCAAGTCTACCAGGAAAACATTTTCCACATGATTCTTCAGCTGTAAATTCGAATAAATGATGAATATAGTCAACCATTGGGAAATCTTTTGGAATACTTACTATACTTGCGTGTCCCAACATGAAACCAGCAGCAGTAAATTCCTGAAAATCTAGATTTAATTTTTCTACTTCAGAAATTGGAATAACTCCACCTAATGGGCCACCAATTTGTAGCGCTTTAATAGATTCTTTAAAACCTCCACCAATATCGTTCAAAACTTTTTTCATTGGTGTTCCCATTTCAACCTCGTAAACACCTGGATTATTAAAAAAACTATCAAAACAAACTAATTTTGTACCTGCTGATTTTTTATTACCAATTGCAGCGAATTTTTCTGCTCCATTAATAAGTATACCAGTAGCAGCAGCTAAAGTTTCAACATTGTTAACAACAGTTGGTTTTTTGTAAAGTCCTTCAGTAACAGGGAAGGGAGGTCTGACATCAACTTCTGCTCTTCTTCCTTCAATTGATGCAATTAAAGCAGTTTCTTCTCCACATATGTACGCTCCTTGTCCAATACAAATATTTAGATCAAAAGAAAAATTTGTTCCAAGAATATTTTTACTTAACAATCCCTCTTTTTTTAAAGAATTAATACATCCATTTATAGCTTCAATAGATTTTGGATATTCTCCTCTAATATATAAAACACCCTCGTCACTTCCAATAACATAACCACAGATGATCATTCCAAATAATACTTTTAGTGGCTGATCTTCTAATAAATATCTATCAGAAAATGCACCAGAGTCTCCTTCGTCAGCATTGCAGATAACATATTTTTTTTCAGATTCTGCTTTTCTACAAAAATCCCATTTCATTCCAGCTGGAAAACCAGCGCCACCTCTGCCTGTTAAATTTGAATCTAATAATGATTTTATAATTTCTTGTTTATCTGTATTGATAAACTTATTTAAAATATTTTTAAATTGATCTAAATTTGAAAGCTTATCGTCCATTAAAAAACTTGTTGAAGCAAAACTTTTTGAGAAAAATTTTTCCTGTTCAATTTTATCTCCTTTAATTATTTCATCAATTTTATCAATGTCATTCCCAGCATAGTTTTCACCATCATAATGAAACGCTTTATTTTCATAACAGTGACCAAGACAAAACATTTCACCAACCTTGTCATCACCTAATTTTTCTTTTAATTTTTTCTTTAGAGGTTCTTGTGTTCCAGAACACATGCAAGCACTTCCATTACAAACAAAGGCTTTTTTTGCTCTATGAGATGGCCTTAAAAATTCATAAAAACTTTCTGCACCATGAATAGTAGATACACCCATATGATATTCATTAGCTATTTCTTGAATGCCACTTGCATCTTTAGAGTTTAGCGATCTTTCAGAGATTTTCTCAAATAGGTTTTTCTTTAAACCAATTCTGCCTGATAAGTTACTTATATTTTTTGACACATTTTACCCTTTTAAAATTTTTTAATTTTTTATTATAATTCTCTCATTATTACTATAAATATTAAAGCTATCCTCTTTTACAAAACCAACTAATGTCATGTCAAACTTATTGGCTAAATCTATAGCGAGACTGGTTGGCGCACCTACGCCAATCAAGACACCTATATTTGCCATGAGTGCTTTTTGAACAAGGTCAAAGTTGAGCCTTCCAGAACAGGTTAGAAATTGAGAACTATTATCAAGTAAATTTTCTTTTAAGACAAATCCAATTAGCTTGTCCAAAGCATTATGTCTTCCTACATCCTCTTTTAAGGCAATAATTTCTCCACTCGCATTAAATAGCCCACTAGCATGAATGCCGCCAGTCTTTGAAAATTCAGATTGGTTTTGTCTTAACATATCTGGAGATTTCATTATAATTTCATGATGTATTTTAGGGATAGATTTTAATATTTTATCTTTCTTAATAATTTCTAAAGATTCAAGAGATGTTTTTCCACACACCCCACATGAGGAATTAGTCAAAAAATTTCTTTTAATTTTATCAATGTCTATATTCTCTGAATTATTTATTGTAATAATAACTTTATTTTGTAATTTATATTGCCCAACAGGCTCGCCACTTGCTTCAATATTTTCTATATAGCTAATTTTTTCAATTACTCTTTCATTAAAAAGAAAGCCAGTAACTAAATTTTCATCATCTCCAGGCGTTCTCATCGTAATAGATATAGTATTTTCTATCCAATTTTTTTTATCTTTATATTTGAGTATTATTTCAAGTGGTTCTTCAATGGATATTTGATCATTAACCTCTTTCAAATTATTAGATCTAAATTTTGTGACTTTATAATTAGAATTCATTTAGTTAGTATATTTAAACTGGCTAAATTTGAAACAACGAAAAGATTAGCTTTTCCAACTACTTGGGTAGTTTTTCTTTAATATGAAACGATTTAGAATAACCGCATAAACAATTATTATTATAGAACCAAAAATAATTGGGTTTAGTAAAAAATCATATGAAACTGCACCAAGTATTATAACAATAGGATTTCCACCTGCAGGTGGATGAGTTACACCAAGCAGTATCATTATAAAAATACCAAGCCCTACAGCAATAGCTATTTGTAAAAATTGATCAATGGGTAGAAATTTTAAAATTAACACACCAACTATAGATGTTACCAAGTGTCCAAAAAAAACATTTTTAGGTTGGGCAAATGGACTTTCTGGATACCCAAAAAGTAAAACCATCGAAGATCCAAATGATCCAGCTAAAAACAACCCATAGGGAGTTTCAAAACTTAGGAATGAAAGGGTACCAATTGTGATTATTGAAAATATTAAAGCATATAGAGCTCTATTAAAGTTTTCTTTTATTGTATTTATCATATTCTTTTATTTTTGTTATTAGTATTATTTTAAAGCTTTAGGGCTTTTGAAAGAGTTTTAAAAGGAAGCAATAAACATTCTTTTCTAGAAATATTTTTTGAATTCATTATTTTTTTAAAATCTTTTAAATCTTTTAAATCTTTTATATTAATTTTTCTTAATTGATCAAAATTTTCATCAAAGAAAAGCTCAGCTTTTGAAACAAAATCTGAAATTTTTTCTATTGGTACTTGCATGACCCATCTTGAAAGTAAACTAACCGAGGCTTGACAGTACACGCAAGACTTACATTGATATCCCACGTCTTGAACAATATTGTCTTTAACCATTAAACTAATTTCCATTTCATCACCACATAAAGGGTTTTTGTTCCTCGATTGATGTGTATGCTTTTTAAGCACTTTGTGGTTTTCGGTATTAGATGCAATTTCTAAAATTTCTAAGTCCATTATAATTCTTTAATTAAGAGATTAATGTTTTATATTTTGATTTATGGAAGATAACAATATTTTAGCTGTTGTGCTAGCTGGTGGAAAGTCAAAGAGATTTGGTGAAGATAAAAATCAGACAAAACTTGGTGATAAAACATTGTTAGAACACGTTTTATTAAAAATTAACCACAGATATGAGGAGATACTTATTGTCTCAAGCCACAGTATAGATACAAAAAAAATAAAAAATGTAACAATAATTCCTGATTGTTTTGATGACTTTGGACCATTAGCAGGAGTTCTGAGTGCAATGAAATGGGTTAAAGAAAATCAAAAATTATATCAGTGGATTGCAACATTTCCATCAGACACACCTTTTTTTGAAACATCAATTATTGATGAATACCAAAAAAGAATTAAACTAAAAGATAGCCTGTTGTATTTTATTAAGTCAAACAACAAAAGGCACAATATTTTTGGCCTATGGTCAATTGAATTATTAAAACCACTTGAAAATGATTTGATTAATAATAATTTTAGAAAAGTAGAGGATTGGGCAAATAAAATAGGGGTAAAAACAATTGATATTGAGCCTAAAAAATTTGATCCTTTTTTTAATATAAATACTAAAGAAGATTTAGAAGAAGCAAAAAAAATACTAAAAAAAAATTAAAATGATCACCTATAAAGAAGCTAAGAAAATCTTAATAAAATCAAAGATAAAAATTAAAGATGAAATTATTAACTCATCAAAGTCATTAAATAGGATTAATGTATTAGATATCTATTCAACAGTAAATTATCCAGCTGGAACTAATGCTGCTTTTGATGGTTTTGCAATTAATTCAAAAGATACAAGTAAGTTAAATAAAAATAATTCACAAAACTTTAAAATTTTAAAGACTATATCTGCGGGAGATAATCCGTCTTTAAAAAAGATAAATAAGTTTGAAGCTGTTGAAGTAATGACAGGTGCACTTATACCTAAAAATTTTGATACTATAATTCCAATCGAAAAAATTATTTTTAATAAAAATAGAAAATTTATCTTAATTAATGAAAAAATAAAAAATAACCAACACATCAGATGTGCTGGATCAGATTATAAAAAAAGAGACTTGATAATTAAAAAAGGGACCATAATTCAACCATCTCATGTATTAGCCTTTAAAACATTGGGCATAGTAAACATTAAAGTTAAAAAGAAGCCCAACATTTTATTTTTTTCAACAGGAAATGAAATTTCTAATAGTAAAAATATTGCTAATTGGAAAGTTAGAAACTCTAATAGTTATTATATTAAGTCTTTATCTGATAATTTTTTATTTAACTTTATAGATGGTGGAGTTTTAAGGGATAAGGATGAAAAACTTTTTCAAAAAAAAATAGAAAAAAATTTTAAATCTAAAATAGATATTATCATTACATCAGGTGCTGTATCTGCAGGTAAACATGATTTTGTTCCGCACATAATCAAAAAATTTAGTTTATCTAATTTTTTTAAAGGTGTTTTGATTAGACCTGGTAAACCAGTATTGTTTGCAAAATTCTATAAAACAGAAAAAGCTATTTTTGGGCTACCTGGTAATCCTATTTCCTCATCTGCGTGTTTTAGATTTTTTGTTTATCCGTATTTGCTTAATATTCTTGGTGTTAAGGTTGAAAAACCATTTAAAGCTAAATTAAAAAATAATTATTCAAAGAGTAAAAAGATTATTAGATTTTTAAAAGCTAAGTTAACTTCAACTAATGATGGAAAAATAGAGTTAGAGGTTTTAAAAGGTCAAGAATCTTTCAGAATTAAATCATTTGTAGAGTCAAATGTGTGGGGTCTATTCAAAGAAGGGCAATCTATATTCAAAAAAGGGGAGTTAATTGATTGTTACTCTCCAATAGGGTCAAATATTAATATCTTTAAATAGATCTCATTTTTATTGTAGTACAAAATAATTACTATTAAATATCCATCAATGCTTGAGTTAAAAAATGAAAAAATTGCAATCCCAGTAGTTTTATTAGCTGGTCTTATATGGTCCTTCGGTCCTTTGGTCGTTAGGTATATGAATGACCCAAATTTAGTTCCATGGCAATATATTTTTGCACGTGGTCTTACAATCTTTTTGATTTTAAATCTTTACCTTTTTTTTGAGGAAGGAAAAGATTTTTATAAAAATTATTTAAAAATTGGAATTTCGGGTATCATTGGTGGGACCGGTCTTGGTATTGCAATGATAACTTTCATTTATTCCATTACAAATACCAGTGCTGCTGTTACTTTGCTTTGCTTAGCTGCCATGCCTTTTTTTACAGCCTTACTAGGTTTTTTGTTTTTAAAAGAAAAAATTTCATTAAATGTTTGGGTAGCTATATTTATTGCAACGGTTGGAATAATAATAATAGCTTTGGGTAATACAGAAAAAAATTCTTTATTAGGACTAATATTTGGAATGACTTCTTCAATTGGTTTTTCTGTTTTTTCAGTAACCTTGAGATGGAATAAAGAAACACCAAAATTTACAACTGTAGCATTTGCAGGTTTATTCTGCTTTGTAGTTGCTGCAATAGTTATTTTAACTAATGATATGGTTTTTCTATCTACAAGTTATAATGGAGCATTATTTTCTGTTCATGGAACGTTAGTTTGTATGGGTTTAATTTTATATTCTATAGGATCAAAAGCTATACCAGCAGCAGAATTGACCTTGTTGTCATTAACTGAAGTTATAGGTGGTATATTTTGGGTATGGATTCCTATTTTAGGAATTAATGAAATACCTTCGACTAATACGATAATAGGAGGCTTCTTCCTTTTTATGTCTATCATTTATTATAGCCTTACAATTAAAACTAATAGACGGTTTATTGCTCTTAATTAATTAAGATGGAAAGACCAGATTTTTTTAATTTAAAAAACGGTGAGAAGGCTAAACTACCTTTCACAGATCAAGAATATCAAAGAAGATTAGCTAATTTAAGAACTGTAATGAGTAAAAATAATCTTGATATGATTATTTTAACCTCAATGCACAATATTGCTTACTATACAGGGTTTATTTATTGTTCTTTTGGTAGACCTTATGGTTGTGTTGTAACGGCTAATAAAATTTCAACAATTTCTGCAAACATAGATGCAAGTCAACCTTGGCGGAGATCTCATAGCGATAATGTAATTTACACTGATTGGAAAAGAGATAATTTTTTAAAAGCGATAGTTTCAATTATTGGAAGAGACGAACCTCCTAAGAATATTGGCATTGAAAATGATCATGTAACTTTAGATGTTAAAGAAAAACTAACTTCTATATTTATATTTTCAGTTTTTAGCGATGTTTCAAAAAATTTAATGCAACTGAGAATGATAAAATCTGATGAAGAAATAGAAATTATCAAAAATGGTGCAAGAATTGCCGATCTTGGGGGTGAGGAAATAAAAAAACATATTAAAGTAGGAGAAAGTGAGCTTGAAATTGCAATAGCAGGTAGAGATAGAATGGAGCGTGAAATTGCAAAAACTTATCCTGATGCAGAATATATGGATACATGGGTTTGGTTTCAGTCAGGATTAAATACAGATGGAGCACATAACCCAAAAACTAATAGAAAATTAAAATCAGGAGATATTCTTTCTTTAAATACTTTCCCTATGATCTCAGGGTACTACACAGCTTTAGAGAGAACTCTTTTTGTAGATAAAATAGATGATGCATCCTTAAAAGCATGGGAAGCAAATGTTAAAGTTCATAAACGAGGACTAGAGTTAATTAAACCAGGTGTAAAATGTTCTACTATCTGCCATGAGTTGAATGAGCTCTTTGCTGAGCTTGGCTACCTTCATTACCGAACATTTGGTTACGGCCATTCTTTTGGTGTCCTATCTCATTTCTATGGAAGAGAAGCAGGATTAGAGCTTCGTGAAGATATTGATACCGTATTAGAGGAAAACATGGTGGTTTCTATGGAACCAATGATCATGATACCTGATGGAAAACCAGGAGCCGGTGGATATAGAGAGCATGATATCCTAGTTATAGGAAAAGATAATGCTGAAAACATTACTAAGTTTCCTTTTGGTCCAGAACATAATATTATCAAATCATAAAATATGAGTGAAACAAAAACTATAGTTAATAGCTGGAATGAGTGGGATCCTTTAAAGCATGTTATTGTTGGTAAGGCTGATGGTACTTGTATTCCAGCACCAGAGCCAGCTTTGGATGCTAAAGTTCCAGAGGATTCTGACATGCGTGGTCAGTTTGGACCAAGAACAAAAGATACAGTTGATAAGGCAAATCAGTTGTTAGATGACTTTTCAAATATGCTAATTAAAAGAGGCATTAAAGTAGACAGACCAGATCCAATAGATTTTAATAAAAAAACATCAACTCCAGATTGGGAAGCAGACACAATGTTTGGCTGTATGCCACCAAGAGATGTTTTATTAACTGTTGGAAGTGAAATTTTAGAAGCAACGATGAGTTATAGATGTAGATGGTTCGAATATCTATGTTACAGACCTTTATTAAAAAAATATTATGATGAAGATCCTAATATGAGACATGAAGCTGCTCCTAAACCAAGATTAACTGATGCAGATTACAGAAAAGATTATTTATCAGACAAAATTGGAATTCAAAAAAGATTAGAATGGACTGAAGATAAATTTTTTGTAACTACTGAAGAGGAACCTTTATTTGATGCAGCTGATGTTTTGAGGTTTGGTAAAGATTTAGTAGTCCAACATGGTTTTACAACTAATCTTAAAGGGATTGATTGGCTTAAAAGACATTATAAAGACCATAGAGTTCATGCTGTTAATTTTCCAGGTGACCCATACCCAATTCATATTGATGCAACATTTACTCCAATTAAAGAGGGATTAATTATTAATAACCCTCAAAGAAAACTTCCAAAAGAACAAAGAAAATTATTTGAAAACAACGGATGGGAAATTATTGATAGTGCACAACCAGCACACAATGAGCCACCACCATTATGTTATTCTTCAACTTGGCTATCTATGAATGTTCTAGTATTAGATCCAAAAACTGTTTGTGTTGAAAAAAGTGAAGTTTATCAAGCTGAACAATTAGATAAACTAGGAATGGAAGTAATACCGGTTGAAATGAGAGATGCTTATGCATTTGGAGGAGGCCTTCATTGTTGTACAGCAGATGTTTACCGTGAAGGTGAGTTAAAAGATTATTTTCCAAAACAATAAAATTTATGACATCTAAAATTAAAACAAAAAGGGAGCGAGTTAAATTTGCCTCTGATAATGTAGCGGGTGCATGTCCTGAAGTTTTAGATGCAATTATCAAAGCTAATGAAGGAGACAGTACTCCATATGGTAATGATGAGTGGTCAACGAACTTACAAAATAAGTTTTCTGAAATTTTTGAAAAAGATGTGATTGTTTATCCAACTGCATCAGGTACAGCTGCTAATGCTCTAGCTTTATCAGCAATGACACCAGTTTTTGGAAGTATTTATTGCCACAAACATTCGCATATCAATACAGATGAATGTGGGGCCCCTGAATTTTATACAGGTGGTGCAAAACTTGTACCTTTAAATGGAATTAATGGAAAATTTACACCAGAAGAGTTAGCTGAAAATATTGGAGGAACTGGTATCGTACACCACACACAGCCTTCTGTAGTGAGTATTACTCAATTATGTGAAACAGGTGAAGTTTATCAGTTAGATGAAATTGCAGCCATATCTGAAACTGCTCATAAACATAATTTAAAAATGCATATGGATGGGGCAAGATTTGCTAATGCTTTAGTATCTTTAGGTGCCACTCCCGCTGAAATGACATGGAAGTCCGGAATAGATGTTTTATCTTTTGGTGCAACTAAAAATGGATGTATCGCAGCAGAAGCAATTATATTTTTTAAACCAGAATTAGTAGGCAACCTACCTTTTTTAATGAAAAGATCAGGGCATCTACTTTCAAAAATGCGTTTTGTTTCAGCTCAACTAGAGGCTTATATTTCAAATGATGTTTGGTTAAGAAATGCAAAACATGCAAACAAGATGGGGAAAAAATTAAGTGAAGGGTTAAACTCAAATCAAAATATTGAATTAGCTTATCCGACAGAAGCGAATGAAGTATTCGCTAAATTTCCAAAACCTATCATTGAGCATCTTAATTCAGAAGGTTATAAAATGAATCAAGAAGAGTTAGATGGAAAAGCAGTAAGACTTGTTGCTGCTTGGAATACTAAAGAAAGTGATGTTGATCAACTTTTAGAAACGATTTCTCAAACAAACTAGAGACATTTTTGAATGCTGAGTAAACTTCCTTCCATCACCTAGACACCTGATTAGAGGTTTGGTAGGGTTGGTTCATGAGTGATATTTTTCCAAAAGGATCGGCATGGATGAATGAGGAATTCATTCAACTTTCTGAAGCAAAAATTCCTATTTTAGATTGGGGTTTTTTAAGATCTGATGCAACATATGACATTGTCCATGTTTGGAAGGGTAGATTTTTTCAATTAGATAAACATATTGATCGTTTCTTTAAATCAACAGAAAAACTCAGAATGCCATGCGGATTTAGTCGTGAAGAAATAAAAAGAATATTAGCAGGCTGTGTTAAAAAAGCTGATCTTGAAGATTCTTATGTTGAAATGATACAAACAAGAGGAATGTCTCCAAATTTTGTTAGAGATCCTCGTAAAGCGACACCACGCTTCATGGCTTTTGCAGTACCATTCGGCTGGATACTTAGGCCAGAAGATTTTGAAAAAGGATTAGATGTATATTTGACTGATATAACAAGAATTCCTCCAAGTTCAATTGACCCAACTATTAAAAATTATCATTGGATGGATTTAGTTACGGGTATGCTTGATGCGTACGAAAAAGGACATCATACTGCTTTATTGGTAGATGAGGATAACAATATATCTGAAGGTCCAGGCTTTAATATTTTTTCTGTTGATGAAAATGGAATTAATACACCAGACCATGGAGTATTAGAAGGCATCACAAGACAAACGGTTTTTGATTTAGCAAAAGAACTAAATATTAACGTTAATAAAAAATCTATAACTATTGAAATGTTAAAATCATCTGAAGAATTATTTGCAACCTCAACAGCAGGAGGTGTAATGCCAATAACAAAAATAAGTGGGGAAAATATTAAACAAGGAACAGTAGGGGATGTTACAAGAAAAATTCACAAACTCTATTGGGACAAACATTTAGATCCTGTGTGGAGTACATCTGTAAAGGACATATTGTTATAAAAAATGAAAAAACTTTTAGGGATCATCGTTCTGGGTTTGGTGTTAATCCCAACATTGGCTTTGTCTGGAACATTTAAAGATGAAGAGGGAAAATTTGGTTTGAAAACTAAGAAGAGTGGATTTAAGTTTCATAAAAACTTTATGGATCATAATGATTATAACTTTCAATACATTAAAGATAAAACAAAAGCACGTGCTGGAAAATATTTTCAGCGATTTGAACTTAGAGATGGTGATTGTTTTAGAGATGATTTTTGGAGTGATTGTGACACTGATCGAGAAAGAGTTGAGTTTTCAACAGAACCAAGGCAGGCTCCAAAAGGAAAACAATGTTATGGATTTAGTTTAATGTTATCTAAAGATTTTTTTGATGTAGCTCCAGCCAGCACTACTTTAGGCCAAGTTCATCAAATCGGTGGTCCAACTGGTACAGCATCAGGTGGCCTAGCTTCTTTTCCACCTTTGATTCAAATTGATGCACATAAAGGATATTTGTTTTTTAATTGGCACGAACTTAGTGGTTCAGCATCAGACGTTATTGATAAATCAGTATATACTACATTAAAGCCACTAAGAAAAATGAAAGAAGTTTGGACGGATATTTCTTTTTGTTTAGATTTTAAAAATAAAAGAATAGATGCATGGGTAGATGGTATTAAAAAAGTGGAAATATTAAAATCTCCAATTTATTTTAAACCAGAAGGAATATATTTTAAGCATGGTATATATCGTAATTTAATTAGTAAGTATAAAGAACTCAAAAATCGAAAAATGCGAACTCAAGTTGTTTTTTATGATGAAGTTAGAAGAGGAAAATCAATTAAAAAAGTGGACAGAAATATCAATCCAAAACTTAAGCCTGTTGATTGATTGATTTAAAATGAAAAAGATTTTAGGGATCATGGTTCTGGGTTATAGGATTATCTGGGATAGACTAGAATAAAACTAGAATAATTTCCGAGTGAGAACAAAATGTTCTCTTGCTTAACTTGGTTTCTCTTTCAAAAAGTTAATGTAATCAACAACTTCTTGAAATTTTTCATCAGGAATATCTTTATAAGAGTTGCCAAACTTCTCTTTGACACAAAGAGTAATAGTAAAAAACTACCTTTCCCTTCTAGTCCCTTTAGTCCCCAAAACCCTTATACTTATTTAGTTATTAAAATAGACTTGGCGTTAATACAAAGCAATTTGAATGACAAAACCACAAACAAACCACAAACATTTCCGAGTGGAATAACCATCAATAAATGTGATAGCCTTAAATCATGAAGAATAAAGCCTTCACTCTAATAGAACTCCTAGTCGTTGTAGCTATTATAGGAATATTAGCAGCTGTAGGTGTCGTTGCTTATAATGGGTATACGAGTGGTACTAAGATTGCTGTAACAAAATCAATTTATACAAAGTCAATAAAATATATGCAATCAGAAATAAAATTGTGTGATTTAGGTGAAGAATCTGTAATGCAAGGATGTCTAAAGTGTAGTAAATTTAATAGTGGGAAGCCATCACCTGCTACTCAAGTTATTGTATGTATGGAAAATACATTAAAAGATATAAATGTGTTCAGTAATCCAGATTGGGCACTTAAAAAAAAACGTGCAATAAATAGTGGAAAAGATGATAGCGATGAAGCCTTAGGTAAAGTATTAATGAATTCAGTGCTTGGTACTAAAATTTTTACTTCAGTTTGTTTTAAAATCCCCTGCTCAGATACAAAAAACACAATGAACACAACTATTGATGTGAATTAATGAAACAAAATGGTTTCACCCTAATAGAACTCTTAGTAGTTGTAGCCATCATCGGTATCCTCGCTGCTGTAGGAGTGGTTGCTTATAATGGATATACGGGTGCAGCTAAAATCAACGCAGTAAAAACTAATTTTAAGATGGCAGAAAAAAAATTAACAGAAGCTTTTACGATGTGTAAATCTGGTTTGGATTTTTTTTGGTCCGATGGGCGAAATTGCCAAAATGGACCTATCAATGGAGATTCCTTGGCTTGGGGAGTATATGGTGATTTTTCAAAAAGTATTAAAGTCAATCCTTATGACTCAAACACTAAAGCAATAGAGTGGAGTCAATTAAGTGATGGTTTTGCGAATTGTCCACCAAAAAAACCTGCAAAAGGTCAAATAAAATTTAGCTATGCAAATAGTAAGAATAATTTTTGTAATATGGGTGGTGGCAATACATCTTGTGTTTATGCAAATATAGGAAAAAAAGATGGTTCTGATGATTATTTATACGCAGAGTTTAATTTCTGTGAATTTTAAATATGATGAAAAAAAATGGTTTTACATTAATAGAGCTCCTAGTCGTTGTCGCAATCATCGGTATTCTTGCTGCAGTGGGTGTGGTTGCTTATAATGGATATACAGGAGCTGCTAAGAAGAATACCACAAAAGCAAATCATGAGTTAATTATTAAATATATGCAAGCAGAGACTTTCAAATGTGAGCTTGATTCATCATTAAGTATAATGAAACATAATGGATCAAGTTTAGTTAGTTGTTCAGATCTAATTTATCCAAATGGAAATGTACCAAAAGTACAAAAAGCCGTAAAAACAATTTTTGATGCAAAGATAAAAAATGTTTATGATTTACAACTCCCAGCAATTAATTTTGGAACTAGTATAAATGGATGCTATGAAAGTGGTAGATGGCCTGGAAATTATGGTGGACAAGGTGCCCATCACGTTGGAACTGGTTGGGTAGATATTAATCAAAATAGTAACTGGAAAATGAATTTTTTTATAGAGACTTGTATTGAAACGAGTGGTTCACCAATAAAAAAACAAATAGTTTTAACAGAATGAAAACCAAAGCCTTTACCCTAATAGAACTCCTAGTCGTTGTAGCCATCATAGGTATTCTTGCTGCAGTAGGAGTTGTTGCTTATAATGGATATACTAAAAGTGCTAAAGAAAAAGTTACAGAGTCAAATTTTAACAATATTAATAAAGCTTTAGTACTAGAATTTATGAACTGTGAACTAGATAGTAGTAAATTAATCTTTAATAATCATAGTTGCAGTAATAGTAATGCACCATCAGCAAATTTAATTGGAAATTATATTACAGGTACATTAAAAATTAAAAACCCCTATGGATCATCTTTAATAAACTCAAATCCTTGCAATCAAGGCACAGTTTCAATTTCAACCCCATCTAAAGGAAATTATTCAGTTAGCAGTTTTATTAGTTCGTCAAAAAACATTGCAACACATACAATTGGAACAACTTGGACGCCAATAAAAGTTTCTGGTTCTACAACCTATAAAACCATCACTGCTAACACTAGCACTGGTTATAAAACAATCACAGCTACTGCAAATGCTTGCTATAAACAAATCACTGCTAACACTAGCGCTGGTTATAAAAAAATTACTCCAGGATCTAGCGGCTCCTATAAGCAGATTAAACCTTAACTTTAAAAAATATGAACCATAAAGCCTTCACCCTTATAGAACTTTTAGTCGTAGTAGCCATCATCGGTATTCTCGCTGCTGTAGGTGTGGTTGCTTATAATGGGTATACGGGGGCTGCAAAAGTTGCTCAAATTAAACAAAGTCATAAACAAATTTCTAGTTACATAGCATCTGAAATGATGAAATGTGAAATAGGCTTAGAAGTTGAAGCAGTAACTAACAATGAAACATATGCATATAAAAACACAATGCTTTCATGTGCTAGGATTAGTCAATTTTATGCAAAAGGAGTTTTTGATAATATTACAAATTATATTCAACAAACAAAAAATTGGAAAAATGCTTATGGAATTGAAGGCTGTCCACTTAGCAACAATTGTATTAACAAAAGTGATGCCTATCAAAATTTTATGGGGGTTCCTCCTGTGAAATGGAATGGTAATATGCATTGCTGGTGGCCAGGAAATGGAAGAGACAATCAGTCAGGACAATGTGCTTCAAGATATGGAACTGGTACAAATGATTATGTACAAACATCGTTTCCGAAAGTTGGAAGTTAAATGAAGCGTAATGGTTTCACTTTAATAGAACTCCTAGTCGTAGTAGCGATCATCGGCATCCTCGCTGCAGTAGGGGTGGTTGCTTATAACGGATATACTAAAGCAGCCAAGATAAAAGCTACATTACATCAACACTCAGTTGCTGTAAAATATACACAGTCAGTTTTATCATTATGTGAAATTGATCAGAAACAAGGATACTTTAATAAAAATAATTATTGGATAAACTACACTTGTGATTATGCCAATGGTTTAATCACTCCTCTTATACAATATTTTATTTTGAATAGTAATTTTAGAAATCCTTATAATACCAATTTGTATGGAGTTTGGTCTAGTACGATATTACCTAAAGGACAAGATCTTGAAGTAAAATATAGACCAATGGAACTTACTGGAAAACTATCACCATACTTTATTTGTTGTCATACTTTAGGACATGTCTCAATAGAACGTGTTGCGATTGCTAATGCGAAATTAAAACAATTGAATTGTGAAGGAACATGTTGTTTTGTCATTAGCACAACATACGATATTGATTCAAATGGAAATGGTATAGTTAAAACAGATACAGTTTCAGGGAGCAGTTGTACTAGATAATGGTTAAACAAAAAGCATTCACCCTAATAGAACTCCTAGTTGTTGTAGCTATCATCGGTATTCTTGCTGCAGTAGGGGTTGTTGCTTATAATGGGTATACGGGTGCTGCTAAAGTTTCTTCATCAAAAGCAAATCAAAACTTAGCATACAAAACTATTTAATCGAAGAAACTTAGAAAAAAACTAGACAATTTTCCGAGTGCTCATTAACCATCATTCCATCACCTAGACACCTGATTTAAGGTTTGGTAGGGTTTTGGTTAATGAAAAAGATTTTAGGCGTTATAGTTCTGGCTTTGTTGTTGAGTGGGAATGCTTATGCAGGTATTAATGAACCAGGAATAACGTCTATTGCAGGGTGTGATAGAGGTCTTAAATCGGTAAACAAAAAATTTATAAAAAAACATTTAAAAAAATTATCAAAAAAAAATGAAAATAGTGTTCTCTATGCCAGCTGTGATTATGAAAATTATTCCTGGGCAGTTAATAAAGGTAAAGATTTAGAAAAACTCCATAAGAAAACATATAAACAATGTACGAAATATGCCAGGAAACATACGGGTAAAGAATGTTATTTGTATGCAGTTAATGATGAAATTGTTTGGAAATACGACAAGGCTAAAGCATCAACCATAGCAAAAACTAAAATAGCTGATGCAAAAAAGTTATTAGAAAAACAAAAAGAATTAGATATGAAAAGAGGAAGATTTTTTAAAGATCAACCTGATGTTAATGATGATTATCAAATACACTTTATTTATTTAATATCCCAAGATGGTAAAGATCGTGAATGGGACATAAATGGTAAAATGCAAAAATATTTAATTGAGATGAATAAAATTATGCTACGTGAAACTGCAAAAAAATCCAAGGGTGAAGGGCAAAAATATAAATTTGATTATAGAAAAGATGGAAATTTAGATATCACTTTTGTTAGACTTTCAAAAAATTTAAAAGATTTGCACAAATATAGAAATCAAAACATAGCTCCATTTTTATGGATGAATAAATTTAATAATCCTAAAAAAATATATTACACGTTTGCTGATATGAAAAGTGTTGACGGTGGTGAAGCGGGAGTACATATGGGATCAACTTATCTTGGATCTAAGCATAATAACTCAAAGCAACAAGTAATAAAGATTACTCTGCACGAACTACATCATGCTCAAGGGGGAGGTTTTAATTGTGTTCCAGGAATGTCAAATACAAATGCACATTGGAAAAATAGAGATCAAAATAATCAATTAGGACATGGACTTGCTTTGGGAAAAACTTATATTCATGAAGAAGAGGGATGTCCTCAACTGATAGACTCCGTTTATTTAACTCCAACTTCAAAAGATCCTTATGATCCATTTAAACTTATTTGTCTTAATAAATGGGGAAAATACAACCACCCAAAATTAGTGAAAGCTAGAGAAAAGCAAGCCTCTGATTTAAGAAATGGTAAATGGAATTATACAAACGGTGGATCAGGATGCAAGTTTAGTTACTGGGATCAAATGAGTGGAATGAAATTATTTGATGATCAACAAGCTTTAAAAGCTTACAATATAAAAAAAGATAATCATTAAGTTAAATCGATAAAGATAAAAAAGAAAAATCAGTATAATGAAAAAACTATTTTCAACGATATTGGTTCTGGGTTATAGGATTATCTAGAATAAAACCAATAACAAACCAGTAACATTTCCGGGTTGGAACAAAATGTTCTCTTGCTTAACTTGGGTTCTCTTTCAAAAAGTTAATGTAATCAACAACTTCTTGAAACTTTTCATCAGGAATATCTTTATAAGAGTTGCCAAACTTCTCTTTGACACAAAGAGCAACATGGGCGTAGGGGTTTCTTCCTTTAGGGTGATTTGGATGGCTTGGTAACTGACCCAGTAAATAATCGCCAGCTTCCTGAATAATTTTCCAGAGTTTACTTGCGTTTTCTTTGTTCACACATTCACTTTTCTTGTTTTATCTCTTTCGTTACAAGTCTATTACAAGTTATCCTATAAAATCCTATAATTATTATTGTCCTAATGCATCTCTTGCAGATTCTTCAGTATAACTAGTTCCATGTTCCGCATTGTAAGCTGCTACAGCATCAGCAAAACTTGAATAACCCAATCCTTGGGCTGCAGCCTCTAAATCTGTTGCAATTCCAACTGTAGCTGCTTGAGCAATGCTGTCAGCAACTGTTTGTAAGCTTGTTCCTAATTCTCTTGCTACACTTGCCGCATCAAATGAACCAAGCTGATTTATTAAGTCAACCCCCATTGTTACGTCTCCCCAAGTTGAAGTACTATCCAAGTATTGAGAAGTTTGCCAATGATCAGCATACTCTGTTGAGGTCATATCACTTCCATATAAATCGTTTACTACATTAGTTAACTCGTCAAAATTATTTAATTCAATTCCAAAAGAACTTCCAACTAATTGACTATAATTATCTAAAGTGATGCTAAAATCTTGATTTAGAAATTCATCAATATTGAATCCACCACCTTTAGATATTTCATTAACAATTTCTTTGATACTTTCATCGATACTTTCATTAACAGTGTCCTTTAATGATTGCGTATCAATCAGGGTATTGAATGAGTTGTAAGCAAGTTGAGCTTTAATATCTTGAATATTTTCTGTTGTGAATTCAATTAAATTTCCAGATTTATCTGAAATTTCTGATGGTAATTCACCTCTCCATGAATTAGCCCAGTCTTTCATCGTCCATCTTTTCATATCATCAACATCATCAAAAGACATAGAAACCGACTTCATTTTAAAACCATTGTCTTCAATTTGATCTAAAGTTTGACTAATATCAAATCCAGAATTTTCTAAACTTAATGAAGTTTTTTCAAGCTTTAGTTTATCTTTTTTCTTTTTAAATTTATTCTTTAATGAAATTAATAATAGCGTTGATTTTTCTTCATCAGATAGACCATTTAAATCTAAATTGTTCATATTTTGTGAATACCTTTTTTTAATAAAGCTTGGTTCTAATTCTTTTATTAAAGCTTCGTTAAAATTAATTGTATTAATTACTGTTTTTAATTGTTTATTTGAACAGTTGGGGTCACATTTTTTTAAAACTTCAAGTGATTGTTCAAATAAATCATTTATAGAAATGTAAAATTTATCTGTTTCTTGATCTAAACTTGTAATGATTTTTAGAGCTTTTTTTGTTTCTTTGATATTTTTTTTTAATTCTTTTTTGAAATCTTTATTATCAATTCTCATTTCACTTTTAGTTTCTAATGTTTTTTTTAATTTTCCATAATTTTGTTTAAACTTTGTACTAAATTTTTTTAATTTTTTTTCACCATTAGAAAGTTGGTGTGTAATTTTCTTAGCTGGTTGTAAGAAATCATGCATAAAAACATACCTAGCAAGAGATTCTTCTAAACTATTATCCATATTGAGTGACAAGGAATTTCTCATTGATTTTTTTGCAACATTTAATGAATATAAAGATTTTACATCTTTTTTTGTTTTCCAAGATAATTCAGGGTAATTTTTTTTAAATTTCTCTAGGGATTTTTTTTTATCTTTTAATTGGTAATTATAAAATATTTCAAAATAAGCCATAGCTTTCATCATATTTTCTGGATATTTTTCCATCAATTTAGGTTTTTGCACAAAGGTTTCGTACATTTTCATCATAGCCTCTTTTGCCATGGACTCAGAAGAGCCTGTTATTCTAAAAAGTCCATCAGGATATTCTTTTATTTTTTTATATGTTCCTAGTTCACTAAATTCTTTCAAAGATATATAGGTTTTTGTTAAATCTTCATTATTTTTATCATTAGTAATCTCTATGGTTTTATCTTTGACCTTTTCTTTTTTTTTTATTTTCTTTTTTTTAACTATTTCTATTTTTTTTTTATTACCTTCTTTATCTTTCGTTTGTAATAGTATTGATTTAGCGCTAGAAAATTCTTCTTTTGTAATTGCCCCTTCCTTATAAAGATTATTTAAAGTAGTAAGTTCTTCAACAATATTTGCATTAGCAAAATCAAAAAAAAAAATGATTAAAAATACAAATTGAATTATTTTTCTCATTAAAAATGTTATCAAAAAACTCTAAAACTGACCATTTGTTTTATCCTTAAATGATCCAGTCTATGATCTAGTTTGTTGCTTTAATTGATGAGTCTGTGAGTAATTTATTTCTTAGGAAAGTTAAATAGCCCGCATAACTAGTGTAAGGTAGTGTGAGCTAGTGTGTTCCTCTAACTCCGTAAATAGTCACCAGCTTCCTGAATTAATCTCCACAGTTTATTTGTGTTTTCTTTATTCATCAAAGTGAGATTAATCTCTAAAGTTTACAAATTCTATTGGAAGACCAATATCAATGGCTTCTATTGCAGCTATTGCTTCTTGAAGATCATCTCTTTTTTTCCCTTCAGCTCTTAATTCTTCTCCTTGAATTTTAATCTGGATTTTAAGTTTTAGTTTTTTTATATCAGTAATAATTTTTTTAGCATTTTCTTGACTAATACCTTCCTCTAATTCACTAACTTGTCTAATAGTTGTACCTGCAGCACTTTCTGAATTTTTAATAGCTATTACTCTTGGATCTACTTTTCTTCTTATAAGATGAATTTGTAGTAATTCATTTACTTGTTTTAATTTTAATTCATCTGGCGCTAATGTGGTGATAATCTTATCTTTTCTTTCAATTGAAATTTTAAGTCCCTTAAAATCATATCGGTTTCCAATTTCTCTTAAACAATTAGCAAGAGCATTATCAAATTCTGGATAATTTATTTTACTTATTACATCAAATGAAGGCATAATTTTTAATATTCTATATAATAATGTATTTTTTAATTAGAACAATCTCTATTAGCAATATTATTACTTTAACAAAAATTACTAGGATTGACCAATTGATTTACTTTGTAAGAAGCAATAAGTTATGATTAATGGAAAACTTAGTTAAAAAGTTAGAAGAGCAGATTACTTTTCTACAGCAAGAAATGTCTCAAATGAGTAATGAGCTTTATTCTCAACAAAAAGAAATAATGAATTTAAAAAAAGAAATTTCAAATTTTAATAAGAGAATTGAAGAACTAGACGGTGGAATTGAGTCCAGTATTAATAAAGAAGATAAAAAACCACCTCATTACTAATAATTTTTAAATGAATAAAATTACTAAAGAAATAATTAATAGTATACCAGTTATAGCTTTTTGTGGACTTATTACCTCTATATTTCTAGGTTTTACAATAGAATTTTTAGAGTGGTCATTTAAATTTTTTGATTGGGATTTTAATTTTGGCAGTCTTTACTTATCACTCAATATTTTTCAAAAATTATTAGTTTTATGGTTTTTAGGAATTCCTTTATATTTTGTATATAAAAAAATACGTCGCACTTAATCTTTGTTTTATATTTAATTATGACAGAAAAATTTGATGTTATTGTGGTAGGTGCAGGCGCTGCCGGTATGATGAGTGCTATAGAAGCTGGTAAACGTGGAAGAAAAGTACTTTTAGTTGATCATGCAAAAAAGATAGGAGAAAAAATTAGAATATCGGGTGGTGGAAGATGTAATTTTACAAACATACATACTCACCCCAGTAAGTTTATATCAAGCAATCCAAAATTTGTAATATCAGCTTTAAAACAATACACACAAAATAACTTCATAGATTTAATAAAGAAACACAATATCAAATTTCATGAAAAAAAATTAGGACAACTCTTTTGTGATGAAAGTGCTCAACAAATTATAGTTATGTTACTTTTAGAGTGTGAGATGGCAAATGTAGTTTTAAAAAAAGATACAACAATTAATGATATTGATAAAAAAGATAATAAATATTTTATAGTTGTTGGTGATGATAAATATTTTTGTGAATCTTTAATCATTGCAACAGGTGGTCTATCTATTCCAAAAATTGGAGCAAGTAAATTTGGCTATGATATTGCTCAAAAATTTAATTTAAAAGTTATTGAAACATTACCTGCATTAGTTCCTTTAACCTTTAGTGAAAAAATACTTGCAATATGTAAAGAACTTACAGGGTTATCTGTTGAAGCAGTTGTTTCGTTTAAAAAGACTTTTTTTGAGGAAGGAATGTTGTTTACTCATAGAGGTTTGAGTGGACCTTCTATATTGCAAATCTCTTCTTACTGGAAAATGGGAGATGATATCAAAGTTAACTTATCACCAAAACTAGATGTAGATAAATTTTTAAATGATAGAAAAACTTCTAATCCTAAACATGATATAAATAATATAGTTTCAGAAATCCTTCCTAAACGATTAGCTCATATAATCTGTAATGAAAATAAAGTTAATGGAAATATATGCGAATTATCTAAAAAGGTATTAACTAGTTTGAGTAATTCTATAAATGCTTGGGCGATAAATCCAACCGGAACTGAAGGTTATAGAACTGCAGAAGTTACTTTGGGTGGTATTGATACTGAAGAAATTTCTTCTAAAACAATGATGTCCAATAAACATCCTGGATTATTTTTTATTGGAGAAGTTGTAGATGTTACTGGCCATTTAGGTGGTTATAATTTTCAATGGGCTTGGTCTTCTGGGTATGTGGCAGGCCAATATGCTTAAAGATTTGTAACTGGTTGAACCTCTTCAGGTTTTTTTGGTTCATCAATAGGTTCTGTTGTTGGGCTTAATTCAATTCCAGCAGGTGTAATAGATGAAGGCATAGCAACGAACTGAGAGTCTGGGTTTTCAACTGTTTGTCTAACTCTCATTCTATAGACACCAAACACACCTATTAAAGCATGAAAGAAAAGTAAAAATACAAAAAAACCATTAGAGCCAACAATATTCATAAATATTGAACAAAGGAATGGACCGCTCATAGCGCCCAAGCCAAATGTAAACTGTATACCAGCTCCAGCTGCTACAAATTTTTCTTTTGGTATATAATCATTAGTATGTGCACAAATCAAAGAGAACATTGGTAAGCTACAAATTGAAAATAAAATTAAAAAGATAAAAAACCACACTTTGCTTGTGGCAAGTTCACCTGGTAAGTACATTTGACCTGATGATACAATAGCAAGTAAAGCAAAAATAGAAGCGCCAAAAGTTGAGATGACTATTACTTTTCTCCTATCATATTTGTCAGAAAGCTTTCCAATAGGATACTGAGAGATAGCACCAGAAATTGCTAAAAGAAAAGTTACAAGTGATATTTGAAAAATAGTAAAATTCATTGATGCCGCATATACTGCTAACAATGTAAATAGTGCTGACTGGATTGTTCCATAAAAAAGAGCACTTACCATTCCAAATGGTGAAGTTTCATAAAGTTCTTTTAAAGGCATCCCTTTAATCTTTTTAAATGTAGGTGGTTTTTTTTTAGTTAAGAGAATAGGTATAAGGGCAACAGACGTAATAATTGAAACTAATATAAAAGGTTGATAATTTTCAGGTCTACTAAAGTTCAATAGAAACATTCCTACACCCATTGATCCATATAAAATAACCATATAAATCGATAAAACACTTCCTCTATTTTTATTAGTTGACCTGTCATTTAACCAGCTTTCAGCAACAGTATAAATACAAACCATACTTATTCCGGTTAAAACTCTTAAAAAAAACCAAACATAAGGATTAATAAAAACAGAATGAATCAAAATAATTAAAGATGCTAAGGATGCAAAAGCTGCAAACACTCTGATATGACCAACTCTTGATATAAGATTGGGAATTGTTGAGGCACCAATAAAGTATCCAACAAAATACCCAGACATCATAAATCCAGTTGCTGCAAGACTGAACTCTTCTTTAACAGCTCTTACACCTAGGAGTGAACTTTGAAATCCATAGGCCATCATTAAAAAGCCCATACCTAAAAACAATGCCCAAGAATTCTTTAAAACTTTATTCATAAAATTGACCGTACTTATTTGCGATCTAAATGTAAATCAAGTCTTAATTTTGATAAAATCAGGAATTCTTTAATTTGATAAATGAGTGGATTGCGATAGCCGTGATGATAACGGCACCACCTTGCATAGTTTCAGGACTAGGTTGTTCCTTAATAATCAGCCATACCCAAATAGGACCAATTATAGTCTCTAATAAGAAGAATAGGTTCACTTCAGCTGCGGGTATGAATCTTGGAGCTATGGTGACTAGTACAAAAGGTATAGCAACACACATAACACACATTAAAGGAACAATAATTAGGTCACTACCCACTAGTGCAAAACTTTCAATAAATAGAAGCGCAAACATAGCTACAATTAACTTTCCAACAACAGCTGCTGGAATTAAGTTTTTATCTTTTGCAGATCTAATAGTAACTGCACCAACAGCTAAACCTAGGGCAGTTATTAAGCCTAATATATCTCCAAAAAAATTACCTAATTGTATTGAATCGTAGAATATATAAATAGCAGCCGTAAAAGTTACAAATATTGTAATCCATGTTTTTCTATCAGGTAATTCTTTTAAGAATATTGCCCCAAGTATAGCAGATAGCATAGGAGCCATTGCAATCATAACCAATGTATTTGCAACATTGGTATTTTGTATTGAAACAACAAAAGTAATATTGGTTACAGAAAAAGTACCAATATAAAGTAAACCATGATAGCCACTTGAAAATAGCATTTTAAAGAAATTTAATTTATAAATTAATAACATTCCTAAAAATACAGTGATGAAGGGAATAAGGCCTCGATAAAAAACAAGTCCCCAAGTATCAACATTAGCGAGCCTTATAAATAAACTATCAGGTGTAATAAACATTACTGCAACAAATGCGAGTAAAGACCCTTTTTGTTGTTCAGATAAATTGTTCAAGCTCTTAATCCTTTCCAAAATACTTTTGCAAGATTAATATTTGTAAGATCATAAAAAGACTTTAATCCTGTAGGAGAAGTTACGTTAATATCTCCATTTAGTTTTTGATCAATAAAATCAATCCCAGAAAAGTAGATGTCATTTTTTTTAAGATTTTTACCAATTATATTTGAAATTTTATTTTCTTTTTTTGTTAATTTAACAGAAATAGGTATAGCTCCTTTACTCATGTTGCTTAAAAAAGATCCCTTCTTTGGAACTCTAGAGATGGCACCACAAACTTTACCATTAATTATAAAAACCCTTTTATCTCCAAACTTAATTTTAGGTAAAAACTTTTGGCACATAATATGTCCATGTTTTTTTATAAAGCTTGTAATTAATTTAGTATTTATCTTATTTTGAAATAAGTGAATATCATTTCCGCTAAAGCTGTGAATAGGTTTTATAATCATTTGTTTGTTTTTTGAAAAAAATTTATTAATTTCATTCATATCTTTTGTGAAAATTGTATCTGGCATATATTTTTGAAAAGATGCTGAATATAGTTTCTCAGAGATATTTCTAATAGATGTTGGATTGTTAATAATTTTAACTTTATTTTTTATCTTATCTAATATGTAGGTTGTTGAAATGTATTCTAAATTAAAAGGAGGATCTTGACGTATCAAAATATACTTACATTTAGTAAGTTCTAGTTTCTGCTGATGTAATATTTGAAAAAAACGTTTATCTGAATAATTAAACTCTATGTAATATCCGTTAGCTATGACTTTATCGTTGATTATTGAAAGGTCTTTAGGCTCATAATAAAAAATCTTATATTTTAACCTTTGAGCTTCAATGGCTAGGAATATACTGGTGTCAGTTAGAGGTTTTAGTTTTGAAGGATGATCACCTTGAATTGCAACTATCTTATTTGTCATATAAATCGTTTAAATTTTCATTCTTAGAAAATTTATCTATCATATGATCTGCGTTTGTTGACTTGTTATCAATTAGTTTATCTAGATGATTTAAAAATTTCACTTCATTATCATTAGATTTATTCAAAATATCTCTGTTTAATAATCCTTTTCTTGAAATACCCAGTAGCAATGATGACCAATGTAATAGATCTTTTCCCATTAACTCAGTATTAAAACCCTTTTTTGGTGCCTCCAGATAAGCATTAATTATTTTATTTTTATCCCACTTAGAAATTAATTCGTAAGCCTCATCTAAGTTGCCATATAAAATTCCAGTATTAAAAGCAGGTCCTGAACATAAACAATCCCAACCACAAGTGTCCATTGATCTTAATTCTATATATTTCTTAAGTCTATTTTCTGTAAAAATTGTACTTAAGTGAGTAGTTAAATCGTCTTCAGTTGGAAGCCTGTTATTAACTTCATTAATTTTTCCATTCATGAAATCTGAAAATGAATAATTGCTTCCTGATAAATATTCTTTTTCGTTTTGAATAAATAATAAAGGAAAGTTTATTGAAAAATCTGCATATTTTTCAAAATCTATATTATCAAAAAATACCTCAGGCAAACCACCTCTTGATGTCTCTTGCCAAACTTTAGATCGATAAGAACTATAACCACTGTTTTGTTTTTCAACTATCGAAGAATTTGCAAATAGCGCAATAGATATAGGCACAATAGAATTTATTATCTTAAATTTTTTAATAAAATCTTTTTCAGAATCGTAATCTAAATTAAGTTGTGTACCGCAAGTTCTATACATCATGTCTAAGCTCAAAGAACCGCCATTAGGCATATCTTTAGTCATTACTTGATATCTTTGCTTTGGATTATTTGGAACTTCTTTAAGACTTGAGATAGGATCAAAACCTGCACTAACAATTTTTAAATTTAATTTTTTTGTTACTTGTTGCAACTCAAATAAATAATCGTGAGATTCAGCACAAGCTTCATGAATATTATTTAACTTATCACCTGATAATTCAATCTGATTTCCTGGCTCAAGGGTAATACTTTTCCCTTTTTTCTGTAATCCAATAATATTTTCTTTTTCCATTATTGGCTTCCATCCAAATTCACTAAGTAGTGAAAACATTTTAAGGACAGTAGGGTAATCTACTCTTTTGTTTGTTTTTTCATCAAATAAAAACTTTTCGTGCTCAATACCAATCTTAAAATTTTTAGTATCTTTAATTCCAGATTCAAAATATTTGATTATGTGCTCTTTGTGGGTGATCATTAATTTATATATAAGGGTTTAATGTTCATTTTAAAGTCTTTATGTTTAGCTCTTTTTTATGAGAATTATTTAATAATTACTTTAGTTATTTGAAGCAGTACTTAGCAATGATAATTGAGTAATTTTATCATCACCCAGTTCGTCTATAGGCTTAACAGGGTACTCACCTGTAAAATAATGATCAGTTAATTGAGGGTACGTGTCATTACGTTTTTCAAATCCTATAGCTCTATATAACCCCTCAAGTGATAAAAAATCTAAAGATTTAGCACCTATATATTCACAAATTTCTTCATTTGTTTTGTTTGCCGCAAGTAGCTCCTTTTTAGTTGGTGTATCAACCCCATAAAAGTCTGGATATCTAATTTCTGGACAGGCAATTTTAACATGAACCTCTTTTGCACCAGCGTCATAAAGCATTTTAACAATTTTATGTGAAGTTGTTCCCCTGACAAGTGAGTCATCTATCAAAATAATTCTTTTATCTTTAATTGTAGACTGATTAGCATTTAATTTTAATTTAACCCCCAAACTTCTAATCTTTTGACTGGGTTCTATAAAAGTTCTTCCAACATAATGATTTCTAATTAAACCTAATTCAAAGTTAATTCCTAAATGTTGAGCAAAACCAAGTGCTGCTGCATTTCCTGAGTCTGGTACAGGAACAACTATATCTGCATCAATTTTATTTTCTTTAGCAAGCTCTACCCCAAAATTTTTTCTATGTTCATAAGCTGATTTTCCATCTAATAAACTATCTGGTCTTGCAAAATAAATATATTCAAAAACGCAAGGTCTAACTTTTCTTGCGGGGAAGGGTTTAAAACTTTTTAACTCATTGTTTTCAATCAAAACAATTTCACCATTCTCTACATCTCTTACGTACTTAGCTCCTATAATATCTAGAGCGCATGTTTCAGAAGCTAAAACGTAACTGTCTTTTATTTTACCAATAATTAAAGGCCGTATTCCATATGGGTCCCTAACACCTATTAACGTACTTTGTGTAAGCATAACCAGTGCGTAGCCACCTTGAATTTGAAATATTGCATCAATAACCTTATCAACTGTGTTGTTTCTTTTTGATTTTGCAATTAATTGAACAATTGTTTCAGTATCTGATGTTGTGTAAAAAATTGCACCATCTTCAACTAACTTATTTCTAAGCGTAACTGAATTAGTTAAATTTCCATTATGTGCAACACCAATACCACCTGCATTAGTATCTGCAAAGAAAGGTTGGATATTTCTTAAGGTATTTTCACCAGTAGTACTATACCTGTTATGACCAATAGCATATTTCCCAAGTAAATTTTTTAATACTTTTTCTTTGTTAAAGTTATCTCCAACCAAACCAAATCTTTTTTCTGAATGATATTTTTCTCCATCAAATGATACAATCCCACAACCTTCTTGACCTCTGTGTTGAAGTGCATGAAGACCCAAGGCAGTTAGGGCAGCAGCATCATCACTATTGCTTATACCAAATACACCACATTCTTCTTTAAGTTTTGGATTATAGTTCTTCAATTTTTTCTTTAGAATCTTGATAGTTTTTTTCATTTGGGAACTCTTTCAACAGATAATTACTACCTTTTTCTATGTATGGAAAGGTGTATGATTTATCAGTATTAATTGGCCATTTACTATAATTATACACAATATCTATAGCTGAAAATAAACAAATACAGATTACATAACTTCGAATAAATCCAAAAAATAACCCAAATAAGGAATCGAGTCTTCCTAGTCCAACAAATTTTACCGTCTTACTAATAGCTTTGTTTGCAATTAGAATAATAAAGACCACTAAAACAAAAATAGTTATGCCTAGCGCAATATCCAAGACATACTCACTATCAATTATGTCTTTAAAATAAGGCTTAGCTTTTGGAAAAAGAATTAAAGTTACAACATAAGCCAATAACCATTTAGAAGCTGACAATAAACTTAAAACAAAACCTTTGCTGTAACACTTGATAACTGAAAAAACTGTAATGATTAAAAATATTAAATCTATTAAAGACACCGCTTGATAAAAATCTTTTAAAGCTTCAAGCATAATGAATTTATTTTCCGAATGGTTTACTTATTAGAATAAGAGAGGGCAGTAAAGTTAATACAGAAATCATTGCTAGCAGCATGGCCAAACCAGTAAACATACCAAAGTAAATTGTTGGTATAAATTTAGAAAAAACAAGAATTGAAAAACCAAAGACAATAGTTATTGAAGTATTTAGTATTGCAACACCTACTGTTGAGTGGCAAACTTTTAGTGTTTTGTTATAGTCTTTATTTTTTAAAAACTCTTCTTTAAATCTATAAATGTAGTGAATACTATTATCTACTGCTATCCCGATAGTAATTGCAGCAATAGTAATAGTCATCATATCAAGGGGTATTTCAAGTAGACCGATAATCCCCAATATAAAGAAAGCTGCAATAAAATTAGGAATAATACCGATAAGAGATAGTTTAAAATTTCTAAATAAAATCATAAACATGGCAAAAATTCCAACCATAACTAAACCTAATGTGAGTATTTGAGATTTAAAAAGACTTTGGAGTAAATTATTAAATAAAATTAAAACACCAGCTAGTTTAAATTCTTCCTTGCTAAGATTTAGTTTATTTTTAAGGTCATAATTTATTTGGTTTATTAAATCATTTCTTCTTAAACCATCCTGTGAGTCAATAATTCTAAGACTTATTCTAGCTTCATTATCTTTTATGGATATATAGGGATCTATAATATCTTTTTTTATACTTTCTGGAATTTTTGAATAAAGAACACCCATTTCTAAGGTTCCAAGGGGTTTGTTGTTATTTAACTGTGTAGCAACCTCAATAATTGAACTAAATGATAAAACTTTTCCAACAGCAGGAAGACTATCTAGATAATTATGGACATCTTGAATTCTTTTAATCTTATCTTTTGTAAACCAATATTTTTCATCATCTTTACTATCCTCATCTCCCCAATCTTCAAATGCATCTATTGCTTTGTCCAAAAGACTATTATTTTCATTATCTTTTTCCTCATTTTTTTTAGGAAATTTCAATATAACTTCTAAAGGTGTAGTACCACCCAGTTTTTCATCAATAAGTTTCATCCCTTTATAGATTTCAGTATTCTTATTAAAATAATTTATAAAACTATTTTCAACTTCAAGTTTGCTTATTCCAACAACACTTAAGGCAACAACGAAACCTGTTACTAAAAAAATTATACTTTTATTGTTAATAGAAATTTTACAAAAAAAAGAAGTAATTTTAGAATCTGCATCTTCTTTAACCTTCACTTTATTGTTGGACATAAAACTCAATAGAGTAGGGAGCAAAGTAAATGTAATTATAAAAGAAGTTATCAATCCTAAAGTCATCATCCATCCAAAATCAATAATAGGTTTAATACCACTAAATACTAAAGATAGAAAAGCACATATGGTTGTAAGAACTGTGTAAATGATAGGCCAAAACATCTTACTAGTTGTCATTGTAATAATTTTCAAATTATCTAAATTTGGAAAATCTTCTCTTAATTGTAGAAATCGGGTACTCATATGAATATTCATTGCCATAGTTAGAATTAACATTAGAGCAATAAAGTTTGAGGATATAACGGTAACCTTCCAACCTAAAAGGCCAAGTAGACCTGTCATAATTAAAACTGAAAAAAAACAACTACTAATTGGAACAATAATCCAAATTAGCTTTCTAAATATAAACCATAGAGTAGCAATAATAAATAAAAGAACTCCTAGACCAAAAACAATAATATCACTTTTAATAAATGACATCATGTCATCTGTGATCATTGGAATACCCCCAAGGTATATTTTTCCAACATCTCCATAGCTTTTAATGATCTCTCTTATCTGAGTGATATTTTCGTGATTTTTCTTTTTTAAAGTATCTTTATAATCTTCAATCTCTTGAACTGATTTATTTTGAATATCTTTTAGTTCGTCTTTTTTTATATAAACAATTATGCCACTTGTTTTACCATCTTCGCTTATTACAAAATTTCTAAAAACTGGACTATTTAATATTTCTATAAATCCTCTTTCAGTATCTACACCCTCATCTTTTAAAGTTTTAAAGCTTTCTAATCTTTCTTGAAGAGGTGCTTCTGAATTACTCAATAAAGGGATATCAAGTAGTGTAATTACGCTATGAACCCAATCTAAACTTTGGATTTTATATTTTAAACTTAAAAGATTATTAATAGAAGATTCTGTTATCATTCCCTCATTAGGAGAATAGGTTAAGACTAAAAATTCTTTAGAACCATATCTTTCAGTAATTTCTTTTAAATATTCAAGATCAGGATCACCTTCAATTAATAGAGTATCAGATGAGGCATCTAGCCTAAAATCTTTTGAAAAATACCCAAAACTTAAAAGGGTAATTAATAGTAGTACAAAAATTGATTTAGGATTTTTTAAAACAATATTTTGATAAAATAAAGACAGCATTCATAACTAATATATTGGATATTAGTTAATTTGAGTATCTTTAAATTTAGTAAACATTGCTTCAAATTCTACCATAACATTACCAGTTGGACCGTGTCTTTGTTTTCCAATAATAAGTTCTGCTAGATTTGAAACTTCATTCATTTTTGCTTGCCATTCAGCGTGTTCAACTGTTGCAGGTCTAGGTTCTTTTCTCTCTAAGTAATATGCCTCTCTGTATACAAACATTACAACATCAGCATCTTGCTCAATCGACCCAGATTCTCTTAAATCTGATAACTGAGGTTTGTGGTCATCTCTTTGCTCTACTGCTCTTGATAGCTGTGATAGAGCAATCACTGGAAGTTTAAGTTCTTTTGCCATTGCTTTAAGGCCTTGAGTAATTTCAGAAATTTCTTGAACTCTACCATCTCTATTATTTCCTGATCCTCTCATCAATTGAATGTAATCTACAACAATCAAATCTAAACCAAATAACCTTTTGATACGTCTTGCCCTGTTACTCATAGCAGCAATACTGATAGCTGGAGTCTCATCAATATACAAAGGAAGTTCAGATATGTTTTTTGATGTTTCAATAAATTTATCAAATTGTTCATCGGAAATTCTTCCTCTTCTAATGTCATTTGATTTAATTCTAGATTGTTCAGCTAAAATTCTAGTTGATAATTGTTCAGAAGACATCTCAAGTGAAAAGAAAGCAACTGCAGATTTTTTTCCTTTTTCTTGTAATTTTTGAGCGGCATTAAAAGCTATATTTGTTGCTAAAGCAGTTTTACCCATTGAAGGACGACCAGCAATAATAATCAAATCTGAGTTATGAAGTCCTCCCAATCTATCATCTAAATCTCTTAGACCTGTTGGCACACCAACAATTCCTTCATCATTTTGATAAGCAGCTGAAGCCATCTCAATAGTTTGTTTCATCGCTTCATCAAATTTAACAAGAGATGAATTGAAAGATCCTTTTTCAGCAAGATCAAATAATAATCTTTCTGAATTTTCAATTATATTTTGACCATTAACATCAAGTGCATTTAATTTTGCAGCATCAATGGTATTTTCAGATATCTTAATCAACTCTCTTCTAACAAACATATCATAAATAATTCGCGAATATTCTATTGCTTGTCTTGGAGGAGTAGAAAATTTTGTAACTTTTACTAAATACTCAGGAACATTTAATTCGTCCTTTTCATTTTCAAAATAATTTTTTAAGGTTATTGGGTTTGCAAGCATCCCTTTGTAAATTAGACTTTCAATTGCCGAAAAAATACTTTGATGCATGGGGTCATAAAAGTTAATGCTAGAAACGATGGTATTTATCTCATCAAACGTTTCGTTTTGAACTAAGATTGATCCAATTACTGCCTGTTCAGCTTCAATATTATTAGGCAGCTCTTTAAATGTATCTTTAACTATACTGAGGTTGTTTTCCATGAACAAATCTTATCTCAATTAGGATTTAAAAAAATAACAAATATACGCTGGGGAAAAAATTGTATAATTATTGAATAGTATCAGCTGTAACTACATTAATAGTAATTTCAGAATCTACTTCAGAGTGTAGAATAATTTTTACCTTAAATTTACCAATAGACTTAATTTCAGTTATTGGCTGTATCATTGAAGGTTTAATATCTAGCTTGTTATTTTCTAATATTAGTTTTGAAATTTCAGTTGGTTTAACTGATCCATAAAGTTCTTTATTTTCAGTGCTTAATTTTTTAATTTCGTATTCTTTATTATTAATTTGTTCAGAAATTTTTTGAGCTTCTTTTTTCTTTTCAGTATCTTTTTTACTTAACTCAGATTTAATCTTTTCAACTTCTGCAATATTTTCTTTTGAAGCGTAAAGAGCTTTTTTATTTGATATTAAGAAGTTTCTAGCAAAACCTCTTTTTACATCTATGATTTCTCCAATAGATCCAATTCTTCTTAAATTTTCTAAAAGTATAACTTTCATTAAATTAACGCTAAATTTCTAGCTCTCTTGATAGATAGAGAAAGCTCTCTTTGTTTTTTTTGTGAAACATTTGTAATTCTTGATGGTAAAATTTTACCATTTTCAGACATATATTTTTTTAACAATCTAATGTTTTTATAATCAACTTCTGGAGCACCCTTAGCAGATAAAGGGCAAGTCTTTTTAAATTTGTATTTATTAGGTTGAAAAATACTTAATTTCGCAAAGTTACTTTGACTACCTTTTTTTTTATTTCCTGCTCTTTTTTTTGATGGCATAATTAGTCTCTATTATATTCTTTTCTATATTCTTTTTTTTCGTACTCATCTTTTTTTGAAAAATATTTAGCTTCTAAATTAAATTTTTTAACCTTAACAGTCATATATCTTAGAAGATTTTTATCAATTGCTTCATTTTTTTCTAATTCATCAATAATTTTTCCAGGACCTTTAATCTTAAAGTGCATATAGATGCCTTTTTTATTCTTTTTAATAATGTAAGCTAAATTTAGCAAACCCCAATCTTCAGTTTGTACTATTTCTCCTTCGTTTTTTTCAACTATTTTAGAATATTTCTCAGTTAATTGCTTAACCTGAGCTGGGCTTGTATCTTGTCTAGCAACTATTGTGTGTTCGTATAAATTCATAATTGTTCTTTAATAAAAAGTGAGGATATACTATTATAATTATTGAATTACAACACTTAAAACCATAATAAATTTTAGATAATTAAATGTTTTCTGTTATTTTTCCAGGTCAAGGCTCACAATTGGTAGGTATGGGTAAAGACCTGTATGCTAAATATAGCTTAGTTCAAGATCTATTCAAGGAAGCAGATGATACACTTGGTTTCTCATTATCAAACCTTATCTTAAACGGCCCTAAAGAAGAATTAGACTTAACTGAAAATACTCAGCCAGCTATATTTTTACTCAGTTATTCAATATTCAAATTAATCAAAGAAGAGTTTAAAATTGATTTAGATAAAGCAAAATTTTATGCAGGGCATTCTTTAGGAGAGTACTCTGCATTAACTGCTGCTGGTTCATTATCATTTTCAGATACTTTAAAAATATTAAAAATTAGAGGTAATGCGATGCAAAACTCTGTTCCAAAAGGAGTGGGTGGAATGGTTGCAGTTTTGGGTTCTGAAATTGAAATAATAAAAAAAATTATTGACGAAAATAAAGATAAATATGAATGCTTTATTGCAAACGATAATTCTATAGGCCAAATTGTATTGAGTGGGAAAATTGAAGACCTGGAGAAAATTATGGTTGATTTGAAGGCTTCAAATATTAAAAATATTAAACTACCAGTTAGCGCTCCGTTTCATTGTAAATTAATGAATAATGCAACACTTGTGATGAAAGAAGAAATAGCAAAATTAAATTTTAATGAACCTAAAAATACCCTTATTTCAAATGTAACAGGAAAAGAGATATCTAATTCAAATGAACTAAAAGAATTATTAGTTAAACAAATTGAAAACAGTGTTCGTTGGCGTGAAAGTGTTTTATTGATGATTGAGAAGGGTGTTACAGAGTTTATAGAAATAGGACCCGGTAAAGTTTTATCAGGATTAATAAAAAGAATTGACAGAAATGTTAAAGTTAGTGCAATAAATTCAGAAGAGGATATAAAGTTAATTAATATCAATGAGTAGTTTAAAAGATAAAAATATTATAGTAACAGGTGCTTCAGGTGGAATTGGTAATTCTATAGTTGAAAAGTTAAGTCAAAATAGTGCAAATATTTTAGCTACTGGCACAAGAATGGAAAAGCTAGAAGAGTTAAAAGAAAAATTTAACAATATAAAGATACTTAAATTTGATATTTCTCAACACGATAAAATTGAAGAATTTATAGAAAATGCAACAAAGGAATTAGGTGGTTCATTAGATTGCATTGTTAATAATGCAGGTATTACAAAAGACAATCTAACTATTAGAATGAGCTTAGAAGAGTGGTCAAAAGTGATAAATATTAATTTAACCTCAACATTCTTAATGTGCAAATATTCAATAAAAAAAATGCTAAAAAATAAATCTGGAAAAATTATCAATATAACCTCAATTGTTGGACATACTGGTAATGCAGGACAAGCAAACTACACAGCATCTAAAGCAGGAATAGTTGCAATGTCAAAAAGTTTAGCAATAGAGTATGCTAGGAAAAATATTAATGTTAATTGTATATCACCAGGATTTATAAGTACTGCTATGACTGACCAAATAGATGAGAAATTTAAAGAAACAATAATTGCTAAAATTCCATCTAATAGACTGGGTAAACCTGAAGATATAGCTAATGCAGTTAATTTCTTAAGTTCTGATCAGTCAGACTATATCAATGGAGAAACATTACATGTTAATGGTGGCATGTATTTGGGTTGACAAACCTACTTTTTGAACTATTAACGAAATATAACAAAAAGGAACATTATGTCAGAAGATATTTCAAGCAAGGTTAAAAAAATTGTAGCAGATCACTTAGGTATTGATGAAGCTAAAGTATTAGATGATTCAAGCTTCATAGATGATCTTGGAGCAGATAGTTTAGATACAGTTGAATTAGTAATGGCTTTTGAAGAAGAATTTGGTTCAGAAATTTCGGACAGTGAAGCTGAAAAAATTCTTACTGTAGGGGATGCTGTTAACTTCATAGCGGGCAAAGCAAACTAGAAATTAGATGTCCATAAATAAAGATGGGATAATGGTAATTTTATCATCCCCATCTGGGGCAGGTAAAACAACATTAGTAAAACTTCTTTCTAAAAAAAAAAATTTTCATATTTCAATTTCACACACTACAAGAAAACCAAGACTTAACGAAATTGCAGACAAAGATTACTACTTTGTTGATCATGATAAATTTGAAAGTTTAATAAAGAATGAAGAATTCTTAGAATACGCAAAAGTATTTAACCATCTTTATGGAACAACTAGAACACCTGTTATTGAAAAATTAGAAAAAAGTGAAAATGTAATATTTGACATTGATTGGCAGGGAGCTGATCAAATCAAGAATAAAAAATTAAATTATAAATTAATTACTTTTTTTATTCTACCTCCTAGCAAAGGAATACTATTTGAAAGACTATCAAATAGAGACATGAAAGATAAACTAATAGTAGAAGAGCGCATGAAAGAATTTAGTAGAGATGTTTTGCATTGGATTAATTATGATTACGTAATTATTAATGACAATCTGGAGGAATGTTATTCTAAAATTAGCAGTTTAATTGATGCTGAAGTCAACAATGGTTCAAAAGACTATGATAAAGATTTCATTAGAAAACATGTTGAAAAGCTAACCTCTTAAGTCTTCATATTCTTTTACAAGTTTAAAATATACTTCTGGCTCAAGGTTTTGAGGTCTAAGATTAAGATCAATACCAAATTTTTCTGCAACTTCTTTTCCATTATCAAAAACTTGATTGAAGGGTTTTTTTAACATTTTTCTTCTTTGGCTGAAAAATATTCTAGTAATTTTTTCAAGGTTTTTAGGGTCCTTTAATTTAAAAAAATTTTCTCTTGGGGTAAATAATAGTAAAGAACTATCTATTTTAGGTCTTGGTGAAAAGCTTTGTGGCTTAATGTCTAATATTTTTTTTACACTCAATTTCCAGCTAGATAAAATTGATAGTCTGCCATAATTAGAGTTATTAAATTCAGATATAATTCTATCAGCAACTTCTTTTTGGAACATTAAAACGAGACTTTCGAACCAAAAATTTGAACCAATATTAAGAATCCATTTAGATAGAATTTCTGTTGATATATTATAAGGTAAATTACCAAAGACAGATAGTTTTTGCTCCGAGATATTACTTTCAGATACTTTTAAGATATCATCATTGATGATTTCAATTTCAGTATCAAACTTTTCTTTTAGCAATATGGCTAAATCATCATCTTTTTCCACAACATAGAGTTTCTTTGGTTTTTGTTTTAAAATATATGTAGTTAAATTTCCGCTACCTGGTCCTATTTCCAAGACTTCTTTGTTGGCTATATCCGTTATAGATACAATTTTTTCAAGCACCTCTCTATCTATTAAGAAGTTTTGTCCAAGACTTTTTTTTGCTTTTATGAACATTTATTTGTCCAAAAACTTTAAGGCTTGAATTAAGCTTTTTGGATTAGATAAATTTTTACCCAACATAGGATAATTTGGACCATGATCTGGAGAGATGCGAGTAAATGGCAGACCTAAAGTAATATTAATTGCATCAAAATTAAATAAAGCCTTCATAGGAGAAAGTACTTGATCATGATACATACCAATAATTACGTCATATTTATTTGATAATGGTTTTGTAAAAATAGTGTCAGCTGGAAATGGACCATTTATTTTATTATTTTTTAATCGTAATTTCTTAATAGCTGGAATTATTATTTTATCTTCTTCAGAATTTTGAAAATTACTTTCACAATGAGGGTTTAAACCAGTTATTGCTACCCTTGGCAGCTTATTAAATTTTGTTTTATAAAATTTATTAATCAGATTAACCTGAATATATATTTTTTGTTTTGTTATTTTTTTATGTACATCTTTTAACGCAAGATGGGTTGTAAGAGGACTAACAGATAAATTTTTATTAAATATTAACATTGCAATATGCTTTTTTTTCATTTTCTTTGCAAGATATTCAGTAATACCTAAAGTTTTTCCTTTTAAAAAAGACTTTTTTGAAACAGGACCATTAATAAATTTTGATAAATTATTTTGCTTCATAAAATTTAAAGCAATTTTAAAAGTTTCATCTATGTACTTATTTGATTTACTGGTAATTTTTTCAAAGCATTTTTTAAATTTATAATCAACATTAATTAAATTAATTTCTTTATTAGTCAATTTAGAGAAATCTTTTAACTCTTTATTAATATCATTTATTCTGAAATCAAAATCTAATTTTTTCATCTGTTCTTGAAGTAATTTTTTAGAAATAATAATTATTAAAGGTGACTTATAAGAATTAGTTTTTAAACTTTTAAAAAAAATTTCTAAAAAAACACTGTTGGGCTCACCACCTACTATTATTATTGGTTCTTTACCCATTAAAATCTAGATTCTTTTTAATCTTGTTATAATAAATTTTTGAATATTGATTCAACTGCCTGTTACGTTCATAGTTAATTGCTTTTTTTAATTCATTTTCAATATTAATAGTAGTTTCAGAATTTTTTGTATTTATTAATTTTAATATCAATATACCATTTGATAAAATTATAGGTTTTGTAAACTCTCCCACTTTTAAGCTGCTTATATTTTTTTTAATATTATTATTAAGTGAATTTTCATTGATCCAACCAATATCACCACCAATTTTAGCCAATTCAGAAAAACTATACGTTGCAGCACTATTTTCAAAACCTATTTCATTTATGCTTTTAACTACTTCTTTATATTTTTTTTGGATCTCTTTTTTGTTTTCAACTTCAAAGATAATCTCAGATAATTGATATTCTTTTGATTGAATTTTGCTATTTCTTAAAAGTTCTTTTTTTATTGCTGCCTCATTAATAACAACTTTAGAAGAATATTTTTTTGTAATTAGTTCATTCCATAAAGCATCAATAGTAATTTTTGCTTTAATATCACTTATTTTTAAATCATAACTTTTTAAATAGATTTCAAATTCATCTATTGATTTTAGATTTAGCCTTGAGTAAATATTTTTTAATAGAAGTTCAGAATAGTCTTCATTTAATTTTATTTCTTTAAAATTTTTTGATATTTCAATTTTTTTTATCTTTTCTCGGATTGCTGACTCGTTAGAAATATTTAATATTTTTTCTTCATCTAGTTCTTTTAAAGAATTATTAAGAGCTACAAGATATTTAAATTCATTTTTAATATCAATGTTAGTTATAATTTCATTTTGAATATTATGAATTATTTTTGTTTCAATTGATTGAGCTTGTACGCATATTAAAACAAATAAAAATATTAAAATTTTCTTTTTCATATAATCTTATCTTAAAGCCATTTTACTTGGTGAAAATGTTCCAAGTGGAACGATAGTTATAGAGAAAAATAATTCTTCAACTGGTTTAATATCAGCATCATTATAATAATTCTTCTTATATTTTATACCGGCAACCAAACAATCATTTTTATACTCATATACCAAATCATAGTATTCTGTTAAATCAAGCTTTCGATTTCTTCTTGTGTTGAACGATATAGAATTTTGAACATCAAAGTTATATTTTGTTGTATTTTGAATTATATTGGCACTACCAACAGCGCCTCTTTCCTCCAAATAATCAAATTGAGTATTAAAATTTCCAAATTTCATTGTGGTTATTAAAGAATTGTATTCAAAAGTATTCAAATCATCTGTTAAAGAAAAATTGTAGCCTAATGAAACATTTTTAGTAGGTTGAAAATTAAATTGTCCAAATATATTGGATTTTTTTTTATTCAAAGTGCTATTTGTAGGAATATTATTTTCTTCATCTAATCTGAAAACTGATGCAAGTTTAAAATCAATATATTCTTCAATCTTATCTATTTTATCATCAGTATTAACTTTTTCTTTTTTGAAGTTTAAGCCTAATGTAATAGATTCACCTGATTCAAATGAGTCACTTAAACTTAATCGATTTGAGGAAAAAATATTGCTAACATCAATTCTTCTAAATTCGTTACCATTATTTTTCATTTGATGGGGGCTAAACTTTAAAGATAGTTTTGGTTCCAAAGTATTGAATGTTGTAGAGTTTTTTTTAATTAGGGGCAATGAAGCATTGTATGTATATGCGCTCATAAGTTCTGATTGTGGACTATTTTTATATATAGAGTTATTTTTACCAACAGTATTGATATTTTTTAAAGCAATTTCAAAATTTGTTTTAATTCCATTATCAAAGAATTTGCCTAAAGCAGAGTAATTCAAATCATTTGAAAGTATAGATGTAAAAACATTTGTATCTCTTAATGTATTGTTTCCATACGAGTTATAATTAAAGGCTCCCTCAATATTTTTTAAATTAAAGTTTTTTGAAAAATTATAAGTTGGCAACATATATTGAAATCTATCACTATTGGAGCCACTTAAAGTTTCATACATTTCAAATGAGGTTGTTAGATCATAGTTTTCATGCTCTAGATCAAATTGAATTTTAGATTCAAGAACACTGTTGTCATCTGGTAGAAGAGGGGATTGTAAATCAAATAGCTTTAAGTAGTTATCATTTGATACTTTTTGATAGTTAATTTGAAGCATACTTTTTTGGAAGCTATCCAGCGACAAATCTACTAACGTATTAGTAAAAAGATGAGATCTTGTGCCTCCCTTGTCTTGAACGCTAGAGTCATGACCATTAACAATGCTAAAATCTGCTATTGTAAATGAATTCTTTGTTTTTTGTCTATACTCATTTTGTAATAAAAATTTATTATCTCCAAAAAGTCTTGGTTTTATTGTTAGGTCCTTATCCTCAGATATGGCTAAAAAATAGGGTATGTAAATTGAGCTACCAAGATTATTTGAGCTACCGAATTCAGGTTTTAAAAGGCCAGATTGTCTTTTTACTGATGGGTCTGGGTGAAAAAATTTAGGAAAGTAAATAACAGGAAAATCATATATTTCTAACCAGGCATTTTTATAAGCAATTTGTTTTTTAATTTTATCATGGTGAATCTCATCTGATGTAATTTTCCAGGGTGGACATTTATCTGTTTTTTTACATGATGTAAAAACACCTTTTTTAAAGTAGGTATTAATCTTGTCTCCATATCCTGAAACGGCACTTATTCTTGGATCATTCTCGTTATTTCCAAACAAATCTTTGTGGAATTTTGCAACAATGTCTTTTCCTAAAAATTTATTTTTTTTTAAATCAAAAAAACCAGTTTTAAAAAAAAATTCATCACTTTTATTTTTTTTATCACTTGTTATAGCAGTTATATTTTTACCCTTAAGAATTTCTTTGTCTATAGAATATTGAAATTGCTCAAGTTTATAAGTATTTGATCCACTGTCAGTAATAAGTGCACTTTTTTTAGATGATAAAATCATTTTATTTTTAAAAAGAGTTAAATCAAAACCTTCGATATCGTATTTATTTGAAATTTTAATTAATGTTTTACCTACTGTAAAAATTTTTTCTTCATTCTTAAGATAAAAAATTTGTTGAGCATTGATAGTTATATTGTTATTCAAGTCAAAAAGCTGAACATCACCATTTGCATCTAGTCTATTGATTTTTTTTAAATACTCAAAATTATCTGATATGAACTCTAGCTGACTATCAGTTCTAATTGTACCTCTATTATTGCCTTTATATATATTTCCATTTTCAGAAATTTCTAAATCGGAAATTTCAAAAATAAATTCTCCTCCATGAACCTGACTAAGGTTACATAGAGTAAATACTAACACAAGAAAGAAGGTTGCAAATTTACTTTTCATTTATCTTTATTATAGAGATGAAATTTATTATTGATAATATAATTAAAGGCAAAAAAATTGAAAGAGTTAAAGGAATTTTTTCATTTGTACCTAGGACACTTAAAAAATTATTTATATAGTAAATAATTACAGACAAAAAAATTCCCAATGTAATCTTAAAAAAAGTATTCTTTTGGTAGCCAATATTAAACATAATAATAGCAGAAAAAATTGTAATTAGAGTTAAGTAAAGTGGATAAGAGACAATTTTCAACAAGTGAGAATTTATATCAGTTACAGAATAATTTAAAGACATATAACTTTTTCTTAATGTAATTAAATCAATTATACTTAAAGAAGAAAGGTTTGAAAATAAGCTATTTATTTTTTGTAAGTCAAAATTTGATTGTAATATCAATTCATCCAAAGAACTTTGTGAGCTACCCTTCAGAATTATTGGGTTAAATATTTTCCATTTTTTTGATGTAATATCAACTTTTTCACTTTGTAATATTTCAACAACATCAAAATCCTTATTGAACCTTGTTATAGAAACATTAAGCAAAAATTCATTGTTGACTTTGCTGGCATTAATTATGTTTATGTTATCATTTATTTCATCTTTGATCCAAAGACCATTTTCAGTGATAACAGCTAAATATTTATTATCATCAGAATAATTATTTTTAATTAATAGATAGGAGTTCTTTAAAATAGAAGATCCGTTATAAAAAAAAATAACCAAAACAATGCCTAGAGTGAATGAGTATAAGCCTATAATTTTTATAATTTCTAAATTATTTAAACCGGTGTACTTAAAAACCTGCAGTTCATTTTTCTCAATAAGATGAATAAAAAATACCTGGGTACTCAACAAGAAAATAAAAGGAAGTATTTCAAATAAGACTGAAGGTGTATTTAATAAAGACAAAAAGAAAAGATAAAAAAAACTTAAATCTATATTTTTAAAAAACTCAACTTGTTCAAGGATATTTGAAATTAAAATGATAATAAAAAAAATAATAAAAATTTTTAATAATGAGACATTAAAAAGATTGATTAGAAATTTAATATAGGTTTTCATATTTTGTTAACTTTTAATTTCATCAAAAAATAAAGATAAATGAATAATGTAAAAAATATTGGTAAAATCGAAAAAAATAAATTTTGCATCATGTTTGTGCTTATGAATTTTGTGGACGATTCTAAAAAAACAATAAAAAGAAAAGCAAATAGATAAATCTTATACTTGTTAATATTAAATGTATGATCACTTTTAGATTTTAATATAAATAAAAGAGCAATTGATATTAAAAAAGTTGCATATAGTGGCTTTATCAATCTTGAATAAAGTTCTTTATAAATATTTTCTAGATTATTAGATATACAGTTATTGATCTTTAAAACGTTTTTATTTTTTATTAAATCTTTAAAAAATAACGAACATCTAATTAGATCTATTGTTGTTACTTCTTGTGTTTTTTGATGCATGATTGTGTTTGAGCTGAATTTTGAAATATTATAATCAGTTTTTGAGAATTCAAATTCTGAAATTTTCCCATTTATGACATTGATAGATTTGCCATCATATAATGTTAATATTTTTGTATTACTTTTTATGTTTATTGTTGCAGTTTTAGCAAAAGTAGTTAGTGAGTTATTAGCATCTGTTTTTTCATTTAAGAATATATTTATTAATTCACCATTTTTATTTTTTTTATCAAAGTAAATTGTCAAATTTCCAATAACATCTATAAACTTTTTAGGCTTGAGAATACTTTCAAAAAAATCTAAGTTAGATGATCTTATAAAGGATCTTGCTTTATCTTGAGTAAAAGGAGTTATTACTGCATTTAACAATAAACTAACAAGTACAAACCAAAGAGAAAATTTTATAAAAAAATTTATAAAATTAATTTTTTTAATTCCAAAATTCCAAAATATAACTAGCTCATTTTTATTTTCATATTTTAATAATATGTATGAAAAAGCCAAAAATATAGCAAAGGGAAAAATTCTACTAATTATTTTAGGAAAGCTAAGTAATGTATATTTAAAATATACAAGAAAACCATGACCGTCCTCTATAACAAAATCTAGATAATTAACTGCCTGTAATACCCAGATAATTATACTAATGGTGAATATAACTAGTAAGAAAAAATTTACACAATCTTTAGATATTTTTTTATAAACAATTTTTTTCATTGAAATATGGTAAATTAGCTCTTATATAGCATTCAACTCGCTTAGAGTGTATTTAAAATTTATGACTATTCAAATTAATTACAAAAATATAGGTTCAAAAAAAGATTTAACCAACCTTGTCTTATTTGTTGATGAAAACTTCAATATTAATAGTTTAAAAAAACATCTATCAAATTTAGAATTTTCTTACATATCTGATTTGTTAAAAAATAGTGATTTGAAAAAAGACTTACTTTATTTTGAAGTTAATTCAAAAAAAACAGTATTTTTAGTATCTATTAAGAAAGATATAAAAATATCAGATATAGAAAATTTGGGTGCTAAATTTCATAGTTATATTAATTATGATAAGAAAAAAGAATATTTTTTAAATTCAGATACAATTAATAATAAGATTAAAAATTTTGTTGGTTACTTTATGCATGGACTTAAATTAAAATCATATGAATTTAATATTTATAAATCCAAAAAAAACAAAAAGACTGTTTTCGTAAATGTTATAGGAAATAAAAATAAAATATCCACTCAAGATCATTTAAGATTTAAAGCCCTAGAAGAAGGAAGTTTTTTTGCAAGAGACCTTGTGTCTGAACCGGGAAATGTCTTGCACCCCGATGAATATGCAAAAAGAATAAATACACTTAAAAAATTTGGATTAAAAATAAATATATACGATGAAAAAAAATTAAAAAAACTTGGAATGAACGCCTTACTTGGTGTGGGACAAGGAAGTATTAGAGGATCATACCTTGTAACAATGGAATGGAATGGAGCAAAAAATAGTTCTACTCCTTTAGCTTTTGTTGGAAAAGGAGTTTGTTTTGACACTGGTGGTTACTCTTTAAAACCAGCAAAATTTATGGAAGATATGACTTATGATATGGCAGGCTCAGCTACTGTGGTGGGTTTAATGAAAAATTTAGCCATAAGAAAAGCAAAAATTAATGCTGTTGGTGTTGTAGGGCTTGTTGAGAATATGGTTAGTGGAAATGCTCAAAGACCTGGCGACATAGTAAAATCTTACAGTGGTAAAACAATAGAAGTATTAAATACAGATGCCGAAGGTAGATTGGTTTTGGCTGATGCTTTAACTTTTACTGAGAAAAAATTTAAACCTAAGTTTATGATTGATTTAGCAACTTTAACTGGTGCTATTATAGTTTCGTTGGGCTCTGAATATGCAGGCCTATTTTCAAACGATGATAAATTATCAAAACAGTTATTAGAAGCAGGTGACAAGGTGGAAGAAAAATTGTGGAGAATGCCATTGCATAAAAACTTTGACAAACTTATAGATTCAAAAAATGCAGATATGCAAAACATTAATTATGTAGGTGGTGCAGGATCTACAACTGCAGCACAGTTTTTACAAAGATTTATTTTAAATAAAACACCTTGGGCCCACTTAGATATAGCTGGTATGGCATTTTCAAAATATGGTGGTGCTTTAAATTCAGGTGGAGCAACTAGCTATGGAGTAAGATTATTAAACCAACTAATAGAGGATAATTATGAGTAATACAGAGCAAACACTATCAATCATTAAACCTGATGCGGTCGAAAGAAATTTAGATAATGAAATCAAAGATATGTTTACAAATAAAGGGTTCAAAATTATTAAAGATAAAAAAATTCAGATAGCAAAAACTGAAGCAGAGCAATTTTATAAAGTTCATGAAACAAAACCTTTTTATAATGATTTATGTGCCTATTTGTCTTCAGGGCCAATAGTTGTGATGGTGCTTGAGAAAGAAGGTGCAGTTTTGGGAAATAGAGAGTTAATGGGTGCGACCAAACCAGAGGATGCTGCAGAGGGAACTATTAGAAAAAAATATGGAATTTCTATTGATAAAAATTCTGTACATGGTTCTGATAGCGTTGAAAACGCTAAAATTGAGATTGATTTTTTCTTTAAAGATTAGTTAAATATTTTTTTTATAGCCGCTGGGTAGAGCTTATGCTCTTGTCTTAGAACCTTTTTACTCAAAGATGTAGAGGTATCTTTTTTTGAAATTTTAACTTTCTTTTGTAGAATTATTTTTCCTGAATCAAGTTTTGCTGTTACGAAATGAACAGTACAACCAGCTACCTTATCTTTATTTTGTATTGCTTTAATGTGAGTATCAAGTCCCTTGTATTTTGGCAGTAAAGAAGGATGTATATTAACTATTTTTCCACTAAAATTTTTAATAAAACTTTTAGATAAAATCTTCATAAAGCCAGCAAGGCAAATAAATTTTATATTTTCTTTGTTTAATAAATACAATATTTTTGCTTCAGCCGTTTTATAGTTTTTAAAGCTTGATACATATTTTTTGATGTTAAATTGATTTGAAAATTTTAAGCCTTTGGCTTTCGAAGTATTCGAAAAAATTAAATCTATGGATATAGGTGAATTTTTTATTTTAGAAAATTTTATTAAATTTTTTAAATTACTTCCAGTTCCAGATATAAAAACTGCTGTTTTAATCTTTTTAAGACCAGTCAATTTTACCATTAAGTTTAACTTTATTTTTTCCTGTAGTTATTTTTCCAATAACATAGGGTGTAAATTCTTTTGTAAAAAATTTAGTAATTTTATTTAAGTTTTTAGGGTTAACTATTAAACAAAAACCAACTCCACAATTGAATGTTTTTAACATTTCTTTGTCATCTATGTTATTTTGTTTCAACCATTTGAAAATTTTTTTTGTTTTAACTTTATTTAGATCTATATCAGCGACTAATTTATCTGGAATAACTCTCTTAATATTATCTGCTAATCCACCACCTGTAATATTTGCGCACCCATTTAAAAGATTGTTATCAATTAAATTTAAAACTTCTTGCACATAAATTTTTGTAGGTCTTAGTAATTCTTTTTTTAAAAATGAATTATTTTTTAAATTAATCTTTTTGTTTTTAAGAACATGCCTGACCAATGAGTAACCATTTGAGTGAACACCACTAGATGGTATAGCCAACACTAAGTCATTTTTCTCTATATTTTTCTTGGCTAATATTTTTTTTTCATCAACCAAACCTACTGCAAAACCCGCTATATCAAATTTACCTTTTTCATAGGTACCTGGCATTTCTGCTGTTTCTCCACCAACTAATTCACAGTTGGAGATTTTACAACCTTTTACTATTCCTTTGAGGATTGATTTTAATTTATTTAAATCAATTTTATTAATAGAAATATAATCTAAAAATAAAAGTGGTCTTGCACCCTGAACAATGAGATCGTTTACGCTCATAGCAACTAAATCAATTCCAATAGTGTTATATTTGTTAAGTAAATTAGCTATCTCTACCTTTGTACCAACACCATCAGTACAAGCTACAATTTTAGGATTTTTAAGATTTTTTGGGATATTAGTTATAGAGCCGAAGCCACCAATATTATTAAACTTTTTTTTGCCTTTATTATTTGATGATATTGACGATATAAATTTAACAAAATTATCAGCAGCATTTATGTTTACACCACTTTTTTCATAGGTAAATTTTTTTTTTTTCATTAGTATAATATATGCAAATAATTAATAAATTTTATAAATTACTGAATGTATATATTTATTTTATTTTATTCTCTCTATTAATAGTATTTTTTTCCACAACTTATTCGAATGCAAATGCATTTAAGGTATCTGACATCGAAATATCTTCTCCATTTGAACTAAATTTTGAAAAAAATAGTGTAATTGATAAAGGATTTCAAACTTCCTTTTCTGATCTGATTTCAATGATTACAACCTCTGGTGATAAAAAAAAGATTAAAAATGTTTCAATTAAAGAACTTAAGGGCATGATCGATTCTTTTACTATTAGTGATGAAAAATTTATAAATAATGAGTATTTTGCAAATTTAGAAACAACATTTAATAAAAAAAAAATTCTTAAATTTTTAGAAAATAAAAATATTTTTCCATCAATACCACAAAGAAATAGGGTTTTATTATTTCCTATCCTTGTAGAAACTAAAGATAATAATATTTATCTTTTTAATAATAATATTTTTTACGATAAATGGAATGAACAAAAAAACTCTTATGATTTATTAGATTATTTATTACCAAGTGAAGATATCGAAGACTTGATAGAATTACAAAGAACATCTAAAAACATTGAAACTCACGATTTTTCAAATTTAATTAAAAAATATGATATTAAAGATAGTATAATTTTAATAATATACAAAGAAAGTAATAGCATAAGAACACTTTCAAAAATTAATTTAAATAATACTTTGAAAATCCAAAACAAGAACTATCCAAAAATAGACATTGTAAATGAGGAGGGCTTTTTTAATATTGTTAAAAACTTAAAGCAACTTTATGAAGATCAATGGAAAAAAAATAATGAAATCAACACATCAATAAAACTTCCTATAACAATATCCATTAATTCAAAAAAAACTAAAAAAATTATAGAGTTAGAACGGGTGCTTGGCAATATAGATTTAGTGTCTAACTTTAGTATCTTGAATTTTAATAGCAAGAGTATTCAGTATAAAATTACTTATAATGGCACGCCTAATATATTTTTAAATGACATGAGAGAAAAGAACCTTGAATTAGAAATGAAAAATAATATGTGGACATTAAAATGAAAAGTTTAAATCAGCTATTATTAGATTTTGATTATGAGCAAAATTTTAAAGATGATGATTTTTATGTTGGAAAGGGTAATTTTTATGCTTTTGAAATGATTAACAAATGGCCAAAATGGGAAAAAAACTTTTTAAACATTAATGGTGAAAAATTTTCAGGAAAAACCCATTTAGTAAATATTTTTTTGAAAAAGTTTAACGGCATTAGGATTGATGTTAATTCATTAAATGACGAAAACCTTAAATCTATTAAATCTCACCAAAATATAGTTTTAGAGGATTTAAATCTAAATATAAATGAGAAGCTGATTTATTCACTCTTTAATATAATAGATCAAGATAACAAGTTTTTGATAATCACATCAACCAAGCCAATTTCTGAGATCAACTTTCAACTAGATGATCTTCGATCTAGAACTAAGAACTGTCTTTTTGCAAACATTCAAAACCCTGATGATGAGCTAATGTTTGCACTGATATTAAAAAATTTATCAGATAGACAAATTACTTTAGATAAAAAGCTGATTGACTTTATTATTAAAAGAATTGAGAGATCGTATGGCAAAATATTTGAATTCATATATAAAATTGACAAGATTAGTTTAAAAAAAAAGAAATCAATCGACTTTAAAATTATTAATGAAGCTCTTGAGGAATAAGTGAACAAATACAGAACACATACATGTAGTGAGTTAACAATAGATAGTAGTGGTAAAGATGTTGTTTTGTCAGGTTGGATAAACAAAAAAAGAGATCATGGAAATTTATTGTTCATAGATTTAAGGGATAATTACGGGATGACTCAGTGCATCATAGACAAGAGTAACGAGAATTTTAAATCATTAGAAAAAATACAATTAGAAAGCGTAATTAAAATAAATGGTAACGTTGTTGAGAGAACAAAAGAGACCATTAACACTGATCTACAAACTGGTGAAATAGAAGTTAATATAAACTCATTTGAAGTGCTTGGTACTTGCAAAGAGTTACCAATGCCAGTTTTTAGTGATCAAGTGTATGCTGAGGAAATTAGACTCAAATACAGATTCTTAGATTTAAGAAGAAAAAAGATTCATGATAATATTATCTTAAGGTCAAAAGTTATTTCTTTTATTAGAAGTGAGATGTCTAAACTTGGTTTCTTGGAGTTTCAAACACCAATATTAACATCTTCCAGCCCTGAGGGTGCAAGGGATTTTTTAGTACCGAGCAGACTAAATCCTGGAAAGTTTTATGCGCTACCACAAGCTCCACAACAATTTAAACAACTTATAATGGTTTCTGGTTTTGATAAATATTTTCAAATAGCTCCATGCTTTAGAGATGAAGATGCAAGAGCAGATAGAAGTCCAGGAGAATTTTATCAGCTTGATTTAGAAATGTCTTTTGTTGAACAAGAAGATGTTTTCCAAGTTGTTGAAAAATTAATAGTCAATGTTTTTAAGAATTTTTCTTCAAAAAAATTAATGTATGAAAAGTTTCCAAGAATACCTTATGAGGAATCTATGCTTAAGTATGGATCAGATAAGCCAGATTTAAGAAACCCATTAATAATTTCAGATTTATCAAACATTTTTACTCGTGATGATGTTACGTTTGAGATATTTAAAAAGCTTGTAAAATCTGGCTCTAAAGTGAGATGTATAGTTACAAAAAATACAAAAGATAAACCTAGAAGTTTTTTTGATAATATTGATAAGTGGGCAAAAGAACAGGGGGCATCTGGTCTTGCTTATTTCACAATTGAAAAAGAAGAAAATATTTCAGCAAAAGGACCAGTAGGAAAATTTTTTTCTAAAGAAGCCCTAGAAGAAATCATGAAAATTACAGAAGCTAAAGTTGGAGATAGTATATTTTTTGCTTGTGGCAAAATAAATGATGTTGAAAAAATAACCTCTCTAGCTAGAGACAAAATTGCTAAGGATTTAGAATTAATTGATGATAATACTTTTGCGTTTTGTTGGATTGTTGATTATCCAATGTTTGAAAAAAACGAAATAACTAATAAAATTGAATTTAGTCATAATCCATTTTCAATGCCTCAAGGTGATATCAAGGATATTGATTTTGATAATCCACTTAATATTAAAGCTTACCAATACGATATTGTTTGTAATGGGATAGAACTATCTTCTGGCGCAATTAGAAATCACGTACCTGAATTGATGTATAAGCTATTCTTGATTGCTGGATATGAAAAAGAACAAGTTGATGAAAAATTTAGTGGAATGATCAATGCTTTAAGTTATGGAGCTCCACCTCATGGTGGTATAGCGCCTGGTATCGATAGAATCGTAATGCTATTAGCAAATGAAAAGAATATTAGAGAAGTTACAATGTTCCCAATGAATCAAAATGCTCAAGACTTAATGATGAATGCTCCATCAAATGTTAACGAAGAACAGCTTAAAGAGCTTGGATTAGCTTTAAAGCTGAAAAAATAATATTACTTTTTACCTTTTAAGCTTATCTTAACGTCAGATAAATCAACAAGATTTTTTTTGTAATTATTTCTAACAAAGCCTTTGCTAGTAACATCTTTTATAATCTTAAGTAATTGATTTTGATCCTCAGTATTTTCTTCTTCAGGTAAAGATCTATCTGATCCACCAATCGATGGAGTGTGTGCTAGATCTTCTCTATTTTGGTATGAAATAGCAAGTTCTCTAAAAATATAATCAAGTATTGATGAGGCACTCATTATTCTGTCATTACCATGAACTTTTCCAGACGGTTCAAATTTAGTATCAACATAAGCGCTAATAAACTCATCTAAAGGAACACCATATTGAAGTCCAAGTGATATTGCTATTGCAAAATTATTCATCAAAGCTTTTACCAGTTCACCTTCTTTACTTGTGTCTATGAAAATTTCACCAATTTTACCATCTTCATATTCTCCGGTGTGGAGATAAACTTTATGGTCACCAATTGTCGCTTTTTGGATATAACCTTTTCTTCTATCGGGCATACTAAATCTTTTACCCACACCTTCGTTAATTTGTTTAACAAAAGTGGTATTATTTTCTTTCGAAACAATTTTTGGTTGGCTTTGTTCAGTAATAATATCTAATTTTTTAGGCTCAATTACTTTATTATTTGGATCTAAACTTTTTGTTTTTCTTGTATCAAGCTTAACATCTAAAACTTCAAATTTCCCATCATCGCGCTTTTCAAGGTTTGCTAATTCTGTTTCATTAATATCATCTAAATAATGATTAACTTTAAAGCTACAAGTATAATAAGTTTCTACTAAATATTTTGCCATTTTTCCTTTAATTAATTTTTTATTTTGAATCGTAAGATAATTAATTTATATACAAATCCCTACTTTAGTCTAATTTAAATAATACAATTTAAGATTGAAGAATTAATTAAATAATATGTTGACATTTTTTAAAAAAATTTTCATTTGGTGGAACCAAGAAACATTGGGCACAAAATTAAAAACTATTTTTTATGGAAAACTTGCTGGAAAAGATTCTAGTGGCAATAAATATTACGAAAGTAAATCTGGAAAAAGATGGGTAATTTATAATGATGAAATTGATGCTTCAAAAATACCTACTGAATGGTATTCTTGGATGCACTTCACTAATAATAGAATTGAAAACAATCACGAATTGAATAAGTATGATTGGCAAAAACCACATCAATCCAATCAAACAGGCACTGAAAATGCCTATCATCCAAATAAAAATAATGATCCAATCAAAAAAAAATATACAATCTGGAAAAGTTAATTTTTTATTTTTTTTAATTTATTTTTTTTTAATAAGCCAGTCGCTACCCTTAATTGCTAATGAGGGAAGTTTTGTTGAAATTAAGGTTTTGGATAAGGTGAGCTCAAAGACTGACCTTTTGAAATTAGAGATAGGTAAAGAACTTAAATTTAAAGGTTTATTAATAAAAAGCCTCAAATGTAAAAACTCAGAATTTGACGACAACCCAGAAATAACCGCTTATATTCAAGTTAAAGATATGACGAATAAAGATAATAATGAAGTTTTTATTTTTAATGGATGGACCTTTTCATCCAGTCCTGCTGTAAACCCTTTTGATCACGCAGTATATGACATTTGGTTAACAAGATGTTACTAGATTACTTTTTCATTATCTAGCCAGCCAACATTAAAGTCTGACTCAATGAATTTTTTATGGTTTAGTAGAATTTTATGAAGAGGTATCGTTGTAGTTATTCCTTCAATAACAAATTCATCTAAAGATCGATTCATTCTTTGTATTGCTTCAGTTCTATTTCTTCCCTGAGTTATTACTTTACAGATCATACTATCGTAATATGGGGTAACTTTATAACCTTGAAAAATTGCACCATCAACTCTAGTTCTAAAACCAGATGGTTGGTGACACATACCTATCGTTCCAGGGGATGGTTGAAAGTTTTTACTAGCATCTTCTGCATTAATTCTACATTCTATTGCATGTCCTCTAGGATTAATGTCACTTTGCTTTAAGGCTGTTTCACCAGTATATGCTATCCAAATTTGCTCTTTAATAATATCAATTCCGGTTACCATTTCAGTTACTGGGTGCTCTACTTGAACACGAGTATTCATTTCAAGAAAATAAAATTTACCATCTTCATATATAAACTCTACAGTTCCAGCACCTTCATAGCCAATTTTGCTAACCATGTTTACTGTTCTTTCAAAAAGATCTTTTCTGATTTCATCAGTTAAGACTGGGCTAGGAGTTTCTTCTATTAATTTTTGATGCCTTCTTTGAACTGAGCAATCTCTTTCATGAAGATGAACAGTTCTATTTTTACCCGACAAAACTTGCACTTCAATATGTCTGGGGTTCTGAAAAAATTTTTCAATATAAACTTCATCATTTCCAAAGTATTTTTGAGCTTCAGATTTAGCTGTTGAAAAAGATGTTTCAAACTCCTCTTCCTTATTAACAATCTTCATTCCTTTTCCACCCCCACCTCCAGAAGCTTTAATTAAAACAGGAAAACCAATCTTTTTGCATAACTCTTTTGCTTGTTTTATATCAGTTACACCACCCTCAGAACCTTCAATTACTGGAAGCCCATGTTGTTTTGCAACTCTTTTTGCTTGGATTTTATCTCCCATCATTTCTATGAGTTTTGAAGAAGCACCAATGAATTTAATATTGTTTTCTTCTAGGACTTTAGCAAAAGTTGCATTCTCAGATAAAAAACCGTAACCAGGATGAACAGCCTCTGCTTTTGTCAGTTCTATTGCTGACATCAAAGCTGGAATATTTAAATAACTATTTGCTGGTTGGTGCGAACCAATGCAAACACTTTCATCGGCTAGTCTAACGTGCATACTATCTCTATCTACATCTGAATGAACAGCAACAGTTGCTATTCCCCATTCTTTGCACGCCCTTATAACTCTGACTGCAATTTCCCCACGGTTTGCAATTAGAATTTTTTTAAACATTACTCAACGATGATAATAGTTTGGCCATATTCAACAGGTTGACCATCTTCGACACAGATTTCTTTTATAATTCCATCTGCTGTTGATGGAACATGATTCATAGTTTTCATAGCTTCAACTATCATAACCGTTTCACCTTTTTTTATTTTTTTACCAACTTCGGCAAATTTTTTAGCTCCGGGTTCTGCTGCAAGATAAGCAGTACCAATAATAGGAGACTTAACTTCAGTCCCAGATATAATAGTAGGTTTAACGGCATCAAGGAGTGGTGTTGAGGCAGCAACGCTTACAGCTTGATTTGAGCTGTTTGGGTTTGATTTTGATACTTTGATTTTAGTATCTTTGTCTGTGTATTCAATCTCAGTTAAATTGAACTCATCTAAGTAGTCAGTTAATTCTTTGATAATATTTTTATCTATTTTCATTTCTGTAGCATGTTTTGCATTGCAATTATGGCTAAAATATAACCATTATCACCTAAACCAAAAATTCCACCTGTAGCAATATCACTGATTAAAGATTTGTGTCTAAATTCCTCTCTTTTATATATATTCGATATGTGAAGTTCAATAATTGGTTTTTTATAAATATCTAAAGCATCCCTGATAGCAACGGATGTGTGAGTAAAACCAGCAGCATTAATAATTATACCATCAAACTTATTTTTAGCTTCTTGTATGGTTGTAACTATTTCACCCTCTATATTTGACTGAGAAAACTCTAAATTAATATTTAAATCTTTAGCTTTATTTAAACAGTTTTCTTTTAATTTTTCGAAAGTTATTGATCCATATTGTGATTGTTCTCTTTCACCTAATAGATTAAGATTAGGACCATTAATAATTATAATATTATTATTCATCAGACTCTTATACATTATGAAAAAAATAAAAAAAATAAAAATTAAGATAAATGGTAAATTTTCAACAATAAATGAAAATTTAAGCCTCTCAATTTTTTTAAAAGAACTAAAAATTCCTCTTAAAAAAGTAGCAATTGAATTAAATCAAGAAATAATAGATAAAAATAATTTAAAAATAATAAAACTAAAAAATAATGACAAAATAGAAATTGTTCATTTTATTGGAGGTGGGTAAAATTGATTAACGATAAATTAATAGTTGATAAAAAAAAATTTAATTCCAGATTAATAGTTGGAACTGGAAAATATAAAAACATGGCAGAATGTGCAAAAGCTATTAAATTATCTGGAGCGGAAATTGTCACTGTTGCAGTGAGAAGGGTAAATATTTCTGATAAAAAAAAACCTTTATTGATGGACTATATAGATCCAAAAAAAATTACCTATTTACCAAATACTGCTGGCTGTTTTAATTCTGAAGAAGCTCTTAGAACTTTGCGTTTAGCAAGAGAAATTGGTGGATGGAAACTGGTAAAACTTGAGGTCCTAGGAGATAAAAAAAATCTATTTCCAGATATGATTGAAACATTGAAATCTACAGAGGTTTTAACGAAAGAAGGATTTAGAGTAATGGTTTACTGCAATGATGATCCTTTGATTGCTAAAAGATTAGAAAATGTTGGAGCTTGTGCAATTATGCCTCTAGCAGCACCTATAGGCTCTGGACTTGGAATTCAAAATACAACAAATATAAAAATTATAAGAAGCCAAACAAAGCTCCCTTTGATAATCGATGCTGGGTTAGGACAAGCATCTGATGCAGCTATTGCTATGGAATTAGGCTGTGATGGAGTATTGGCTAATACTGCAATCGCTAAAGCTAAAAAACCATTTCAAATGGCTTTAGCATTTAAAAATGGAGTAATTGCAGGAAGACAATCTTATTTAGCTGGTCGTATAGAAAAATCTATATACGGAAGTGCATCTTCTCCAAAGACTGGAATTATTTAAGCCGCTGGTTTTTTGAAAAATTTCTTTTTAAAAAAAGGTTTTTTTTTATAAGGCTTTTTTTTTATTGGAATTTCAAAAGATTTAAACTCTTTTTTTTGCTCTTCTAGATTTTTTAACTTTTCTATATGCTGAACTGTCTCTATAGTTTTTTTAGTTCTGTTTTGAAGGTCAATTATATATTCAGGAATAATAAGGGTATTATCTGCAATTATATCTATCTTGATTAAGTTTTTTTCCTCAAAATACTTTAAATCTTCAATGAAATTTTCTTTCATAAAGTCTGATATCTTTTCACAAATCTTAAGTTCTACAAACTTTGCTTTTGTTAAAACAGCTTTAACCTCAACCAATTTAAGAATTTTCATGGCAAAAGACTCATCGGTAAGAGTAACTTTCCATTTTACAGCACTTTCTCTTAATCTTTGTCTGGACATCTCCAAAAGTCCAAATGTGCTAATTCTTCCTATTTGAATTCTTGCCCTATCAGTTCTGCATTGCTCTTTAAGTTTTCTCTCAACCAATCTTCTATTACCAAAACTTAACATATCAATAAAATCAATAATAATTAGACCAGACAAGTCTCTTATTTTTATTTGTCGAGATATCTCTTCTGCTGCCTCAAGATTAGTGTCTAAAGCGGTGCTCTCAACATTTTTTTGTTTAATAGAGCTACCTGAGTTTATATCAATTGAAACTAATGCTTCAGTTGGATTTATAACTAGGTAACCACCTGATTTTAGTTTTATTTCTGAATCATAAATTTGATTTAATTTTTCTTCAATGTTCTCTTTGAAAAATAAAGGAACTTTTTCTCTATATTTTTTTATTTTTTTTACATGAGAGGGCATCATTAACTTCATAAAGTTTTGTGCTTTTTTGTAACCTTCATTACCTTCAATGATGATACTGTTTGTGTCTTCATCATACATATCTCTCAAAGTTCTTTTTATAATGTCACTTTCTTGATGGATTAATGATGGAGCTATAGAGTTTAATGCATTATCTTTAATTTCATTCCAGGTTTTAATCAAAGTTTGAAGATCATGATCTATATCATTTTTTGTTTTGTTTGACCCTGCAGTTCTTACAATAAGTCCCATTTCTTTTGGAATGGTTATATCGTTTAAGATAGTTCTAATTTTTTTTCTTTCACCTGGGTTAAAAATTTTACGAGATATGCCGCCACCTTTCGGTGTATTTGGCATTAGGACAATATATTTACCCGCTATAGAAATAAAAGTACTTAGTGCTGCACCTTTTTGCCCTCTTTCATCTTTTAATACTTGTATTAAAATTACCTGATTAGGTTTTATAACCTCTTGAATCTTATATCTTTTAGATCTAAATCTTACTTCAGATCTTTTACCAAATGATACAGGTGAAGATTGTTCTTTGTTTTCATCAACTTGAGCACCGTCTGTAACTAGAGCATCACTCTCTCCTGTTATCTGATTATCATTCTCTAATTCAGATTCAGGTTTTACTTCAACTGGATCGTTAATATCAAGATTGCCTTCGTTAATATTTTTTTGTTCTTCCAGTTCACTTTCTCTTAGAAGTTCTTCTCTGGCTCTTTCTTCTTCTTCCTTTATTTTTGCTAAATCACTCTGAGGTATTTGATAATAGTCTGATTGAATATCATTAAAAGATAAGAAGCCATGTCTATCTCTACCAAAATCAATAAATGCAGCCTGTAAAGATGGCTCTACACGGCTTACTTTACCAAGGTATATATTATTTTTGATTAAATTGTTTTTTAAGCCTTCGTACTCGTAGTCTTCAATGCTTTCACCTGACTTAAGTACAACCCTTGTTTCATTTGGATGCGAAGCATCAATGTATAAATTTTTTTCCATATATTTTTGATTAATTGTTTCATTTTATATTTAAATAATTTTAAATTTAGTTTGAATTCTGGTGCCTTAACATTACCAAATTCTTATATATATTAAACTAAAATGCATCGAATAATTAAAAATATATTTATATTAGTTTTAAGTATTGGTCTATTATCTGCATTTTCAATATTAGCTGTTTTGTGGGCTTTTTCTAATAATTTACCAGATTATAAATTCCTTAAAAACTATAAACCATCAGTTTCTAGTAAAGTTTATTCAGGTGACGGCGAGCTAGTGAATGATTTTTCATCAGAAAAACGAATATTTGTACCCTATAAATCAATATCAGAAAAAGTGATTAACTCTTTCTTATCTGCAGAAGATAAAAATTTCTATTCACACCCTGGTGTAGATGCAAAAGGAGTATTAAGAGCAATAATTAATAATATTTCCAATGTAATTGCATCAAGAAGACTAGAGGGTGCATCAACTATAACCCAACAAGTAGCAAAAAATTTTTTATTAACAAATGAAGTAAGTTTAAATAGAAAAATTAAAGAGGCAATTCTTGCTTTTAGAATAGAAAGGGCTCTTTCAAAAGAAAGAATATTAGAACTATACTTAAATCAAATATATCTTGGTGAAGGTACTTATGGTGTTGCATCAGCCAGCTTAGAATATTTTGACAAATCAATTAGTGAATTAAATTATGAAGAGGCAGCTTTATTAGCGGCTCTACCAAAGGCCCCAAGTAGATATAATCCTTATAAAAATATTGAACTTGCAAAATTTAGAAGAGATTTAGTTATAAATAATTTATTTGAAAATAATTATATAAATAAAAAAAATCAAGAAGAGCTTTTGTCAAAAAAAATTATACTAAAAAAAAGAAAAAAAGTTTTTACAAAAGACACAAGTTATTATGTTGAAGATATTAGAAAAGATGTTGTTGAAAAGTTAGGATTTGATAAAGTTTATAAGCAAGGATTAAATATAAGCACACCTATTAATCTTCATTTACAAAAAATCGCTACAGAGTCATTGAGGCAGGGTCTCATTGAATATGATAAAAGAAAAGGTTGGCGTGGAGCATTGACTAATATCAAAAAATTAGAAAAATGGAATAAAAAAATAGATAAATTTAAGTTAGAAAAATCAATTAACTGGGACTTAGCAATAGTTAACAAGATAGATAAATTTTCAATAGAAATTGAAACAGAATATGAAAAAAAAGGAATTATTAAATATGAAAATATCTCATGGATCAAAAAAGATTTTAAAGAAATATTAAAAATTGGAGATGTTATTTATGTTGAAAATATTAACAAAAACATATTTGCCTTAAGACAGTTGCCAGTGGTTAATGGTGGTATCGTTGTTATGGATCCGTTTACTGGAAGGGTGTTAGCTTTAAGTGGTGGATTTAGTTTTAAAAAAAGTGAATTTAACAGAGCAACGCAGGCACTAAGACAACCAGGTTCTGCTTTTAAACCTTTTATTTATGCTTTAGCTCTTGAGAATGGATACACACCATCAACTTTAATTTTAGATGCACCATTAGTTTTAGAGCAAGGAACTGATTTAAAAATGTGGAAACCAGAAAACTATGGAAAAAAATTTTATGGACCATCAACACTGAGAATGGGATTAGAAAAATCTAGAAACTTGATGACAGTTAGAATTGCACAAGATCTTGGAATTAAAAAAATTATTAATTTTTCAAAAAAACTTGGAATATATGAAAATCCTAGTGAGCTTTTATCAATTTCATTAGGTTCTGCTGAGACAACGTTGTTAAAATTAACATCCGCATACTCTTCATTTGTTAATGGAGGAAAACTAGTTAAACCAATAATGATTGATAGAATTCAAGATAGTGAAGGTAATACAATATTTAATAATGAAATGAGAGAGTGTATAAATTGTGATCAAATATCTCACTTAAGTGACAATTATCCAAATATAGAAGACAAGTTTGAGCAAATATTTTCTCCAGAAACGGCATATCAAATGACCTCGATATTAGAGGGAACTGTTCAAAATGGAACAGGAAAAAATTTAAAAGATTTAAATTTAGACTTAGCTGGTAAAACTGGAACAACGAATGGAAATACAGATACTTGGTTTGTTGGCTTTACCTCAAAATTGACAATAGGAGTTTATGTGGGTTCAGATAATCCAAAGTCACTTGGAAGAAATGAAACAGGTGCAAAAACAGCATTACCAATTTTTAAAAGCTTTGTTAAAAAAGCTGTAAAAAAAGAAGATGCAAGACCATTTAAAGTTGCAAAAAATATTTTAATGAAAGTTATTGATCCTGTTACAGGAAAAAAAGCTGAAATTGGAACAAGAAGAACAATCATTGAAGCCTATAAAGATGCAAAAGTGGAAAGTTTATTGAATCAAGATATTAATAATAGATTAAAAAATAATAATATATTAAGGTTCTATTAATGGATAATGAATATTTAAATTACAAATCTGAAATAGAGAAAATTAATCAAAGAGTTAAGGAGTACCTTTGAAACAAATAGTATTCATAAAAAATTACAAAAGAATAACCAAAAAATACTAGAATCTAATTTCTGGCAAGATAAATCAAATTCACAAAAAGTTATTAAAGAAAAAAAATTATATGAAGAATTGATAAATTCATATGAAAATTCATCCAAATCAATAATTGATCTAGATGAATTGAATGATCTTGCTTTAGAAGAAAAAAATCAGTCTGTCGTAAATGAAGTTCTAGAGAACATAAAAAATCTCAAAAAATTAGCTAAAAAAAATGAAACTAAATGTTTTTTATCAAATGAAACTGACAGTTTGGATTGTTATATAGAAATTCATGCTGGTGCTGGTGGAACAGAGAGCCAGGATTGGGCAGAAATGCTAAGAAGAATGTATCTAAAATGGTCAGATATTAAAAATTTTAAATCAGAATTAATTAGTGAACATAAAGGAGATGAAGCTGGCATAAAATCATCAACTATTAAAATTGAGGGTGATTATGTTTATGGATGGTTAAAAGCCGAGTCAGGAATTCATAGATTGGTTAGAATATCTCCTTTTGACTCTGGAGCTAGACGGCATACTAGTTTTGCTAGTATTTGGATTTATCCAGTAGTAGACGAAAATATTGAAATTGAGATAAATGAAAAAGATTTACGAATTGACACCTACAGATCAAGTGGAGCAGGAGGACAGCATGTAAATACCACTGACAGTGCAGTAAGAATTACTCATTTACCTTCTAAAATTGTTGTTCAATGTCAAAATGAAAGATCACAGCATAAAAATAAAGACACCTGCATGAATATGCTGAAGGCAAGACTATATGATTTTGAATTAAAGAAAAAAGAAAAAGAAAGCCAAACGATCGAGTCCTCTAAGTCAGAAATTGGTTGGGGTCATCAAATTAGATCTTATGTACTTCATCCATACAGAATGGTAAAAGATAACAGAACTAACTTTGAAAGCTCAAATCCAGATAAAATCTTAGATGGTGAGATTGATGATTTCTTAGAAAGTTCATTGTATAAAGTGAAATAATGAAAAGAATAATTAAAATTCTTATAATACTAACAATAACTGTTGCAGTCATTGTTATTTACTTAAGTACATATGGAATAAAGACTGAAAAATTTAATAATAAAATAAAAAAAAATGTTTCAAAAATTAATAAAAATATTAATCTTTCATTAAATGAGGTCAATTATTTATTAAAACCACTAAATTTCAGTATTAATATTTTAGCAAAAAACCCCAAAATATTATTTAAAGATAAAAGTCTAGATTTAAGTGATGTTACTAGCAATATATCATTAAAATCTTTTATAAATAATCAATTTTCTATTGATGATTTAAAAATTTCCACAAAAGAAATTCAAATTAAAGATCTAATTTCATTAATAAGAGCAGTCGAAGGGTCACCACAACTTTTTGTTTTAGACAACATAACTAAAGAGGGATTAATTTTTGCAAATATAAATCTTACGTTTGATTTAGATGGAGAAATAAAAAACAATTATCAAATTAATGGGGCTATTAAAAAAGCAAAATTTAATATTTTTAACCAGGTGAAAATTGATAATTTAAACCTTTCATTTAATATAAGTAAAAATCAATTAACATTAAGAAAAATAGAAACAAATCTTAATAGTGTAAAATTGAAATCACCCCTAATCAAAATTGAAAAAAAGAAAGATATTTTTTTCATTGATGGAAAAGTGGCAAATGATCAGCAAAATTTTGATATAAGTAAATTAGAACCTATACTTGGAGATTTACTGAGCACTATTGAGATAGAAAAAATTAACTTCAACTCTATAAATACCTTTTCTTTTAACTTAAATAAAAATTTAAAATTAAATGATTTAAAGCTTGAGACCAACATTAACCTAGAAAATTTTGAAATAGTTAAAAATCCTCTTAATTTAAAAGCTTTTTTACCCAATTATACAGAACAAGTTAAATTTGAAGATCATAAGGTTAAAATTAAATTGATAAAAAATATATTAGATATTAAAGGAGAAGGAGGTACCTACATTGGAGATGAGCTTGAACAATTATCTTATAGTATTATTAATGATGATGGAAAAATAACTTTTGATACAAAGCTTAATATTAAAAAAAATCCATTAATAATAAATTTTTTAGATTATAAGAAGAAAAAAGATGATAGTTCAGAAATTTTATTAAAAGGTATTTACAATAAAAATAAAGAATTAATATTCAAAAATATTTCTATAACAGAAAAAAATAATCAAATTTCAATTAAAGATTTATTATTAAGCGAAAATTTTAAGATTAAAGATTTAGGTCATGTTAAGCTTGATTATAGAAATAAGAATGACCTTCTTAACAAAATAGAATTAAAGAAAAACAAATCTAATTTTTCTATAAAAGGTAAAAGTTTTGATGCAACTCAGTTGATTAATAATAGTATGGATGATGATGAAAGTTCTACAATTTTTGAAAATTTTAATTCTAGATTTGATATTAAAATAGACACAGCTTATATAAACAAAAATGATTACACAAAAAACTTATCTGGAAACTTTACCTTTAAAGAAAATAAATTAGATAAATTAAATCTAGAGTCTACTTTTTCTAATAATAAAAAGATGAATTTATCCATTGAAACTAATAGGCAAAAAGAAACTATTACAAAGTTTGTTTCAAACTACCCAAAGCCTTTGATTAAAAGGTATAATTTCATAAAAGGATTTGAAGAAGGTTATATGGATTTTTATTCTATAAAAAAAGATGGTGTGTCAGACTCTGTATTAGTTATTGATAATTTTAAAGTTAAAGAAGTACCTGTTTTTGCTAAACTTTTAAGCCTAGCATCGCTTAAAGGAATTGCAGATCTTTTAACGGGTGAGGGAATAAGATTTACTGATTTTGAAATGAAATATTCAAGTCAAAAAGGTCTCACTACCATTGAAGAAATGTATGCAATTGGTCCCGCTATTTCTATATTAATGGATGGTTATATTTCATCTAAAAAATTGGTTAGCTTGAGAGGAACATTAGTTCCTGCAACAACTATAAATAGATCTATAGCTTCAATTCCATTATTAGGTAAAATATTGGTAGGTGATAAAACGGGTGAAGGTGTTTTTGGGGTAAGTTTTAAAATAAAAGGACCTCCAAAGAACTTATCTACAACGGTTAATCCAATTAAAACTTTAACACCTAGATTTATAACAAGAACATTAGAAAAAATTAAAAAGAACTAAATAAATTCAACTTTAATATGTTTTTTTTTACCAAGAGAAAGTTTAATTAAACTGTCTTTAAATAAATCTTCAGTAATTAAAAACTTTTCATCAGAAATAGCCTGACTATTTACTTTAATTCCATTTCCTTTAATTAATCTCCGAATTTCACTTTTCGAGTTTTCCAACTTAGATAAAATTACTAAATCTAGAATACTCATTTTATTGTTTAACATTTGCTTGTTAATTTGAATTGTTGGCAGGTTATCACCCAATGAATTTTCAGAAAATGTTTGTTTTGCTGTTTCTTGACATTTACTTGCTTCATCTTCACCATGCAACATAGATGTAGCTTTATTTGCAAGTAAAATTTTTAGTTCATTAATATTATCATTTTTAATTATTTCAATTTCATCAACATTAATATCTGTAAAAATTTTTAAAAACTTCAATACATCTCGATCATCAACATTTCTCCAAAATTGCCAGTAGTTATATGCTGAAAGAAATTTTTTATCTAACCAAACAGCACCAGATTCAGTTTTGCCCATCTTTGCACCTGATGATAGTGTAATGAGAGGTGTTGTTAAACCATAAACATGATTACTTGAATATCTTTTTATAAGATCAACTCCATTAACAATATTACCCCATTGATCTGAGCCACCAATTTGAAGCATACAATTTTCTTTTTTATTCAATTCTAAAAAATCATAAGCTTGCAAAATCATATAATTAAATTCCATATAGCTTAATGACTGTTCTCTTTCTAATCTAATTTTAACACTATCAAAACTTAACATTTTATTGATTGTAAAATGTTTCCCCACATCTCTTAGAAAAGAAATATAATTTAAATTTTTAAGCCAAGTATAATTATTAACAAATATAGGTTTTGTTTTTGGGTCTTTATCATCTAAAAAATTTTTTAGAATTTTTTCAATATTATTTATATTCTTTTCAATCTCTTCTTCAGATAAAATTGTTCTAGTTTTATCTTTACCAGATGGATCACCTATTCTAGTAGTACCCCCTCCCAATAAAACTATTGGTTGGTGACCGTGTTTTTGTAACAATCTAAGACACATAATTTGGAGCAAGCTTCCAACATGAAGACTTTCAGCCGTACAATCAAAACCTATGTAAGCTCTGATTTTTTCTTTATCTAATAGTTGAGACAGATTTTCTTCTCCAGTACACTGGTAAAAGAAACCTCGATCTTTAAATTCTTTTAAAAATTTATTCATAAATATGCTATCTAGAATATACAATATTTACTTAAAAAATAAGAATGGAAAAATTTTATACTTCTTTAGGGTTAATGAGCGGAACATCTATGGACGGTGTTGATGCATCAGTTATTAAGTCTGACGGTGAAAATAACTATGAACCTATATTTAGCAAATATTTTGAATATGATGAGGTAATTTATTCAGACTTACTAAATCTAAGGGATAAAATAAATTCAATAAAAGATATCACTACTAATTCTTATCAAATTAAAGAGCTTGAGAGAAAAATCACATTATTTCACGCCAAAATTAGTAAAGAAACTATAAAGAGCTCTGGAATAGATGTAGATTTAGTTGGTTTCCATGGTCAAACAATTTTTCATAATGCTCAGGAAAAAATATCAAAACAAATTGGAGACGGTAATTTACTATCAAGTCTTTTAAAAAAAGACGTAGTTTACAACTTTAGAGAAAATGACGTTCTTAATGGGGGTCAAGGCGCACCATTAGCCCCAATCTTTCATAACTTACTTGTAAACCAGAATCAAATTGAGAAACCTGCTTGTGTTTTAAACGTAGGAGGTATTGCAAATATTACCCTTGTTGTCTCAAAAAATAATGAAGACTTAATAAGCTTTGATGTTGGTCCAGGTAATTGTCTCTTAGACGAGTGGGTTAGAAGACACACACAAATGAAATATGATGAAAATGGAAAAGCTTCAAAAACTGGAAAAACAAGTGAAGTTATTCTAAATCAAGCAATTGATAATTTTGATAATATAAGTAATCAAAAAAAACTTTCATTTGATATAAAGGATTTTGATTTAAGTTTTGTGAAAGGTCTCTCATATGAGGATGGCTTATCTACATTAGTAGATTTTACTGCAATAATAATTTATCAATCAATTTTAAAGTCAATAAAAATTAAAGAAAATGAAAAATTATTAATAATAGTTTGTGGTGGTGGAAGAAAAAACCTTTCTTTAATGAAAAGTATAAAAAAAAGACTGCCAAAAAATATCTCTTTAAAAATAATTGATGATTATAAAATTGATGGAGATTTTATCGAGTCTCAGGCTTTTGCCTATCTTGCTATTAGATCTGTACTTAAAAAAGAAATTTCATTCCCTAACACTACGGGTGTTCTAAAACCTTCAATAGGTGGAGTTTTAGTTAAAAACTATTAAGACTAAAATAAAGCAGATTCTTTTTTGATATATTTATCTAAGCTTTTTACCAATACATCTTCTGTTTTAGTAAAAAAATGATTAGCATCATTTATAGCTTGAAAGTTAACTTTAATACCTTTTTGTGCGCTTAATCTTTTATCTAAATCAGTAATATGTTCCAAGGGAACCAACTCATCTTTTTTACCATAAATCATTAAACCTGAAGTAGGGCATGGAGATAAAAATGAAAAGTCATATACGTTTGGCTGTGGTGATATTGCGATAAATCTATTTATTTCTGGTCTTCTCATTAATAATTGCATTGCTATTAGTGATCCAAAAGAAAATCCTGAAACCCAACATTGTGAATTGTCAAAATTTTCACGTTCTAACCAATCTAGGGCTGCAGCTGCATCAGCAAGTTCTCCTTGACCATTATCAAATTCACCATCACTTTTTCCGACACCTCTAAAGTTCACCCTGCATACAGAAAATCCATTTTCCATAAAAGTATGAAATGTATCAACTACAACTTTATTATTCATTGTTCCTCCATATTGAGGATGAGGTTGCAATACTAGTGCTATTGGTGATGTAATTTTTTCACTTTTATAATACTTGGCTTCCATTCTTCCGGCAGGTCCAGGTATAAAAACTTCTACTATTTTATTATCCATAAATGATATTGATTATTATTCTCAAAAAAAAATACACTTATCATAACTAAGCGACAATATGTTATCTTTTTTACATATTGTATACTTGACTAATTTAGTCAAGATTGTATAAAAAGCCTTCTTAAATAAGGGTAAAATGAAATTAACATCAAAAGGTAGATATGCAGTAATGGCATTAGCTGATCTCGCTAAGTTTAATAGCGTTAATCCAGTATCTTTAAGAGATATATCGTTAAGACAAGGAATTTCCTTAGATTTTTTAGAACAAATTTTTTCTAAATTAAAAAAATACAATATTGTGAAAAGCATTAGAGGAACTAATGGTGGTTATATCTTAAACAAAGAACCAGAAGAAATTAAATTAGCAAATATACTTAGTGCTGTAGATGAAGAAGTTAAAACTGTTCAATGTAAAAAAAATCTAAAAAAGGATGTAACAGCAAGACAACAAAGTGCATTACTCATAATTTGTGGGATGAACTTGAGATACATATCAATAATTTTTTTGAAAAAAAAAACTTAAAAGATCTTATTAACAATTCTTCAGAAAGTAGAAATTAAAATGGACGCAAGAGAAAAGGAAATAGAAAAATTAAAAGACTATAAATATGGTTTTTCAACAGATATTGAAAACACTCGAGCTCCTAAAGGTTTAAATGAAGAGGTAATTAAGTTTATCTCGAATATTAAAAAAGAACCACAATGGATGCTTGATTGGAGACTAAAAGCATTTGAAAGACTAAAACAATTAAAAGAACCAAATTGGCAAAAACCTAAATATCCTAAAATAGATTATCAAGATCTTTATTATTATTCAGCACCAAAAAGTATGGACGATAAGCCAAAAAGTTTAGACGAATTAGATCCAAAATTACTAGAGACTTACAGCAAACTTGGAATACCCCTGCAAGAACAAGCAAGACTTAATGGAATTGCAGTTGATGCTGTATTTGATTCTGTTTCTGTTGCAACAACATTCAAAGGTGAGTTAAATAAAAAAGGAATTATTTTTTGCTCTATGTCAGAAGCGATACGAGAACACCCTGAATTAGTAAAAAAATACTTAGGTTCTGTAATTCCATTATCAGATCATTACTTTGCAACACTTAACTCAGCAGTCTTTACTGATGGGTCATTCGTTTATATTCCTGAAGGTGTAAGATGTCCGATGGAACTCTCTACTTATTTTAGAATTAATGCTACAGAAACAGGTCAATTTGAAAGAACTTTGATCATTGCTGATAAAGGAAGTTATGTAAGTTATTTAGAAGGGTGTACTGCGCCAATGAGAGATGAAAATCAATTGCATGCTGCTAATGTAGAGTTAGTTGCGCTAGATGATGCTGAAATAAAATACTCAACTGTACAAAATTGGTACCCTGGAGATAAAGATGGTGTAGGAGGTATTTATAATTTTGTAACTAAAAGAGGTTTGTGTAAGGGAAAAAATTCAAAAATATCTTGGACACAAGTTGAAACAGGATCTGCAATTACATGGAAATATCCAAGCTGCATATTGATGGGCGATAATTCTGTTGGAGAATTTTATTCAATAGCAATAACAAATAATCATCAAAAAGCAGACACAGGTACTAAAATGATTCATTTGGGTAAAAATACAAAAAGCAAAATAATATCAAAAGGTATTTCAGCTGGTTTTGCAGATAATACCTATAGAGGGTTGGTAGATATTGCAAAAAATGCTGACAATGCAAGGAATTTTACTCAATGCGATTCTCTTTTGATGGGTAACAAGTGTGGAGCACATACAGTTCCATACATAAAAAATAAAAATTCTAGCTCAAATATTGAACATGAAGCAACTACATCAAAAATTAGTGAAGAACAATTGTTCTATTGTAATCAAAGAGGTTTAAATCAAGAAGAAGCCGTTAGTTTAATTGTTAATGGTTTTTGCAAAGAGGTTCTACAACAATTACCAATGGAATTTGCTGTTGAAGCTCAAAAGTTAGTAGGAATTAGTTTAGAAGGGAGTGTTGGTTAATGTTAACAATTAAAGATCTTAAAGCAAATATTGATAATAAAGAAATTTTAAAAGGGTTAAATTTAGAAATTAAACCAGGAGAAGTACACGCAATTATGGGTCCCAATGGATCTGGAAAAAGCACTCTATCAAATGTTCTTTCAGGAAAAAAAGGCTACACAGTAACTGGTGAAGTAAAGTATTTTAATGAAAATCTTTTAGATTTAGAGATTGAAGAAAGAGCTCATAAAGGAATATTTTTAGCATTCCAATATCCATTGGAAATACCAGGAGTTAATACCAATATATTCTTAAAAACATCTCTAAATGCAATTAAAAAAGCTAAAGGTGAAAAAGAATTAGATGCCATTGAATTCTTAAAATTAGTTAAACAAAAAGCAGGAGAATTAAAATTTGATGAAAAAATATTAAGTAGACAATTAAACGTAGGTTTTTCTGGTGGAGAAAAGAAAAAAAATGAAATACTTCAAATGTCTATATTAAATCCTAAGCTGTCTATTCTAGACGAAACAGATTCTGGACTTGATATTGATGCTTTAAAAATAGTTTCAGAAGGTGTTAATGCATTAAGAAGTAAAGAAAGTTCTTTTTTAATTATTACTCATTATCAAAGATTATTAGAATATATAAAACCAGATTTTGTGCATGTTTTAATTAATGGACAAATAGTTAAATCGGGTGGGTCAGAACTTGCATTAGAACTTGAAAAAAAAGGATACGAAAGTTTAAGTTAGATTATGGAACAACTAAAAGTAGATTTTAATAAAGTCATAGAAAGTTTAAAACTTTCAGAGAAAAGTATAAATTCTAGAAAAGAAAACCTTAATCAATTTGTAGAGAATGGTTTTCCAAATAAAAGAGTGGAAGATTGGAAATTTTCAGATTTGAATCAGATAATTTCTTCTAATATTGAAAATTTACGCTTCCATACTGACTTTGAAACAAGTGAGATTGATGAAGCTACCTTTATTGATAAATTTGCACACAATAAGATAATTTTTCTTAACGGAGTAATTTCAAAAGTTGATTTTAGCTCTGAAGATGACACTAAAGTTTTGATAACAAGAGATTTAAATCAAAATGAAAATTCTAAAGAAGTTAATTCATTGGTTTCATTGAACAATGCTCTCATTGCCAGTTATATCAGAGTAACGGTTAAAGAGAACTATTCAATGAATGAGCCATTAATTATATACAATATTACAACCAAAGAACTTAAATCAACAGCGATCAATTTGAAAACAGACATTGTTCTCGAAAAAAATAGTAGTTTGAAACTTATAGATTTGTTTGATGATAGTTCTGAAAATAATTTTATAAATATAGCTCAAAATTTTGATATTGCACAAGATGCTATTCTTAAAAATTATAAGATTGATCATAAAAAAAATTCTAATATTAAATACTCTTATAATAATATTAATTTAGAAAAAAATAGTATTTCAGAAAACTTTATTTTTTCGACTGGGTCTAAATTTATAAAAAATGAAATTAATTGTAATTTAAATGATGAGTACAGCTCAGCATTTATTAATGGAATAATAAATTTAACAAACTCACAACATCATGAAATCAAAACTAATATTAATCATCTAGCTGAAAATACAAAAAGCTATCAATTAATTAAAAGTGTTTTAAATGAAAATGCAAAAGGTATTTATCAAGGTAAAATTTATGTAGACTCAAAAGCCCAAAAAACAAATGGGTATCAACTTAGTAAAGCTCTATTATTAAGTGAGAATACTGAATTTGATGGAAAACCAGAACTTGAGATCTATGCTGATGATGTAAAATGTTCTCATGGAGCAACATCTGGTAATTTAGATGAAGATGCAATATTTTACTTGATGTCTCGTGGTTTGAGTAATCAGCAATCAAAAGAATTATTAATTAAAGGATTTTTACTTGATGCAGTAGAAAAAATTACAGATATAGAAATTAAAGATTTAATTAAAAATATGATAGGAATTATAGAATGAGTATATCAGATATAAAAAAAGAATTTCCAATATTTAGTAACAAGATTCATAATAATGATCTTGTTTATCTTGATAGTGCTAACTCATCTCAAAAACCACAATCAGTAATTGATAGAGTAAACGAGTTTTATACTAATGAATTTTCAAATACAGGCAGAAGTGTTCATTACTTAGCTGTGGCAGCAACTAATCTTTATGAAAATACACGATCTTCTGTTCAAAAATATATTAATGCTAAAGATAAAAATGAAATTGTATTTACTAAAGGTGCCACTGAAGCAATTAACCTTGTGGCTAATACTTTTGGCCAAAAATATTTAGAACATGGAGACGAAATTCTTATAACTGAACTTGAGCATCACTCTAATTATGTGCCATGGCATTTTTTAAGACAATCAAAAGGGATTAAGATTGAATTTGCAGAAATTAATGATGATGGCGAAATTACACTCGAAAGTATTGAAAAAAAAATAAATTCAAAAACAAAATTAATTGCTATTACTCATTTATCTAATGTGACTGGAGCTGTTTTGCCAGTTAAAGAGATAACAGAATTAGCTCACTCAAAAGGTATCGCAGTTTTAGTTGATGGTTGTCAGGGTGCACCACATTTAAAGTTAGATATGCAAGATATTGACTGTGATTTTTATGCTATTTCATGTCATAAAATGTATGGACCAACTGGTCTTGGAGTGCTTTATGCTAAAAAAAAATGGTTAGAACAATTACCTCCTTATCAAGGTGGTGGCGGTATGATTAATGACGTTAAAAAAGACAGTATTACTTATGGTGATTTACCAAACAAGTATGAAGCAGGAACAATGGCAACAGCACAAGTTATCGCTTTTGATCAATCTATAAAGTTTCTAGAAAAAGTTGGAATAGAAAGTATGATCAAACATGAACAAGAATTAATTGAATATGGACAAGAAATCTTAAAAAGAAACAATTCTGTTAAGTTAATAGGTAATCCTAAAAATAGAGCTGCAGTTTTATCTTTTACAATTGAAGGCGTACATCCACACGACATAGCCACTATATTAGATGAAGATGGTGTTGCTATAAGAGCCGGACACCATTGCTGTCAAATCTTACATGATAAATTAGGAATTTCAGCAAGCGCACGTGCTTCATTGGGTGTTTATAATACAAAGGAAGATCTAGACCAACTTAATAGCTCAATAAATAACTGTAAAAAAATTTTTAATTTATAATGAATATTAAAGAACTTTATCAAGAAATTATTTTAGAACATGGAAAAAATCCACGCAATCTAAGAAAGACAGAAAATTTTAACAAAGATGCAAAAGGTAATAACCCTTTATGTGGTGATAATGTTCATATATTTCTAAAATTGGATGAAGACAAAAAAGTACAAGATGTTTCATTTGAGGGAAGTGGCTGTGCAATTTCAATGGCATCAGCATCAATCATGACTGATTTAATGAAGGGAAAAGAAGAAGCTCAAGTCAAAGAAATTGTAAATGATTTTTTGGGTATGATTAAAGAAAACCCCGATTTAAAATCAAAAAATTTACAGGAAGATGAAAAAACTAAGTTAATGTGCTTATCTGGAGTAAAACAATATCCAATGAGAGTAAAATGTGCAACATTATCGTGGCACACTTTAATTTCTGCAATTGACAAAACTCAAGAAGATATCAATACTGAAAACTAGATAAAATTATGGATTTAAGAGAACAAGTAATAGCTGAAATTAGAAAAATTTATGATCCTGAGATACCGGTTAATATTTATGAATTAGGTTTGATTTATGACGTTAAGGTAAAAGAGGATAAAGCTAAAATTATAATGACTTTAACTACACCCAATTGTCCTGTCGCTGAAAGCTTACCTCAAGAGGTTAAAGATAGCGCAATGCAAGTGGAAGGTATTAAAGAAGTTGATCTTGATTTAGTTTTTGAACCACCTTGGGAAAAGTCAATGATGTCAGAGGCAGCTAAATTGGAATTAAATTTATAATGAATCCAATAATTAAATTAAGTGATAATGCTGCAAGTCGTATTAAAGAAATTATGTCTGGAATTGAATCAAGCTCAATTGGTGTCAGGGTTGCAGTTAAATCTGGTGGTTGTGCAGGAATGTCATATGTTATGGAATATGCTAAAGAAGTTAATCCTACAGATGAGATTATCGAAGATAAGGGTGTAAAAGTATTTGTTGATGCAGGAGCTGTAATGTATCTGCTCGGAACTGAGATGGATTATAAAAAAGAGGAGTTTTCTTCATCATTTGTGTTCAATAATCCTAATGAATCTGAGCGTTGTGGCTGTGGAGAATCTTTTAAAGTCTAATATAACAAATACGCATATCAGTATTGCAATTTATGCATATCTAGGGTATTTAATGTGTATGAATAAATTTGAATTTAAAAATCTTGTTAAATCATTAGAAAAATCATTAAAAGAAAAAAAATTCTTCAGAACTTCTTCGAACGGAAGTAAATACTGGTGCTAATGGCACACAGGATTATGTTGTTAAAAAGGGAATTAACAAAGATAAAATCGCAACTACTAGACAGTAATAATTTTAGCTACTGTAATACATTTCAAACTCAACAGGATGAGGTGCATGTTCAAATCTATGTATCTCTTCAAATTTTAATGCAATGTAAGCATCAATTTGATCATCAGTAAATACACCGCCTTCAGTTAAAAAATCTCTATCCTTATCTAAACTTTCCATAGCTTCTCTTAGGGAGCCACAAACAGTTGGGATATTTCTAACCTCTTCAGGAGGTAAGTCATAAAGATCTTTATCAAAAGATTCACCTGGATGAATTTTATTTTTAATACCATCTAAACCAGCCATAAGCATAGCAGCAAAAGTTAAGTAAGGGTTTCCTGATGCATCAGGAAATCTTATCTCACATCTAGCACCATTTTTATTTAAACTAATCGGTATTCTACAAGATGCAGATCTATTTCTTGCAGAGTAAGCTAACAGTACAGGTGCTTCAAATCCTGGTATTAATCTTTTATAACTATTTGTTGTAGAGTTTGAAAAAGCATTAATAGCTTTTGCATGTTTTAAAATACCACCAATATAATGCAATGCTATCTCTGATAATCCAGCATAAGCTTCACCAGAAAAAACGGGTTTATCATTTTTCCAAATTGATTGATGAATATGCATTCCAGAACCATTGTCACCAGCAACAGGTTTAGGCATAAACGTTGCTGTTTTTCCGAATGAATGAGAAACCATTTGAACTACATATTTATAAAGCTGAACATTATCTGCTGTTTCAACCAAAGTTCCAAAAACCATACCTAGCTCATGTTGACTTGGAGCAACTTCATGGTGATGTTTTTCAACTTTAACACCTACTTCTTTTAAACTTTTTAAATATTCACCTCTCATATCTTGTTCACTATCAACTGGAGGTACTGGGAAATATCCACCTTTAACTGGAGGTCTATGACCCATATTTCCATTGGCATATATGGTTCCAGAATTATAAGGACCTTCTTTGCTGTCTATTATAAAACCAGTATTATTTGGATCGTTATTAATTCTAACATCGTCAAAAACAAAAAATTCGGGTTCTGGACCAAAAAATGCTTTATCACCAACTCCAGATTTTTTTAAATACTCTTCTGCTTTTTTCGCTGTTCCTCTTGGGTCTCTTTCGTAAGGAGATTTTTTAACTGCATCTAAAATGTCACAAAAAAGTATTAAAGTATTATGAGAAGTAAAAGGATCCATAACAAGTCTTGATGTATCAGGTTTTAAAATCATATCTGACTCGTTGATAGCCTTCCACCCAGCTATGGATGAACCGTCAAAAAATACACCCTCATTAAGCATTTCTTCGTCAACAATCGTATGGTCCATAGTTAAATGTTGAAGTTTTCCTCTAGGGTCAGTAAATCTTAAATCAATAAATTCAACTTCTTTATCTTTAATAAATTTTAATACATTACTAGCAGTCATAGTTTCTCCCTTTTTAAATTTTGTAGCTCATTATTAACAAATCTTTTTAAAATAATATTGCTTGATTAATAAATATCTCCTATGCGCTTTTTACATATGAATTACAACATTATTTGCTAAATTAGCAATCAATTGTTAGTTGAAATATGAGCTTATTAGACAAAGAACCAGTTAAAAGAGTGGAAAAATTTCTTAAAGGTTTTGACCAATCTTTGGAAGTTATCGTACTTGAGAATTCAGCCAGAACAGCAAAAGATGCAGCAATAGCTTTAGGTTGTGATGTGGGTGCAATTGCTAAGAGCTTATTATTTAAAACTGGGGATAATTTTACCTTGTGTTTAGTAGCAGGTGACAAGAGATGTTCATTAAATAAATTAAAAAAAATTAAGAAAATAAAAGATATCTCTATGGCTTCTCCAGAAGAAGTTAAAACTCAAACTGGCTATACAATAGGTGGTGTTTCACCAGTAGGTCATTTAAATAAGCTAGAAATTTTTATAGATAAATCTTTACAAAGGTTTAATGAACTGTTTGCTGCAGCTGGACATCCAAACTGCGTTTTTAAGATTAATTTTAAAAATATTCAAAAAATTACAAATGGAAAAGTTGAAGATATAATTGAATGAGACAGCCTAAATTAATTGACTATACTTTATTAGTAATTTTATCTTTAATATGGGCTTCAGCTTTTTTTAATATAAAAATTGCAACAGAATCCTTTGGTCCTATTACAATTGCTTTCTTAAGAGTTTTTTTTGGATCAATTCCGGTACTATTATTATGTTTTTATAAAAAAATTAAAATAGAAGCTTTTTCAAAAGATTGGTATTGGTTTGCTATAATTGGATTTGTAAATTTAGTACTACCATTTTTTTTAATTGCCTACGGTGTAAAATTGGTTCAAAGTAACTTAGCAGCAATATTAATGTCAACTACACCATTAAGCTCAACTGTATTAGGACATTTTTTTACTAAAAATGAAAAATTTGACTTTATTAAAACATTTGGAATATTAATTGGTTTTTCAGGAATAGTTTATTTATTTTCAGACAATTTTTTAATTAATGATAATAATTTTTTCTCTGCATTAATGATTTTACTTGGGTCAACTTGTTATGTCATAGGTGGAGTTTTAACTCTTAAAATCAGTGATAAAAAAAATGAGAATGTAACAGGCTCAATATTAATCTGGGCTATAATAATTTTGATACCCTTAGTTTCTTTTATAGAAAAACCTTGGGAAACTACACCCTCAATAGTGTCAAGTATTTCTGTAGTTTATCTTGGTTTAGTATCAACAGGTTTAGCATGGCTTCTTAGATTTAGAATTTTAAAGAACAATGGACTAATATTTCAGTCTCAAGTTTCTTATTTAATACCTATTTTTGGAATTATATTAAGTTATATATTTTTAGATGAATTAATTACTGATAAAGTTTTAACTTCACTATTAGCGGTTTTAGTTGGGCTTTATTTTGTAAAAAAAGCAGGAAGTAAAAAGACTACTTAAGTTTAGTGATTAGTAAATTATTTCTTAAATAATATTTTAGCGTTAAAAGAAAAAGACCTTCTCTCACCATCTACGTTAAATGGGTATGCAGTATGCATCAAATAATTTGGAAAAATCAATAGATCCCCTAATTTAGGGTTTAAATTATAGATACTTTTACTCAAAAAGTGTTTGCCCATTAATAAAATCAATAGTTCCATTAGTTTTAAACTTTTTATTTTTAACAAGTTTATTTTGATTCATATTTTTTGGGATTCTAAGATAGCCAACTCCTGACAATTGTCCCTCATGATAATGGATAGGATTATATTCATTTTTTAATTGCCTAACTACCCATAGATTAATTATTCTAATTTCTTTAATTTTTTTTACATCAGACTTATCAAGATAAATTTTGATATTATTTATTAACTCTTTAGACAAACTTTTATTAACTAATGTTTTAGGTATCCTGATTTCATTTTTAATTTGACTTGCCAGTTTTGAGCTATAATTATTTTCTTTAGATAATTGAGACTTATCAATGTGATTATTTAATATAGTAATAATTTTTTTAGATAACTTGCTTTTTCCTATAGTTGGCCTAAAAGCCCTAAATTTTTCATATTTTATCTATAATAATTTAATACTTGTTTTATGCAAACAACTTCAGTCCCATTCGAATAGCAACAAATATGACAAGTGCCGATGTTACTAGAGCTAATATTCTTGCAGGAAAAATTTTAAGATTCAAAAAGTTTCCTAATTGACCGCCTAATAAAACAAATAGAAATAACGGCCAATAATCATAAATCTCTTTTATTGTTGATGTTTTTGTAAATTGACCAGCAAGTCCCGATAAAGAATTAATTAATATGAACAATGATGCTGCTGTTGCTATATTTTTTGCTTTGTCCACTCTAATTAATAACAATATAGGGCTTAAAAAAATACCACCACCAATTCCAACTATACCAGACACAAATCCAATAGATGCACCAATTAATAGTGATAACATTTTTGGTATCTTTTTATAAACTTCAATTTTTTGATCAAAAGATTGAAATTTTATGAGAAGTAGAGCTCCTGCTAGTGTCAAGACGACAAAAAGTAAAATTTCAAAAACTTCTTTATCTATAGATAAAGATCCACCTATGAATGCAAGTGGAACAGATGAAATTAAGTATGGGGTAAGGATCTTAAGATTGATATTTCCAGCTTTAATATAGTTAATACAATTTCCTGATACGACAATAATATTACAAAAGAGAGCAATTACAGGAAAGATTAAGTAAGGAACATCCCAGATTAATAGAAGAGCAAGATAGGTAGACCCACCACCAAATCCAACACTTGAATATAAAGTTGCTGTTAGAAGAAATAAAAATGATAATATAATCATAATAATTATTTTAAATTTATGATTGTAAATATAGCACTTTTAACTGTTACGGACACCAGAACTTTTGAGAATGATAAGTCTGGTGCGATCTTAGTAAAAAAAATAGAAGAGGCTAAACATAAATTAATAGATAGAAAAATTTGCAAAGATAACAAAGAAGACATTATTATAATCCTTAAAGATTGGATTAATCAATCCAAAATAGATGTTATTATTACAACAGGTGGCACTGGACTTACGGGTCGAGATATTACACCGGAGGCAGTGAACGAGATTGCTGATAAGCATATCCCAGGTTTTGGTGAGGTGTTTAGAACAATTAGTTTAAAAACGGTTGGTACATCTGCTATTCAATCTAGAGCTTGTGCTGTGTTAGCTAATGGCAAGTATGTGTTTGCTTTACCAGGATCTTCAGGTGGGGTCACGGATGCTTGGGAAGGAATTTTAAAACATCAGTTAGACATAAATCATAAACCTTGTAATTTTGTAGAGCTGTTTCCAAGACTTAAAGAAAAATAATTATTTTTGATATTTTTCTTTCCACTCAGGATAAGGCATTCCATAGACATGTTCTCGTGCATCTAAATCTGAAATTTCAATACCTTTTTTGTCTGCTTCTTCGCGATACCATTTTGATAAACAGTTTCTACAAAAACCAGCAAGGTTCATGATATCTATATTTTGAACATCTTTTCTTTCATCTAAATGCTTAAGAAGCCTTTCGAAAGTAGCAGATTGCAATTCTTTTTTTGTATTTTCATTCATAGTCAAATTATTAGACACATTTTAATTAAGCACAAGATGTAGGCTGTATTCAATCTTAAGTAGAAAATTAATAATATAATTAATGGATATTAATATCAATTTTTGTTTAGTTAAGGAATGGCTATTAAAAAGAAAAAAACAGCCAAAAAATCTAAACGTAAGGCCAAAAAAAAAATTAAGAAAAACTTGGTTAAGCGATTACCTAAAAATATTAAAAAAGTTAAGAAGAAAAAAGGTGTGACTAAAAAGAAGTTACTTAAGCCAATAAAAAAAAATAAGCTTAAGAATATTAATAAGAGAGAGAGGATAAAAATGAGTACAGAAACAGTAAAAGGTGGACGATCTCCAATGTTAGATACGTCTCACTTAAAAGTTAAATTTCCATTTAAAGAACAATATGGAAATTTTATAGGTGGTAAATTCGTTAAACCAAAATCAGGAAAATATTTTGATAACGTAAGCCCAATCAATAATGAAGTTATATGTTCCGTTCCAAGATCTGATGCACAAGATGTTGAGGCAGCACTTGACGCGGCACACGCAGCTTTTCCTACTTGGGGTGTTACATCAATAACGGAAAGATCAAATATTTTACTTAAAATAGCTGATGTTATTGAAAAAAATCTAGAACTATTAGCAACTGCTGAATGTTTAGATAATGGAAAGCCCATTAGAGAATGTATGGCAGCTGACTTACCATTAGTTGTTGACCATTGGAGATATTTTGCTGGAGTTATTAGAGCAGAAGAGGGGTCAGTTTCAGAGATAAGCAATAGTGAATATTCTTATCATATCCCTGAACCACTTGGTGTAGTTGCACAAATTATACCTTGGAACTTCCCATTATTAATGGCAACATGGAAACTTGCACCAGCTTTGGCTGCAGGAAATTGTGTAATCTTAAAACCAGCTGAACAAACACCAGCATCTATCTTACTTTTAATGGAATTAATTGGAGACCTGTTACCTCCTGGAGTTCTTAATGTTGTAAGTGGATTTGGTTTAGAAGCAGGAAAACCTTTAGCGTCATCTAAAAGAATTAGAAAGATTGCTTTTACAGGTGAGACTACAACTGGACGTTTGATCATGCAATACGCGGCGCAAAACTTAATTCCAATAACTTTAGAATTAGGTGGAAAATCTCCAAATGTTTTCTTTGAAGATGTCATGGATCAAGATGATGACTTCTTTGATAAATGTCTTGAAGGTTTCACAATGTTTGCTCTCAATCAGGGTGAAGTTTGTACTTGTCCTAGTAGAGTATTAGTTCAAGAATCTATCTATGATAAATTTATGGAAAGAGCAATTGCTAGAACAAAAGCCATCGTCCAAGATAACCCTTTAAAAATGGAAACCATGATTGGTGCTCAAGTATCATTGGAGCAAATGGAAAAAATAAAATCTTACTTAGATTTAGGTAAGAAAGAGGGAGCTAAAGTTCTATGTGGAGGTGAAGTTGCCAACTTAAACAGTGGTTTGGAAAAAGGAAATTATATCCAACCTACTATTTTTGAAGGTGATAACTCTATGAGAATATTCCAAGAAGAAATTTTTGGTCCAGTTGTATCAGTTACTAAATTTAAAGATGAAGCTCATGCATTAGAAATTGCTAATGACACACTTTATGGTTTAGGTGCTGGTGTTTGGACTAGAAATGGAAATGTTGCTTATAGAATGGGAAGGGGTATCCAGGCAGGAAGAGTTTGGACAAACTGTTATCATGCTTATCCAGCTCATGCTGCTTTTGGAGGTTACAAGCAATCTGGAATCGGTAGAGAAACTCATAAAATGATGCTTAATCATTATAGACAAGTGAAGAACTTACACGTGTCTTATAGTGAGAAAAAATTAGGTTTCTTTTAACAGATATATTATTCTGGCCCGTAAAATATACGGGCCATATAAAACTATGAAAGTATCAGCAACAAATTTAGCATTAGAATTAATTGAAGATTTAAAGAAAGATCATGGTGAAGAGCTTTTATTTCATCAATCAGGTGGTTGTTGTGATGGCAGTGCTCCAATGTGTTATCCTGTTAAAGAATTTTTAATAAGTGATGATGATGTATTGGTTGGAAAAATTGGAGGTATCCCTTTCTACATAAGTGAAACTCAGCACACAGCCTGGAAAAATACAGATTTAATCATTGATTGTATTAAAGGAATGGGTGGAATGTTCTCTCTAGATAATGGTACTGGAAGGAGATTTCTAACAAGGTCAGAAATTTGCGTACCTGAAAAAAGTCAACCTAATTAATTAAATTTCATTCTAATTCTTAGCGTAAGTAAAATTACTATAATAATAAGATAAATTAAAGGCTCTGCCGTAACTACTTTGACTAACCACAAGTAGTGAGTAATTCCTAATAAAGAAATTATATAAATAAGTTTGTGTAGTTTTTTCCATTTATCTCTTAACAACCTTATCATTCGTTGAGATGAAGTAAGAGCAAGTGGCACTAATAAAAGCCAAGCTAAAAATCCAGCAAATATAAATTTTTTTTTAACAATATCATCACTAATACTAGACCAATCAAAGCGATAATCTATTCCTACATATGTCATCATATGTGCTGATGCATAAAAAAAGACAAACAAGCCAAACATTCTTCTATAGCTAATCCAAAAATTTAATTTAGTAAATTTTTGTAGAGGAGTCATTGCAAGAGTTATTATAATAAAACGAAGAGTCCAATTACCAGTTACATGTGTAATTTCTTTTACAGGTTCAGGACCTAACTGGTTAAAGATAATTTGATAAAAAATAATTAATATTGGCAGTAAAGATAAAAAGAAAATCGGTATTTTTATATATTTATGCATTTTTTATAAAAATAATTTTATGTATTTAAAAGTTTTTCTTTAAATCCATACCTGAATATAAATTTGCAACTTCATCACCGTACCCATTAAACATTTCAGTTTCAATTCTAGGAGACAAAATACCTTCACCTATGACACGTTCTGTTGCTTGAGACCATCTTGGATGTGAAACATTTGGATTAACATTTGAGTAAAACCCATATTCTCTCGGGGACGATCTCATCCAGGATGACGTAGGCATATTTTCAACTAATTTTATTTTAACAATTGCTTTTGCACTTTTAAAACCATATTTCCAAGGAACAAAAATTCTTAATGGAGCTCCATTTTGGTTAGGCAATGCCTTTCCATAAAGGCCAGTAACAACTGTTGTTATAGGATGCATAGCCTCGTCAATTCTTAATCCTTCTTTGTAAGGCCAATTTAAAACTGGATATCTCTGGCCTTTCATCTGTTCAGGGTCATAAACACTTTCAAATTCAACAAATTTAGCAGTATTTTTGATAGATACTTTGCTAAGTAATTTACTTAGAGAAAATCCCATCCAAGGAATAACCATAGACCAACCCTCAACACACCTAAGCTTGTAAATTCTTTCTTCGGAAGGAAACAAAGAAATTATTTCTTCAGCTGAAAGTGTAATTGGATTGTCTACTTCACCTTCAATAGTAACACTCCACGGTTTAGTAACAAATTCTTGTGAATTTTTGAAAGGATCACCTTTTCCAGTCCCAAACTCATAATAATTGTTGTATCTTGTTATATCCTCATATGATGTTAGTTCATTTTTATTTTGTGAATAAGCATTGTTTAAAAATGGTATGCTACTTAAGGATAACGAACCTACACTTAAGCCAATAGATTTAATAAACTTTCTTCTTTTATTGTATATTTGTTCAGGTGTTATTTCTGAATATTTATATTTTTTCATATTTAATAGGATTACCTTTTAACCACTCGCTTTGTTCATTTTTATAGTGTTCTTTTTTCCATATAGGAGATCTTTTTTTAATTTCTTCAATAATATATCTAGATAATACATAGGTTTCATCTCTATGTTTGCAAGCAACTGCAATAATTATACTTGTTTCACCAAGTCCAACATAACCTTTAACATGTTCAATAAATACTGCTTTATCGATAATTTTTAATTTTACAGTGGTTTCTTTGTAAATTTCATCAAAGCTTTTTAATACTAATTTATCATGACTATCATAAGTTATTCCAACAACTTCTTTATTTTCATTAATATTTCTAACCGTACCATTAAAAATAATGGATGCACCATATGATGAAGATTTTATAAATGCTTCTGCTATAGAAGTTTTTATTTTATCTTTTTCAATGTCTATAATTTTTGTATGTAGCATCAACCACCACCTATCGGAGGTATTATTCCAATTTTTTGATCTTTTATAATCTTAAAGTCATCACTAACAATATTATTATCTTCAGAGCAAAAAACAGAGTTTTTTACAATTTTAATAAAATTTTCATTACCCTTAAAGTTTTTATCTAAATAATTAATTACTTCTTTCCTAAAATCTTTAATTTCAATCTTTTGTTTAATGTCAAATTCTAAGAATTCTTTATTACTAAAATCTCTACTTGCTCCAAATAGTTCAAGCTTAATTTTCATGTTTAAAAAATATCTTTTAAAAATTCTGGTAAGCCATCAGGATTAATCCATAAACCACTTTTTCCACCTTCTTTAATTAGTAATTTAACATTATCAATTTTAAGATGCGGATTTACAATTTTACTTAGATCGTAAATAGTTATTAGTGCAGTATTAACACCCATAATAGCTTCCATTTCTACACCAGTTTTTGCAACAGCAGAGACAACACAAAAAACTTCTAATGAAGCATCCTCATCATGCATGATAATTTTAGTTGCCGTATGATCTATTGGAAGTGGGTGGCATAGTGGAATTAATTCACTAGTTTTTTTAACACCCAAGACAGCTGATACCTCAGCTAGAGTGATCGGATCACCTTTTGGCATTTCTTTATTTTTAATTAGTTCAAAAACTTCTTTTCCTACATAAATTTTACCAGAAGCTAATGCTCTTCTAAATGTCTCTTTTTTTGAGGAAACATCAATCATGTTAAATGAGTTTTTTTTAAAAATTTTCTTAGCCCAATCTTTTAATTTTTCATCATTTATCACTTTAAAGTTTTCCATTTAACCACCAGTACTTGATAAATTTGGAGTAATTCCAGTATCTCCAAGCTCTAAATAATGTGACTCTTTTTTAAGGTGTAATTGTTTTATGATAAGATCCACAAGTTCATCTTTTTGAGCATCGTCTTGCAATAAATGTCTAATACTAATTCCAGTATTACCAAATAAACATAATCTTAAATCACCTCTAGAGGTAACTCGTAACCTGTTACATGTTTGGCAAAAATCTTTAGTGTAAGGAGCAATTAATCCAAATTTCCCCTTAAATTCTGGATGTATAAAATTTAATGAAGGGCCTGCATCTTTCCCATAAGTTTGAGGAATCCAGTTATTTTTTTCTAAAAAATCTTTGAATATTTTAGAGGAAACATGATTTTTTTTAAAATACTCTAAATTATCACCAGTTTGCATTAATTCTATAAATCTAAAATCAATATCGTTATCTTTTATGAAATTTCCAAATTTTTTAAATTCATCATAGGTATCATTAATACCCTTAAGTAAAACGGCATTAATCTTTATATTTTTGAAATTTAATTTTTGTAAAGTCCTTATGCCTTCTAAAATTTCATCAAGCCTATCATGACCTGTTAGTTTTTTAAAAGTTTCTCTATTTAAACTGTCTATACTAATATTTATTCCATCTAAACCAGCTTCACATAATTGTTCTGCAATTTTGTCCAAACGATAACCGTTAGTCGTCATTGTTACTTTGGGAATATTTGAATTTTGCTTCATATCTTTAAGGATATCAAAAAAGTCTTTTCTAACCGTTGGTTCTCCACCAGTTAATCTAATTTTACAAACACCCAATTCAGACAATGCTTTTGTTAATCTGGATATTTCTTGAGCAGACATAAAACTTCTCGTATCTCCAGGTGTCTTTTTATATCCTTGTGGCAAACAATAAGTACAACTGTAATTACATACATCTGTAATTGATAATCTTATGTAGGGGAATTTTCTTCCAAAAGTATCACTTAATGTTTTCATCTTATTTTTATTACATTATATTATAATAATAATATATGAGCAAAATTATTACCAAAGCAGAAGTAGATCTATTTAAAAAAGATGGTGCGGTCTTAATTAAAGGCAAATTTGATAACGCATGGATTGAAAAGTTAAAAAAAGGAATTAAAAAAGGCAAAGAAAGTCCTAGTCCAAGACTTGTAAACCACACAAAAGACCAAAAACTAGCAGGATATTATGAAGATTTTTGGACTTGGAATTTACATGAGGAATTTAAAGATTTTGTATTTAATTCACCAACACCCAAAATTGCAGCAGAACTTTTAGAAGCCCAAAAAATTAATTTAGTGATGGATAATTGGTTTTTTAGGGAAGCGGGATCAAAGTCATCACCACCTTTTCATCACGATATATCATATTTCGATTTTGAAGGATCTATGTGTGTATTGTGGATACCGCTTGAGTCAGTTAAAAAGGAAGATGGTATTGCTTGGGTTAAAGGTTCACATTTATGGGATAAGCTATTTTTAAGAACAAGATTTAATGATGGCCATGAAGTTGATGGCAAGGTTGGAGTTGTTAATGGAAAAAAATATGAATTAACTCCTAACATATTAGAAAATAAAGATGATTATGAATTTTTACAATGGGATTTAGAAGTTGGCGACTGTATTTATTTTGATATTAGAACACTACATGGAGGATTAAATACTGTTACACCTAAAAAAGATGTTCATAGATACACATTAAGAATGGCAAAAGAAAACTCTAAAATTATTTATAGAGGAAATTGGGCTAGAGAAGAAAGAGCTATTATGGAAAATAATGGTTATAAAAATGGTGATGATTTATCTGGTAAAATGTTTCCAACTTTATTTGAAACTAGCTAACTTCCAGCTTTTTGAACTGGAAGTTGACACAAATAATTAACCAGCAGGTTTGTAGCCAGCCATAGCCTTAGCGGCAAGCTCAGCTGTTTTGCTCATATCCATCTCTTCAAGGATAACCATATTTTCTACTGTTCCACTAGCTTCAACAGCTAATTTTATACCAGCAAAATTTTCATAAGGCATGTCTCCTGAAGTGACTGCAACAAAATCATAAGGACCTCTTGTAATATAAAAAGATTCAAAAGTTCCACCTACAGCTTCAGTTAATGCTTTTACAGCTATTGATCTATCTTGCTTAGGGTTCTTCATAAAACCTTGGAAGGCCTTTGCTGTATAATTGCCCATTACAATATATTTTTTCATAAGTTTCTCCTTTATTAATCTGATCATTAAAACATATTTTTTTAAAATTTGTCAATTTAAAGAAATTGTATTTTTGTTGAAAACTAAAAAAATTTTTCAACTTATGGTTTATTAAGTTAAAGTATTTTCTAAATATTAAAATTTAACTTTTTCAAACATCTTTGTTTTTAGAGATTTATTTGCAGTTGCAGCTAGAATTAAAGATCTTCTTCCATCTTCAAAATCTGCAATAGGCCTAATATTTTTTTTGCATAGTTTTACAAGATCATTTAATTGAATTTTGTATGCCTCAGAATATCTTTCTATAAAAAAAGTCTTAAAAGGAGATTTGTTATTTGTTGAATTTTTAGAATAAATTACAGTCTCCAAATCTCTTTGATTATCAGAAATTATCATTCCTTTATTTCCAAAAAGTTCAACTCTTTGATCGTATCCAAAGCTACAGTGTCGTGAATTTGTAATAATACACTGAACCCCTTTTTTAGATCTCATTATAACAGTTGCTAACTCTAAATCTTTTATTTTTCTAAATTTTTTTTCTGAAAAATATTCACCTGTGGCAAAAATAGATTCAAACTCGTCTGAACCAGTATAATATCTGGCTAAATCAAAATCGTGTATCATCATATCTTTAAAAATACCTCCAGAAGTCTTCAAATAACTTAAAGGCGGTGGGGCAGGGTCACGGCTTGTAATTATTATCTTTTCTAGTTTGCCTATTTTACCTTTAATTAAGTTTTTCTTTAAAGAGTTGTGGGCCGGATCATATCTTCTATTAAATCCTATTTGAATTTTAGGATTATATTTCGCAATATTTTTTTTACATTGATCAATTTTTTTTAAATCTAAATCTAAGGGTTTTTCACAGAAAACAATTTTCTTATTTTTAACTGCTTCTTCTATAAATTTTAAGTGAGTATTTGTGCTTGTTGCTATGAAGATACTTTTAATATTTTTATCTTTAAAGGCTATATTAGGGTCTTTAATAGCAATACATTGATATTTTTTTGATAATTTTTTTGTTAAATTTTCATCCAAATCGAAAATATATTTTAAATTAAACTCAGGATGATTGCTTAAATTCTCAGCATGCATTTGGCCAATTCTACCAAGGCCAAATAGAGCTATATTTATTATATTTTTACCCATCTTTTTCTTTTAGAGGAAATTTTACATGCATTTATAAATTTTGCAGTTTCTAGTCCCTCATCTTCATTTGGATAAAAAAATCTTTTCTTGGATTTACTTTTAATTGAATCTGCAAACTCTCTATAGATGTTTGCAAAAGCATCTAAGTAACCCTCTGGATGACCAAATTTGATTCTAGAAAATTTTGTAGAAAATCCTGCGTTATGAAAACCTCTCTCCAATAACTTAACAGCACCTTTTGCTGGGTTTAACTTTAGATAGTTAGGATCGTTCTGTACCCATTCTAAACTTCCTTTGGTACCAAATATTCTTATTCTTAAACCATAAACTCCACCTCTTGCCATCACACTTGTCCAAAACATTCCTTTGGCTCCATTAGCAAAGTTAATCATCACTTGAGCATTATCATCCATCTTAATTTTATTTGAAATTTGTTTTATGTCAGCAAAAACAGTTTTTCCTTTTAATCCAGAAATATATGATGCCAAATGATAAGAATGTGTTCCAATCTCATTAAGGACAGCTGAAGCACCAACAATTTTATTATCTAATTTCCATTTTAGTTTTTTCTTTGCATTTTTTGAAGTTATATTTTCTCCTCCAGACCAATCCTGAATATATTCAACATTAACATATTCAACTTTTCCTATCTTTCCTTTTTCAACCAGAACCTTTGCTTCTCTGACCATGGGGTAGGCAGAATAATTATGAGTTAGGGCGTACTTAATTTTTTTATTAGATTTAATTTTTTTATATAATTTTTTGGCTTGATCTAAATTCCCTGCAAATGGTTTGTCAGAAATAATGTGAATATCTTTATCAATAAATTTCTCTGCAATAATTTGGTGACTTGCTGGAGGTGTCATTATGGATACAACTTCAATACCATCTTCTCTTTTTGACTCTTTATCTGCCATTTCTTTATAATTTGAGTAGCATCTATCTTTTGCAATCCCAATACTTTGCCCGAAACTGACTGATAATTTTGAATTTCTTGAAAAAACACCAGCAATTATCTCATATTGATTGTCAAATCTTGCAGAAATTCTATGTACATGACCAATCCAAGATTTTGGACCCCCACCAACTATTCCTAAAGATAATTTTTTTGTTTTCATTGTGTTTACAGTTTCATATATCATAACAAAAAAAAATATTATGTCAGTAAAATTAGGAATAGCACCTATAGCATGGAGCAATGATGATATGCCAGAACTTGGAGGTGATACTCCTCTAGAACAATGCCTTTCAGAGGCCAGCGAAGCTGGTTTTTCAGGAATAGAGTCTGGTGGGAAGTTTCCAAAAAAATCAGATGAATTAATACCTATGCTGGAAAAACATAACCTAAAACTATGTTCTGGATGGTATGGGGCCAATCTAAGAAAAAATTTAGTGAAAGATGAAATTAAATTAATACAAGAACAATTAATTCTTTTTAAGAACTGTAAAGCACCCTGTATTGTTTTTGCCGAAGTGTCTGGTTCAATAGCAGGTGATCAATCAAGAGCATTATCAACAAGACCACAAATGGATAACGATGGATGGAAAGATTTTTGTAAAAAAATATCAGAAATTAGTAAATATCTTGAAGATCAAGGTATGCCTTTAGCGTATCACCATCACATGGGCACAGTTATTGAAACACAAAAAGATACTGAAAGGTTATTAGAAAGCACATCAGAACAGGTTAAATTAATTTTAGATACTGGACACATGTTGTTTGCTAATGGAAATTCCTTAGAAACTTATGATAAATTTAAAGATAGAATTATTCATATTCACTGCAAAGATATGAGAAAAAATATTTTAGATAAATCTTTGAACGAAGATTTAAGTTTTAGACAGGCATTCTTAGAAGGTGCTTTTACAGTACCAGGTGATGGTTACATCGATTATAAGCCATTTTTTGATCTGTTAAAAAAAAATGATTATTCTGGATGGCTTGTTGTTGAAGCAGAGCAGGATCCGAGTAAAGCAAATCCATTAGAGTATGCTAAAATAGGCTTTAATTATTTGACCAAAACTTGTGAAGAGTCAAATTTACAAATTATTAAGTAATTTTATAATTTAACTATTTTAGATTTTTCAATTTTGTTATCAAAAAAATCAATAATATTTTGAATTGTTTCTTTACCCATTCTAATCATGCACTCTTCTGTAAACGCAGCAGTATGAGGGCTTAAAAATACTTTATCATTTCTTAATAAAGGATTATTTTTTTCTGGCGGCTCTATTTTAAATACATCTAATCCTGCACCAAAAATTAAATCTTCATTTAATGCTTGATCTAGATCATTTTCATTTATTATTCCGCCTCTAGCAGCGTTAATAATAATACAATTTTTTTTCATTGTTTTTAATAAATCTAAATTGATCATATTTTTTGTTTTATCATTTAAAGGTATGTGTAGCGAGATAGCATCCACAGTCTTTACAGATTCTTTCAAGTCTTCAACTTTTTTTCCACCCAAAGATTCAATTTTTTCAGCAGAAACAAATGGGTCATAAACAAAAACATTCATTTCAAAACCCAAGCATCTCTTAATCAAACATTGACCAATCCTACCAAATCCAGCAATTAAGATGTTTTTACCCCATATTTCTACAGTTTTTGGTAATTTATTTCTGTCACTAAAATTACCTTTTTTAACACAGTCATCATACATATTTTTTCTTTTGGAAATACTGAGAAGCATAAACAATACATGTTCTGCTACTGCTACCGCATTTGCAGTTGCTGTTATAGCAATTGTAATATCATTTTTTTTACAAGTATCTAAATCAATATTGTCATAACCAACCCCATGTCTTGAAATAATCTTTAATTTTTTTCCAAGATTTATAATTTCACCAGATAACTTTGCAGTTCTTAAAGAGGCTCCATCACAATCTACAATTTTATCTTTTAAAGATGGATCATCAATATCTTCAATTATTTCAAACTCGTAGTCAGGATGGTCTGTTAATAATTTAGGACCTGCTTCATTTATATTTTGGATAATTAAAATTTTTTTCATAAAAAATATATACTTTGATTATTAAGAAAACTAAATAAGATTAATTAAATCTTTTTTGGTTCCTTTGAATGTTGGTATTGTATATTTAAAGGCATATTTTCTTGGAATACATTTCTTTTTAGCCTTTTCCCATAAACCTAGCCATTGTTTATAGTTAATAATTTTTAAGTTTTTTTTACTTTTACTTTTTACATAAAAGCTAGGCAAAGGCTCTCTTCCTGAGGGCTGACCAGCTTTATTATATCTTAAGTCTGCACTAATTCTAAAGTTATTAGATTTATTTGGTAGTGAGCAATGAACAGAATGCTTGTGTAGTAATATAATGTCTCCAACATTAGCTTCTAATGCTACTACTTTATGTTTATCTATTATTTCACTATTTTTGATTTGAACTTCACCATTAGAGTTTGATATGTGATTTAATAGTCCTAATTTGTTGAATTTACTTACTGTAATCATACAACCATTTTTAACAGTTGTTCTGGTAAAAGGAATCCAGACTGTAACCATATCTGTTAATCTTTGACCCTTTTTAGACAGCACTGCAGCATCTTGGTGCCAGGGGGTTCTACCACTTAAACCATTAAAGATAGATTTTTTTTGTAATTTCTTTTCAGGTTGCTTGATACGGGTATTTTGAACTGGATTAGATAAAATCTCAGGACCTAAAATTTTTTCAACAACATTTAAAATCTTTTTATTATTAATCAAATTCCATAAAGAATTAGTTGCAAAATAATCGCTATCTTTTTTTACATGATCCCTTGGTAGTCGTGTATTAAAATATTGATCAAGATCATGTATTTTTAATTTAGATATATAGGTATATTTTTTTTTAAAATCATATTTCAAAACTTTTTGATGAAGTTTTTTTGACACAAATTTTATTATCAATTCATTCATCACAAACTCCATATCATTTAAGATTGGCTTAAGATCATAATCAAAATTTAAAACATTCTTAATTTTGAGGTAACCATGTTTTTCTAAAAGAGTTTTATAATTTTTATTCATATCTAATATCTATTTAATCAAATAATTTGAGTCATGAAAAGAACTGAGCATCTTTTTGTTATTATCAGAAATTTTTGGATAATATTCATTGCCCTTAAAGCTCCATATGACAGGTTTATTTAAAGCATAACTTCCATATATAAAATACCTCTTTTCGTTTCTAAATTCCTTAAATTTTCTTACACCATGATAAGAATTAGGAGTTGATTGAAAAAATATAATAGTCCCTTTTTTTGGGGTAAATTCCTTAATTACATCCAGCTCCTTAATATTTGGAAACCTTCTAAAGCTTTTTCTTAAATCTTTGATACCTTTTTTTTTATATAGAGTTAATGATCCACCGTTTTTTTTTGGTATATCATTTAGATAAATTAAAAAATTAAATAAACGTGTAATATCATCTCTATGAGGTTTTAGTTGATACCCACTCTTAGAAACTGAGAAATCTATATCTAAATTAACTTTAGGATTTTTATAACTGTTACCCAATATTTTTTGTAATTCAGATGAGGTTACTTTATTTTTTGGTGTAAATTTTTTTTCATTAAATATTTCTGGTACAAATACATTGGACCATGAACTTTTCTTAAATTTTTGAGAAAATATTTTTTCTATTCTTTTATAAAAAATTTTACTATTAAAATGTCTGAAAATTTTTTGTGAAACGTTAGACTTCTTTAGATATTTATTAAAATTTTTTGAACCTTTATTAATCCTACTTCTTCCACCCATAATCGTATCATCAAAGGAATTCATATCTTGAATCTCTTTAATTAGCTGGTCACATAGTTTTTTAGAAAGGGCCTTATCACCAGTTAAAACTGGAAAATTATTTTCTAGTTTTTTCAATTTTGTTAATTGAATCATTTATTCAAATAAACATTCCTTCTTTAATTTTGATCATTTTATACATTAAATCGTTTAAAGGTGTTTCAATTCCATGACCTTTAGCAATTTTTGAAACCGCACCACTAATAAAGTCAATTTCAGATTTTCTCTTATAAAGAATATCGAATGCCATTGATGATTTATTAGTTTGTTTTGAATCAACAATTTTATTAAACATATCCAAACATTCATCCTCAGATACCTCAACACCGTCAGCTAAAGCAACTTTTCTTGTTTCTAAAATAATTTGTTTACCTAAAGCTTTTGCAGTTAGTTGCTCTTTATTATCTATATAAAGCTCAGTATGATTGAGGTCAAAAATCGCAGATAATGGCCCAATAGCTGTTAATGCAAATAATTTCATCCATTTCCTTTTTTTAACATTTTCTGATGCAATTGTTTCCAAACCATAAGCCGTAAAAGTTTCTGCAACATCTTCTACTCTTTTGCTCATACCACCTTTATCATACTCTCCAATCCAAGAGGGTAAGCCTGCATGATTTTTAATATGTCCAGGTCCTAAAATATTTGCTGCTTGGGTAGTCGTGCCTCCAAGGACTTTCTCTTTACTGATAATTTCTTGCATAATCGCTTCATGACCAATTCCATTTTGAAAAGACATTAAAACTGTTTTTTCTCCAACGATATTCTTAATGCTATTTAAAGCTGGTGTTAAGGCTGTTGCTTTGCACATTACAATTATAGCATCAACTTTTTTTAAGTTAGAAGTATCTGTTGTTGCTTTTACTTTTATAAATCTATCACCACCATGACCATCCATTTTTAAGCCATTGTTATTTATTGCATCAACATGCTCTTTCCATACATCAATTAAAATTACGTCTAAACCTTTTTCAGCCAAAAGGCCTCCAAATAAACATCCCATTGCTCCTGCACCAAGAACTGCTACTTTTAAATCTTTATTAATCATTGATAATTTCTTTCATTGTTATAAATAGGTATAGATATTATATATAATTCTTATAGACATCAAGAGTAATATTAAATAAAATTGATTTAAAAAAATAGGAATAAATAAATGCAATTAAAAATTGAAAAAGCAGATTTTAAAGAAATTTCTTTAGCCAAAATTTCAGAAGCACTTCAGAGTGGATTAATAAAAAATTATCATCAAGTAGAAGTTTCAGTGCAAGATTGTCCTAATTTAAAAGAGTGGGGATGTCCAGCTGAAGGGATAAGTGGAAATGAAAGAATTATAGATGTAGGAGGAGAGCCCTATATGCATGACCCAAAGCATTTGGGTGCTGAATTTGATTATGAAGAAATTTCAAAAAAAATTGGATCTGAAAAATCTTATGCATTAGGTGCTGGTTCAGGTGCAATGTCATGCTTAGATGGTCATTGTGGAGAACTAGTGATTAATGAAAATTTAATTACCTCTGAATCAAAATCAATCATAGCAAGAGTTGGAACAAACAAAGAGTGTATTGCTGAAAAATATACAGCAAGGAAACATGGTGGGTTAGGAAATGTTTATTATACAGATGGCATTAAAGGAAAAGTTATAAAAATTAAAATAAAAGGTAGATCTGGAGATCAAGGCTCTCTTCCTCAAGCAATGAGAAAAGCTTTGACTGATAATTTACCAATTAAAGATAATGAACATATTGCCTTAGCTGGTATTTTTAGAATTTTAAAAGGACAAATTAAATCACATGTGCAGCCTGACTACGCTGATATTAAGCATGAATACTATGATGCCAAGCAAATGAAATGTGTAAAAGATTTTTTACAATTTTATGAGCCTGTTGGCCCTGAGCTACAAGGTTATAGCGTACTCTGGACAGGAGATCCTACTGGAGGCAATCTTGACTTAAGAGAATCTGGTGAGCACACACATTTTCACTCCTATACTAAAGAAAATGTAGCTGGTCATTATCATTTTGATGTAACTCCTAATGATATTGAATATGAAGGTTATTTTAATATTGCTAAAGAAGTTCACAGAGTTAATAATATCTACAAAGAACTTAGAGATAAAAATTAGATGATAAAAAAGATTAAAAAAAAATCTTCCACCTTTACTTATAAAAACAGTCCTTACACAAAAGAAATTCAAAAAAGAATAAATATAGCAGAAATTTCATTAGGAGATTTTGCTGGAAGAATGTCTAATGATTTACTTAAATGGTTTTCTTTAACTGCACAGCATTGGATTATGTTGCATATGGTCATGCTTGCTTATTACAAGAATGAAACAATAACTAAAAATCAACTTTTAAAGTTTATTGAAAAATCTTACCTAACATCAAATGTTTATATCGATACAGCTATTAAAAGAGGATATTTTAGGATTATTAGAAACCAAGTGGACAAAAGATCAATATTTATTTTGCCATCAGTCGTAACAATAAAAACATTCGAAGAATTTGTTGATAGAAGAGAGTTTTTATATAAAGAAGTTTAAAGATCTTGCTTAATAAGCTTTAGATTCTTCTTTTTTAGAAAAACCTTTCATTTTATCAACTACAGCTTTTGCACCAGAGCTTAGTGCTCTTTGATCTGCACCAATTGTTACAAAATTAAAACCTTTATCAATCATTTTTTGGGCATACTCAGGAGTACCATTATGAATTCCAGCAAAAATATTATTTTTCTTTGCATGTTCTAAAATTCTTAAAATTTCAGAATAAGCTTTTGTATCTTCGGGTCTATCAAAGCCAGGAGCCTCACCAATTGCCAAACTTAAATCTGCAGGACCAATATAAATTCCATCAAGATCTGGCGTTGACATAATTTCATCAAGTTTATCTAAAGACTCTTTAGTTTCAATCATTGCAAATTTTAACATTTCATCATTCGAATGAACTGCATAATCTGCTCCACCATAAATTAAGCCTCTAACTGGACCAAAACTTCTGTATCCATGAGGAGGGTACATGCATGCTTGAACAAATTTTTCTGCTTCTTCCTTATTACTTACCATTGGGCAAATTATTCCATAGCAACCTGCATCCAGTATTTTCATTATTTGACCAGGCTCATTCCAGTTAACTCTTGCAAGGGGGGTAACATTTGTTGTTGATATGGTCTGCAACATTGGTAATGCATTAGTATAATCAACCAAACCGTGCTGCATATCAATTGTAAGAGAGTCCCAACCTTGATGTGCCATTACTTCTGCTGAAACAGTGCTTGGAATTTGTAACCATCCATTAATTACAGGTTTACCTGTCTTCATCATTTCTTTAATTTTATTTTTTCTCATAATTATATTTTTAAACCCATGTGAGTATATTTAACATTCAAGTAATCTTTGATTGCGCCAGATCCACCTTCACGTCCATAACCAGTTTGTTTTATGCCACCAAAAGGAGCTTCAGCAAGTGCAACTACCCCTGTGTTAACAGCAACAACTCCGGATTCTAATTTCTCAGAACCAATATGAGCTTTGTCCATTGAGTTTGTATATAAATAGCTACACAAACCTAGGTCATTATCATTAGCTCTTTCAATAACTTCATCAAAAGTTTTAAATGTTAAAATTGGTACAAGAGGACCAAAAGGCTCTTCTTTCATAATTGTGAAATTATCTTTAACATCATCAAAAACTGTTGGTTCGTAATAATAACCTTTATTAAAACCAGAAGGTCTTTTTCCACCCATTAAAACTTTAGCACCTTCATTTTTAGTGGTCTCAACTAATTTTTCTATTTCCTCTAATCTTTTAGCTGTGGATAGTGGTCCCAATTCAACACCTTCATCCATTCCATTGCCAATTTTAAGTTTTTTTGCTCTATCCATAAAAGCGCTAACAAATTCATCTTTTCTATTTTCTTGAATATAAAATCTATTAGGTGAAATACAAACTTGACCATTGTTTCTAAACTTTCCAGTTATTGCTATATCGGCTACTTTATTAATATCTACATCTTCACATACTATAAAGGGAGAGTGCCCACTTAACTCCATTGTAACTCTTTGAACTTTATCAGCTGCTTTTTTTAAAATTATTTTACCAACTCTTGTTGAGCCTGTAATTGAAACTTTTTTAACTATATCAGAGTCCATTAATTCATTTGAAATTTCTGCTGGATCACCAGACAAAAGATTTATAACTCCATCAGGAACACCAGCTTCTTTACAAATATTTACCAATTCCATAACAGTTCCAGGAGTAATAGTATCTGGTTTACAAATAACAGAACAACCTGCTGCTAAAGCAGTTGAAATTTTTCTTGACGCTAAAACGACTGGAAAATTCCAAGGTATCAAAGCAGCTACTACACCTACAGGCTGATAGTAAACATGCACTCTAGTATCTGGAAATCTACTTTGTTGTGTTTGTCCATAAATTCTTTTTGTCTCTTCAGCATTCCATTCAAAAATATCAGCTCCACCACCAACTTCTCCAACACCTTCTGCAAGTGGTTTTCCAACTTCAAGTGTTAACCATTTAGCAAGAACATCTTTTCTCTCTCTCATTAAGTCTGCAATTTTTCTAAGTACATAAGATCTTTGCCAAGGTGCTGTATTTTTCCAAATTTCCAAACCTTTTTCTGCAGATTTTAATGCTTTTTGTACATCTACTGAAGATGCTTTTGAGGCTTTTCCAATTACCTCTTCAGTAGCTGGGTTAATAACATCATAAGTTTCTTTTTTTTCTGCTTGTTGCCATTTTCCGTCAATGAATTGTCCAAATTTGCTATACATAAATATTTATTTTTAAGTTTACTTAATGTGGTTTTTTAAATTATAAATATAAATATATATAATAATTATACTTATTAAAAGACTAAACTTATAAATGAAAAAAATCAAACTCACTTGTGCTCACGCAGTAGTTAAATATTTAATCGCTCAAAAAATATTAATTGATGGGAAAAAAGAACCTTTATTCCCAGGTGTATTTGGAATATTTGGCCATGGAAATGTAGCTTGTTTAGGTCAAGCGTTAGAAGAAAATCAAAAAGAACTGCCAACATATAGGGGGCATCATGAACAAAACATGGCTCTTACATGTATTGGATACGCTAGAGCAAAAAGAAGACAGCAAATTTTTGTAGCAACATCATCGGTGGGACCAGGGGCAACAAATATGGTTACAGCTGCAGCCGTTGCAATGAGCAACAGATTACCAATTTTATTTTTACCAGGCGATACTTACGCAAATAGAATGCCCGATCCTGTTTTACAACAAGTAGAACATTTTAATAACCCGGGAATTACTGCAAATGATGCATTTAAACCTGTAACTAGATATTTTGATAGAATCACTAGGCCAGAACAAATAATCCAATCATTTCCAGCAGCAGTTCAGACCATGTTGGATCCAGCAGATTGTGGACCAGCTTGCATAGCTTTAAGCCAGGATATTCAAGGACAAACTTTTGATTACCCAGAAGACTTTTTCAAAGAAAAAGTTCACACAATAAGAAGACCTAGACCAGATGAATTTCAAATTAAAGAAGCTGCAGAAAAAATTAAATCATCAAAAAATCCAATAATTATTTCTGGTGGGGGAGTTTTTTATTCTAACGCAATGGAAGAGCTAAGTAAATTTGCTATTAAACATAATATTCCAGTTACTCAAACTGTAATGGGATATTCTACAATGAAGAGAGATCATTCACACTATGCTGGACAAATAGGTGGGCTAGGTGGGAAAAATACTAATTCATTAGCCAAACAAACCGATCTTGCAATTGCAGTTGGAACTAAACTTGCAGACTTTACAACAGGCTCGTGGACTAACTTTGAAAATGAAAACTTTAAACTTGTTTCAATTAATGTTTCAAGATTTGATGCAAATAAACATTTGGCTCAAGCAGTTGTAGGAGATGCCAAGGTTTCATTAGATGAATTATCTCAAGCTTTAGGTGAGTGGAAAGCAAGTGAAGAATGGAATAAAAAATCTCAAATAGAATTAAAAGCTTGGAATGAGCAGGTTGATAAAGAGAGCGCTCCTTCAAATCAAAAAATTCCAAGTTATGTGCAGGTTGTAGGTGCTGTCTATAGAAATTCTGATCCTTCAGATATTGCGGTAACAGCAGCAGGTGGACTTGTAGGAGAAGTCATACAGGTTTGGAGACCAAGAGAGTTAAATACTCACGAAACAGAGTGGGGTTTTAGTTGTATGAGTTATGAAATATCTGGTGCACTAGGAATTAAAATGGCCAACCCAGATAAAGAAGTAATTTCATTTATTGGAGATGGTTCATACTTATTGAATAATTCTGATATTTATTCTTCAGTAATCACAAAGAATAAACTTATAATAATTGTTTGTGACAATGGTGGCTTTGCAGTAATTAATAGACTTCAATTATTTAAAGGTGGAAAAGAGTTTAATAATTTACTTAAAAGTTCAAAAACACCAGGTCTTGTAGGTGTTGATTTTGCCAAGCATGCTGCAAGTATGGGGGCTAAATCAGAAGAGGTAAGTTCAATCTCAGATTTAGAAGAAGCTTTTAAAAGAGCAAAAAAATCAGATGTGACTTATGTAATTTCAATTAAAACACATGCTTACCAATGGCTAGAAGGTTCAGCTTTTTGGGATAGTCCAACACTAGAAATTCCAACCACAGAAGAGAATAAAGAAGCTTTAAAAATTCATAAAGAAGGAAAAAATAAGCAAAGACAAGGCGTATAATTTTCTATGAATAAAATATTTAAAGTCGGCTTAATTGGCTGTGGACATATTTCAGAAACTTATTTTAGATCTGAAAAATACTTTAATAATATCAAAATTATCAAATGTGCAGATATTAACCATAATAATGCATTAAAATGCGCCAAAAACTTTAAGATTGAGGCATTAACAGTAAAAGAGCTATTAAAAGATAGTGAGATAGAGATTATTCTTAATCTAACAATTCCAAAAGCACACTATCAAGTAGCAAAGCAAGCCTTAAATAATGGTAAACATGTTTATTCTGAAAAACCTTTGGCGATTAATTTTAAAGACGGTCAAGAACTATTAAGACTCTCAAAAAAGAAAAAGCTTTATATTGGTAATGCACCAGACACATTTTTAGGTGGTGGTATTCAGAAATCAAAAGAATTAGTTGATAAAAAAATTATTGGAAAAATTAATTTTGGCAATGCAATTTTTGCTTTTCCTGGAGTTCAATCATATCATCCTAATCCTGAACCATGGTTTGCAAAAAAAGAGGGTGGTCCAGTAATTGATATGGGTCCTTATTATTTAACAGCTTTAGTAAATTTACTTGGACCAGCAAAAAAAGTAACAGGTAGTGTTGTCAATGGAATTAAAAGACGAACTATTGGTATAGGACCAAAAAAAAATAAAACATTTAAAGTTGAGTGTCCTACTACATATTTATCTACAATTACCTTTGAGAACGGAAGTATTATTAGGTTAACTCTTTCCTTTGATGTTATTGCTCATCAAAGAAATCATATAGAACTATATGGTGATAAAGGCTCAATGATTGTCCCAGATCCAAATATGTTTGGTGGTTCTGTTTATGTTTGTAAAAATTTAGGAGATCCTTGGAAGGAATATAAAACTAACAAGATGCCTTTGGGAAAAATTAATATTAGATCACAAAGTTCTAGAGCAAACGAGTCTGCAACAAACTCTAATTACAGAGGAGCTGGTTTGGCAGAAATGGCTTATTCAATAGAAAATAAAAAAATTAATAAATGTAATGGCGAGCTTTCACTACATGTTTTAGATATTATTCAATCAACAATGAAAGCTTGTACATCAGGTAAACTACAATCAATCAAAACAACTTGTGCAAAGCCCCAACCTTTTTCTTTGAAAGAAGTAAAAAAAATAATAAAGTAATTGTTTAAATAACAATTTATGGCAAAATTAATCGTTATATCTGATCCTTACCCAAGAACACTTGATCTTATTTTTACAAAAAAAAAATTTAAAGAGTTAAAATCTAAATATGAAATAATAACTCCTCCAAAAAATAATAAAAAAAAATTTTATGAAGCTAATATTCATAGGGCTACATTTATAATGGGTCAGCCTGATTTGAATAAGTCACTTTTATCAAAAGCAAAAAAGCTTAAAGCAGTAATAAATGTTGAAAGTAATTTTATGGATAATATTGATTATGAATATTGTTTTCAAAAAGGAATTCACGTTATTGCAACTTCTCCAGTATTTTCGAAACCTGTAGCTGAACTAGCCTTAGGTTTAACTCTATCTTTATTAAGAGATATTCATAATTCACACAAAGATTTTCTCAATAAAGCTGAAAAATATGGCTTAGAAGGCAATTTAAAATCCTCTTTATTAAGTGAAAAAAAAATTGGTCTTCTAGGTTATGGAGACTTGGCAAAAGCTTTAACACCTTTATTGGTACCTTTTTCAAGAAATATTAATGTTTATGACCCTTGGGTTCCTAGTAAAACTATTAAAGACGATGGTTTTAACACAATCACTCTAGAGAATATGTTTAAAACTTGTGATGTAATTTATGTATTAGCAGCAATTACTAAAAATAATCAGTCTCTTATTGATAAAAAACTTCTTGGTAAATTAAAGTCAAATTCTTTATTTATTTTAATGAGTAGAGCGGCTGTTGTTAATTTTAAAGATTTAATTAATAGAGTTAAAAAGGGTGATATTTATGTAGCAACTGATGTTTTTCCTAAAGAACCTGTTAAAAAAAATGATCCAATTAGAAAAGTAAAAAATTTTTTATTTTCAGCTCATCGTGCTGGAGCGTTAAAGGACACTTTCACTGAAATGGGTGAAATTGTCTTAGAGGATATGAGATTAATCTCAAAAAACTTACCACCAAGACTATGTAAAAGAGCAGAAAGAGAAACTGTAAAATTAATTAGATCAAAACCTGTTGCAATTAATTAATTTTCTTTTTAAGTTGCAGCAATGTCTTTTTCAAATAAAATAATTCTAGAAGCAAAAGGTGTAAGTAAATACTTTGGAACTATCACTGCATTAGAAAATGTTAATCTGACCATCAAAGAAGGAGAATGTTTGGGTGTTGTTGGTGATAACGGTGCTGGCAAATCTACCTTTATGAAAGTTTTATCTGGCCTTTATAAACCAAGTAAAGGAGCCCTATATTTTAATGGCAATAAAGAAGTGCTTGAAAGTCCAAGAGACTCTCAAAATTTGGGACTTGAAATGGTTTATCAAGATCTTGCTTTAGCAGGAAATTTACCAATCGGGGAAAATATTTTTCTTGGTCGTGAACCAACTAAAAAATTAGGTTTTTTAAAACTGCTTGATTATAAAAAGATTAAAGAAATGTCAGAAGCGCACTTAGATAAGTTAAAAATTCATGTAAAAAGTGCAGATCAAAAAGTTGAAGAACTGTCTGGAGGTCAAAGACAAGCGATTGCAATAGCAAGAGCTACAGCATTTAACTCTAAATTGGTAATCATGGATGAGCCTACAGCAGCTTTAGCAATTAAAGAAGTTGGAAAAGTTTTAGATCTTATTAATAGTTTAAAAAAAATGGGTGTAAGTGTAATTATTATTAGTCACAGAATGGATGATATTTTTGCAGTCTGCGATAGAGTAATGGCACTTTTTCAGGGAACTAATTTTGCAGAGTCTGAATTATCAAAAACTTCAAGAGATGAAGTTATTGGTTGGATTATGGGAAAAAAATAAATTATGGAAACTAAAGAAAATAAAAAACAAAATATTTTTTTAAAAACTATCCCTTATTTTGATAAATACGGAATATTATTATTACTTTTTTTAATGATAGCTGTCCTTCACTTTTTGCAGCCTGAAGTATTTCTTTCTTGGAGAAATGTAACAAACGTTTTTAAGCAAATTTCTTGGCAATCAATGCTTGCACTCGGAGTGTTTATAGTAATTGTCACTGCCGGAATTGATTTGTCGGTTGGCTCCATAATGATGTTATCTCTCATGGTTCTAGCGATAACCTCAAAAGCAGGAGCTGCTTGGTATATTGTGATTATAATCCCTATAATAATGGGTGCGCTATGTGGAATGGTTAATGGATTGGGTATTACAATTCTTCGCATGCCCCATCCTTTTATTATGACATTAGGAACACTTTATATATTTAGAGGAACAGGTAATCTTATTTCGGGAGGTGTGCCAATTAGTGGATTTACTGAGGAGGTAAGATTACTTGGTAATGGAAGAATTGACTTAACTTGGTTAGGCTTAGAAGAATCTCAGTATCTTCCTGTGAGTGTAGTTTTAATTGCAGTTGTTTTCTTTTTAATGTGGGCATTTTTAAATCATACTAGAACTGGAAAATGGATTTATGCAATTGGTGGAAACCCAAATGCAGCAAGAGCAGCTGGAATAAATGTTAATAGAATTTTAGTAATTGTATATTCTTTATGTGGATTGTTAGCTGGGTTTGGTGCTTTAATTTTAGCTGGCAGAGCTGACTCAGGTTACCCTAATGCTGGTTTAAATGCAGAGCTAGATGCAATTGCTGCCTGCATTATTGGTGGAGCTAGTTTTTTTGGTGGACGTGGAACTGTACTCGGTGTTTTTGTTGGGGTAATGATAATGGGAATTTTAAGAAATGGTTTAAACTTAATGGACGTTAGTTCTTTTTGGCAACAAGTGTTGATAGGAGCAATCATTGTTATTGCTGTTTATATAGATGTCTTAAGAAAAGATCTAGGAACAAGACATTAGTAAAAAAAAGTCCTTAAATTTAAGAAAAAATAAAGTTGTTTTCCTTTTTAAAATAATATTCACTTAGTTTTTTAAAAACTAATAATAATAATAATATAGAGGGAAATAATATGAATAATTTAATTAAAAAAATTGGTGTATTAATTACATCTGTTTTTCTTATTCTAAGCATAACGTCAGTAAGTTCATTTGCTGAAAAAACTATTTTGTTTAGTATTAAAGGTCCAGGATCAGGAAACCCTTTTTGGGCTTCTGTTGAAAAAGGAGCTAAGGATGAAGCAAAAAAATTAGGTGTTAAATTGGTTCTTATAGCACCACCCCAAGAAGGTGACGTTCAAGCACAAATTAACCAAGTAGAAGATCAAATCGCAAAAGGTGTTGATGCAATAGCACTTGCACCTGGTGATCCAAATGCCTTTGGTCCAATTGTTGATGACGCAATCAAAAGTGGAGTTCCAGTTGTATTTGTTGACACGCAAGGAATTAATAAAGGTGTAACTTTTATCGGAACAAATAATAAAAATGGTGCAGAATTAGCTGCTAAATTTATTTGTGATAAAACTGCAAAAGGTTCTGACGTTGCAATTTTAACTGGTGTTGAATCTCAATCAACTGCTCTTCTTAGAAGAGATGGTGCAATTAAAGGGTTTAAAGACTGTGGTTTAAACCTTGTAGCTACACAAACTGCTGAATGGGATACTGCAAAAGCAAGATCAGTTACAGAGTCTATTCTTGTAAAAAACCCTAACATCAAAGCAATCTTTGGATCTAACGACAATATGGCGTTAGGTGCGATTCAAGCTCTTAAAGATGCTGGAATGAAAGGTGTTACAGTTGTAGGTTTTGATGCAACTCCTGACGCTGCTAAAAGTATTTTAGCTGGTGACATGACTGCAACAATTGCTCAGTTTTCATATAACATGGGTGCTTACGGTGTTAAGTATGCACTTGCTTTAGCTAATGGTGAAAAAATTGATTTAAATATTGATACTGGAACTCAATTAGTTACTACAGAAAATGCTAACGACTTCAAATAGTCTTTAGACTAAATTTTAAGATTAAAGGGTGGGATTTTTATTCCACCCTTTTTTTTTATGTAATATAATATTTTTATGTTAATTAAAATTGATCCAATATTAAGCCCAGAACTTTTATTTACTTTATGTTCAATGGGCCATGGAGATAAGCTTGTTTTAGCAGATGCAAATTTCCCAGCACACTCAATGAATGAAAATGTGGTTCGATTAGATGGTGTTAATATTAAAGATGCTGCAAAAGCAATACTTTCCGTCTTTCCATTAGATAGCTTTGTAGTTTCTCAAGGTAAAAGTGCAGTAAGCAGAATGGAAGTTGATGAACAACCTAATGAATTAACAGATGCTCATAAGGAATTTATTAAAGTGGTTAAAGAAATTTCAGGACCCAATTGGTCAGTTGGTTCAATTGAAAGACAAGATTTTTATAAAGAGGCAAAAACTGCATATACAATAGTTACAACAACAGATGCTAGACCTTTTGGTTGTTTTGTTATGACAAAAGGAGTTATTAAACCAGATGGCAATGTTTGGGTTCTTGATAAGTAATGAGTTCAATATGTATTTTTGGAGTATTTGTAGCCGATCTATGTTTTTTTGGTAAAAGCATTCCTGCTAGAGGTGAAACAATTTTAGGTAACAAGCATATAGTGGGGCCTGGTGGTAAAGGGTCAAATCAAGCAATTGCAGCAGCAAGATTAAATGGCAAAGTAAATTTTATTACCAAATTAGGAAAAGATAGCTATGCAACTATGGCACTTGATTTATATTCGCAGTCAGGTGTTAATATCGATGGTGTAATACAAGATCCTAATCTTTCAACTGGTGTAGCTGCAATCATGATTGATGAAAATGGTCATAATGCAATTAATATAGTGTCTGGTGCTGCAGGTCATTTAGAAAAAAAAGATATTAATAAAAATTTAGAAATTATAAAAAAGTCTAAAATATTTTTAACACAATTAGAAACCCCTCAAGGAACTACTATGTATGCTTTACAAAAAGCAAAGGAAGAGGGATGCATAACAATACTTAATCCTGCACCAGCAAGATCAATAAACAAAGAAGATTTTTTGTTAATAGATTTTTTTACACCCAATGAAACTGAAACAGAATTTTATCTTAATAAAAAAATTGAATCTGACCAAGACATTAAAGATGCAGGGAATGAATTTTTAGACAAAGGAGTTAAAAATATTATTATAACTCTTGGTTCAAAAGGGGTTTACTTTGCAAATTCTAAAGAAAGTTATTTTATAGATGCGCTTAAATTAAAAAGCGATGTTGTGGATACAACAGGCGCGGGTGATGCTTTTAACGGCGCCCTAAGTGTCGCTTTATCAAAAGATTATAGTTATAAAGATGCATTAGTTTTTGCTAACAAGGTTGGTGGTATTTCAACTACAAAAGTAGGTGCTGCAAATGCTATGCCAACCATAGAAGAAGTGGAGAGTTATTAATGACTTATTTAGCACCATCAAGTAGATACAAGAAAATGAAATACAGAAATTGTGGAAACAGTGGTCTTAAACTACCATTAATCAGCTTAGGTCTTTGGCATAATTTTGGTGGAAAAATTATTAATCCAGAGTCTAAAAAAGTTTTATTTAAAGCCTTTGATTTAGGAATTACTCATTTTGATTTAGCAAATAATTATGGACCACCATACGGAAGTGCAGAGACAAACTTTGGTAAAGTGATGAAAGGTGATCTAAAGAAGTATAGAGATGAGCTTATTATTTCTTCAAAAGCTGGTTATGACATGTGGGAAGGACCTTACGGAGAATGGGGATCTAAAAAACATATAATTGCAAGTTGTGATCAAAGTCTAAAAAGAATGTGTGTAGATTATGTTGATATTTTTTACTCACATAGATTTGATCCTAACACGCCACTTGAAGAAACGGCAGATGCACTTGAAAGTATTTATAGATCTGGAAAAGCTCAATACATAGGTGTTTCCTCTTATTCTTCAAAAAAAACTAATCAAATGTTTGAAATTTTAAAATCACGAAATATAAAAATTCTAATTCATCAACCATCATATTCATTAATAAACAGATGGATTGAAAAAGACTTAACCAAAACACTTTTAAAAAAAGGAATTGGTTGCATTGCATTTTCACCTTTAGCTCAAGGAATGCTTTCCGAAAAATATCTAAAAGGTATACCAAAAATCTCTAGAGCAAATCAAAAAATTACATCACTGGATAAAAATTTAATTACAAAAAAAAATATTAAAATGATTAATGAATTAAATTTAATTGCAAAAAAAAGAGGCCAATCTTTATCTCAAATGGCTCTTGCATGGACATTAAATAATAAAGCAGTGACTTCTGCTTTAATTGGTGTGAGAAATTTAAAACAATTAAAAGAAAATGTGGAAAGTTTAAAAAATTTAAATTTTTCAAAAAAGGAATTGTCATCAATTAACAAAAAAGCTAAAGACGGTGGAATTAATTTGTGGCTTCAATCTAGCTCTCATTAATTTTGAAAATTATCTAATGATTACTTTACATTTTCTAAAATTTTAATAAAAAACTAAGATAGAAGGTCAACATATGAATGATTATAATTTAAAAGGCAGAAGAGCGATAGTCACTGGTGGTGCGCAGGGTTTTGGGTATGCTATTACAAAAAGGTTTCTAGAGTCGGGTGCTGAAGTTATAATTTGGGATATTGACAAGAAGGCTATTGATGAAGCTTTAAAAGAACTTTCATCAGAAAAATGTAGCCATCAAATAGTGGATGTCACTAATTTTGATGACATAACAAAAAATATAGAACAAAGCACTAAAGAAAAAAATATAGATATCTTTGTAAATAATGCAGGTATGGCAGGTAAAAATACCCAAGTATGGAATTATCCAAATGATGAATGGTTAAAAGTAATGAATTTAGATTTAAATGCAGTTTTTTATTGCTGTAAAGCAATAGCACCTCACATGATTAAAAATAACTACGGAAGAATAGTAAATATTGCATCCATTGCAGGAAAAGAGGGAAACCCAAATGCTAGTGCATATAGTACTGCAAAAGCAGGAGTTATAGGGCTTACAAAATCTTTGGGGAAAGAATTAGCGGATAAAAATATTGCAGTTAATGCAGTAACTCCTGCTGCTGCTAAAACTAGAATTTTTGATCAAATGACCGAAGAGCACATAAATTATATGCTTTCTAAAATTCCAAGAAATAGATTTGCTAAGGTTGATGAATTAGCATCATTAGTTACTTGGTTGGCTGCAGAAGAAAATTCTTTTTCAACTGCTGCAGTTTTTGATTTAAGTGGTGGAAGAGCAACATATTAAGTCATGCAAATTGGATTTGATGTTGGTGCAACAAAAATAGAAAGTGTTATTTTAAAAGATAACGGTGAAGAAGTTGACAGAAGTAGACGAGATTGCCCAAAAGACTACAAAACAATAATTAAAACAATTAAAGATGTTGTTGCTGAGCTAGAAAAAAAACATAACCATTTATTTCCGATAGGAGTTTGTCATCCAGGTGTTCATTCACCACAAACAGGATTAGTTAAAAATGCACCTAATTGTGTTTGGATTGAAAAAAAACCTTTTCAAAAGGATCTAAGAGCAACTTTGAATAGAGAGGTTTTTTGTGAAAATGATGCAAACTGTTTTGCATTGTCAGAAGCAATTGATGGAGCAGGCAAACATTATAAAATTGTTTATGGGATAATTCTAGGATCAGGAGCTGGAGGTGGACTAGCTATTGATAAGCAAATTGTTTCAGGACCTAATGGGGTTGCAGGGGAATGGGGGCACAATCAGTTACCATATATGGCTGCCCAAAAAGAAGAACTCAAAACATCAAACTTAAGAGAAGTAGAGATTGAAAGTTTTGTTTCAGGACTAGGTTTAGCTAAAAGATTTAACAAAAAGTATAATAAAAATTTAAAATCAAATGAAATATTTGAACTTTATAGAAGACACGAACTAGATGCAGAAAAAATGATAGATGAATTCAAGGTTAACCTTGCAATGTCTTTAGCAACTATAGTCAATATTCTTGATCCAGATGTTTTTATATTTGGTGGAGGTGTTACTAATGAAATTGATTTCCTTGATGAAGTAGAAAATATAACCAAGAAATATGTTATAGGAAAAGAATATGAGGGTGTATTTTTAAAACCTAAGTTTGGAGACGCAAGTGGTGTGCGTGGTGCAGCAAGATTAGGTAGAAAATCAAGTTATTAATTTAGTTCACTTATAAATAGATTATTAATATTTAATAATTTTTTTTTCCCACATAAAATAACGTTTAATTAGATAAAAATATAGATCAACCTAAGGTTGTGCGATGTTCTTTTATGTTTTAATAAATTTTTTTTTTTAATAGAGTTCATTTTTAAAAATTAATCAAACCGATTAATTTTCTATTAACAAATGAGAGGGAATAAAATGAAAATGAAAAAACTGTTAGTTGCTTTAATAGCTCTAGCTCTTACTCCAAGCGTTTCATTTGCAGCACCTAAAGCTGAGGTATTGCACTGGTGGACTGGTGGTGGTGAAGCAAAAGCTTTAAAAGTATTACAAGATGATTTTGCTGCACAAGGTGGAATATGGTTAGATATGCCTGTTTCTGGTGGTGGTGGAGATGCAGCAATGCAAACACTAAAAGCCAGAATAGTTGCTAACGATGCCCCTGCAGCTGCACAAATTAAAGGTCCTACAATTCAAGAGTATGATGAAGAAGGAGTGGTTGGACCTTACAATATCGATGCTGTTGCACAAAAAGAAGGTTGGGACAATCTTTTAAGTGAACAAGTTGCAAGTCATATGAAATGTGATGATGGTAAAGCATATTGTGCTGCGCCTGTAAACATTCACAGAATCGACTGGATCTGGGCTAATAAAAAAGTTTTAGATTCAAATGGTATTAAAATGCCCTCTACTTGGGCAGAGTTTAATGCTGCAGCAGATAAACTACAAGCAAAAGGAATTATTCCTTTAGCTCATGGTAGTCAGCCTTGGCAAGATGCAACAGTATTTGAAGCTGTAGCTCTTGGTATTGGTGGAAATGATTTTTACAGAAAAGCTTTTGTAGAATTAGATCCTGCTACTTTAGGTGGATCAACTATGGCTAAAGTTTTTGACCAAATGAGAAAACTTAAAGGTTACACAGATGCTGGTTCTCCAGGAAGAGACTGGAACATAGCTACTGGTATGGTAATGGAAGGCAAAGCTGCTTTTCAAATCATGGGTGACTGGGCAAAAGGTGAGTTTTCTGCTAACAACCAGGCGCCAGGAAAAGATTATATCTGTGCACCAACTCCATCTGATAATGGATATCTTTACAATGTAGATTCATTTATTTTCTTCAAAGTAAAAGGTAAAGAAAAAGCTGAAGGTCAAAAACTACTTGCTAGCTTAATGATGGGAAAAAACTTCCAAAAAGTTTTCAACATCTATAAAGGTTCGATACCTGCAAGATTAGACGTTTCTATGGATGAGTTTGATATGTGTGCTAAAAAATCAAACGCAGACTTAAAAACTGCTGCTTCTAAAGGTGGATTACTACCAAGTTTTGCTCACGGTATGGCATTAAAACTTGCACAAAAAGGTGCAATTCAAGATGTGGTTACTGAGCATTTCAACTCAACAATGTCTTCGTCTGACGCTGCAAAAAAATTAGCAGCAGCAGTTAAGGCTTCACTTTAATAAAAAAAGTATATTAAGATTTGCGCTGTCATGAAAATGATAGCGCAGACTTAATTATAAAATATGTTTTGGTTAAAAAAAAATTTACCTAAATTAGTTTTAACTCCATCACTTGGAATTTTGTCATGGTTTGTCTATGGCTTCATTTTTTGGACGATATACATCTCTTTTACTAAGTCCAAGATGTTGCCAAGATATGAACTTTGGGGAATAGACCAGTATATCAGACTGTGGAAAATGCCAAGATGGCACGTAGCAGTAGAAAATTTACTTATATTTACAGTTTTATTTATTATTCTATGCATTGCCATTGGAATTCTTCTTTCAATTTTACTTGATCAAAAGATTAGAGCTGAAGGTTTTTTAAGAACAATTTATTTATACCCTATGGCTTTATCATTTATTGTAACGGGGACTGCTTGGAAATGGGTTCTAAATCCAACACTAGGCATTGAAAAATTTGCGCACGATATGGGTTTTGAGACCTTTAAATTTGATTGGTTGGTGACACCTGAGATGTCAATATACACAATAGTAATAGCTGGTGTGTGGCAATCATCTGGATTTATAATGGCAATTTTTTTAGCGGGTCTAAGATCGGTTGATGATGAAATTATTAAAGCTGCGAAAATTGATGGTGCAGGAATATTTTCAATTTACAGTAAAATTATTCTTCCAATGATGCGACCAGTTTTTATGAGTGCAATAGTAATTCTGGTTCACTTATCAATTAAGAGTTATGATTTGATTATAGCGCTAACATCAGGTGGGCCAGGAATTTCATCAGATATGCCAGCAGTATTTATGACGACTATGGCATTTCATAGAAGTGAAGTTGGTTTAGCATCAGCAAGTGCTATCATGATGTTTTTAACAGTATCAGCAATTGTTGTGCCGTATTTATATTCAGAACTGAAGAGGGAAGATGCAAGATAAAGAAACTTTAAAACTAAACAAATTAGAAGCAAATTCTAAAAGAAAAAATACAATCTATAGATGGATTTTATATTTTATATTAGGAGTTTTTGTCATTTATTATTTAACTCCACTTTATGTTATGATTGTAACTTCATTTAAAACAATGCCTGAAATTAGACAAGGAAATTTATTTTCATTACCTAGTTCTTTAAAATTTGATGCTTGGAAACAAGCCTGGGATGGAACAGGTTATACAGGGGGAGATGTTTTTCTTAAACCTTATTTTTGGAACTCAATAAAACTAGTAGTCCCTGCTGTTGTTATATCAACTCTACTTGGTGCTATTAACGGTTATGCTTTAACAAAATGGAGATTTAAAGGAGATTCATATGTCTTTCTATTATTTTTATTTGGCACATTTATTCCATACCAGGCAATTTTGTTACCGATGGCTAGAACATTGGGTGTTCTTGGAATTTCAAATTCAATAAATGGACTAATACTAGTTCATGTTGTTTATGGAATTTGTTTTACAACTTTATTTTGTAGAAATTACTATGTATCAATTTCAGATGAAATGGTAAGAGCCGCAAGAATAGATGGTGCTGGTTTTTTTAAAATATTTTTTAAAATCATTTTACCAATTTCTATACCAATAATAGTTGTAACTGTTATTTGGCAATTTACTCAAGTGTGGAATGATTTTTTATTTGGTGCTACTTTTTCATTTGGTGAATCTGCACCAATTCAAGTTGCTCTTAATAACTTGGTTTTAACAGGCACGGCTGTTAAAAGATACAACGTAGATATGGCGGCAGCAATCATTACGGGAATTCCGACATTAATAGTTTATATTCTTGCTGGAAATTATTTTATCAAAGGACTAACAGCTGGATCAGTGAAAGGATAATATGGCAACTTTAAAAATTAATGACATAAATAAAAATTTTGGAAAAACGGAAGTTTTAAAAGGAATTAACCTAGATATTAAACATGGTGAATTTCTTGTGCTCTTAGGACCATCTGGCTGTGGAAAATCTACATTATTAAACACTATTGCTGGTCTAGAAACCTCTAATAGTGGGGATATTTTAATAGACAATCATATTGTGAATAATATGGAGCCAAGTGACAGAGATATTGCTTTAGTATTTCAGTCTTATGCTCTTTATCCAGCAATGACTGTTAGAAAGAATGTAACATTTGGTTTAGAGCAAAGAAAAACCCCAAAAGAAAAAATAGCAAAAGCATTAGATGATGTTTCTAATTTATTACAAATAACTCAACTATTAGACAGAAAACCATCTCAATTATCTGGTGGTCAACGTCAACGTGTTGCAATGGGTAGGGCATTAGTAAGAGATCCTAAAATTTTTCTATTTGATGAACCGTTATCAAATCTTGACGCGAAATTAAGAGTTGAAATGAGAAGAGAAATTAAAAAACTGCATCAAACACTTGGAACTACAATAGTTTATGTTACTCATGATCAAACAGAGGCAATGAGTTTAGGTACAAATATTGCTATCATGGATCATGGTTTAATCCAACAATGTGATACTCCTAAAAATATTTACAATAAACCAGAAAGTATTTTTGTTGCAGATTTTATTGGATCTCCATCAATGAATTTGGTTGAAGGTAAGTTAACAAAAGATAACAATGATATTGTTTTTATGCCAAATGGTTCAAATGATAGTGTTAAAATACCAGTTGGAAATTATTCTTTTAAAAGTAAATTTGATGGTAATGAAGTATCAGCTTATTTAGGAATTAGACCAGAACATATTTATTTTGAAAAAATTAATCCTGATTGTTTTGAGATCAGTTTAAAATCAGAGCTATTAGAATATACAGGTCATGAGCAAATAGTAACATTTGATTATTTAGGTCAACAGGTTCTGGGTAAATTTTCTTCCACATTCGATATAGAAATAAATAAAGATTTAAAATTAAATATTGATACATCTCAAATTTCTTTATTTGATAAACAGTCAAAAAAAAGGATATAAAATGACAGCTATTTATGACGATTTAAAAAATAAAATTGTTTTTGTTACTGGAGGAGGCTCTGGTATTGGAGCATCCATTGTTGAACATTTTTGTGAACAAGGAGCAGAAGTTTTTTTTATTGATATAGATATTAAAGAATCAAACAAATTATTAAAAGAAATTAAAAAGAAAAAATTTAAAGCACCAAATTTTATTGAATGCAATATTTTAAATATTAAGAAACTACAAAACATAATTAAAAAAATTATCTCAACTAAAGGACCAATAGATATTTTGATTAACAGTGCGGCTAATGACAATAGACACACTACCGAACAGGTTAATGAAAAATATTGGGAAAACAGAATGGCTATAAATTTAAAACATTATTTTTTTGCATCTCAATCTGTTGTAAAGAGTATGATAAAAAATAAAGGTGGTTCTATTGTAAATTTAAGTTCTGTTTCCTGGATGTTGGGCGAGGGTGATAAAGTTGTCTATGAAACGGCAAAATCAGCTGTTATGGGCTTAACAAGATCATTTGCACAGGAATTTGGTAAATATAATATTAGAGTTAATTCAGTTACGCCTGGATCAATTGCTACTGAAAGACAAATCAAACATTGGTTGACACCCAAATATAAGAAATTAATTTTAGAAAAACAGGCTCTAAAACGTCAGCTTAAACCTGCTGATGTTGCAAGAATGATTTTATTTCTGTCATCAGATCAATCATCAGGATGCACAAAACAGAATTTTATTGTAGATGGTGGAATAACTTAATAATAGTTCGCTGTGATTAGGAAAATAAAAATTTCTGTTATAGGCACGGGTTTGATGGGTTTACAGCACATTAAAGCTATAAATAAATCTAAAAAAGCCTCTCTACATTCAATAGTAGATATTAATAAAGACGCATTATCTTTATCAAAAAAATTTAATATACCCGTATTTAAAAATTGTAAAGAATTGTTAAACAAAAATAAACCGGATGCTGTAATTGTTGCAACACCAACTCAACTGCATAAAATTCACACAATTAATTTTTTAAAGTCAAAGATCCCAGTTCTTTTGGAAAAACCTATTTCTGATAATCTTGCCTCAGCCGAAAAAATTATAGATAGTTCAAAAACATATAAAACCCCTCTTTTAATTGGATATCACAGAAGACATAATTCAATTGTTACAAAGGTAAAACAAGAAATAGAATCTGGTAAATTAGGTAAAGTGGTTTCAGCTAATATTATGTGTTGGCTTTATAAGCATAAAGAATATTTCAATGAAAAATGGAGAATAAAAAAAGGAGGAGGTCCATTAGGAATTAATCTAGTTCACGACATTGATTTAATTTGTTATTTACTTGGATCTATTAAATTTGTTCAAGCCTTTACGTCTAATTCTGTTCGTAAATTTAAAGTGGAAGATACAGCAACCATTAACCTAGTTTTAAAATCTGGTGCACTATGCACACTAAATATCTCAGATACTATTGTAGCACCATGGAGCTACGAGTTAACAGCAGGAGAAAATCCAGCATATCCTAAAACTAACCAATCAGCTTATTTTATAGGTGGAACCAAGGGTTCTCTTCAATTTCCAAATTTAAATTCATGGCATTATAAATCTGAAAGAAGTTGGTGGAAGAATATTTTTGAAAAAAAATATAATATTAAATCAGACAGTAATACTTTAATAAATCAAATTGATCATTTTTGTGATGTAGTATCTAAAAAAATCAAACCAAAAGTTAATGGTAATGACGGTCTAAACTCATTAAAAATTTTTGATGCAATATTAAAGAGTGTTAAAACAGGTAAAAAAATTAAAATTTAAAGTACAATAATATTTAATTATTTTTTTTACCTTCAGTTTTAATAAACAATATACCAAATACTATAATTCCAATTACACCGAAAATTTTATTCACATCGAATGGAACACCAAAAATTAAAAAATTAATTATTGTGGACCAAAGTAATTGAGAATATTGAAAGTTTGTTACAAAAGATAAATTAGAAAGCTGGATTGCTTGGATTAATATAAAATGACTTACAAATCCAGATAGACCCATCACCATTAAAGGTATCCAATAAATATTTTTTTCTAAAGGAACCCAATTAAAAAAAATATAAATTGAAAAAATAATAGTTCCAGTAATTGCCGTATAAAATACTGAAGCAAATGGATCGTTGTTTTTTGAGATAACTTTAGTAAAAAATTGGTATAGAGCCCAACATATTGGAGGTACTAAAGGAAAAATTAATTCTGGAGAAAGCACTTTCATACTTGGTCCAAGAGAATAAATTATTGACCCAAAACTTAAAATCATTAAAAAAAATCCCTTATAGCTGAGTACATCTTTTAAAAAGTATGCTGATAAAATGGCTACTATTAATGGTGCTGAAAAAAAGACTACATAAATATCCACTAAGTCAAATCTTTGAAGTGAATTGAACATAAAAAAAGTAGCAGTAACCATCAATATTGATCTTAATATTTGAATTTTAAAATTTTTTGTTAAGTTTATCTTTGGCCTAAAGATTAAAAAATAAACTCCCATAGCTATAAAATGAAAGAAAAACCTCCCCCATACAGCCTGTGTAACCGGCATAACACTACCCAAAAATTTTGCTAGTGAATCCATACACACAAACATAAAAAATCCTGTAGAGGCTAATAAAACTATCTTTAATAGAGGGGCTTTTTTATTTTGTGTCATTAGTTGAGTAAAGAGTAAATATTTTTATAAAAAATATTTACATTACCACGCCAACTTGCCAAGGGTTAAACTCTTCATCACCATAGCCATTAAGCTCACTTTTGGTAGGACTACCAGAGGCAGTAGTAATCACTAGTTCAAAAATTTTTTTTCCAACTTCTTCTATTTCTTCTTTACCTTCTATAATTGTCCCGCAATTAATATCCATGTCTTCAATCATCTTCTCATACATAGTGGTGTTAGTTGATAGCTTTAAACTAGGCGCAGGCTTACACCCAAAACAAGAACCTCGTCCAGTTGTGAAACATATTACATTTGCACCAGATGCCACTTGACCTGTTACAGAAACAGGATCGTATCCTGGCGAATCCATAAAATTAAATCCTTTGTTTTTTAAGGGTTCAGCGTAACTTAAAACATCTTCTAAAATAGAATTTCCACCTTTAGCAACCGCACCTAATGATTTTTCAAGAATTGTAGTTAGTCCACCTTTTTTATTTCCTGGTGCTGGATTATTGTCCATAGAGCTATTATTTATAGATGTGTAGTGTTGCCACCATTTAATTTTAGCTATTAGTTTATCTGCCGTTTCTTGTTTATTTGCCCTATTAATCAATAAATGTTCTGCACCATAAATTTCTGGTGTTTCTGATAAAATAGAACTACCCCCTTGCTTAACTAGCATATCAGCCGCAACTCCCAAAGCAGGATTTGCCGAAATTCCAGAGTAACCATCAGACCCTCCACATTGTAGTGCTAAAGTTATATTATTAACTGATAAAGGTTCTCTTTTTATATTATTTGAAACAACCAATAGATTTTTGATTTCACTTAAAACTTTATCAACAATTTTTTTTGTTCCACCCTCATCCTGTATTGTTAAAAAGTGAATACGATCATGCTGTTTTACATTATCTTTAAATATATCAACTTGAGCACACTCACAGCCTAATCCTAGTACAAATACATGTGAAAAATTTGGGTGATTTTTAAAACCATCAATTGTTCTTTGAAATATTTGCATTCCTTCACTTTCTGTATTCATTCCACATCCAGTTGAGTGAGTTATTGGCACTATGCCATCTATATTTGGAAAATCCTTTAAAATATTACTTTGTTTAATTTTTTCAGAAATCATCTTAGTAACAGTGGCTGAACAATTTACTGTACTTATAATTCCTATATAGTTCCTCGTAGCTACCTGACCATTGTCTCTCATTATACCGTTAAAAAATAATTCACTTTTTTCATTTATAATTGATTTCTTTTCTATAACTTTAAATTTTCTATCAAAATCTTTAAACTCTAAATTATGTGAGTGAACATGTTCGCCAGGATTAATATTTGTAGAGGCAAATCCTATAATCTGGTCATACTTGATAACTGGATCACCTTTATTTACAGTTTTTAAGCAAATCTTATGACCAAAAGGTATGTCATCAATACTTGAAATATTTTGGCCTTCAATTTTTGTTTTAGCTGGAATTATAAATGGTGTGACAGCAACGTTATCATTTTTGTTTAAAACTATTAGATTATTTTTCATTTTATAATATAGTTTAGTAAATTATACGTAATATAACAAAAAGTATTTCCAATAAAATATTTTAATTATGCGAAAAAAAAATTTAAGAAGCCGACAATGGTTTGATAATCCTAAAGACCCTGAGATGACAGCTCTATATCTTGAGAGATATCTAAATTATGGTTTAACAAGAAAAGAATTACAGTCTGGTAACCCAATTATTGGTATAGCGCAATCTGGTAGTGATTTATCACCATGCAACAGACATTTTCTATCTTTGAGTAATAGAATTAAAGATGGAATTAGAAGAGCAGGAGGCATTCCAATGGAATTTCCAACTCACCCAATTCAAGAAACTGGAAAAAGACCAACAGCAATGCTTGATAGAAATTTATCTTACTTATCTTTAGTTGAGGTTCTTTATGGCTATCCAATTGATGGAGTAATTTTAACAACTGGTTGTGATAAAACAACTCCTGCTGCATTAATGGCAGCTGCTACAGTAAATATTCCGGCAATTGTTTTATCTGGAGGTCCAATGTTGGATGGAGTTTATAAAGGTAAGTTGGCTGGATCAGGAATGGTTGTTTGGGAAGCAAGAAAACTATTAGCTAAAGGTGAAATTAACTATGATGAATTTATGGACATGGTGGCATCATCTGCACCAAGTATAGGTCATTGTAATACTATGGGAACAGCATCATCAATGAATTCAGTTGCAGAAGCTTTAGGAATGTCTTTAACAGGATGCGCTGTGATACCTGCACCATATAAAGAAAGAGAGCAAATTTCTTATGAAACCGGAAAAAGAATAGTATCTATGGTTCATGAAGATCTTACACCATCTAAGATTATGACACGTAAAGCATTTGAAAATGCTGTTATTGTTGCAAGTGCTATTGGTGGCTCTAGTAACTGCACAACTCACCTAAGTGCAATTGCAAAACACATGGGAATTAAATTTGACTTATCTAATTGGCAAAAATTAGGACATGAAATTCCTTTACTTGTAAATTGCCAACCAGCTGGTGAATATTTAATGGAAAGTTTTTATAGAGCAGGGGGAGTTCCTGCTGTTATGCAAGAATTAATAAAGCATAAAAAGATCCACACTAATATAATGACTGTCTCAGGTAAGACTGTTGGTACTAATTTAAAAAGAAAAATCGAAACTGATAATAAAGTTATAAAAACTTTTAAAGATTGTTTAACTGAAAAAGCTGGATTTTTAGTTATGAAAAGTAATTTTTTTGATAGCGCAATAATGAAAACATCAGTAATCAGTAAGGACTTTAGAGAAAGATACCTTTCAAATCCCAAACATCTGAATGCTTTTGTTGGTAAAGCAGTAGTTTTTGAAGGTCCCGAAGATTATCATAAAAATATTAATAATAAAAAGTTAAATATAGATGAAAATTCTATTTTGATAATAAGGGGGTGTGGACCAGTTGGTTACCCTGGTGCAGCTGAAGTGGTTAATATGCAACCCCCAGCGCATTTATTAAAGAAAGGAATAAATGCTCTTCCAACATTAGGTGATGGAAGACAAAGTGGAACCTCAGAAAGTCCATCAATACTTCATGTTTCCCCTGAGTCAGCAGTTGGTGGTGATTTATTAATTGTTAAAACTGGTGATGAGATGAAGATAGATTTGAACAAAAGAAGAGTAGATCTGCTGATTTCACAATCAGAATTTAAGAAACGTAGAAAGAAAAAAAAGTTACCTAAGCTTGAAAACCAAACACCTTGGCAAGAAATATTTAGAGATACAGTTGGACAATTAGATGATGGAGCTTGTATTAAATCTAAAGGTGTGTATTTAGATATTACCAACAAAAAAGGGCTACCAAGAAACTCACATTAATATGAAACCAAGAATTTTAGTAACAAGAAAATTATCAGATGGTGCAGAGGCAAAATTAAATCAAGATTTTGATGTAACGTTGAATCTTAAAGATGAACCCATTCCAACTGACGAACTTATAAAGTTGGCAAATGAGTATGATGGTTTTATTTCAACTGGATTTGATAAAATAGGTGAAGAATTTTTTAAAGATCTAAATGGAAAACTAAAAATAATTGCTCAAGTTGGTGTAGGGTATGATAATATTTCAATAAAATCTGCTGAAAGTAAACAAATTAAGATAACGAATACACCAAATGTATTAAATGAAGCTGTTGCTGAAACAACTATTCTTTTAATCTTAGCTGCTTCAAGAAGGATTGGAGAGGCTTACAATTTAGTTAGATCTGGAAAATGGAAAGATCAAAAACCTGATTTAACAAAATTTATGGTAGGAAATTCAGTTACAGGAAAAACGCTTGGTATAATTGGCATGGGTAGAATTGGTAGAATTGTTGCAAAATGTGCAAAAGCATTTGGAATGAAAATTATTTACTATAACAGAAGTAGACTTTCTGAAGATTTTGAAGATGGAGCAAAATATTTTTCTGATATTAATTCAATGATGCCTGAGTGTGATTTTGTAAGCATACATACTCCGGCTACAGCTGAAACAAAACATATATTAAATGCGACCACTATTAATTTATTACCAAAGCATGCTGTTGTTATAAACACATCAAGAGGATCAACTATTGATGATGAAGCATTAATAGATGCTCTTCAAAATAATAAAATTTATGCTGCGGGACTAGATGTTTTTAATAATGAACCTAATCTTGATGAAAGATATATGAAACTAGACAATTGTTTTGTTTTACCTCATGTTGGAAGTGCAACACACGAAACTCGCTTAGCGATGAGCATGATGGCAGTAGAAAATATCATAGGGTACTTTAATAATAAGAAACTAATTTCAGAAGTTATATAAAGTAAAACAACCCAGAGTTGTTTTCATTTTCAATATTTAATTTGATTCGTTTATTTTATTTTGCTTTAAATAACAAAGCTTAAAAATTATATATAATACTTATACTTACTTACACATCTCTAATTCATATAACTTTTTACTTTGTTTTTATTTCTCTTTGTGTTTTAGTGTTGGCTTAAATAAACAAACCGAGAGGGAAAATAATGTTTAAATTAATAACAAAAACTATAGCTGCAGTAGCTATTGTTTCAGTTACTTTATTAGGCTCTGCTAACGCAAAGACTTTAAAGATTGAAACACACTTTACTGCTAATTCACCAAATGGTGAAGTTGCAGCACAATTCGCTAAAAACGTAGAAATGTTTTCTGGTGGAAGCTTAAAAGTAGAAATGTTTTATTCATCTTCAGTTTCAGGAAAATCTGCTGAGGTATTTAACTCTGCACAAACTGGAATTATTGACTGTGATATGACTGGTGCTGGTTACCAAACTGGTAAAAATGCAGCATTTCAATTTGCAGGTGATGTAATGGGTGGATACGATACTCCTTATCAACAATACGATTTCTTAAAGTTCCCAGGAGCTCAAGATGCTGTTGATAATCTTTACAACAAATACGGAATGACGCTTATTGGTTGGTGGATACCTGGACATGAATCACTTATTTCAAGTGTTCCAATTCCAGATGTAGCATCTATCAAAGACTTTAAATTTAGATCGCCTCCAGGAATGGAAAGTATGATCTTTGCTGAGTTAGGCGCTAAACCAATCGTAATGGATTTCGGTGAAGTTCCTACTGCGTTACAAACTGGTCTAATTGATGGTGCTGACTACTCTAGTCTAGCAACTAACACTGCAGGTGGACACTATGAGCAAAATAAATATGCTACATATCCTGGTTTCCACTCTATGCCAGCTGACCACTTAACTTGTAATACTAAAGTTTGGAATAAGCTAAAAGCTCACGAAAGAGGTGCTATGAAAGCCGGAATAGAAATTGCTGGTAGAACTATCACTAGCTTAGTTGAGAGAAAAAACGCTGAAGCTGTTAAACAATTAATGGCTGAAGGTGTTACTCTTCATGACTGGGCTCCATCAGAAAGAGCTAAGTTCAGAGCATCTGCATTAAAAGCTTGGGAAACTTGGAAGACAAAATCTCCTGAGGCTGCTCAACTTATAGAAATGCACAAAGCTTACATGAAAGCTAACGGTATCCTATAATTATAGAATACAAGAAATCTTGAAGGGCCTGAAAAGGCCCTTCTTTTTTAAAATTTTAAATTTATGCTAGATAAATCTTTACAAGAGCAAACAGAAAAAGTTGCAAGCAAAGATAATTTTCCAATAACATGGGTAGATAGAATTACCTTATTCATAAGTCATACAATTAAATACTTAATTCCAGTTATTGTGGCTGTGATGATGTATGAAATTTTTATGAGATATATAATGGAAAAACCTACGATGTGGGTAAATGAACTATCTTTATGGCTTGCTGGTATTATTTATTTAGTTGGTGGAATATATGCAACAAGACTGAGAAGTCACATTAGAATTGTAATGCTATATGATTATGTAGAAAGACCAACACAAAGAGTTTTTGATGTAATAAGCACCTTAGTAATTGTCACATTTGCAGCTGCTGTAGTTTATGGAGGTTGGGAAGACGCACATAGATCGTTTACAACATGGGAGAGATTCGCAACTTATTGGGATCCACCAATTCCTGCAATTATGAAACCACTAACATTGTTATGTGTATTTCTTATTGCAGTTCAGTCAGTAAATAATTTAATTATAGATTGGAAAAATCCAAAAGAAAAACAATACGACCCAGCTAAAGATTTAAAATAAATGGATATAGGAACACTTTCATTAATAGTTATATTTGGACTAATAGCCCTCATCTCAATAGGAGTTCCTCTTGGTTTTGCATCTGGTTTTATGGGTGCAGTTATAGTGATTGTACATATTGGTGAACATGCCCTTGGTATATTGCTCACTAGATATTATTCGCTTGTTGTTACTTATTCTTTTTTATCTGTTCCTTTGTTTATATTTATGGCCTCCTTGCTTGAACGTTCGAACATAGCGAGAGACTTGTATGATGCATTAAATGCATGGTTAAGAAAAACTAGAGGTGGAGTAGGAGTTGTAACGGCAATAATGGCAACACTCATGGCTGCGATGAGTGGAATTATTGGAGGAGAAATAGTTTTATTAGGATTGATTGCATTACCCCAGATGTTGAGATTAAAATATGATCAAGACATGTCTATTGGAATTATTTGTGCATCAGGTTCTTTAGGTACAATGATACCACCATCAATTGTTTTAATTATTTACGGTTTAACAACTCAAACTTCTATAACGATGTTATTTCAAGAAGCGATAGTACCTGGTTTAATGATTTCAGGTTTAATTATTTCATATATTCTTGTTAGGACAAGATTGCAGCCTCATCTAGCACCTTTAAGTGATGAACCAGCTTTAACTTTTAAAGAAAAGATGTCATACCTACCAGGACTTTTACCACCGATTGCAATAGTTGTAATAGTTTTAGGTTCGATTTATTCTGGTATCACAGGAATTACAGAAGCAGCTGGCATGGGTGTTGTTGCAACTTTAATAATAATTACTGGAAGAAGAGAGCTAACATGGTTTTTATTTAGAGACGCTTTAGTAAGAACTTTTAAAGCTACAGGAACAATTTTAACAATTACTTTTGGTGCAACTGTACTAGCAGGGGCATATTCACTTGCAGGTGGTCCTACTTACGTTGCAGAAATGATCTTAGCTTATGATTTAAGACCTATGTATCTAATTTTTATGATGCAAATAATGTTTTTAATTTTAGGTGCATTTATGGATTGGGTTGGAATTGTCTTATTAGCAATGCCAGTTTTTCTACCAATAGTACTTACACTTGGTTTTGACCCTATATGGTTTGGAATTTTATTCTGTGTAAATATGCAAGTTTCTTTTTTAAGTCCACCATTTGGTCCAGCAGCGTTTTATCTAAAATCTGTTACACCACCACATATATCTTTAACAGATATTTTTAGAGGATTTGGTCCTTTTATTGTAATCCAATTAATTGTTTTAGCTTGTGTGATGTTCTTTCCAGAATTTACCACGCAAAATTTCCACGAGTTCAAACCAAAATAGATGAAAAAGATTGGGTTTATAGGGATAGGCCTAATGGGTCTACCAATGGCAAAAAACTTATTAAAAGCAGGTTATGAGCTTAAAGCTTTTAACAGGACTGAAAGTAAGGCCGAACCATTAAGAGAGTTTGGTGGAAAAATATCTAAATCTATTGAAGAAGTGGTGAGTGATAATGATGTTGTTATTACAATGTTAACAGATGATAGCTCTGTTGATGCGGTGATGAATAGTCAGGAATTTTTAGATAACCTAAAGGTTGATGCTACAGTAATTGATATGAGTTCAGTTAAACCTACAACAGCAATATCTCATGGAAATAATTTAAAATCTAAAAAAATAAATTATTTAGATTCTCCAGTTTCAGGAGGAACCATAGGTGCAGAGGAGGCATCTTTAGCAATTATGGTTGGTGGAGAACAAAAAGTTTTTGATGATGTTTCAGATGTTTTAAAAGCAATGGGTAACCCAACTTTAGTTGGACCATTATCTAGTGGGCAAGTTTCTAAACTTGCTAATCAAATTATTGTTGGTTTAACAATAGGCGCTGTTGCAGAAGCAGTAACACTTTGTGAAAAAGCAGGAGCTAATCCAAATAAAATGATCAAAGCTTTGTCAGGTGGTTGGGCAGATAGTAAAATTCTTCAAACACATGGAAAAAGAATGATAGAAAAAGATTTTACTCCAAAAGGAAGAACTTCAGTACATTTAAAAGATATGAATAATATTCTAGAATGTGCTAATAGTTATAATACTCATTTACCTATTTCAAATTTAGTCAAAGAAATGTATAAAAGCCTTGTCAAAAATGGACATGGTGAAACAGACCATAGTTCACTTTACAAAGAAATTGAAAGGATAAATAAAAAATGAATAGAAGATTAGAAGGTAAAAAAATTATAGTAACAGCTGCAGGTCAAGGAATTGGAAAAGCAACTGCAATAGCATTTCATAATGAAGGAGCTCATGTTACTGCAACAGATTTAAATGACAAAACATTAGCTGATTTAAATAAAGAATATCCTAATATTAAAGTTAAGACTTTAGATTCAACGGATAATGATGCAGTTTTAGAATTTTCAAAAACTTTAGACAAAGTAGATGTATTATTTAACGCAGTTGGTTTTGTTCATCATGGATCTATTCTTGAATGTGAAGAAAAAGATTGGAACTTTTCTTTTGATGTGAATGTCAAATCTATGTACCAAATGTGTAAAACAATTTTACCCTTAATGGTTAAGCAGAATGGTGGAAGCATAATTAATGTCTCGTCATGTGCCTCAAGTTTAAAAGGGTTTCCAAATAGATTTATTTATGGAACTACAAAAGGAGCGGTAATTGGCTTAACTAAATCAATAGCTGCAGATTTTGTAAAACAAAACATTAGATGTAATTCTATTGCACCAGGAACGGTATTTTCACCTTCATGGCAAGATAGAGTTAATCAAAGCCCAGATCCAGTTCAAGCTAAGAAAGATTTTATAGCAAGACAGCCTATGGGAAGATTAGGAACTGCAGAAGAAATAGCAGCTGTAGCTGTTTATTTAGCAAGTGATGATGCAACATTTACAACAGGAACTACAATTTCTGTTGATGGTGGAATTTCAATTTAATTAATAAAAATAAGGAGAACTATGAAATTATTAAGAGTAGGACAAAAAGGAAATGAGAAACCAGCAGTCTTAGATACAGATGGTAAAATTAGAGATATCAGTTCACATGTTAGTGATTTAAATTCTGACTATGTCAATTTTGATACAATATCCAAATTACAAAATGTAGACTTATCATCACTTCCAGAATTGTCTTCAAGTGAGAGAGTAGGTTCTTGTATCACTAAGCCAGGTAAATTTGTTGCGATAGGTTTAAATTATTCTGACCATGCAGCTGAAACGGGTGCTGAAGTTCCATCAGAACCAATAACATTTATGAAGGCTACAAGTTCAATTAATGGGCCAAATGATGATATTGAAATTGTATCTGGCTCAACTAAACTAGATTGGGAAGTTGAACTTGGAATTATTATAGGTAAAGAAGCTAAACATATTTCGGAAGATAAAGCACAAGATCATATACTTGGATATTGTTTAGTTAATGATATTAGTGAAAGAGAATGGCAAATTGAAAAAATGGGTCAATGGGTTAAAGGGAAATCTCATGATACTTATGGACCAATTGGACCTTACTTAGTTACTAAAGATGAAATTACAGACATTAATAATCTTAAAATGAACCTAGATGTAAATGGCAATAGAATGCAAACAGGAAATACGAGTACGATGATATTTAATGTTAATGTTATTGTTTCTTATGTTAGTAAATTTATGTCTTTACAAGCAGGAGATATAATTACTACAGGAACTCCTCCAGGAGTAGGCATGGGAATGAAGCCTCAACAGTTCTTAAAAGCTGGAGACACAATGAAATTATCAATAGAGAATTTAGGAGAGCAAAACTCTAAGGTTGTTGCTATATAGTTAATTGTGAAAATAACTTCTATTAAAAGTCATGTACTTAGATATGAGTTAGATAGAGAATTAGGTTACTCACAGCAATATTATAAACATCGTACAGCCCATCTTGTAGAGGTTCAAACTGACGAAGGTATTACAGGGTGGGGAGAATGTTTTGGACCAGGTAATATTGCTCTAGCAAATAAATATATTGTTGAAAAGGTTATCCAAACATTAGTTGTTGGTGAAGACCCTTTAAATAAAGAATATATTTGGCATAAAGTTTACAATTTACTTAGAGATAGTGGACAAAAAGGAATGCCTATTCAAGCACTATCAGGCATCGATATAGCTTTATGGGATATTCTTGGTAAGAAAACTAAAACTCCTCTTTATCAGTTAGTTGGTGGAAAGTGTAATGATCAAATTCCAGTTTATGGATATGGAATGATGTTACGGAAAAAATCAGTTGATGAGTTAGTTGAATTATTCAAAGAAGAGGCAAAACAAATTAAATCCAAAAACTTTAAAGCAATGAAAATGAAAATTGGACTAGGACCAAAAGAAGATCTTAAGTTAGTTCAAGCAGTTAGAGAAGCCATTGGAAAAGATTTCAAATTAATGGTGGATGCAAATCATGCTTATAATACAAATGATGCTTTGTATGTTGGAAGAGGTTTGGATGAATTGGATATTTTTTGGTTTGAAGAGCCAGTAGCACCTGAAAATTATGATGGATACAAAGAATTAAAACAGAAAATAAATACTAATATTGCTGGTGGTGAGGCAGAATTTACAAAATACGGTTGGAACGAGTTAATTAAAAATAAATGTATTGATATCGCTCAGCCAGAAGTTTGTGGTTTAGGTGGTATTACTGAGTATTTAAAAGTATCAGCAATTGCTCAGGCAAATTTTATTCCAGTTATAAACCATGTTTGGGGATCAGCTGTAAGTATTGCTGTTAACTTACATCTGCTAATAGCGCAGCCTGATATGCCAGGTGGATTATTTCCATCAAAACCAATGTTAGAATTTGATACAACAGAAAAGAATATCTTTATTACTGATCTCCCCAAGGAAGATTTTTCTATTTTAGATCAAGTAAAACAAAATAATGGATTTGCCTCAATTACTGATAATCCAGGTATTGGAATAACACCTAATGAAGATTTTATTAAAGAATTTGAAGTTTATGAATAAAATTCAAACGTCAGAACCAAAAACACTTTGGAAACTAAAATGTAAATTGGGTGAAGGAACGTTGTGGGTTAAAGAACATAATTCAATATATTTTGTAGACATTAAAAAAAAACAAATTTGCATTTTAAATACTAATAATAATAAAAAAAAAATATTTAAAGTTAATAAGGAAATAGGATTTTTAGCACATATTAGAGATAATATTTTTATTTTAGGACTTCAAGGGGAATTGCGAATTCAAAATTTAAAATCAAAAAAAATTATTAAATCAATCTTGATAGAACCAGATATTAAATTAAACAGAACTAACGATGGTAAAACAGATCCAGCTGGAAATTTATGGTTTGGCACAATGGATAACTTAGAGAGAAAAATTGAAAAGGGATCATTATACAAATTAGATAAAAATTTAATACTTACTAAAGTTGATACTAATTACATTATAACAAATGGTCCCGCTTTTATTGATCAGTACAATTTTTATCATACAGACAGTAGTAAAAAATTAATTTATAAAATTAAGATTAATAAAAAAGACAAAATTATAAGTAAAAAAATATTTAAAAAATTCCCTATAAAAGATGGCTCACCAGATGGAATGACATTAGACAGGAATCAAAATTTATGGGTAGCTCATTATCATGGTGCTTGTGTCTCTGTTTTCAATAAAAAAGGAAACTTGATACATAAAATTGAACTTCAAGCAAAAAATATTACTAATTGTACATTTGGAGGTAAGAAAAATTCTGAAATTTTCATTACTTCAGCAACAAAAGGAATGAATACTAGAGAGTTGAAAAAATATAGTTACTCTGGATTTTTATTTAGTGTAAAAACTAATACGAGAGGATTTTTACAAAAAAAATTTATTTTAAGTAATGAAAAAAAGAGATCTTTACTATGAAAGAATACCTACTAAGCTTTTAAGAGAGGATATAAGGTTATTAGGTACATTTCTGGGGAGAGTTATAAGAGATCAAGAAGGTTTAGCTTTTTATAAAATAGTAGAAAGATTAAGGCTTTTATCAAAAAACACCTTATTAGATAAAAATAAAAGCAAAGTTTTTTTAAAAGTCTCAAAAGAAGTTAAAAAACTTAAACCAAAAGACATTTTTAGATTAACCCGATCATTTTCGCATATTTTAAATTTAATGAATCTAGCTGAGTCTCTGGACGCATCTAGAAAACTGAATGAATATGAAAATCCTTACTTTAAAAATAAAAATCAAAATATTTTTATTGAAGATATAATAAAAAATCTTTTTAAAAATAGAAACATTTCCAATAATAAGATTTATGAACAAGCGACAAAACTAGATATAGGAATAGTACTCACAGCGCATCCAACTGAAGTTAAAAGAAGAACTTTAATTCAAAAATATGCAAATTTAATAGAATTAATGGAGCAGAGACATCTTTATAAAAAATACCCATCAAAAATACTAGAAATAGACAGAAAGATTTATACTGAAATTACAGTTATTTGGAAAACAGATGAATTGAAAAGATCAAAACCCTCACCACTTGACGAGGCTAAGTGGGGCCTGGCAGTAATAGAAGATAGTTTATGGGATACAATTCCAAAAGTTTATAAAAGATTAAATGATATTTTTAGAAAAAACTTAGGTAAAGATTTGCCACGTGGATATAATCCTATTCAATTTGGTTCTTGGATGGGTGGTGATCGTGATGGCAACCCTAATGTTACTGCTGATGTTACAAAAAAAGTAATTTTATTTTCTAGATGGCAAGCAGCAAAATTATATGAAAAAGAACTTACAAAACTAATTCAAGATTTGTCCATGAAAGAATGCTCTCTTAAAATAAAGAAAATTTCAGGTAATAGTTTTGAGCCATACAGAGTTTATCTTAGACCTATTAGAGACAAGATAAGATTAACTTATCAACTAATAGAAAAACATCTAAATAATAATAAATCATTAAATGAGAAAAAATTACTAACAGATAAAAATGAAATCTTAAAACCACTAAGAGAAGTTCGGGAGTCATTAAATTTAAACCGTGGTCAACATATTGCTAATGCAGATTTACTAGATCTTATTAGAAGAGTACGGTGCTTTGGAATAAATCTTGCTAGACTTGATATAAGACAAGAGTCATCAAGACATCAAAAACTCATTTCTGATGTTCTAAATAAAAAATACAAAATTAATTTTTCTAGCTTAAGTGAAAGTAAAAGAATTAATTTATTAAACACATTAATTAAACAAAAAAAATATTTTATTAATAATTTAAAAATTAAACATAAAGATAATAAAGAAGTCTGGGATACCTTTAAACAAATATCAAAAGAACCTGAGCAATGTATGGGAGCGTATGTTATTTCCATGACTTCAAAGGCATCAGATATTTTATCAGTTTATTTTTTACAAAAACAAGCTGAAACTAAAAATTTATTAAGAGTAGTACCACTTTTTGAAACTTTAGATGATTTAAAAAATGCTAAAAGTGTTATGGAAAATATTTTCAAATTATCTTGGTATCGAAGGCTTATTAATCATAAACAAGAAGTGATGATTGGATATTCAGACTCTAGTAAGGATGCTGGAAAATTATCAGCTAGTTGGCATCAATACAAACTACAAGAAGAATTAAGAAATCTTGCAAAGAAATATAAAATAGATCTAGTATTTTTTCATGGAAGAGGTGGGTCTGCAGGAAGAGGAGGTGGACCCATTCAGGCAACACTTAAATCACAACCTGCAAATACAGTTAATGGTAAAATTCGAATTACTGATCAGGGAGAGGTTATTCAGCAAAAATATGGTTATAAACCTTTAGCTGAATACAATCTTTGTAGCTATATAGGTGCCGTTATGGACGCCTCTTTAAATCCTCCACCAAAGTCTAAAAAAAACTGGCGCGAATTAATTGAAAAAATGTCAGAAATAGCAACATCTTCATATAGAAAAAATTTAAATCAAAGTGAAGATTTTATAAGATATTTTAAAACTGTTACACCACATAAATCTTTAGGTAAACTTGCTATCGGTTCAAGACCTGCAAAAAGAAAGAATGTAGATAATATTCAAAGTTTAAGAGCAATCCCTTGGGTTTTTGCTTGGACACAAATTCGATTAATGTTGCCTGCGTGGCTAGGAACGACAGAGGCATTAAGATATGGGTCAATCAAAAAATTTTCTAAAACATTAACTGATATGGAAAAAAATTGGCCATATTTTGTGTCCACTATGGATATATTAGATATGGTAATTACAAAAGTAGATCCTGAAATTTCAATTATATATGAAAATAATTTAGCTGACAGTGCTTTAAAAAGAATTGGAAAAAAACTTCGATTTCAATTTGACGCATTGGTAAAATTACACAACAAGATTACACCTAAAGAGGTATTTAAAGAAAGAAAAGAATTTAGAAAAGCTTTATTTATAAGAAATAATTATACAGAAACTTTAAATATATTACAGGCAACTATTATGAACAAAATTAATAATAATAAATATAAAAAATTAGATAAAAAATTTATTGATGATGCTTTAATGACATCTATTGCAGGTATCTCTGCTGCTATGAAAAATACAGGTTAAATGATTGAATTATTAATTGCCTTTGGGGCAGGACTTATAAGTTTTTTATCTCCATGTGTTTTACCTTTAATACCAGGTTATATTTCTTTTATTACAGGAAATTCTTTGAATGAATTATTAGAAAGTAAAAAAATTAACATAAGACCCTTAATATTATTCACCTTAGGTTTTTCTTTTGTTTTTATTATATTTGGGGCAGCTGCTTCCTACTTGGGACAAGTATTGCTACAGAATTCAGAAACATTAAGAATAATTGCTGGTTTAATTATCATTATATTTTCTTTCCAATTAATTGGAATTATAAATATTAATTTTTTAAATTTTGAAAAAAAGATTTATACCAAAAAAAATAATAATATTTGGTTTTCATTTATTATTGGTATGGCTTTTGGCTTTGGATGGACACCTTGTATTGGTCCAATTTTGGGATCAATTCTTGCATTAGCCTCTACAGAAGAAACAGTATTTAAAGCTATAATATTACTTAGTTTTTATTCACTTGGGTTAGCAATACCTTTCATTTTATCAGGTTATCTAATGCAAAGATTTTTGATGTTTTCTAAAAACTTTAAAAAGAATATTAATTTAGTCACAAAGGGTGGAGGTGTAATACTTTTAATAACTGGAGTTCTAATTTTAACAAACCAATTGCAAATATTAGGCTACTATATTTTAAACTATTTACCCTTTTTGCAAAACTTCGGTTAATAGGTTAATAACAATCTATACTTATGAAAATTTATCAAATTGACTCAAGTGCCAGAAAAGAAGGATCAAGCTCAAGAGCATTAGCAAAAAAATTATTAGATAAAATCAAAAAACCAGGTGATGAAGTAATTTATAGAGATTTAGATGACGATATGCTTTTTGTTAGCGGCTTAACTGAGTCTGGAATGAAGATTGCAGAAAAAGACCAAACCGAAGAGCACAAAAAAATGTTTGAACTATCAGATAAACTTGTAAGTGAATTAAAGGAAAGCGATATCATTATAATTTCAGCGCCAATTTATAATTATGGCCCTCCAGCAACTCTTAAAGCTTGGTGTGACCTAGCAGCAAGAATTGGTGAAACTTTCAGGTTTAAACCTAATGGGAGAAGAGAGGGATTACTTAAAAATAAACAAGCTTATTTAGTAATTACTTCAGGTGGAACTAAATTAAATAGTTCAGAGGATTTTTTAACTCCATGGTTAAAATTTATATTAAATTTCTTTGGTATTGAAAAAGTTGAAGTAATTAGTGCTGATCAAATGGCGTTAGATTATGAGAAATCAATTAAAGAAGCTGAAAAACAAATTGAAAATATAATTTAATGAATTTATTAAATAAGAAGGATTACAAGTTATATTCTAACTTTCTAAATACCTTAGCAAAAGACTTAAATAAATTTTATTTTTCAAAACTTAATAAAACTTTCATGATATCTAACAAACTTAAAGGTAAAGGCTATGATCCTGTTACAAGCTCTGACAAAGCATTTGAAAAATTTATTAGATTAAAGATTAAAAAAAAATTTCCAAGTCATCAAGTTATAGGTGAAGAGTTTGGTCACAAAAAATCAACTAGTGATTACACATGGGTCATAGACCCAATTGATGGAACAAGATCATTTGTAATAGGCAATCCAACATGGAGCAATTTAATATCGCTTAATTTTAAAGGTATACCCGTTGTTGGTTTAGCAAACTTTCCAATACTAAATAAATATTATTTAAATTTTGATAATAAAAATTCTTTTGTTTTTGAAAAAGGCCAAAAAAGAAAAATCTCTGTTTCAAAAAATATACCATTTAGTAAGATAAAAGTATCAGGAGCATTTCATGGAGCAGTCTCTCTTAAACAACAAATGACAATTCCAAAGGTTTTAAAATTAATGCAATTTCCAACTGCAGACGCATTAAGTTACTCCCATTTATGTGAGGGGAAAATTGATGTTGTCTTTCAGGCTACTAATAAAATTTGGGATATTCATCCATTGATGCCAATAATAAAAGCTGCAGGAGGTATTGTTTCAACATGGGATAATAGAGATGCAGTTAATGCTGGAAGTATTCTAGTTTCAGCTAATCAATCTATTCATAATAAAATGCTTAAGCTTTTAAAACCAGTTTCAAAATAAATGCATACAAGAGCAAAAAAAATATTAGATTTTTGGTTTAAAGACACTCCACCAAAAAAAAGATTTCAAAAACATAAAGATTTTGATGAATTAATTAAAGAAAACTTTTTAAAAGATTATGAATTAGCAAGTACAAACGAATATGACGATTGGCAAGACACTTCCCTTGGATCTTTGGCTCTAGTTATTTTATTTGATCAATTTTCAAGAAATATGTTTAGAGATGATCCGAAAGCTTTTATCCAAGATCATAAAGCAAGGTTGATAGTTAACGATTCTGTTTATGCAGGCTTTTTAGATGAAATGGATCAAGATCAAAGACTTTTTATGATATTACCACTAATTCACAGTGAAGAGATCACAGATCATGATATGGCCTATTATCTACTAGATAAATTCTTAAAAGATCATCCAGGTTTAATCTCTATAAAAAAATCTTGGAAAGATCACACCTTAGTAATAAAGAAATTTCATAGATATCCTCATCGAAACTTAGTGTTAGATAGAAAATCTACTCCTGAGGAAATAGAGTTTCTAGCTCAACCAAATTCATCCTGGTAAAATGTTCACTAAGTGAACAGATAAAATAAGGTATTCAATCTTTGCATTGCTGTAGTGACAATAAGTCATTTTAATATTTCAAAGTGCCGTCTATAAGGAGCCTACAAAATTCAAAAATTAACATTATCTTCTCTCTCTATTAGATAGTTAATATTAGCTTCCCTCGAAAGAGGGAAGTTTCTTATTGTCAATATCCCCACTGAATAATATAAATTTTAAATGAATTTCAAATTTGTTTATAAAATATGTACTAAATCTGAATGGCATGAAATTAAGAGCAAAGGTCAATTAACAGGTTCTAAAAAAGATTTAGAAGATGGTTACATTCATTTTTCAGGTGACGATCAAATTTCTGGAACTCTTAAAAAATTTTACCAAAACCAAAAAGATTTAATTTTATTAAAGGTAGATACTTTAAAACTAGATCATTTAGTTTGGGAACAAGCATCAGATGGAAATATGTTTCCACATTTATATTCACCACTAGATATTTCTAATGTAGTAAATGAATTTGATATTACTTTAAATGATGATGGTACTCACGTTTTGCCATCTATTTTTTAACTTATCTTTTAAGGGGTTCACCCTTTCGGAAAGCCCAAAAGAGTTCCCCTGTAAGTTAGCGGTATGCGCCAAAATCCATAATAATGGACTTTATATTTTTTCGATCTTAATTAGTCTTTGATTATTTAATCACACCAGTTATGTGTCAGGTGGTGATAAATTCATAATCGACCTCCTTTATATATATTCACACAATAACATTTTCAAACATTGCATTCAAAACATTTATTTTACTTTATGTTAAATATATTTATTGAATTAAATTTTGATAAATAATAAAGTTTCGATAATTTAAATAATTCTTCTTACAATATTTTTTTCCGTAAAATTTTTACAATTCTTTTTATAATTAATCTTTTGAGGCAATTTTATTAACTAGAGGTCTCATAATTGGAGCCATAGTAAAGGCTGCAAGCAATGCAACTGGAAAAGCAAATAACCAAGAGTTAAAATATCTCTCTAAAAAACCATCACCAATGCCAGTGTTTACTGCAGTAACAACACCGCTCATTATAACACTCATTCCAAATGACATAAAAATCATAAATAAAGTTTGAGAATATTTTTTTGAAATCATAATTAATTATTTCCTAACAAGTTAACCATTAATACACCTATTATAATTAAACCCAAACCAATCATTGAATAAAGATTTGGCATTTGATTGAATCTAATTACACCAACAATTACAGTTGAAATAATTGTTAATCCAGCAAATGATGCATAAGTTATCCCCATTGGAATATTTTTCATTACCATTGAAAGTGCATACATACATAAAACGATTGTGATTCCTGTGATAATACTTGGAAAGAGAAGGGTAAAGCCTTCAGCACTTTTTGCAAAACTATTTGATGTGACTCCTAAAAAAACAGCTAAAATCAGAAATAAATATGAAGTTGTCATGTTCATTTAATTACCTTAAATGAAATCTTTTTAAAATTATATAACTACTTTAAAACCTTCAAAATCAGGCAAGCCTACATATCCATCAAAATCGGGGGGTCCAAGATATAAATTTCCTTCTAGTGTAGGATTTTTATGTGCTAATTGAAATGAGTTAGATTTTGTCCAGTTAATAAAGTCACTCTCGGTATTCCATTCACTATGAAAAATATAAAGAGAGAATTCTTTATTTACCTCACCTTTGAATAAGTTGAATTTCTTAAAGCCTTTCACACCATGAGTCTCTTGTTCACGATTTTTCCAAGCTGTTTCAAACTCATTTTCTTTGCCAGACATAACTTGAAGTCTACTTATTGCTAAATACATAAAACCCTATTTATTTATTATTTAAAGTTGGGACACTTAAGCAAATCCCAACTCTATTAATTAAGGAGATTTATCTTACAATCTATATAGTCAAAATATACATGAAGCATTACCGTGACAAATAGAGGTTTTATTAATCTTTTTAATTACCACCAACCCATTACTCTGCCATTACCAGCAATAATTAAGAGACAAGTTAGAACATGAAGCAGAACCCAGAATGTTCTAAAAGCTAATGCTTTCTTCACATCTGTTTGTTTAATAGGTAAAAACTCAGGCTTATCTTCATCATTAATACCAATTGGCATTCCAACTGTTCTAGCCCATATTTTTAACCAACGCCTTTGACCAGTCATATTTTTAACTTTTGTATTATTTATTAATTTTGTAACTACGTTTATTGTAATTGATTTAAAAAAGTAGTGCAATTTTAGAAAAACTATTTGATGTACCCCCTAAAATAACAGTTAATATTAAGGACACGCACGAAGTAGCGAGATTCATTTAGCTACTTTAAATGAAATCCCGCTAAATATATAAAATTATTTGTTAACTTTTAAAAAGCTCCATAGCTTTAGCTAATAACTCTTCTGATTTTGCATGATCACCAGCATCATGTGCTGCCATACCTTGATCTCTTAGCATTTGTGCTTCTGCAATTTTATCATCTATACTTTTTGCCATCATTGGACAAGAACCTGCATAAACTGAACTTGTAAAAAGTACTAAGAATAATGTTATTACTATTTTTTTCATATTTTCCTTTGTTTGATTAATTAACCAAACAATAGGAAAATAATAAGTTTTTGATATAACCAACATTGTCACTTTGCATGTGCAAAATGACCCAACTAGTTATTTAAGTATTTTTAAAGACTAATATTGTTATTATTTATTTATGATTGAAAAATTTAATGGAGTTTTTTATTTAATATTATTTGTAATACACTTTTTAGGTATAGGTATTTATGCGTATCAAATGATTATTGGAAACCAAAAATTTAGAGAAAAATTTCAAATAGACAAGACAGCTGCAACTGTTATGCGGATGACAGGTGCAATATTTCTAGGTTCTTTCTTGATGGCATTATATATTATGTTTGTAAGACCAAATGGTGTCGAAGCAACGTGGGCATTTTTCAATTTAGTTTTTGTTCAAAATTTTTGTATCTTTATAGTTAATACTTACTCAATTAAGATCGATAAGACGGGTGTTATGAACGATTCAAATGAAGCTATTATTGCACCATTAGTTTTCACAATTATTAGTGCCGTTCTTTGTTATGGATTAGCCAATAAGATTTATATTTAAAGCCAATTAGGGAAGGGTAAACCTTTTTCTTCTAGAAATTTCTTATTAAACATTTTAGTAGCGTACTTTTCACTTTTATCACAAAGTATTGTAACGATGGTTTTTCCAGGACCTAATTCTTTACCCATTCTAATAGCGCCAGCAATATTAATTCCACAGCTAGTACCAAGGCTTAAACCTTCATTTTCAATTAAATCATAAAGTATAGGAAGCGCTTCATGGTCATCTATAGAGTAGGCATCATCAATTTTAGCATTTTCAAAATTTTTTGTAATTCTACTTGATCCAATTCCTTCAGTAATTGATCCACCTTCAGATTTTAATTCACCATTTTTTATATAATTATAAAGAGCAGAGCCTTTTGGATCAGATAGAAATATTTTAATATCCTTATTCTTTTCTTTAAGAGCGTTACTTACCCCAGAAATTGTTCCACCTGTTCCTGATGAACATACAAAGCCATCAACTTTACCTTCAGTTTGTTCCCAGATTTCTTTGCCTGTTGTTTCATAATGACCTTTAGCATTAGCAACGTTGTCAAATTGGTTGGCCCAAACAACTCCATTGTTATTTGTCGGTCTTAGTTCATCAGCAAGTTTTGCTGCAACTTTTACAAAATTTGCATCATCTTTATAAGGTTTTGCAGGAACTAATCTTAAGTCAGCACCAATATTTCTAAGAAGATCTTTCTTTTCTTGAGTTTGGTTATCATTCATTACAATAATTGTTTTATATCCAAGCGAATTACCAAGTAGACACAAGCCTATTCCTGTATTACCAGCCGTACCTTCAACAATAGTTCCACCTTTAGAAATTAATTTTTTACTCTCAGCATCTTTAATTAAAGCAAGTGCTGCTCTATCTTTAACAGATCCACCAGGGTTCAAAAATTCAGCTTTACCATAAATATTACATCCAGTAATTTCTGATGCAGCTCTAAGTTTGATTAAAGGAGTATTACCTATTCCTGAAATAAAATTGTCTTGAATATTTTTCATTAGCTTGAAGTGTCTTTATCTACCTCTTCTACAGCATAAGGTTTAAATTCCTCAGTTGCAGTACCAACATTTTTAGCTGGTATTCCAACCATTACTGCATTTTCAGGAACATCTTTAGTAACAACTGCATTAGCTCCAATTTTAGCATTGGCACCTATCATCACAGGTCCTAATATTTGTGCACCAGAACCAACTACAACACAATCACTTAATGTTGGGTGTCTCTTAACATGTCTTTGGTTATTTGAATTAATGCTTGGTGCGATCCCGCCTAATGTTGCCATATGATAAATGGTTACATTATTTCCAATTTCAGAGGTCTCTCCAATTACAACACCCATACCATGATCAATAAATAAATTTCTTCCAATCTTAGCACCAGGGTGAATTTCAATTCCAGTTAAAAATCTTGATAGTTGTGAAATTATTCTTGCTACTAAATGAAACTTAGCAAGATGAAAAAAATTAGCAATTCTATGAAAAAAAACTGCTTTAACACCAGGATAAGTTAAAATTAAACTTAACTTAGATTTTGCCGCAGGATCTCTATCTATTATAGATTGTAAAAAGTCATTCATGAATTTAGCTTTTATTGATTAAAATATTATATTGGACTATATAGTCATTATATAACGAATTTAAAGAGGAGAAACTTATGTACAAAAACACAAATTGCTTTCATCTAGCAGTACCTTGTGGAGATCTTGAAGTAGCAAAAAAATTTTATAGTGAGACGTTAGGCTGTAGATTGGATAATTCAGCACAAGAGTGGGCTGATGTAGATTTTTGGGGAAATGAGTTAACTCTTCATGCAAGTGAACATAAAATGGATAGTGAAAGACACGATGTTGATATGGGCGATGTTTCTGTTCCACATTTCGGTGTTCATTTATCTAGAAAAGATTTTAATGCTCTTAAGCAAAGATTAAAAGACAATGGTGCCAAATATTACGATGAACCTTATTTAAGGTTTAAAGGTACCAAATATGAGCAAGAGACATTTTTTGTTAAAGACCCTAATGAAAATATTTTAGAGATTAAAACATTAACTGCAAATGCAGATTAATGGCTTCTGATTATAAATCTATAGCAAGCAAGATTAAGTTTGAAGGTAGAGCTTTTATTGATGGTAAGTATGTTGATGCTATCGATGGTGAAAAGTTTGAAAATATAAACCCTTCAACGGGTGAAACTCTTTGCTCTGTTGCAAAATGTAATCATAAAGACGTAGACCTTGCTGTAAAAGCTTCAAGAAAAGCTTTTAATAGTGGTGTTTGGTCTAGAACATCTCCAGAATTTAGAAAAGATATTTTACTAAAATTTGCAGAATTATTAAGACAAACTGGTGAAGAAAATTCTGTTCTTGAATGTATCGATACAGGAAAATTAATTGGAGACTGCATTAATGAGGTTGCAAATGATGCTCCAATGCATTTTCAGTGGTATGGAGAATTAATAGATAAAGTATTTGGTAAAGTTGGACCAACAGAACCATCGTTAACTAGTTTAATTGTTAAAGAGCCAATTGGTGTTGTTGCTGGAGTTGTTCCGTGGAATTTCCCTTTGATGATGGCAGTTTGGAAAATGGCACCAGCATTAGCTGCTGGTTGTTCAGTTATAATTAAGCCAGCAGAAGATACTCCACTAACTGCAATTAGAGTTGCTCAAATTGCAAAAGAAGCAGGTATCCCTGATGGAGTTTTAAATATAGTACCTGGCTTTGGTGATGTAGGTGAAGCACTTGGTAGACACAACGATGTTGATGCGATTTCATTTACAGGCTCAACAGAAGTTGGTGGACTATTCATGAAATATTCAGGTGAAAGTAATTTAAAAACAATTGGTTTAGAAATGGGTGGGAAAAGTCCATTTATCGTTTTAGAAGACGCAAAGATTACAGATGATTTAATTGATAATGCTATTAACTCTGCTTTTTGGAATGGTGGGCAGAATTGCTCTGCAAACATGAGGCAAATAATTCACAGCAAAGTTAAAGATGAATTTTTAGACAAAGTTTCAAAAAAAGTAAAAGCTCTTAAAGCTGGAGATCCATTAGATCCAGAAAGTAATATGGGGTCAATGATTTCTAAAAAACATTTAGCAACAGTTGATGGGTATATTCAAAAAGGAATTGATGAAGGAGCTAAGCTATTATTTGGTGGAGTTTCAAGTGGTGATCAAAAAGGTTTTTTTGCAAAACCAACTCTATTTGATGATTTAAAAGAAAACATGACAATTGCTCAAGAAGAAATTTTTGGACCAGTACTTGGTGTTCTTACAATTAATAGTGATGAAGAGGCATTAAAGATTGCAAGCAATTCAAAGTATGGATTGCACGCAAGTGTTTTTACTCAAGATATTGACAGAGCTTTTCATATGGCTAAAAGCCTACCTTGTGGAACTGTTTCTGTTAATACTTTTTCTGAAGGAGACATTAAAACACCTTTTGGTGGATATAGACAATCTGGTTCATTAAGTAGAGATCAAGGTACAGAAGCGTTAGATCAATATCTTCAAACTAAGACTATCTGGATTAGTCACTCTTAAAATTCAATTATACTAATCATAATAAATAACTAATTTTCTTTGACTTGTTCAAAAGTTTTAAGTTATGCTTCGTTTTTTAAATTAATAGAGAGGGATATAATGAAAATAATAAAAACTACACTTGTAGCTGGTTTAATTTCTTTATTTGCTACTTTTTCAACATTCGCTGAGAAAGTTAAAATAGGAGATCCAGGTTGGACAGGTGCAACAGCTATTGCTAACTTATTAGCAGCAGTTGTTATAGATAAAATGGGTGGAGAAGCAGAATTAGTTCCAGGAAATAATACTGCGATCTATGGTGCAATTGATAGAAGTAAAGGTGAAATTGAAGTTCACCCTGATATCTGGTTACCAAACCAACAAGCTTATACAAATGATTTAGTTCCAAAAGGAACTCTTAAGTTAAGTAGCAACCCATATGATGGAGACCAAGGTTATTGTGTTTCTCAACAGTTTGCGAAAAAATTTAATATTACTGCAATCGAAGACTTAGCTAGACCAGAAGTTGTTAAAGCAATGGATAGTGATGGTAATGGTAAAGGTGAATTTTGGATTGGAGCAGATGGTTGGGCATCAGCAAATGCAAACCAAGTTAAATTAAGAGACTACGGTTTATATGATGCTGGCATTGAAGCAATAAGAGCAGCAGAAGCAGTTAAAAATGCAAGAGTACTTGACTCAATTAAAAAAGGTGAAGGTTATGCATTCTATTGTTATAAGCCACATGCAATTTGGGGAATGGCAGATGTAGTTATGTTGGAAGAGCCAAAACATGATCCAGCTAAATACAAAATGGTACAACCTAAAGAAGATGCTGACTGGTACAAAAAATCTTATGTTGCTTCAAAAGATGCGCTTAAAAAAATTCAAATTGGTTGGGGTACTTCTTTAGAAAGTAAATCTCCAGCTATTGTTGAGTTTTTTAAGAACTTTCAATTAACAGGAGATGATGTTTCAGCTATGGCATATGCAATTTCAGTTGAGAAAAAACAACCAGCTGATGTTGCTAGAACATGGATGAAAAATAATAAATCTAAAGTTGATGGTTGGTTAGGACTTTAAGTTAAGTTAAATTTTTACCCGGCGACTTTATTTGTTGCCGGGTATATTTCTTGAAAAAAAATTATTAAATTTTTGAACGGATCTGATGGACTCAGCTATTGAAATAAAAAATGTTTGGAAGATATTTGGTAATAATTCCAAAGAAGCGTTAAACGCTATTCAAAATGAACATATTTCAAAACAAGAAGCTTTAGAAAAATATAATTCAGTAATTGGTGTATCAGATGTTTCTTTTAACGTAAAAAAAGGAGAAATTTTTTGTGTAATGGGCCTTTCTGGAAGTGGTAAATCTACTTTAGTTAGGCATATCAATAGATTATTAGAACCAACTTCAGGCCAAATTTTAATCGATAACGAAGATGTAATGAAGTTTGATTCAAAAAGTTTGCAAGATCTAAGAAATAAAAAGATAGGTATGGTTTTCCAAAACTTTGCATTAATGCCTCATAGATCAGTATTGGATAATATAGCAATGCCACTTGAAATAAGAGGCATCAGTAAAAATGATAGATTAGATGCTGCTAATAAAATTTTAGATATTGTAGAGCTTCAAGGCTGGGGTAACAAATTTGCTCATGAACTATCAGGTGGAATGCAACAAAGAGTTGGATTAGCAAGAGCTTTAGCAGCAGATCCTGATGTTTTATTAATGGACGAACCGTTTAGTGCGCTAGACCCATTAATTAGAAGACAGCTTCAAGCAGAATTTATCAAACTTTCAAAACAAATGAAAAAAACTACAGTGTTTATAACCCATGATTTAGATGAAGCTGTAAGAGTAGGCCATAGAATTGCAATCATGAGAGATGGAAAAGTTATCCAAATAGGAACGCCAGAAGAAATTGTAATGAAACCAGCAGATAATTATGTGGCTGACTTTGTTAAGGGAATATCAAGATTAAAGATTGTCCAAGCTAAATCTATCATGCAGCCAATTGAAAAATTTGAAAAGGAATTAAGATCAATAGGTAAAAATTTAGAAAGTGTTCATGAAAATGATTTATTAAACAAATTAATAGAAAAATCCTCAATTAAAGATGAACCAATATTAGTAATTAATAATGAAAAAAAAAATATTGGTGTGATTACACAGGCAGATTTACTTAAAGCAGTTGTAGAGGGTAGTGATGGAGAGTAAAGAAATTAGAAACCCTTCAAGAGGTGAGTTAATCACCAACTTTGTAAAAAGTAATCCAGATTATTACATAAAAGAATTTCAAAAAATTGGTAGCAAACCTACTTACTCATTTTCATTTAATTTATTTGCATTCATACTTGGACCAATTTGGTTTGGAATGCGTAATGTTTGGAATTGGACTTTAGCTTTTTTAATTATTGAAACTTTTTCAGTAGTACAAATAATCAGAGGTTTATTTGGTAATATTACGGCAGACGCTATTGCTAAAGTAGAGCAAGTTAAAGGCACAATAGCTTTTAGAAATAAACAATTAGAAGCAGCGATAGAAAATAATCCAGATAAAATCGATGTGTTTAAAAGAAACATAAATTCTTTAGAAGATGCGATGCAAGGTTATCTAGATGAAATTACAAGAGTAGAAGCTTCTGCAATTTGGATTGCTATGTTTGGTTTTATTTTATTGATAGCAGTTAAGATTGTTCAAGGTGTTTTAGCGAATTCAATTTTAGAAAAGAAATATTCTGAATGGTTATCTGATAAATCTATTCATCCAGGTATGCAGTTTAAAAATTACATCTACAGTAGTGTTTTTACCTCTGTTATAATGATCTTTACTGTTATCCATTATAGTTTTCCAGGCTTACTTCAGGTAATGGATACGTTCCCAACTCATCCGGAAATAAGATTATTTTCAATTAAATGGATAGAGATTATTTTTGATTATGCTGTTGTTAAAGGAGATGTGATTTTTACTGCTATAACAATTGGTATTAGGTCGGTATTAGATTTCTTAGAATTATTGTTTGTTAAAACTCCTTGGATAGTAATTATAACTGCAATTGTAACTCTAACTGGTTTATCTGCAGGACCAAGAGCTGCAATATATTCAGCAGGATTTTTGGGTTACATGGGTTTTTTAGGTTTTTGGGTTAAAGCAATGACGACACTTGCTTTGTTAGGAACAGCTGCAATTTTAAGTATAGCAATAGGTATTCCTCTTGGAATTTTCTGTGCAAGGCGACAAAGATTTTATTCATTAATTAGACCAATAATGGATTTCATGCAAACAATGCCAGCCTTTGTATTTATGATTCCAGTAATAGCATTTTTTGGAACTGGAAAGGTTGCGGCAGTAATCATTACTATGATTTTTGGAGGCACACCCGTTGTAAGACTTACAGTTTTAGGTTTACGTGGAGTGCCAGAAACAATTCGAGAAGCAGCTATCGCTTATGGTGCAACTAAATGGTATTTACTAAGAAAAGTAGATCTACCACTAGCCACACCTTCAATTTTAGCGGGTGTTAATCAAACAGTAATGTTAAGTTTAGCAATGGTGGTTGTAGCATCTCTAATTGGTGCAAAAGGTTTGGGACAAGATGTTCTTGAGGCATTACAATATGCTAATGTTGGACAAGGTATACTTGCGGGTATAGCTATTTTATTTGTTGCATTAATACTTGATAGGGTTGTTCAGGGTAAAAAAAGAGTTTAATAAAACTTAATGGATTATTTAATATTAGGTTTTTTAACTGGATTAAGTTTAATTTTAGCAATAGGAGCCCAGAATATTTTTGTAATAGAGCAGGGGTTAAAAAAACAATATATATTTCTTGTTTGTCTAATTTGTTCTATTTCAGATTTTTTATTAATTTTTTTAGGAATTTTTTTATTTCAATATTTAAATAATTATTTCACACCAACAGTTGAGTTAATTTTTAACATTTTACTCTTAATATTTTTACTACATTTTATCTGGGGAAAGATTAAAGCTAAAGTTTCAGAGACTTCATTTAACGTGGACATCAAAACTAGTAATTTACCTAGCATTTTAGTTAAAACTTTAGGTTTTACTTTTCTAAACCCTCACGTTTATTCAGATACTGTATTTTTCCTTGGAAATTTTTCTAAAAGCCTTAGTCAAATGGATAAGTATTATTTTGGAGCAGGGGCAGCTATTTCTTCATTCCTATTTTTTTTTATACTGGGATATCTTTCAAAATATTTTTCTAAATATCTTAAGAGTGTAAAAGTGTGGAAAAGAATAAATTATTTAATTATTCTTTTCATGTCTATTTTGGCTTTAACAGTGTTGATGGAAATTATCTAAGTTTAATTAGAATAACCGTACTTTTTAAGTCTAACGTCACCTGTTCTTGCGTGTGCTTCCATTCCTTCGTATCTAGAAATTCTTGCAGCTGCAGCACCAACTAACTCAGTAGACTCTTTTGTCATTCTTTGGAAACTTAAAGTTTTAACAAACTTACCAACAAATAATCCACCCGTGTATCTTCCTGCACCTTTAGTTGGAAGAATATGATTAGTTCCTGAGCATTTATCTCCATAAGCAACAGTTGTTTCTTCGCCAATAAATAAAGAACCATAATTTGTAAGTCTTTTGTGAAACCACTCTAAATTTTCTGTCTGAATTTCTAAGTGTTCTGGAGCATATTCATCACTAATAGTTGCCATTTCTTCATCGGTATCACAAAGAATAACTTCACCATAATCTCTCCAAGCAGCATCTGCGTTTGTTCTTGGAACTTCAGGCAACTCAGCTATTAATTCTGGAACTCTTTTCATTACCTTTTCAGCAAGTTCTTTGCTTGTAGTGTATAACCAACAAGGCGAGTTATAACCATGTTCAGCTTGACCAACTAAATCTACTGCTACTATTTCAGGATCAGCTTTAGCATCGGCAATAATTCCAATTTCTGTAGGACCTGCAAATAAATCAATACCCACTTTTCCAAATAAAATTCTTTTAGCCTCTGCTACAAATTGATTTCCAGGACCAACAATAATATCAGCTGCAGGGTTATTGAATAAACCATTAGTCATTGCGGCAATTGCCGGAACACCACCTAAATTTAAAATTACATCAGCACCACATAGGTCGGCTGTGTAAATAATTGTCGGATGAGCACCCACACCTTCTTTTGGGGGGCTACAGGCGATAACATTTTTTACACCTGCAACTTTTGCTGTAGTTACACTCATAACAGCTGATGCAATATGTGCATAACGACCTCCTGGCACATAACATCCAGCAGTATTAATTGGTATTAGCTTTTGACCAGCAAATAATCCATCTGAAAGTTCAACCTCAAAGTCCTGACCATAGTTTTTTAATTGTGCTTCAGCAAACTTTCTAACTCTTTCGTATGAAAACCGAACATCATCTTTTGTTTTTTGGTCTAATGTTTTTTTAATCTCCTCAATTCTTTCTTTGGAAACAATAATATCACCATCATACTTGTCAAATTTCTTTGTAAGATCGATACAGCCTTGTTCTTTAGTAGTTTCAATATTTTTTAATAAATCTTGAACAATTCCAGTTGTTTTAGTGTCGTCTGTTGATGATGTTTTAGGTGATTTTTTTAAATATGTTATTGCCATTGTTTCCCTCTCTAATTTTGAAGCTTTATTTAAAACATTAATGTGATTATTTCAATGAAGAATTAGTCTAAAGCAACAACAGCAGCAGCAATAGAGGCCAATCTAGCTTGTGCTTCATCAGATCTACTAGTAATTACTATTGGAACTTTACCACCTACAACAACACCAGCTGCACAAGCACCCATAAAGTAAATCATCATTTTAACTAAACTATTTCCAGTTTCAACACTTGGAACTAACAATACATCTGCATCACCAGCTACTATATTCTTAACACCTTTTATAGCAGCAGATTTTTTTGAAATACTATTATCAAATGCTAAGGGACCAAAAACATCAGCATTTAAATTATCTTCTTTTGCAAGTTTTGTAATTTCATTTGCTTCAATAGAGCTTGGCACACTATCCAAAATTTCTTCTGTCGCTGATAGAACTGCAACTTTTGGCCTTTTAATTCCTATACGATTTGAAAAATCAATTACATTTCTTAAGATATGCATTTTTGTTTTTATATTAGGTAAAACATTTAAAGCACCATCGGTAATTATAAGAGGCTTGTCGTCTTTAGTATTTGTCATATGCCATATGTGGCTAAGTCTAGTTTTTCCAAGTAAATCATATTCTCTTTTTAAAACTTCTTTCATCAAAATATCAGTGTGGATATGACCTTTAACAATAATCTTTACTTTATCTTCACTTGCAAGTTTTGCGGCTATTGCTGCCGTGTTATTTTCTATAGGTTCATGAATTATTTCATACGAAGAGATGTCCCATTTTAAATCCCCAGCACACTTAAGAATTTCTTTTTTATCCCCTATAAAAATAGGTGTAATTAAGTTTTCATTAACAGCATCTTGAACTGAAAGCATAGGTAAGGGCAAACCTGCGTTAACAATAGCAGCATTAACACCTTTTTTCTTATGTGCATGGTCTAGAAGGTTATTAGGACAAACAATTTCTTTATTTGAAAGCATGAGGTATATTTAGTCTGAATTTTCAAAAAGTATATACTGTAAATTGATAATGATTAAGCCTTTTAAACTAAATATTCCCGATAAAGCACTTCAAGAAATTTATACTAAGGTAAAAAATTACCCATGGCATGAAATGCCAGACGATGGTGGCTGGAAATATGGAAGTAACCTTGAGTATATGAAAGAGATCTCAAGTTATTGGATCAAAGATTTTGATTGGAGAAAACACGAAGCACAAATAAATAAATTTTCAAATTTTACGACTATTGTAGATGACATTGAAATACATTTTATTCATGAAAAGGGTAGTGGCTCTAACTCAACTCCATTGCTTCTTATGCATGGATGGCCAGGATCAGTTATAGAGTTTTTACACATAATTGAAAAACTTGCACACCCAGAAAAATTTGGTGGAAAAATTGAAGATGCTTTTGATGTTATTGTTCCTTCTTTACCTGGTTTCGGATTTTCAGGTAGACCGTCCAAACCAATTGGTCCAAGAAAAATGGCAGCTATCTTAAATAAATTAATGATAGAGAACCTTGAATATAAAAATTATTTAGCACAAGGTGGAGATTGGGGGGCAACTATAGCTAATTGGATTGGTTATGATCACTCAAAGTCATGTAAAGCAATTCATATTAATTGTTTAACTATGCGTCATCCAGATGGTCCACAATCAAAGCAAGAAGAAGAATGGCAAAAAAGGTTTGATAAAGATCAAATAATGCAGGATGGTTATAGAACCCAACAAGCAACAAAACCACAAACATTGAGTTATGGTATGATGGATAGCCCCGTTGGTATTGCAGCATGGATTATTGAAAAGATGTATTCTTGGTCTGATTTAAAAAATGGTGATATTGAAAGTGCTTACTCAAAGGATACTTTGTTGGCAAATATTATGGTTTATATAGTTACAAAAACTTTTAATACAGCTTCTTGGATTTATTATGGAAGAAGAGAAGAGGGTGGACGTTTTTTCCCTAAAGATTTTAAAAAAATAGAAATACCAACAGCTGCTGCAATTTTTCCAGCTGAAATGTCAGAGTGGCCTCCGAAATCTTATGTTGATAGAATATTTAATATTACGCAATGGACTGAGATGCCAAGTGGTGGACATTTCGCAGCAATGGAAGAACCAGAGTTGCTAGTTAAAGATATTATAAAATTTGCTAAAACTATTCGTTAATTAAATATTTGATCTTGGATCTTTTAGGGATTTAATCTTTTTAACCATACCTGTTAATTTTGCAGTAATAAAAACCACATATACAAAAATAAAGCCTAAAGCCATAGTTGATAGAACAGTATACACAGCTGTTAGATTTTCTAATTTAAACCAACTTTCAACACCAGGGTTAGAATAATATAGAAAATTCCAAAAAATAAAAAAAACTATTTCATATATTATAATAATTTTAAATATAGGACGCATATTATAAGCTTACTATAATAACTTTATTTCAATAAACTATTTAAATCTTCCATTATATTCTTAGAAATTTTAATCTCTTTTTTAAGGTTATTCTTATATTTGTTGAATTTATTTTGCCCAGGATAAAGAATTTCTTTTACCCCTTTGATTTTAGGTAATTTTTTTATTGTTTTAATATTATCTTTAATTCTCTTATTATAACTATTTCCAACAAATAAATTAGGTTTTAGTACAAAAAATAAATGACCTATATTTTGAGGTCCACTAAAGTCTGTAAAAGGATCTTTAACACGACCTGCATGATTACCCCCTGTAAAGACCCCACTTAAAATATCTACCATCCATGCTAAACCAGATCCCCTAAAACCTGCTATGGGTAATTGAACACCTTCTAAAGCTTTTTTAGGATCTGTTGTGGGTTTACCATATTTATCTAAAGCAACACCTTCAGGAATTTTTGTTCCTTCTCTTGCGGCTACTCTAATTTTTCCTCTATTAATCATTGATATTGATGTATCAAGAATAAAAGGAACTTTAGATCCCGTAGGTGTTCCAAAGCAAATAGGATTTGTTCCAAATAAACTTTTTAATGCTCCATGAGGTGCAACAGCAGGAGGGGCGTTTGTAAACACCATGACCATTAGACCTTTTTTAACAGCTTGTTCTGCATAATAACCAGACAAACCATAATGACCACTATTTTTTACCGCAACTAAGCCAATACCTGTTTTTTTAGCATTACCTATTGCTGTTTTAATAGCAGTATCTGCTGCAACAAAACCAATGCTGTTGTTGCCATCAACATGAGCAATTGATTGAGATATCTTTTTAACTTTTATTTTAGCCTTTGGATTAATTACTTTTTTATTAATTCGATCACAATACATTTTAAGTCTGGATAAACCATGTGATGGTGCACCTACCAATTCAGCATTTATTAAAGCTTCAGCACATATGGTTGCGTGGCTTTTACTTAATTTATGACTAATAAAAATTTTTTTAATAATTTTTTTTAATTTATTAGGAATCATAAATATTATTATACAACCGTAACGTTAATAATATAGGCTTTTATTGGAAAATTACATAAATAAAATATTTAATTAGTTGACGTAACAAATTCATTAGATGTAGGCTTGTTATAAGGAGAAACTATTTATGCAATCGATAAAAAGATCTAGCATAGTTCGTCTTAGGCGCTAGAAATGTTTTAGCTAATTATCTAATAAAAATTAGTCTAGTAATTATAACCTGTTTAATATTCTCGTCCTCTTATGTAGAGGCTGCCAAAAAAAAAGATAAAAAAGAAAAAGATTGCATTTATTGTAAGAAATTTGAAAAAATGAAAGATTGGCCATTAGAAGAAAGGCCTAAAGCTTTCATTTATGAAGAAGTTAATTACCCTAAGGGTATGTTTTCAAAACAAACAGCTAAAAAAAGTAAGTCTAGACAAGCGACAGCAGGAAAAAAAGTTTATGCACGTTTTGTTAAAGGAAAGGGTAGTCTTAATAAATACCAACATTTAATGATCAGGGATATGGCTTACTTTGAAGCCTATTATAATGAAATGTTAAATGACAAAAAAGCAAGTGTTGAAACTTTGGAAGGTTTAAAAAAGGGAAGAGAAGCTATGAGAATGAGTCTTAAGATTTCTCCTAACGCTTCAACTTCAGAAGCTGTAATGAAGTTCTGGGCTACTGGTAAAATGCTTATAAAAGCACATAAACTTAATAAAAAGAAAAAAAAGAAAAAATTAAAAGCTAAAATTGATCCTGAAATTGCAGATAGAGCAGCAATCTTGGCTAATATAAAAAAACAAATAGCTATTGCAAAAGTAAATGCTCAAAGAGCTGCAACAATTGAAGCTCAAAAGAAAATAGGAGAAGTTAATCAATGATAAATAAAAATTTAAAAAAAATTACTTTAATATTATTTTTAACTTTTGTTACAACTGCTCAAGCAATGGATGATGTTGCTGAAATGTCAGGAATTTCTGAAGCTGCTGGTTCATCAGCTGCTGCTGCAGTTACGCAAATGGCAGCTGACACATCAACTGTAACTGCAAATATTGCAGCTGCAACAGGATCTTTAAGTGAGGCTACATCTGAAATGGCCTCTGCATTAGACGTGTCAATAGCTCAAGCACAAAGTGCCTTGAGTTTTGCTACAAAAAGTTTGGCAGCAGGAGATATGTCTGCTGCAATACAAACTATGTCTTTAGTTGAAGGTGTTACAGATATGGCGCTAGGTGCCATACTAAGTCCTACAGGTTTAGATATGGAGGGAATAAATTTTGCAGAAGATTTTTCACCAGCTGAAATGGCAGCGTTATCTAGTATAGCAGGTCAAATGGGAGTTGGAAAAGTTATGGCTGTTCAAAAAATGGCGGGCCAGATGGCAGCGATGGAAGATGCAGGATTTGATACAAAAGGAATGATGGGAGCTCTTGATTCACAGGGAATGGGAATAGGAACTGCAATACAAGGTTTAGCAGCTTCCGGAATGGTTGATATGACCGCTGTTTCAGGTGCGGGGACTTTTGATGTGAATACTTTTGAACCAGGAAGCTTTGCCTCAATGAATGTTGCTGAGATGGGTATGGCTCCAGCTATGATGGCAGGTGCTTTAGGTGCACTTCCAGTTGGAGCGGCGACATCTGCATTAGAAAGTTTACAAGCAAAACCAGAAGGATTTTCAAAAGGCTTTAGCGCAATGTCTGGAACTATGACGGGTGCAATTGGTGCGACTATGACTAGCAAGGGAATGGGAGAAGAAATGATGGGATCAATGGGAGCATCAGTTGGAATTGATGGAATGGCTGATTTAAGTCAAGGCATGACTGGAGTTTCAGGAATGGAGGAAATGGGTGCAGCAATGTCAGATATGGGTATGGATAAAATTGGAGAAACTTTAAATGCTGCTTTTACATCACCTGAGGCTGGTATTACTTCAGAGTTATCTGGAGCTGTAGGTATGATAAGTGTTGCAATTTCAGGTAAAGGCCCAGAAGCTAAAACAGCTGTTCAAGTTGGAAATGCAGAAGGTTCTTTAGCTGCTGGTATGGCAACTCAAGCACCTGTAGGACTTGAAATGCCAGAAGATATTTCAGAAGCAGGAATGATGATGGGAGCAATGATTATGGCTAAACCAACAATGGCTGGTGGATTACCAGGAGCAATGGCACCTCCAGAAGGAATGACTGCTGTTGGCATAGCTAATGGTTTAGGTGTAGGCACAGGAACAGGTTCAGCAATGGCTCCGGGAACTACTTTTACTGAAGCTGAAATGACGGCAGGTATGACAGGTATGACTGGCATGGATGCAGGAGCTATGAATACTTTAGGAATGGGTGCAATGGCAACAGCAACTGGAATGACGCCAGGAATGGTAGCAAGTATGGGAGCAGCTGGAATGGCTGGTTTAGATGTAACTTCTGTAATGACTACTAGTGTTGCGGGATTAGGAAGTGAAGCTATTCAAGGAATGGCTACTTTGGCTGCTTCAGGAGATATGTCAGCAGGAATGATGGGTGACATGATGCAAACAGGATTAGTTAATCAAGGAACGATGGCTGCAATGGGAAGTGCTGGAATGACTAACTTGAGTGGAGCTATGGGTATGGAAGGTGGCGACATGAGTATGGCTGCTATGACTGGTGGTATGACAGGTATGGGTGCAATGGATATGAATGCAGCTATGAATCCTGAAATGGCTAAAGGCATGGGTATGGCATCCGGAGCTACTATGGGAGAAATGATGGGAGATCCAACCGCTGGAATGGATGCAGAAGCAATGTCTGCCGTAGGTATGCCGGGTGGAATGATGCAAGGTGGAATGAATTTAGGACAAATGTCAGCCGCAATGGGTACAGGTATAGATCCAGGTATGGCAATGAGTTCTGTTGCAAGTGCAGCAATGGCAGGAAATGAAGCTGGCTCAGGATTAGCAGGCGCAGCTATGGGGGCTGCAATGTCAGCCCAAGGTGCAGCAGCATCAGCAATGGGTTCTACTGCAATGGGTGGAGCTATGGATATTGGTGGCATGGGAAAAGGTGCAATGGGTGAAGCTATGGGCGGTGCAATGGGTGAAGCTATGGGCGGTGCAATGGGTGGTGCAATGGCTGGAGCTATGGCTGGAGACGCAGGTGGTATGAAAGGTGCAATGGGCGGAGACATGGGCGGCATGGGCGGAGACATGGGTGGCATGGGAGGAGACATGGGTGGCATGGGTGGCGCAATGGGAAATATTGGTGGAGCTATTGGTGGAGCGATGGGAGGACCAGGCGGACCAGGCGGACCAGGCGGACCAGGCGGACCAGGCGGACCAGGCGGACCAGGCGGACCAGGCGGACCAGGCGGACCAGGAGATGGTGGTGGAAAGCCCTAATAAAAAATTTTTTATTTTATTATTACTTTTATTCTTTTCATGCAAAATTTCTTTTGCAGAATCTAGATTTGGTGAATTAACAGAAATTTTTGATGAAAGAATGAGAGGTAAAGATGATCAGTGGGTAAGACCTCATCCAGGACCATTCGTATGGAATAAAATTGAAAAAAAACAAGGAAATTTTTCTTGGCAAGAAGCTGACGAGTATGTTGTTTATGCACAAGAACATAATCAAATTATAATAGCTACAATTTGGCCATATGCTAATTGGGAACAAAAATCTTGTAAAAGGAAAAAAGGAAGAAGTCCATTTGGAAAGCGCTTTGCAAAATATTTAAGCAAACCATGTTCAATGGAAAGTTACAAAACTTTTCTTTTAGCTTTAGTGGATAGATATGATGGTGACGGTAATAATGATATGCCAAAATTAACTAAACCAATTATTTATTGGGAAATAATGAATGAACCAGAATTTAAAATGTTTTTTAGAGGAAATGAAGATGATTTCATAGAGATTTTTAATTTTTCATCAAAATTAATAAAAGAAAAACAAAAAGATTCCATTATTGTTATGGCTGGTGCAGCAGGCATGTTTCCAAAAAATAAAAAATTTTGGAAATCAGTTTTACCAAAAATTAAAGATAATTTTGATATAGCTAATATTCACCATATAAGCACCCCTGATGGTAAATGTGATAAAGAATTTTGGGTAGATGAATTTGCAGAATTATTAAAAATTAAAAATATTAATAAACCAATATGGGTAACTGAGGCAATGATAGGAAAGTGTAAAGTTTTATCAAGTTACGTAAATGCTTTTGCAAATGGTGCTGAATTAATTATCGATGTAGGAGTTAACGCTCCTGGAATGAAAATGAGTAAAAATAGTAGAAAAAAATTAGATAAATTTATTAATAAATTTGACGGTTTTACATCAATGAAGCTTATTTCAAAAAATAAAGCTGAATTTAAATATAAAAATGGATCAATAAAACTATTAACCTTTTAACCTTTACCATGCCAAGGAATAGTTTTGGTAATTATTTTTCTTAAAGCAATGTCAAATAAAAGACCAAGCATACCCATTACAAAAATAGTTATCCAAATAACTTCGTATTGGAAGTATTTCTTAGCAACATTTTCAACAAATCCAATGCCTGTCGTTCCAGCTAAAAATTCTGCTGCAACTAAAGTTCCCCAACACATCCCAACTGCAACTCTTACTCCTGTTAAAATTTCAGGTAAAGAGTTTGGAAAAATAACATATCTTAATATTTGCCATTTCGATGCACCAAGCGAGTGAGAAGCATGAATTTTAGATAATTGAGTTCCAGAAGCACCAGCCCTTGCAGAGATGATCATAATCGAAAAAGAAACCATAAATAGTAAGAATACTTTTCCAACGTTATCAATTCCAAATACAGTAATAACTAATGGAGCCCAAGCAAGTGGTGGAACTGGTCTATAAAGTTCAATTAATGGATCAAAGAACCCTTTAGCAAACCTATTTAAACCCATCAACAAACCAAGTGGTACACCAAATATTATTCCAAGCACTAGGCCTAAAAATACTCTTAGGAAAGAATCCCATATGTGACCCATAGGTACTGGTATTTTGAATAACTTGAATTCACCAGTAACAACATTAAAAACTTTACTTTTAAAATTTGGTTTTACAGTCCCATCATTGCTATGAACTGGGTATTTACCAGGGATAATATCTGCAATCCAATCTGGTAAAATAAAGCCAACAACTTTACTAACATCCATCATTTCATACCAAATCAGTGGAATATTTTTAAATCCAATACTTGGTTTTAATAAAAGTGTAAATTTTTTCAAAGTATCTGATGGTTTGGGTAGCCATCTACCAGAACCTTGCTCTGAACAATTAGGACCACTTGAAATTATTGTTCCAGTAGGAAATAAAAATATATCAATTAATCTTAGACTTCCTTGTTCTTTTTTTTGAATAACATCAAATTCTAAAATTGCTTGTTGCATAGCATCAAGAGTTTTTGGAGGAAATATGCTCGCGTACTCAATTCTTCTTGCAATTTTAAGTACATCTTTTGCTAATATTGATGCCACCTCCTGTGTGTCATCTAGCTCTGATCTATATTTTTTTATTCCATCTTTGATTTCTTTCATCAAAGTTTTGTATTGTGAATTATGATTTCTTAATTTGAAAAAATCATCACTAATTAAAGTTAATTCTTTTGCTGCAGCATCAAACTTTAATCCTTTTTTAGTTTCAGGAATAGTTGGAATTTCTATTGTATTTTCTACAGCGGTTCCAGAAGATCCCCATCCACCTTGTATTTTTAAAGCTTCAATTCTCGCATTTTCTTCCTCAATACTTTTTATTGGTGGATAACTTATCTTTTGAAAATCTTCTGTTAACCAAGCTATTCTATTAGTTAGTTCACTAATTTTAATTTTTGTTTCATTTTCAAGAAGGTCCTCATTAGTTAACAATGGAATCGTTCTTTTAGTTTTTTTAATAAAACCTAAAAGCTTATCTTTATCTTGATTTCTTATCGCCGATGAATTTCTAATTTCATTAGCTAATTTTTCTATGTTTTTGTTTTCACTTCTAATAATTGATGTACTTTTAAATTCTCTTTCTTCAATTGGAAATAAATATTTTAATGAAAGCATTGAGTCATTTACTTTTGCGACTTGACAAAGTTCATTAGCAGACTGGGGATAAAAAGACTTTGCTAAATCCCATGAATAATAAAGCCATGCTATTAATAAAAAACTAGTTCCAACAATAATCCAGTGAGCTCCACCTTTGGCTCTTTCAGGGTTCCCAAAAACAGCATCTATTTTTTCGGTCTTGGCTAATTTTAATCCATAAAGAATAGAACTTATAACGGCGAAGATAATTAAAAATGTTATAATCCCTGTTAGCATATTAAATATCTTTGCCCATGATCTCTTCTTCCATGTTCCAAATCATGGTTAGAATCTCTTCTCTTTTACTTCCAAAGTCCTTTGTCTTTTTTATTTCTCTTAAATCACCATCAATCCCCATTGTAGCAAAGGGCAGATTATATTCTTTATGTATACGACCCGGTCTTGGTGCCATTACATATAACCTTTCACCAAGTAGCAATGCTTCTTCAACCGAGTGGGTAATTAAAATAATTGTTTTTCCTGTTTCTTTCCAAATTTTTAAAACTAATGACTGCATCTTTTCTCTTGTTAGGGCATCTAGTGCTCCCAAAGGTTCATCCATCAAAATTAAATCTGGATCATTAATTAAACATCGTGCAAGAGCAACTCTTTGCTGCATACCCCCAGATAATTGATAAGTTGGTGTATCTCCAAAGCCTTGTAAACCAACTATATTTAACCATTCATCAACTTTTTTTGCTGTTTTAATTGGATCTTCTTTTTTCATTCTCAAACCAAAGTCCACATTTTCAGCAACTGTTAACCATTCAAATAAAGCACCTTGTTGAAAAACCATTCCTCTTTCAACCCCTGGACCATTAATTTCATTTCCATTAAGAGTAATTACTCCTGAGGTTGGCCTAAGAAACCCTGCAGTGATATTCAATAAAGTTGTTTTCCCACATCCAGAAGGTCCCAGAACAGTTAAAAGTTCTCCTTTTTTAAGTGTGAAATTTACATCTTTTAGTGCATGAACAGTTTCTCCCTTCGGAGTTTTAAAGATCATGTTTAGATTTTGAGAAATTAAATCACTCATAGAAATAAGCTTATATTAAATTTTATTTAAAAAAATAGGCACCAATTTAATAAATTGGCGCCTATCTAATTTTATCTTACTCTCTAAATTATAGAGGTAAAAAGCTTGTATCTACTGCTCCGTTAGGAGTACCCATTCCTTTTAAGAAACCATCAAGAGTTCCACCTGATTCCATAGATTTTTTAGTATCCGCAGCATTCAAGAATACAAATCCACCTAAAGTTTCTTTCATATCTCCAAGTTTCATCTCAGCATCTTTTGCGATTACATTCATATCACTTTTACCAGCTGCGTATCTAGCATTAGCTTCATGAGTTACTTCTATGAAAGTTCTCAACATTCCTGGGTTTTCTTTCATAAATTTATCAGTAACAGATGTAATATCGATACCTTTGATACCTGCATCACGAGCTGCTTGAACGGTTAACAATCTTGTACCAACAGTTAAAGCTGCTTTAATAGAGTTACCACCAAATAAACAAGCCATTGAAACGTCACCAGAAACTAGTGCAGCAGCACCTTCTTCAGGGTCCATTTGAATAACAGTCATTTTGCTTTTATCAGCACCAACAACTTTCATACTTTCATCAAAAACATACTCAGCCATAGTTCCTAGAGGAACTGCAACTTTTTTGCCTTCTAACTCAGAACCGTTCGCTGATGTAATACCAGAAGCTTTAGATGTAACACAAGTTGTACCACCCATTCCGTATTCCATAGCAACGTCTACAAGTTTCAAAGGTGCTTTAGATTTAACAGCATTAATAAATGGCACTAAACCTTGTGAGTAAGAGATATCTATATCTCCTGCTAACATAGCGTCAGTCATTGCACCACCATTTGAAAAGTTAGTCCATTTAACTGGAACACCTAGTGCTTTATCAAACATCATTTTAACTTTGTCTTCCTGATTTGGAGTAGGCCACTCTAAAAAGAATGCAACTCTAACTTCTTTAGCAGCTGCATTTGCAACTGACATAGATAGGTTAAGAGCAACTACCGTACCAAGAATAAAACTAATTATTTTTTTCATTATTATTCCCTCTGTTATTAATTTAATTAAATTATCGATATTTAAATTCAATTTAGGCGTGATGTAAAACAAAATATATTGCATATCTGCATTTCTAACAATTAAAAATTTCAATTATAAGTTGTAAAATATTATCAGGAATAACAATTGGTTCTCCAATTGGTCTTTATTTACTGAAGTATTTAAACCCACAAATAAATCATTTATCTATTTGTTTGTTAATAATAATTATGGAAAATTTTTACTGGCATAATTTCCGTGACATTAAATGGTCTTACAAAAAAATCTAGTAATATAGATTACTTTAACTTAGGGTATTAATTCTAAGTTTAATTTAACTAACTGGAGATTTATTAATGTTTAATAAAAAAATTTGTAGGAAACTACTCACAGGGTTTGCAATTGCTTTCTTTGCCCAAGCTTCTTTTGCAGAGGTAACTCTTAAGCTCGGAACTACTGGTAGATTGGGTATGCCAATCGGTGACGCCATAGATCAAGCATTGATGCCAGCCTTGGCAAAAGCTTCTGGTGGCAAGATGAAAATCGAACCATTTTATCAGAAAAGTTTATGTGCTGAACAGAAATGTGGTGAACAAGCCAATCAAGGACTTATATCCCTTTGGACTAGTTCTACGGCAAACTATGGTAATTTCGGATCAGAGTTAGCAATTTTTGATTTGCCTTTCATTTTCAAATCACTCGAAGATGCAAAAAGAATATCAAATGAGTGGCTTGCAGAAAGACAGTGCAAACTAGCGCTTGAGAATTCAGGCCATATTTGCCTTTCTGTATATTCAAGCGGTGGATTCAGGCAGCTTGGAAATGCAACTAAACCAGTTCACGTTCCTAATGATATGAAAGGTCTAAAGTGGCGTACTACTAAGAGTCCAATTGAGTTCATGCTAGTTAAAAATTGGGGTGCAACTCCAACACCTTATGATTGGAGCCAGTTATACTCAGGCCTACAGTCGGGTGTAGTTGAAGGTCAGTATGTAGCTAGTCCTTGGCAACATGTAGCAAAACTTCATGAAGTTGCAAAATACTTCACTGAGATTGGCGGCATGTGGTCTGGAAATATTCTAGCAATGGATGCAAAGCAGTATAATGCTCTATCTTCTCAAGAGAAGAAATGGTTACACGAGGCAGCTGATGCTTATGGAGAAAAAGTAAACCAGCTAGATAACGCTTGGATTAAGAATGGAGAAGATGCAATTAAAGCATCTGTGAAAGAATGGTATGTTCCATCTGATGCGGAAATGTCTAAATGGAGAGCAGGTGCAATCGGTGCTTGGGTAAAAGCCAAGGGTTCTTTTGAACCAGAGGTAGCTAAAAGAGTACTTCTAGAACAAGGAATGGATGGATTTGTAGCTCAGTTAGAGAAAGCTGGGGCTCTTTAAATCGTTCAACGAAAAACTGTGTAAAGATCATTTAGCTCAATTTTTAGAACTAGATGATCTTTACTTAAAACAAATCATAACATTTAAGTAACTATGGAAAGTATCGTTCTACTTGGAGTACTTCTTTTTCTAATCCTATTAGGTGCTCCCATCGGCTTCATATTAATACTGATACCATTTGTTTATATTCTATTTACTGACGCTGTACCCCTTATTTTAATCCCCAGTCAAATGTTTAATGCTATTGATTCAGTTCCATTAACTGCAATTGCGTTCTTTATGTTGACAGGTGAGTTAATGACAAGTGCCACGATTACTGACAGGTTAGTAGCCTTAAGCAAGTCATTAATTGGACGTGTACGAGGGGGGTTGGCCCAAGTTAATGTTCTTGTGAGTATGTTTTTTGCAGGGATGAATGGTTCAGTGGTAGCAGATACAGCTACAGTGGGAGCATTAGTATTACCGGCTATGAAAAAAGCTGGCTATCCTCCTGCGTTTTCGGCTGCGGTTACAGGTGTAAGCTCCACCATAGGAGGCATAATTCCTCCCAGTATCATGATGATTGTACTTGCTAACTCGACTGAGCTTTCGATTGCATCACTATTTGCGGCTGGGATTATTCCAGGCGTGTTGATAGGCGTTGTGATCATGATAATTAATCATTACTTCGCAATTAAATATAACTTCGAGCGCAGTGATGAACCATTTTCGATACGTAGAGCAGGTAAGGAATTTTATCGATCCTCGTTCGCTCTTCTGATACCTGTGGTTTTAGTGGGTTCAGTAATGGGTGGTGTTGCATCGGTTGTCGAGGCTGGTGCTATCACAGCAATGGTTGCGTTATTTACAGGTGTATTCGTTTATCGAACTATTAAATGGAAAGATTGCACTGGTGCTTTTCGTCGGGCATTCCGTAATTCGGCAATGGTTTTTATTATCATAGCTGCGTCGGGACCTTTCAGTTGGTTACTTACCTCTCTAGGTGCAATCGGTGAACTTGAAAACTGGCTTCTAAGCCTTACGGGATCCCCCATTATTTTTATTTTAGCTGTGATTCTATTCATTTTTCTTCTTGGAACGGTAATGGACTCCGCGGTAAACATTATCATAGTTGGCCCAGTACTAGTTAATGTTATGGCTCAAGCTGGCTTTCCTGAGATACAAGCGGCTATCGTTGTAATAGTTGGCTTCTTAATAGGATCAGTAACACCACCTGTTGGCGTCGCGTTCTTTACCGCTGCAACAATAGCACAAGTGCGTCTAGAAAAGGTGGCTGTTGCGTTAATTCCTTATCTAGTTGGACTGTTTTTACTTTTATTTTTTATCCTCGTTATTCCAGAGTTGACCATGTTTCTTCCAAGCCTATTGAGCAATTAGCGATATGTTAAAATTTTTTAACAACATTGACCGTTTTATCCACCGTGCATTGGAAGGTATGTGCTCACTCCTTTTGGCTGCGATGGTTGGTTTCACCCTTTATAACGTAATTATGCGATATGTTTTTAATAACCCTCCTGTTTGGGGTGATCTGCTAACAGTATTAAGTAATATTTGGTTGATGTTTATAGCACTTTCTCTGACAGCCAGAGACAATGAACACATAGCTTTAAATTTAATTTATGAAAAATTACCAAATAGACTGTCGCTATATATACGCCAGTTCTGGAAACTTATGATTATGGCAATTGGTATAGTCCTGATAATTTATGGATTTGAACTTGTAGAGGGTATGCGTGGAAAGTATTGGGAAATGTGGTATTTTGAAATTAGTTTCCAAGGTATTGAGTTCAAAGAGAATTATATGCCAAAGAAATACGCAGTTGCAATCTTGCCGTTAGCTGGATTTTTGACAACCATTGGTGCTGCTATTAGTTTTGTGAAAAAGGTCTAGTTCTTTAAAATGTGTCTGCCAGACATGTGCTCTGCATAGTAAAATCAATTTGTTATATTGAACTATTTAGTCTATGAATCGAAATATAACTAAATCAAAGTAAAACTTATGAGCTCAGAAAATAGAACTGCAGTACCTAATTCACTAAACGAACATTGGATGCCTTTTACATCTAATAAAGATTTTAAAGCAAACCCCAGATTAATTACAGAAGCAAAAGGTGTTTACTTAAAAACTCACCATGGAAAAACGCAAATAGATGCGAGCTCAGGTTTATTTTGTAATCCACTGGGTCATGGAAGAAGAGAAATTACAGAAGCTGTTACAAAGCAATTAGAAACATTGGATTATGCTCAGCCTTTTCAACAAGGTTTTGGTGGTTCGTTTGAGCTTGCTACAAAAATTTCAAAACACACACCTGGTGATTTAAACAAAATGTTTTTTACAATTTGTGGATCTACAGCTGTAGAGACTGCAATTAAAATTGCCGTTGCTTATCATAGAGCAAAAGGGCACGCAGAAAGATTTAGATTTGTTGGACGTGAACGTGGTTATCATGGAATGAACATCGGCTGTATTTCAGTTGGTGGAATGGTGAATAATATTAAAACGTTTGCAAGCGTTTTAATGCCAGGTGTCCAACACATTAGACATACACATTTACCAGAACACAAATTTGTAAGTGGTCAACCTGAGACAGGGGACTATTTAGCAAATGACTTAGAAACTATTTGTCAAAATTTTGGTGGCGAAAATATTGCTGCTTGTATTGTTGAACCGATTGCTGGATCAACTGGAACACTGGTTCCACCAAAAGGATATTTACAAAAACTAAGAGAGATCTGTGACAAACACGGAATACTTTTAATTTTTGATGAAGTAATTACAGGATGGGGCAGAACAGGTTCTAAATTTGGTGCAGATGAATTTGGAGTAACTCCAGACATTATGACAATGGCTAAAGCTACAACAAACGGTGTTGTACCAATGGGTGTTGTTGCATGTAATGATTATATATATGATGCAGTAATGGATGCTTCACCAACTGGAGCAGTTGAATTATTTCATGGTTATACTTATTCAGGAATTCCAGTTGCAGTAGCAGCTGCTCTTGCAGTGCAAGAAATTTTTGAAAAAGATGATATTTTTAATAGAGCAAAAAATTTAGCTCCTTATTTCCAAAAAGGATTGTTCTCTCTTCAAGATCTAGAGTCTGTAGATAATATTAGAGGATATGGAATGATGGGTGGAATAGACATGAAGCTAAACACTAAACCAGGTAAAGCTGGATTTGAATGTTTTAAAGCATGTTATGAAGCTGGTGTTAACTTTAAAGCTACAGGAGATTGTTTAATTATAGCTCCTCAATTCATTTGTGAAGAAAAACATATTGATGAAATTATTGAAAAGTTAAGAACCGGTATTACCAACTATCAAAAAAATCAAAAAAACTAAAATTTTAATAAAAATTAAAGTATCGAAAAGGGAGATATTGTTATGAAGATTGGCGTACCTAAAGAAATCAAACCACAAGAACATCGTATTGGATTAACTCCTGATAGTGTTAAAACTTTAATATCAGAAGGTCATGAAGTTTTAGTAGAAAACAACGGTGGGTTTGAAGCTGGTTTTGAAAACGAACAATACACAAGTGTTGGTGCTAAAATCATTGATAAAGCTGAAGATATTTTTAATGATGCAGATATTATTGTTAAAGTAAAAGAGCCTCAATCAGGTGAAGTTAAGATGATTAGAGAAAATCAGATTGTCTATACTTATTTACACTTAGCAGCAGCTAAAGAATTAACTGAGGGACTAATTAAATCTAAAGGTGTTTGTATAGCTTATGAAACGGTAACAGATGACAACGGAAGGTTACCATTACTTGCACCAATGAGTGCGGTTGCTGGACGTATGTCAGTTCAAGCAGGTGCGCATTGTTTAGAAAAAAATCAAAACGGTAGAGGTCTTTTATTGGGCGGTGCTCCTGGAGTTGAAGGAGGAACTGTTGTTATATTAGGGGGTGGTGTAGTAGGAGAAAACGCTGCAGTCATTGCAACTGGTATGAGAGCTAAAGTTCACATCGTTGACAAATCAGAAGCAAGACTAAAACAACTTGTTGAAATGTTTGGTGATAAAATTATTCCAGAACAAAGTGATAAAATTGATTTAAATAAATTAGTTGCAGAAGCTGATCTGCTAATTGGTGGTGTCTTAATTCCTGGTGCTGAAGCACCAAAATTAGTTACTAAACCAATGTTAAAATTAATGAAAAGAGGATCTGTAATTGTTGATGTTGCAATTGATCAAGGAGGTTGTGTTGAGACGAGTAAACCAACAACTCATGGTGATCCAACTTATATTATTGATGATGTTATTCACTACTGTGTAGCAAATATGCCAGGTGGAGTTCCAAGAACTTCAACTATTGCTTTGAATAATGCAACACTTCCACATCTAGTTAAAATTGCAAACAATGGTTATGCTAAAGCATTAAGTGAGGACAAACATTTGCTTGCAGGATTAAATGTTTGTAAAGGTCAAGTAACTTACAAAGCAGTTGCTGATGTTTTTGGACATAACTACGTTGATCCTTTAAAAACTCTTTAATATTTTTAAACTAATGTTGTCGGATAAAATTAAAGCTTATTTAAACGAATACATCAGTCAGGAAGTTTATGTTCAAGTGGCTGTTGCAAAAGGTAAAAATAAAATCTCAACTAATGCTGCAATCAGTAAATACTTTGAAAGCAATCACTTTCAAGGTTTAGCTGAAGGTAAACCCTACAACACTTTTTTAGATGATCTTAAAGATAAGTGTTTAGGAAAATTAGCAAACTCTCCAATGAAGGATAGTAAAATAGATGATGAGATTATTATTGAACTTCAAAGAAAGCTTAATACTTTAAAAGTTGAAGAATTAAATGATACTTACTGGGAAGTTGAGACAGGTGAATATTTAAGTGGAGAGGATATTAAAGAAATTGAACTTGAGAGAGATACTTTAATTAAATTTTTAAATTCTAAAGATGAAGCGCATGATACGGTAAGTACTCTTTGCAAAAATTATGAAAAACTTTGCAAGGAAAAATACCCAGAAGCTCCATTACCTTTAGAAATTTTAAGCAACTAAAAATTTAAACAAAACATTCCCAAAAATTTTTTTCAAGGATAGTTGATTTTTTAAAGTTTCTTTTAAGTGTATTTAATTCTTTACCCTTATTATTTTTCAAGAGAATATCTAAATAATCAATATTGTCTTTAGCTACTTGTTGGTATTCTTTTGATGAATACATTTTTATCCAAGAACTATATTTACTTTTTTTCCAGTTTTTAATTTTAGAAAGATTAAACCCAATCTCACCATAGCCAATGATGCATACTGATAGGCATGAGAAGATGTCAAGATTGTTTCCATTTTTACCCACACTCAGCACATAGTCAGTATAAGAACTATTAGCTTTCTCGACTACTATATTATTAAGGGACTTAAGGGGTATCTTCCACTTTTTGCAATAATTGATGTGGAGTTTGATTTCATGATCAATTCCCTTAATAAAATTTACTGATCTATTAATTTCTTCAAAGCTCTTAGATTTATAAACACTAAGAGCTAAAATTCTAAGAAATTGCTGTAAGAAAACATAATCTTGAATTAAATAATTTTTAAAATTTTTATCGGGTAGTTTATTAATTACTAAATCAGATAAAAATTTATGATTAGTATATTCAGACCATTCCTTCTTACAGCTATTTTTTAATTTATAAAAAAAAGTTTTTTTATTATTATAAATATTCACAATTCCTTAATTGAAGTTTTAATCTTAGAAAAATTAAAGTTACCATTCTTTTTAAAAAGCATCACTGTAATCATGGGTATAAATGTTGCTAAAATAAATGACCAAAATAATAACGCTGTAGATATCCAGATCGGAAATGCTTCAGCTGGAAATAATCCACCAATTAAAATACTTTTATCAAAAGTTTGATTTGGAAATAAAAGCAATCCAGATATCAGTCCAATTATAACTGAAATTAAAGAAAGTTTTTCATCAACATCACCCTTGAACATCCCATAAAAAATAGGAAATACCGCAGCACAACATAATAAATCAGCAAATAAAAACATAAATAAGACGCTGTAACCCTTAGATGCGATCAAAAAAACAATTACTGATAAGCCGCATATTAAGTATTTAGAAAGAGTGAGATAACTATTCTTATTTTTTAAACTAATAAACTTATTTCCTTCAATAGCAATAGTACTTGAAAGTGCATTAATAAGTGTATCCATACTGCTAATCACTAATGCTAAAACCAAAATTAATATTGAAATAGTTAACAAAGAATTAATTCCAGTAAATGGCTCTAATAAAAGAGTAAAGAATAAAGTGCTAGGGTCTGCTGCTTTATCAACTGATACTGCAAGAATTCCAAAGAAACCTAAAATAAGCATAAATGGAATTACAATAAAAAAGGCAGACATAAATCCCTTTCGTAAATCATCGGAACTTTTTGCTGCAAATACTCTTTGCCAAACACCTTGATCAAATAAGTTAGTTGCAAAAACTGCAATGAAGAAAGTTAAGCCTGCAGTATATCCATAAAAATATTTACCACTCATTAATGTACCAGCTTTCTCATCAATTAAATCCATAGAAAAAGTATTATTCCCAGAATTAAAAATATGATTAATTGCAAATATTAATAAAATCATAATTATAATAAATTGAATTTTATCTGTAAAAATTGAAGCTCTAAGCCCCCCGTAAAGAGTGTAAGATAAGGTAGTAACAATTATTACAAGAGAGGTTTGCCAAAGAGGAAACCCTGACATTAAGTTAACAACTTTTGCAATCGCTGTTACTTCAGCTGCAAAATAAACAAACATATACATTATTGTTAATAATAAAACTAAACGAAACATAGCTTTACCAAATCTAATTAGAACAAATTGAGTAAGAGTATTACCATTAGGCATAATTTTTCTCATACGCTGACCGATAGTAATAAAAGCTAAGAAGGGTAGGGCTTGACCTAAGCCATAGCCAATTATAGCACCTAAACCACCCCAAGTAGCAGCTTCTGATGGACCAATTAAAATCCACACACCAAAACATGATGCCACTAACGATGCAGTTAAAGATCTTTTACCAATTGATCTATCTGCATTTAAATATGAGTTAATTGAAATTTTACCTTTTGAATAAACTATTCCAATAGCAGCAAAAGCTAATGAAGTTAGAAGTAATATAGTTATAGTGGTAGTTTGATCTAAGTATATTGTGTTCATTTTTTCCCTTCGTTGTGATTATACAACAGGTTCTTTGGGTATATTCTCAGCTTTTTACAGCACCCCAGAAACTGATATTCTTAAAAAAAAGAATATAAAAGTTAATTAAAGAAATAATTAAATTAAGTCAAATTTTAACCCCAAGATATGAACACTGGGTAATGAAATAATGTATTAAATTAGTAGGTTTATTGAATTAATTTCATTAATAACTATATACACCTTAATAAATGTCTGAGATTCAAATATCCATTAATAACTTATCCAAAGTTTATGATAATGGTTTTAAAGCCCTTAACGATGTTAGTCTTAAAGTAAAACAAGGTGAAATTCTTGCAATGCTTGGACCTAATGGTGCGGGAAAAACAAGTTTAATCAGTATTATTTGTGGAATTGTTAAACCTTCTTCAGGAACGGTTACAATTGATAATTTTGATATTATAAAAGATTATAGAGAGACGAGATCAAGAATAGGGCTTGTTCCTCAAGAGCTAAACTTAGAATCTTTTGAAACTGTTTTTGATACCGTGTCTTATTCCAGGGGATTGTATGGAAAGCCACCTAAACCAGGGCACATTGAGAAAATTCTAAAAGATTTAAGTTTGTGGGATAAAAAAGATCAAAGACTGAGACAATTGTCAGGTGGAATGAAGAGAAGAGTTTTAATTGCAAAAGCTTTGTCTCATGAGCCTAAAATACTATTTCTTGATGAACCAACAGCTGGTGTAGATGTTGAGCTTAGAAGAGACATGTGGATGGTTGTTGAAGAGTTAAGAAAAACAGGGGTCACAATTATCTTAACTACCCATTATATTGAAGAGGCAGAAGCTATTGCTGACCGTGTAGCTGTAATCAATCAAGGAGAAATTATTATTGTTGAAGATAAAAAAGAATTAATTAAAAAAATGGGTCATAAAAAACTAACTATTGAATTACAAAAAAAAATTAAAGAAATTCCTGATGATTTACTTAAATATAGTCTTGAAATAGGCGATGAACACATGTCTTTAATTTATACTTATAATGTTCAAGCTGAAAAAACTGGTATTACAGATTTATTGCAAGACTTAAAAGATACTGGCTTAAAGTTAAAAGATTTAAAAACAGAACAAAGTACTTTGGAGAAGATATTTGTTGATTTAGTAAAGGAGAATAATGAAATTTAATTATTACGGGTTTAGAGCTATTTATGTTCATGAGATGAATAGATTTATAAGAACTGTAGGTCAGTCTATTCTTTCACCAGTAATATCTACCTCATTATATTTTGTAGTGTTCGGTTCGGTTATTGGAGGTTATATTGAAAAAATTGATGGTGTTAGTTATGGATCATTCATTGTACCTGGTTTATTAATGTTAACTCTGTTAACTCAATCAATAAGCAATACTTCGTTTGGAATATTTTTTCCAAAATTTAATGGAACTATTAACGAGATATTAGCAGCACCTATATCAACGCTTGAAACGGTTCTAGCTTTTGTTGGGGCAGGAGCTACTAAAACATTAATTGTTGGTGCTGTAATCTATGCAACTGCTTCTTTTTTTGCGGATGTGACAGTTAAATATCCATTGTTAATGATATTTTTATTAGTTTTAGTTTCTTTTACATTCGCTTTATTTGGATTTTTAATTGGAGTTGTTAGTAAAAACTTTGAGCAGATGTCGATCATTCCATCATTAGTTATTACACCCATGGTATTCTTAGGTGGAAGTTTATACTCTCTTGATATGTTGCCACCATTTTGGCAAACAATTTCTTACTTTAATCCAGTGGTTTATTTAATTGATGGCTTAAGATTTTCTTTCTATGGGGTATCTGATTTTAATATTTGGGTAAGCATAAGTTCTATGGTATTTTTTCTAGTGATTTGTGTGATCTTGGTCACAATACTACTGAAAAAAGGTTATAATATCAAAAGTTAAAATTAATTATGAATAGTAAACCAGCAACTTACCTCTCACTAAAAAACAAAGTTGTATTTGTACTTGGTGGAAGTTCTGGTATTGGTGCAGATTTTGTGGAAGCTTTTGCAAAACAAGGCTCTAAAGTTGCTTTTGTTGGTAGAAACGAAAAATTAGCTAATGAACTAATTGAAAAACTTAAAAACTGTAGTTTTATACCTAAATTTTATAAGTGTGATATCACAAACTTAAAGATGTTAGAGGCATCCATTGAAGATTGTATTAAATCAGTAGGAGATATTGAAATTCTTTTAAATAACGCTGCAAATGATGAGAGACATGATTTTAAAGATATGACACATGAATATTTTGATTGGGAATATCAAACAAACTTAAGACCCCATGTATTTGCCATAAAAGCAGTCATTGATGGTATGATAAGATTAGGTTCTGGCTCCATAATTAACCTTGGTTCTATTGGATGGATGAGAAAAAATGAAAAAACAGTTTTGTATGGAATTTTTAAATCATCTATGCACGGTCTAACAAATGGACTTGCAAAAAGGTTTGGCAAAAATAGAATAAGAGTTAATACTTTAGTTCCTGGCTGGACAATGACTAAAAAACAAATTGATCAACACTTAGATGATGAAGGAGAAAAAAAAATTAACGAAGGACAGTGTTTACCAGATAAAGTTCAACCACATGATATCTCAAATGCAGCTCTTTTTCTTGCATCTGATGAGAGCAAAATGATTACCGCGCAAAGTATTATCGTTGATGGTGGATGGACATAATAATTAATAAGATAAAATAAACTATTATGTTGAGTTATATAATTCCTTTTCTTGTTTTAATTTTAGTTGTGGTGTTTATTCATGAATATGGGCACTATTATTTTGCTAAAAGATTTGGTGTAGGGGTTACTGATTTTTCAATAGGTTTTGGTAAAGAAATGTTTGGTTGGAATGACAAATCTGGCACTAGATGGAAAGTTTGTGTCATACCACTTGGGGGATATGTTAAGTTTTTTGGCGATAGAAACGTTTACAGTCAAGCAGACAATGATAAAATTATAAAAGAATACAGTAAAGAAGACCAGAATAAACTGTTTGTGCTAAAGCCCTTATACCAAAGAGCTTTAATTGTATTTGGTGGGCCTTTAGCTAATTTTTTGTTAGCTATTCTTATATTTTTCTCAGTTTATACCTTTGCTGGAAAAGACTTCACACCAGCTGTAATCAATGAAGTTCAAAAAGATAGCCCTGCAATGGTAGCTGGTCTTAAAGATAACGATATTATCGTCTCAATTGATGGCAATGAAGTTGCAAGTATTATGGATGTTTCAAAATATATCATGATGTCTACTGATGAATTCATCAATTTTACAGTAAACAGATATGATCAAGATTTAACTCTTAGAGTAAAGCCTAACATTGTTGAAGGGGAGGATAATCTTGGTAATAAAATAAGTAAACGGATGGTTGGTATTAAGCTTGGAGCTTATAATAATGAAGTAAATCACGTTAAACTTGGTCCAGCTAAAGCACTATTTTATGCAGTTAATGAAGTTTATTATGTGAGCACTTCTTCTCTTAAGTATATTGGTAGTATGATTGTTGGAAATGGTGATACTTCTCAGTTAGGTGGTCCAATTCGAATAGCAAAAATTAGCGGACAAGTTGCAGAATTTGGAATTTTACCATTTATAAGCCTTATGGCTTACATTTCTATTAGTTTGGGGTTAATAAACTTGTTCCCAATTCCAATGCTAGATGGTGGACACTTGATGTTTTATGGAATTGAAAAGGTATTGGGGCGTCCTTTATCACAAAAAACGCAAGAAGGTTTTTTTCGAATCGGAATGTTTTTATTGCTATCATTGATGTTTTTTACAACGTTTAATGACTTAAAAGACGTTGGTTTATTTAAGTTTTTTAATAATTATATTTCTTAAATAACCCTTTAAAATCAACATTTATTTAACAAATCACAATATATTGGGGTTTTTATTTTAAGAGACACTAATAAAAAGCTTGATTTATGGGCTTTAATGTAAATTATATGGAAATAACCAATAAAACCGGAGCTAAATATATGAACAAAAAACAATTAATAGCACAACTTTCAGGTTCTCTAAACCTAAGTAAAGCTGATGCCGAGCGTACTTTCGATACAATTACAAACACTATTCTAGATGCTTTAAAAGGTGACGATACAGTGAAAATTGCTGGATTTGGAACTTACAAAGTAGCAAAAAGAAAAGCTAGAGTTGGAAGAAATCCTAGAACTGGAGAGCAAATTCAAATCGGTGCTTCTCAAAAAGTTAAGTTCTTACCAGCTAAAGCACTTAAAGAAATATTTAATAAGTAGTTAAATAACAAATTCATTAACAGCCTTTTACAGAAATGTAATAAGGCTGTTAGTATATGCAAATACTGCATACCTAAATTTCCTAATCAACAATAGTTTTTAAGATCATCATAAATATAAGTGAAGACTTATATGGGAGGTCTTATGACTAAATTAACAAAAATAATATCAACATTTTCGTTGGGTCTAGTTTTACTTCTAGGTTTAACAAGCGTTGGAAGTGCAGAAACAACAGTATCTGCAGAAGTACAATATATCTTTAATACATTTTCATTTTTAGTTTGTGGTTTTTTAGTTATGTGGATGGCAGCAGGTTTTTGTATGCTTGAATCAGGATTAGTGACCACTAAAAGTGTTTCAACAATTGTTGCAAAAAACATTGGAAAATTTTCAATTGTTGCAATAATTTTTTATTTAGGTGGTTATAATTTAGCTTACGGAATACCAGAAGGTGGCTTCATTGGTTCGTTTACACCGTGGACACTAACAGATTCTCTTGAGCAGGGTTATTCAGGAAGTGCTGATTGGTTTTTCCAAATGTTATTCGTTGCAGCAACATGCTCTATCGTTTCAGGTGCTGTGGCTGAAAGAATAAAAATTTGGCCTTTCTTTATCTTTTCTGCAATCTTAGGTGGATTAATTTATCCAATTACTATGGGTTGGCAGTGGGGTGGTGGATGGCTAGCATCCCTTGGGTTTTCTGACTTTGCAGGTTCAACTCTGGTCCACGCTTGTGGTGGTGCAGCTGCACTAGCAGGTGTAATTTTACTAGGTGCCAGAAAAGGAAGATTTAGTCCAAAAGGAGATGTAAAAAGTATGGAACCATTTGCAGCTTCTTCAATTCCATTAACTGCTCTTGGAACATTCATTTTATGGATGGGTTGGTACGGATTTAATGGTGGCTCACAATTAGCTTTGGGTACATTTGAAGATGCAAACGCAATGTCTAAAATATTTATGAATACTCATTTAGCAGGGGCAGCTGGTTGTGTTACGGCAGCTTTAGTTACAAGATTGATTGGTGGAAAAACTGATGTTGTAATGATGTTGAATGGTGCTCTTGCTGGTTTAGTTTCTATTACAGCAGAACCTTTGGCTCCAAGTCCTATGCTTGCAATTGGAATTGGTGCAGTTGGATCTATAATTATGTATTTTGGAACTAGCTGGTTAAACTCAATGAGATTAGATGATGTTGTTGGGGCAATTCCAGTACATTTATTTGCAGGAGTGTGGGGAACTTTAGCTGTTACATTAAGTAATAGTGGTACCGCCCTAACAACTCAATTAATTGGAGTACTATCAGTTACAATCTTTACTTTCATTTTTTCATACATTGTATTCTTTATTTTGAAACAATTTATTGGTTTGAGAATAAGTGATGAGGCTGAAAAACTGGGAACTGATGTCGCTGAGATCGGTGTTAGAGCTTACGCTATCAGAGACTAGTAATATAAGTAATTAAAAGAAATAGGCCCCTTAACTGGGGCCTTTTTTATTTCTAAATGCCTTTTAAGGTATCAAGCACTTCTTTAGCATGATCTTTAACTTTAACATTGTCCCAAATTTTTACAATTTTACCATTTGGATCAATTAAGAAAGTTGTTCTTACTATACCCATAAACTCTCTACCCATAAATTTCTTCTTAGCCCAAACATTGTATTTTTTCAAAATATTAAGCTCTACATCGGATAAAAGATCAAATTTGATCTTATATTTTTCTTTGAATTTATGGTGACTTTTTAGATCATCTTTAGAGATTCCATAAATTTCACAATTTAATTTTTTAAATTTTGGAAGTAAATTGTTAAAATCATTTGTTTCAATAGTGCAACCAGGGGTATCATCTTTAGGATAAAAATATAATACTACATATTTTCCTATGGAGTTTTTTAAAGAATAATTATTTTGACTTGTTGATGGTAATGTAAAATTAGATGCCTTCACTGTAATCCAATTTTTCAATTAAAGTATTATAAACTTTTTCTGATGTAAGCCTTTTCATGTTTTTTCTATCTCTTATCCATATGTTATCTTTATATCCTTCTGGAGTAATTAATTGTATTTTACTGTATTTGAGTTCACTTATCGGATCATTAGCAATTAAACCAAAAGATTTCACACCCAGGGCTGAAGCTAAGTTTAAAGGTCCAGAGTTATTGCCTACAAAAAATGAAGAGTTTTTAATAGCTGTAATAACACCTGTTAGATCTTTTTGAGAACAATCTATAAAGTAATTTTTTTTAGAAGTTTCAATTATTTTTTTTGCTATATATGATTTATCAGGTCCGCAAATTAGGTAAATATAATCAAATAGTTTTTTTTCATACAGACGGTCTGCTAATTTGATGAAGTCTTCCTCATACCATATTTTATAATCCTCAAAAGAGTCAACTCCAAATGCAATTTTTTTTCCATCAATTACAAGATCTGAATTATTTTCATTAAATCTTTTAATATCTACATCTATTTGTGGGTATTGATTATTCAATTTGATGTTATGTAATTCTAATAATTTTTGTGATTGCTCTGAGTAATTTAGCTTCCAGTCATTGTCACTTAACCTTATGTTTGTTGTTAAATATTTTTTTTGATTACCTAACCCAGGACCTATAATATTTTTAACACCAGAAATCCTAGCAGCAATAGCGGGCTTATTAACTTTATCCAAAATATAAACATGACTATAATTATTTTTTTTAAATATTTTAATTAACTTCCAAACATCTATCCAATAATAGATACCTTTTCTAAAGTTGTTATAATTTATATTATTAATATGTTTTAAATCCTTTAAGATATTTTTTGCTTGAGTTTTTTCTCTTAATATTAGATCAACTTTAACATTGTGATGTTCACTAATAGCTTTTATGTAAGGAAGTTGCCATATCAGATCACCCAATTTATGATGTGTGTAAACTATACAAATTTTTTTACTCATTCATCCTTATGTCAAATTTATTATTCAGTCTTTTCATCAAGATAAAATAATTCTTTTGCAATTAATTTTTTTTGCACTTGATTTATTGCCTGCTTATTAAACTTAATTGGTTCCTTAAAACTCTTATTTATGTCAAGAATGTCAAATTTATGTTTTAAGTCATCCCTTATAAAGAATGCATTAACACAGGCAGATTCCAAAGCTACTAGATGATATCCTTTTAATTTTGCTAATTCAATTAGGGCTCTTAAAGATGAACCAACGTATTCTGATAATGATTCAACTTTATAGTTTTTTTTATATGGAGCAACACATTTTAAATTTTTTCCAAACCAAAAATTATACTCAATACAAATTAATTTAGGACTAAAATCTATACCTTCAAATAAATAATAATCCATACCGTCAACATCAATAGACAAAAAGTCAACTTCATCACTTGCTTCAAAATTTTGTTTAATCAAATTATTAATATTATCCACATCAACTAAATGGTTTTGAATAATTAAATTTTTTCTAGGATATAAAATTTTAACAATATTTTTTAAAATAAGTACTTTTTTTTCATCCCCATCAATAAATAACCCTTTTTTACTTTTTTTTAAAAGTGACAAAGAGTTATTTTGATAAAAATCAAATCCTATTTCCACAAAATTTAATTTATCTAATTGTAATTCTGAAAAGATAAAATTTATTATTCCATCTTCATTATTTTGTGAAGTTATACGATACTCCTTTTTATTAATATTGTCTAAATTAGATGAAAAATTTTCATATTTTTTCTTTTGATTGATTTTATTTAAAAATTTTAACAATCCACTTGTAACAATAATTACCCTGTATAATAAAAAAGTTTTTTTTTTTATTATTTCTAGAATTTTTTTTTTCATATATTTCACTTATTTAGCTAAACTGTATTTTAATATCTTCTCTTCTTTTAAAATTTTTATAGTCTAAATCAATTATTGGATATTTTCTCTTGCTTAAAATTTTATTTATTTTAATTTTTTTTGAATTTAACATTGATAATTCTATAACCTTTGGAATACCATTTTTATCAATACCACCGTAATTATTTGCATGAATATGTATAATTTTCAAATCAGATTTTCTCAGAAAATTTCTAATTTTTATTAGATTTTTATGCACGTTATGAAATTCTATCAGTAAAAAAAATATTCTTTTGGAATTTTTTTTAATATCATTTAAAATTTTGTACTCATCACCCTCGATATCAATTTTTAATACAACTTTATTGTGATTATTGATAATTTTTGGAATGGTTGTTTCTTCATTACCCTTTTCCTTAAAAACAATCTTTTTTTCAAAATGTTTTTTGTTATTTCTAAAAAAAAGTTGATAATCTATGTATTTAAATACATCTAAAATTTTACCTATTTTTAATTTTTTTAATAATAAAAGTGAAACGATATCTTTTTTAAATCTACTAAGCCAAAATTTTTTAGTAACGGTATGATCATAAGCAAATATTTTAGAATTTTTATTTTTTTTTAAAAAACTTTTTTCAAATTCCCAATCATCATTTAAACCACATGTTATTAAGGCATCTGTTTTTTTAAAAATTCTTTTATCAACTATATATCCTCCATCAGTTTTAGGGCCAATTCTAATTAAATTAGACTTACTTATGTGGAATGGTTTTAAAAATTTTGGAAGCACAGTAGTTTATTTTATATATAAAATAATATATAATACAATTTATGAATATAAAATCAGCCAACGATTTAGTTAGTAAAGCTTTATTAGAAATTAGAACTATTTCTGCTGATGAAGCTTTAGCTTTATTTAATGAAGGTAAATGTAATATAATTGATATTAGAGAAAAAGGTGAATTGGATAAAACGGGAAGAATAGAAAATTCAAATCATATTCCTCGAGGAATGTTAGAGTTTTGGTTAGACCCAGATGGACCTTATTTTAAAAGTGGTAAGCTCGATATGAGTAAAGAGATGGTTTTGTTTTGTGCTGGCGGATTAAGATCTGCACTTGCTGCTAAATCATTAAAAGAAATGGGCTTTGAAAATGTTTCACACATTGATGGTGGCTTTGCAGCAATTAGTCAAAGTGACTTTAAAATAGTTTAATCTATTTTATTATATTCATCTAAAGCAAATTCTAAACGATCTTGTCCCCAAAATATTTTATTATTAACAATAAATGTAGGTGCTCCAAAAATTTCTTTTTCATGAGCATTTTTAGTGGCCTCTTTTAACTTCTCTTTAATAACAAGATCTTTAATTGTTTTAAAAAATGTATCTTTATCAATTTTACATTGATCAAGTAAAGGTACTAAAATTTCTTCTTTAGAAATATCCAAATCATCTTTCCAATAAGCGTTAAACATGGTTTCAATATATTGATCTTTATTTTTCAAGTTAATAGCAAAATAACCACGCATTATATTCAAAGAATTTATAGGAAATTTAGAATTCCATTTAAAATCAAAGTTATTTTTTTCTGATATTAACAAGCAGTCATTTATCATATGTTTTAATTTAGGTTTGATAAACGCTGGTGCAGTTATTCCTTCTAGGTTATGAAGACCACCTAATAAGATTGGTTTATAATTTATTTTAATATTTTTTGATAAAGATTGAATTTTTTTGTAAGCTAAATAAGTGTAAGGACTGATAAAATCAAAATAGAAATCTATTTCTTTAGTCATATAAATTTACTCTTTTTGCGTAAAAAATTCTTATAATCCAATAAAGAGTAAGTCCAATTGGACCAATAAAATAAGTAATTATTATAGGAAAAGCGATTATTATTTTATTGATACCAAATTTTTGTGAATCTTTCACAATCCATCCGCCACAGAATAAATTAATAGATAAAAAATGAGCCCAAAACAAAATTAAGAAGGATTTATCATTAAACAGATTGCTAATGGAATCTAACCCTAAATAAAGTTCAAAATTTCTAATAAAATCATACCCCTCGTTAAATAATCCATAAGTTAAATAACCGTAGGCAAAACTTAAAATAATAAAAGGAAAAATTGATGTAATAAAAACTCTACATATCTGTGACTGTGGAAAGAAGACTAATATTAACCAAAAAGGTAATACACCTAGATTTAACCAAAGAAAAATTATTTCAATTGTAAAGTATGTATAGATTTGATCAATCATTTTTTAGTGTATTATACAATATGCTATTGAGATTCATATGAGAAATAGAAAAAAAACATTACAAGTTACAGTAGAGGAGATGAGAAATTTCTCATTTGCATATATTGAAAGATATTCACCTTCTAAACAGCAGCTCAGAACCTATCTATTAAAGAAGTATCTAAAAGCTAATTTAGAAAATATTAAAAAACAAGATATTACAGATTTAATTGATGTTGTTTTGCAAGATCTTGAAAAAACTAAGTTTATTAATGATAAATTCTATTCTGAAAGTAAATCTAGAAGCTTAATTCAAAGAGGTAGTTCTGTTAATAAAATTAGAAACTATTTAATGACTAAAGGAATCAATGATCGCTACATTAAAGAAACAATAGATAAGATTAAAGAGGATAACTCTGACCAAGATTTTTTTTCTGGAATAAAAATATGTAAAAAAAAAAGAATTGGACCAGCGAGAGTAGAGGATAATAGAGCGCTATTTTACAAAAAGGATATTGCTTTATTAGCAAGAAATGGTTTTGATTTTGAAACATCTAAAAGGATTATGGATATTGATCAAGCTGACTATATGAAAATAATTAGATTACTTTAATTTCTTTTCTTTCTCTTCTTCTTCAAAAAGAGACTCAATTCTATTTCTAATAACATTTTTAACAAATACAAAAACTAATAAGCCAAAGATGGAAACAGACACTATAATTATTAAAATTACTCTTAATTGCTCATCCATTATAATATGTTTTTACTTTTTAAAATTAAACTTGGGTTTTTAAACTCAGACTTTCCATAGAGTATTTCATTATAGTTAAAATCAGTTACTTTACCTCCTGAATGTTCAAGGATTGCATGACCAGCTGCAATATCCCATTCACAGGCTCTTGGTTCAGCGACATACATATCAAACTCACCTGCTGCAATAACACAAAATTTTAGTGAGCTTTTCATTTTTTGAAAAGAACTTATTTTATATTTTTTATGAATTTTTAAAATTTCAGGCTTAAGGTCATTTGCATAACTTACTGCTGTATGCCCATCATAGTTTTTCTCTTTATTCATTAATGAAATTTCTTGGTTGTTAATTAATTCATAACTATGAGACAGACCGTAAGAGTAAAAAACTCTTTTTTTTGCTGGAACTGTTATGATCCCGATAGCGGGTTTTTTATCTAATATTAATGCTGCATTTAAAGTAAATTCATCACGATTATTAATATAATCTCTGGTGCCATCTATTGGATCGATTAACCAAAAAGTATCTAAATCAGTATCCTTCTTATGATTTGCACTCTCTTCTGAAACAATAGGGATATTTGGAGTTATTTCTTGGATCTTGCTGGTTAAAATTTTATTAACTTCAATATCTCCATTACTTACAGGAGTATTGTCTGACTTAATTTCTTTTTTTAAACCAGCCCCTCTTAAATCTAAAGCTACCTGACTTGCTTTATTAAAAGTTTCTATCAGTGAAAGAGTAATTTTCTTTTTTTCTTCAAGGTTCATTTATATAATTTTTCTAATTGAATTATTTTTGAATTAATAACTTTTTTTCCAACATTTTCAAAATTTACCGTAACTTTACCATTAATTATTGATTGAACTTGTCCAGTTCCCCAATCTTTGTTGTTAGGGTTAGTAACTTTGTCGCCTGGTTCAAAATCTAAAATCATTAATTTACTTATAGTTAATATACTAATAAATATCATTAAATATGACAAAATTAAATTCTATTGGAATAGCTAAAGACCCAAAAGATACCTTAGTTGTTGTTGCAATGTCAGGAGGAGTAGATTCTTCAACAGTTGCAGCCATGATGAAAAATGAAGGTTACAACGTTATTGGCATCACTTTAAAACTTTATAACGATAGTAAAGAGACAGCTTCTTCAAAACAATGTTGTGCAGGCCAAGATATTATGGATGCAAAAAGAGTAGCTGATAAATTAAAGATAGAGCATAAAATTTTATATTATCAAAATAAATTCAAAGAAGGGGTTATTGATAATTTTATAGATAGTTATTTAAATGGAGAAACACCCATTCCATGTGTGCAATGTAATAAAACAGTTAAATTTACAGATTTATTTGAAGAAGCAAAAAGACTCAACGCTGATGCTTTAGTAACAGGACATTATGTTAAAAGTATTACTGAAAAAGATAATACGGATATGTATAGAGGTATTGATTTAAATAGAGATCAAAGTTATTTTTTATTCAATACTACAAAAGATCAATTAAATTTTTTAAGATTTCCTTTAGGCAATCTTCTTAAAGATGAAACTAGAAACATTGCAAGAGAACTTGATCTTAATGTTGCAGACAAACCTGACAGCCAAGATATTTGCTTTGTCCCAAATGGAGACTACGCTTCAGTTATAGAAAAATTTAGACCAAACTCTTTTAGCAAAGGTAATATTAAAAATATGAATGGTGAAGTGATAGGAGTTCATGATGGCATTATTAACTATACAATTGGTCAAAGAAAAGGAATTGGAGTTTCTGACAAGAACCCATTTTATGTAGTAAAGATTATTGCAGATAAAAACGAAATTATTGTTGGAGCTAAAGAGCACCTTGTTAAAACAAAAATAAATTTAAAAGATTTAAATATTATTACAAATGATCAAAATGATTTTGAAAATGAATTATTTGTAAAAGTAAGGTCTACTGGAAGGTTGATTAAAGCCAAGATAGATATCAATGATACCAATGCGAATGTCAATTTATTGGAAGAGGAACATGGTATTGCGCCTGGTCAAGCATGTGTGTTTTACTCAAAAAATAATAATGGCTATAAGGTATTAGGTGGTGGTTGGATTAAAAGCTAATAACTGTAGATATAAATAAACTAGTTTATAATTTATTTATTTTTAGCTTTTCTTTTAGCTCTTCTTTTTTTAGAGCCCTGTTTTCTTCGGCCTCTATGTTTCTTTGGGTAACCCATACTATCCTATATATAATTTTATTGACGTTATTGGAGGGATATAGCATTCTCCGTTTAACTTATCAAATTTTTTATGACTAAATCATTCAAGACTTTCCTTAAACATACTGCAAAAGATTACCATAATCAGTCAGTTAACCCTCCTGTAGTAAGGGCTTCGACTATTATCTTCAAATCCATGCAAGATATTAGGAAAATGCAGGATAAGAGCAAAAAAGATCCAACAGGTGGACATTTTGATTATGGAAGACAGGGAACATCAACAACTCATGTTTTATCACAAATACTTAAAGAAATGGAAGAGTGCTATCATGTATTTCTAACACCAACTGGATTTGGATCGGTTTTTTTATCTATTTTTAGCTTAGTTCGACCTGGTGATGAGATTATTGTAGCAGATCCGACATATTCGCCTACGAGAATTTTAACTCAAGATTTTCTGAAAGAATTTAATGTAAAATCTGTTTTTTATGACCCACATGATTTGAAAACTTTAGAAAAAGCGATTACAAAAAAAACAAAATTAATTTTTGTTGAAAATCCTGGAAGCAATACGTTTGATTTTCAAGATTTAGGTAAAATAGTATCAATTGCAAAAAAGAATAAAATTTTTTCAGCAATTGATAATACTTGGGGAACGCCATACTTTTTAAAACCAATTAAGCTTGGGTTTGATATGTCAATTGTATCTGCTACTAAATATTATTCAGGCCACTCAGATGTTATGGGTGGAAGTCTTGCAGTTAATAAAAAGGTTTTTAAACAAGTTGATAAGGCAAATAAGATAACTGGTTTAAGACTTGGCCCTGATGATGCATATTTAATAACAAGAGGACTTAGAACTTTAGATGTTAGATTAGACAAACATGAAAAAAGTGCAAAACAAATAGCTGAGTTTTTATCTAATTATAAAAATATAAAACTTTTATACCCACATAAAAAAGATTCATTTAATTTTAGAATGTGGAAAAAATATTATTCCGGTGCTTCAGGATTGATGGGTTTAAAAATTAAATCAAAAAATAAGAACTCTGTAATTAAGTTTGTTAATTCTTTAAAACTATTTGGTTATGGATATAGTTGGGGTGGATTTGAAAGCCTTGCGTTATATCAAGATAAACGTGAACAAGGTAATAGAGAATATTTAAAATTAGCTAAAGACGAACATTTAGTAAGATTGCATATTGGTTTAGAAGATCCAAAAGATCTCATTGATGATTTAAAAAAATCTCTTAAACATGTCAAATGAGTTCAGAAAAATTTATTAAAAATAAAACAGCTTTAATAACGCTGATTGCAGCCTGTGTTGTAGTTTTAATTTCTCTTGGAGTTAGACAAACTTTTGGTCTATTTTTCATGGATTTTAAAAATGATTTAGATATTTCAATAACTCAATCTGGATTAGCGATAGGTATTCAAATGTTAATGTGGGGTTTAACAGGGCCTATATTTGGAGCCATCGCTGATAAATATGGTGGACATAAAGCGATTTGCTTAGCTTTTGTTTTTTATATTTTAGGAATTTACTTTTTGTATGCTGGTCCAAATACTGGAATTTTTTTTCAAATAGATTTGGGACTTTTAGTTGGAATTGGTTTAGGTGGAACTGCAATTAGTATTCCAATGTCAATTGTTGGAAAACATTTTCCATTATCAAACAGAACTATAGCCATGAGTATAGTGACAGCTGTTGGCTCTTTGGGCTATTTTATTTCTCCACTTTATACAAGTTATTCGTTAATCAAAAATGGATGGGTGGATACACTTTTTGTATTCACAATATTCTTGTTTATTGGACTTATAGTGGCTTTTTTTGTTAGATCCCCTTCTTTAGCCCAATCCATTGAAAAACCTAACGATCAAAGTACCTTTGATGCTCTAAAAGAGGCCTTTAAAAACAAAAGCTACGTATTACTCACATCTGGTTTTTTTGTATGTGGTTTTCACATAACTTTAGTTGGAACTCATGTTCCAAAATATGTAATTGATAGAGGTTTAGAAAGCTGGACAGCTGCTGCAATTTTATCCTTAATTGGACTATTTAACATATTTGGCTCTCTATTAAGTGGATATCTTTCTACAAAAATTAGTAAAAAAATTATTTTAAGCTCTATCTATGCATTAAGGGGAGTTTCAATAATCTTATTTATCTTCTTACCAGCAAGTAACATTAATGCATTTATTTTTGGTGCAAGCTTTGGCTTTTTATGGCTTTCAACGGTGCCGGCAACAAGCGGTATAGTTGCCCATATTTTTGGAACCAAATATTTAGGTGTATTATATGGAATAGTTTTTTTAAGTCATCAAGTAGGCTCATTTTTTGGAGCTTTTCTTGGAGGATTATTTCATGATTTATATGGCTCTTATGATTATGCTTGGTATTTAGCAATTGCTTTATCTGTTTTTGCAGCAATAATACATCTACCGATTAAGGAAGAAGCAGTTTTAAGATTAAAAACAGAATAAAAAATTGAATAAAAAAAACTTCTTACTAGATTTAAATAATTCAAAAAAATCCTTTATAATCTACAAATCAGATAAGGGGTTTGATCTTTATACGGACTTTTCAAAAAAGATCATTTTAAACAATAAAAATATTGAAAAATTCATTAACAAAAATACTAAATTAAAATCTACTCATAAAGAAACAGATCTATTTATTGGTTTTTTTGGTTATGAAATACTAAATAACTTAATAGACGTAAAAATAAAAAAACAAAAAACAATAAATTTTCCAAAGGGGATATTTTACAAACCCGAAACAAAAGTAAAACTTTCAAATAGTCTTGAATATAAAAAAACTAGATCATCAAATCCTAATAATTTATTTAAAATAAATATTAATAAAAAATCGTATAAAGTAATATTTGATAAATTTAAAAAGAAAATAAAATCTGGTGAAACATACCAGATTAAAATCTGCACTAAATACAGTAATAAATCTGAAATAGATGCTTTAGATTTTTTTAGCAGACTTGTGAAAACGAATATGGCACCTGAAGCCTTTATGATTAAGGATAAAAATTATTCAATAATAAGCTGTTCACCTGAAAATTTGATAACAAAAAAAAATAATTTTATAACAACAAAGCCTATAGCGGGCACTTTAAAGAAAACTAAAAAATTAAATAAAAATAAAGCCCTCACATTTTTTAGAAAAAACTTAAAAGAAACCAAAGAGCACAACATGATTGTTGATATGGAAAGAAACGATTTATCTAAAATTTGTAAACCAGGTTCAGTAAAAATTTTAAAGAAAAAGATAGTTGAGGAATACAAGGATCTTTATCATTATGTGAGTTTAATTGGAGGACAGCTCAAGAATAAAGTTACCTCATTAGAGATTATAAAAGCAATGATGCCGGGTGGATCAGTAATTGGATGTCCAAAAATTAGCACATTAAATTTGTTAAATAAGCAGGAAAAACAAAGCAGAAATATTTACACAGGAAGTTTTGGTTACTTAAAGTTCAATGGAGATATGAGGTTTAATATTATTATTAGATCAATATTAAATTATAAAGGTAAATCAGAAATCTCTGTTGCATCAGGCGTTGTAATTGACAGTAATGCAGCTCATGAATTTAATGAAAACTATATTAAAGCAAAATCATTAATGGATCTTTATAAATGATATATATTATTGATCATCAAGACTCTTTTACTCACAACGTAGTACATCAATTTCAAAATTTTGATGAAGTGGTTTGTACAAATTTTAACAAAATAAACGAAAATAAATTAAAAAAAGCAGATATTATTGTTTTTTCACCAGGTCCAGGTGCCCCAAAAGATTATCCCACTAGTTCAAAAATTTATAAAAAGTTCAAAGGTAAAAAAAAGATTATTGGTATTTGTCTTGGGTTTCAACAAATTCTACATTGTGAAAATGGAAAAATAATTGAGCAAAAAAAGATTTATCATGGTTTTCAATCTAAAATAAAAGTAACCAGTAAAAACTCATTATTTAAAAAAAATCGTCAATTCACTGTTGGTAGATATCACTCTCTAAAATTAAAAGAGCCGTTTACTGCAAAAAATTTTGAAATTACAATGAGGTGTGCTATTTCAAATACAGCAATGACAATAGAAAATAATAAAGAAAAAGTATATGGCTTTCAATTTCACCCTGAATCTTTTTTAACAGAAAATGGTAACTTACTTATTAAAAAAATCTTATCAGCATAAAACCTACAAAGAAATTAATTTTAAAGATCTTTGGGGGGATAATGGTGTGTTCACTACCATGTGGATTTTTGGGAAACCTGCCAAGATACTTTTTTTTAAAAAACATATTAAAAATTTAATTAAGTCTTTAAAGATTTATAAACTAAACACCCCAAATCTTGAAAAAAATATTCTTAAATTAATAAAATTAAATATTGATAAAAAAAAATCTTACAATCATCTCCTTAGAGTTGCTGTAAATAAAGAGATGATATCAATTTCTTTAAGAAAAAGAAAAACTGCTAAATTAAATTTTAATTTAAAGCTTATCAGTCACAAACGATTTGACCCTAAATTTAAAAATCTTAAATATGACTTTATATTAAAATATTTGTCTAAAATGGATAACACCACTTCAGATGTGGGACTTTGCTATAAAAATACTATTTTAGAAAGTGGAACTTCAAATATGCTATTTATCAAAGATGATAAAGTTTATTCTCCAATAAATAATATATACAAGGGTATTACCTATAATTTCTTTAATAAAAAATTAAGTAAGATTATTAACAAAGATATACTGACCAAAACTTTATCCGAATATGACGAAATTCTTCTTATTGGTTCTGGAAAAGGTGTTGCATCCATAAAAAATATTAATGAAATTAAATGGAAGAGAAAAAGTTTAAAATTTTATAAAATACTTTCTAGTTTTTATAAAAGTGAAGTTAACAAATGTTCTATCTATAGATAATATTTATGTTTGACCCAAATAATCCCTGTTTATTCTGCAACTCTAAACAAAGTGGTTCAGCTGCTGAAAATGAGTTGGCTTATGCCAGCTATGATACATACCCTGTGTCTGAGTTTCATTGTTTAATTATTACAAAGCGGCATGTTAAAGATTATTTTGATTTAAATGATGACGAAGTGATTGCTTGCAATAACCTTATCAAAAAAATTAAAGAGGAGATATTATTAAAAGATTCAACAATTAAAGGGTTTAATATTGGTACTAATGCTGGAAAAGTTTCAGGGCAATCAATTTTACACTGCCATATTCATTTAATTCCACGAAGAGAAGGTGATGTTGAAAATCCACAAGGTGGTGTTAGGTCGGTTATTCCCTTAAAACAACGTTATAAACGTAATGCGTAAGTTGTATTTTTGATTGATAAATAGGACGCCTAATAACGGTTGATCTATCATTTCAACTATACTAAAAACTCAAAATTAAGATTCAACAAAAATAGTTATAAAGGGTAATAGTCTATATGATGTCAATTAGTCCATTTTCTGCACTAGCAGAATCAATTTCTCCTTCTGTAATTCAAGGCTTTGTTTTAGCAATGTTAGCTCTAATCGTTATTGGAACAGTTGTTCAAATGATACATCATAAAAATGTTACTTACTTTTTCAATAATGCAAAAAAAGCAAAATTAGCTGCCGAAAGAGAGCTTGGTGTTGGAGAAAAAACCTCAGTTATTTTAAAAACCGTAGTGCATGATATTGCAACTACTGCAGAACTTGGTGCGGGTAAAAGAAGAGTTGCTCATGTTATGGGAATGTATGGAACTATCTTATTTTGGGTTGCATCAGTCGTATTAGTCTTTGGTTACACAGGAACAGGAACTGCTGTACCAACAATTTGGCCTATGATTTGGCATGTTGGAGCAATCATGACTTGTGTTGGTGGATACTGGTTTTGGTTATTTTTAAGAGTAGATGTACTAGCAGAAGCTCATCCTTGGTACAGAATTATTAAAGCAGACTTATTTGTTCTAGCACTTCTTGCATGCGCAACTACTGGACTTGCTTGGTCTTATTTTCAATCTTCAGGATCAACTGGATTAGGATATTTATTTTTAGTTTTATTTATTACCTCAAACATTGTTTTATTTGGGGGAGTTTATTGGTCAAAATTTGCACACATGATTTATAAGCCTGGTGCAGCAATCCAAAAAAACTTAGCAGAAGCAGATGGATCAAGAGACAATCTTCCCCCATTAGCTGATGCACCAAAACAATTTGGACTAGGAATTAAAAGAGAACAACCAAAACACTATTAAAAAGAGAGAGGTAATATAATATGTCAACTTTTGTATACATGACGAGATGTGATGGATGTGGTCACTGCGTGGATATTTGTCCATCAGATATAATGCACATCGATGAAAATATTAGAAGAGCAGTTAATATTGAACCTAATTTTTGTTGGGAATGTTATTCATGTGTTAAAGCTTGCCCTAATCATGCAATTGATGTTCGTGGTTATGCAGACTTTGCTCCTATGGGTCATAGCGTTAGAGTTAGACGTGAAGAAGAAAAAGGAACAATCTCTTGGAAAATTAAATTTAGAAATGGAACTACAAAAGATTTTGTATCTCCAATTACAACAAAGCCTTGGGGAAAGTTCATTCCAAAATTAGCTGAAGGTGAAAAACCTAATGATGGTGAGATTAACTCTCAAATGCTTTACACTGAGCCTAATGGTTTAAATATTGATGGTAAATTACCATCAGTACCAAAAGATACCTTTAAAAAAGGAGTTTACTACTAATGGCTAAGCATAAAACACATTTTGAGGATTGCGATGTACTAGTTGTTGGTGGTGGTATGGCTGGAACTGGTGCTACTTTTGAAGCTAGACACTGGGGAAGAGACATGAAAATTATTTGTGTTGAAAAAGCTAATATTGATAGAAGTGGAGCTGTTGCTCAAGGTTTATACGCAATTAACTGTTACATGGGTATGCAGTGGGGTGAAAATCAACCTGAAGACCACGTAAGATATGCGCGTAATGATTTAATGGGAATGGTTAGAGAAGATTTAGGTTATGACATGGCTCGTCACGTTGATTCAACAGTTCATATGTTTGATGAGTGGGGCTTACCAATGATGAAAAATGAAAAAACTGGTCGTTACCTTAGAGAAGGTAAATGGCAGATCATGATTCATGGTGAAAGTTACAAGCCAATCGTTGCAGAAGCTGCAAAAAAATCAGCTGACAAAATTTATAATAGAATAATGATTACTCATCTTTTAATGGATGAAGCTCAAGAAAATAGAGTAGGTGGAGCCGTTGGTTTTAATATGAGAACTGGTGACTATCATGTATTTAGATCAAAAACTGTAATTGTTGCAGCAGGTGGAGCATCTCATATTTTCAAACCAAGAGCAGTTGGTGAGGGAATGGGAAGAACTTGGTACGCACCTTGGAGTAATGGTTCTGCTTATGCGTTACCTATTGCTGTTGGAGCTAAAATGACACAAATGGAAAACAGAATTGTGTTATGTAGATTTAAAGATGGTTATGGTCCAGTTGGAGCATACTTCTTACACCTTAAAACTTATACTCAAAATGCAAATGGAGAGAATTATGAGAAGAAGTGGTATGATCAAACTAAAGAATTAGTTGGTGAATACATTGATCATCATCCAACTCCTACATGCTTAAGAAACCACGCATTTATACAAGAAACTATTGCAGGTGGTGGACCAATTCATATGGTGACTACTGAAGCTTTCCAAGACCCACACCTAGAAACAGTTGGTTGGGAAAATTTTCTTGGTATGACTGTTGGTCAAGCTGTTGTTTGGGCTTCTCAAAATATTGATCCCAAATATACAAATCCTGAATTAACTACATCTGAGCCTTATGTTATGGGTTCTCATGCAACATGTTCTGGGGCTTGGGTTAGTGGTCCTGAAGATTTATCTCCTCCAGAATATTTCTGGGGTTATAACAGAATGTTAACTATTGATGGACTTTTTGGAGCAGGTGATACTGTTGGTGGAAGTGCTCATAAATTTTCATCTGGATCATTTACTGAAGGTCGTTTAGCTGCAAAAGCTGCAGTTAAGTATATAAATGATAAAAAAGCAGAAGGTATTAAAGTTACTGATAAGCAATGTGAAGATTTCAAAGAGGCCATATTTAAACCCCTTGAGACTTATCAAGTTGCTCAAAATGAAATTACTGGTGGAACAGTTTCACCTAGTTATATTTCTCCAATTCAAGGACTTCAACGTCTACAAAGAATTATGGACGAGTATGTTGGGGGAATTGCAACTAACTACATGACCAATGGTAATATGCTTAAAAGAGGCCTAGAATTACTTGCTTGGTTAGAGGAAGATTTGGAAAAAGTTGGAGCTGAAGATTTACACCAACTTATGAGAGCTTGGGAGCTAAAACATAGAGCTTTGACTTCTCAATGTGTAACTGAACACACTATGTTCCGTGAAGAAACACGTTGGCCTGGTTACTATTACAGAGGTGATCATATGAAACTTGATGATGACAATTGGCATTGCTTAACAGTTTCTAGACGTGATCCAAAAACTGGTAAATTTTCATTAGAAAAAGTGCCGGTTTACCACATAGTTGACGAGAACGAGAAGAGAAAAGCTTCTTAAACAATAACCTAAAATATGAATCTTTTAGAGAAATCTGATGATGAGATTATAGCAATTGCTAATCCTATTTGGGATAATCTCGTTAAGACATCAAATATGAAAGATTATGGTGGGTTTACTAAGGACTTTGGAACCCAAATGTTATTTGGGGCTAATGAAGTAGAACTTGGAAAGCAGTGGGCTAACAACAAGTTATTAACTAGTTTATCTGAGGATTATGAGGCATTTGGATGTTTAAGACGAGGTATGAATATTACAGTCTTATTTAAACAAAAGAGTAAAGAAATTGAAGGTGAGTTCCTTGGAAGGTTAGTCCTTGGTGTTGAAGGGGATGATGTTAAGGTTTTTGGAGCAACCATCTACTAATAAAAAAAATCATTTTATATTAACTATTTATTTGACAAATAATTAACTGGGTGTATTGACGGTTGTAATGTCAATTTCCAACATAAAAATATTAAACAAAATTTCAGATTTTAAAGTAACTATTATCAAAACCGGCATCTTTGTTAGTCTAGCTGCTTATTGGGGTATCATTTTAGTTGGAACTTTTATCACATTTAATTAAGTTGTTTTTTAATAACTGTTAATTTTTTATGGACGTTTTTCTACCAATAGCTCAAGTATTTGTTAATCCTGTTGAGATACTTTTATTGAGTGCAATCGTTGGAGTGCTTTCAGGTTTATTTGGTGTTGGTGGTGGTTTTTTAATGACCCCATTCTTAATTTTTTTAGGCGTACCACCTGCATATGCTGTTGCAAATGAAGCTAACAATATTCTTGCAACATCAGTATCAGGATCAACAACTCATTATTTAAAAAATACTTTAGATTATAAAATGGGTCTTATGATTGTTATTGGTGGAACAATTGGAACCGCATTAGGTATTTATATTTTTACATATTTTAAGGGTATCGGAAAAATTGATACAGTTATTTCTTTAGCTTATATGTATATACTTGCAATAATTGGTACATTGATGTTAGTCGAAAGTCTTGGAGAAATAGACAGAGCAAAAAGAAACCTTATAGTTAAAAAAAAATTACACGTTCATTATTGGATACATGGTCTTCCATTAAGAATGAGGTTTCCAAAATCAAAGTTATACGAAAGTATATTTACCCCCATTATAATTGGTTTATTTGTAGGATTTATTGCTGCTATAATGGGTATAGGAGGTGCTTTTATATTAGTGCCTGCAATGATTTATATAATTAAAATGCCAACAAAATTAGTTCCAGGAACTTCTTTGTTTGTAACAATTTTTGTAAGTGTCATAGTAACTTTTTTGCATTCATTTAATTTTGGATCTATAGATCTAATGCTAGTTGTTATGTTGGTTATTGGATCAATCATAGGTGTTCAAATAGGACAAAAACTTGGTGAAAAAATTGATAGTTCTGGCTTGAAAGCATTACTCGCAATTTTATTATTAATAGTTGGAATAGCTATTGCTTATGAAACTTTTTTCGCTGAACAAGCTGAGAAAGAAATAATAAAAGTATTAAATTCAGATTTAAATTTTTTCTCACTATTTATTTTAGAATTTTCAGAAGACATGCCATTTTTTTATGGATTATTTTCAATTATGTTTGCAATTCTTTTAGGAGTAGGTGCGGCATTGATTAGAAAATTTTTCTCAAACATAAGAAAAAAATACGCAATTAAAAAATAATTAATACAAATTAATATCAATTATTTTTATATAATTTTTTTCTATATATATAATTTTACAATCTAGTTAAGTTTAGTTAATTTTAAAATTTTATAAAAATGAATCTGAACTGCAAGTATTGTAAAGCTGATATAGACACTGATATTGATGAGTCATCAATAGAAGGTAAACTAATACAATGTAGTAGCTGTAATAAAGAATGGATATATAAATTAAAATCTGAGTATATATTAGATAAATTAGAAGAGCTTGATCTTAGCTGGGAAAAAAAAGAAAACTCTCTAAATGAGCAACTAAGCAAATATAATTCTAAAATTGAAGAATTAGAAAAAGACTTAAAAGTGAAAAATAAGGAATTAAGTGAGCAAAAAACAATAGAAGATAGAATTATTTTGTTTGAAAAACGCATCACTAACACAGAAAAAATCAATGCTGAACAAGCTGAGTTAGAAAATAAAATAGAAGAAATGAAAGATGAACTTAAAGAAACTTCAGATAAAATTTTAAACAAAAATAAAGACTTTGAAAATAAGACGAACTATTTAGAGATGAAAATTAAATCATCGAACATAATTTCTAATAAAAATACGACCTTAAACGAAGAGACCATCAATATTAATCAGTTCAAACAAAAAGAAAAAAAAGAAGAAACAAATACAAAAAAAGTAAGTTTTTGGAGAAGATAAAAGCAACTTCATTAATTAACAATTTATAAACCTGCATGAATTATAAAGATTTAAACTTATATAATGAAGATCAACCACTGATATTAAAAAACGAAGTCAAGACCGAAAGTGAAGCTTTACAAACAAATAACTTAAAGCAAGAAATTTCAAAAATTAAAAATATAACAATTGGAATTAATAAAAATATCCAAAAAGACAAGTCAAAAATTACTAAAGAACTAAAAAATAAAACAAAGGAATTAAATCTATATAAGGATGAAAAAAATTCTTTGTTTGAAATGGCAAGTCAACACACATTAGACAAATGTGTAATTCAAGATAAATTAATTAATTCACAAAAAAAAATAATTTCAGATAACGATGAAAAAATTAAATTTTATCAAAATGAAAATGTAAGACTGTCTAGTGAGCTTTTAAATTCCCAAAAATTAGCCGATATAGCAAATGAAAATCTATCCAATATTGAAAGTAAAAATAATAAGATTTTTAATCAAATTAAAGATTTACAAAATTATAATGATGACAATAATATTATTTCTGCAAGATTTAAAAAAAGTAAGCAGAATTTTATTGAAGAAGATGGAGAAAAAAATAAAAATATTAACTTAGATGTTTTAGTTTCCGATATTTTTGAAAGATAATAATATAATTTTATTAATTACCCTATTAGAAAAAACTTTTTAAAACCTTATTTCTATAATCTGGTGAAAATTTTGTATAATTCCTAATAAAATAATTACGTAATTCTAGATTAATTCTTGGATTGTTTTTTGAAAGCTTAAATGTTTTGTAGAAGCTTTTTTCGAATTCTTTAATATTATCTCGGTCCATGCTTTCTAAAATATGCTTATAGTTCCAAAAATCAATATCTAAAAAATCTTTATATATACTTTTATTTAAAAAACTTAATACTAGCAGTCTATTGCTTTTGTTTAACAGAGATGCTTTGTCTAAATGATTAGGAAAGCCTAGAGCTTGTTTGTAACTGTAAGGAGTCCATTGCCAAAAAAAACTCTTTATATTTATTGATGGTAAATAAAGGACTGACACTGCAAACATATTATATGTCAGTAAAGAAACGATAAGAAATTTTAATAAGTGAAAAAAGATAAAATTTTTCATATGAACAATATTAATACATCATTTAAAAAAATCTATTTTTTATTAATTTTAACCTCTTTATTTTTTTTAATATCAATTAACAAAACACATTCAGGAGAAAAAATAGGGACTATTGTAAGTCTTAAAAATGAAGTTTTTGCTATTAATGCTGAGGGAGAAAAAAGATTATTAAACTTATATGATGAAATTTTATTACAAGATGAAATTTTAACTAATGAACTATCTACTGTAACTGCCCAATACAATGACAGTTCAACCATAATAATAAAAGAATTATCCTCATTCAAAGTAACTGATTTCAATATTACTGGTTTAAAAGACATTTTTATAGGTGTGGTTGAGAAAGGATCAGTGATCATCGAGTCAGGGAAGATTGCAAAAAAAAATGATGGTTCTATGACTATAGTGCTTCCTACCATGACTTTGAACGTTAAGGGTACTAGATTTAATATAGAAAATAATCCAGATGGAACCTCAGAAGTTAGTTTAGCAGAAGATAGCTTTGGTAATGTTGGAACAATAAGTATTTCATCAGAAGGTGAAGTAAAAACGCTCTTTGATACTGATCAGGTAATTTCTGTAAACATTGAAACTGGTATTTCTGAAAGACCAAAAACTGATGATGAAAAACAAGAATTAGTAAATGTTTCTAATGATCTAATTAAAGCAAGTTCTATTGATGAAAATGTAATTCAAAAAAATCTAGAAGAAAAATTATTAAATGGTAGTCTTTTGGATGCTAATGGTGATGGGGTAATCGATGTATCTGATATTGATATCATTAAAGAAGGTATTAAACTTGAAAAACAGGAAAAGTTAGATTTTATTGTTGATAACTCTACTGGTGACAATACAGAATTTTTATCACAAGTTTTAAATCAGTCTGATGAAACAAGCATTGGTCAATCAATGGATAAGATTTTTGAATCTAATAATGATTTACTTACTAGTGTAATAACAAATCTAGCTAGTGAAGATAATACTTTTCTTACGACATCTAACTCAGAAACTAATAATGCCATTAAAGAAAAAATTTATACTCAGATGTTAAATGATTTTGATAATGACAATAACAACATAGCGTTAATTGGTAATATAATTTCAAAATCCGATGGTGCTACAGTTGAGAGAATGGTAAATTTTGTTGAAATATCTGATGCCAACAATGAAGGTTCAAGCCTTTCATTACAAGTTTTATCTTCTGTTGCAGACTCTACTTCATTTTATAATGTGGACTTTGGAGGTGAAGAACAAGCTCAAATTGATAGATTAATGGAAACAGCTGTATTTAGTGCAGCCAATAGTGAAGATGGTGCCATGTTGTTAGCAAATATAATGAGTAAAGGAAGTGAAGAAAGTGTTTACATGATGATGGATACTATTGGACAGGTAGGAGAAACATTCACAGACTCAACTCTAGCATTGGAAGTTTTATCGTCTATGGCAGACAATGAATCATTTGAAGACATGAATTTTGAAGGTGAAGGACAAGCACAATTTGATCAAATGATGGAAGATGCTGTATTTAGTGCAGCTACCAGTGAAGATGGTGCCATGATGCTAGGGAATATGATGGCCAATGGAAGTGAAGAAAGTATGGGTATGATGATGGATACTATTGGACAGGTAGGAGAAACATTCACAGACTCAACTTTGGCATTGGAAGTTTTATCGTCTATGGCAGACAATGAATCATTTGAAGACATGAATTTTGAAGGTGAAGGACAAGCACAATTTGATCAAATGATGGAAGATGCTGTATTTAGTGCAGCTACCAGTGAAGATGGTGCCATGATGCTAGGGAATATGATGGCCAATGGAAGTGAAGAAAGTATGGGTATGATGATGGATACTATTGGAAAAGTGGGCAAAACATTCACAGACTCAACTCTAGCATTGGAAGTTTTATCGTCTATGGCAGACAATGAATCATTTGAAGACATGAATTTTGAAGGTGAAGGACAAGCACAATTTGATCAAATGATGGAAGATGCTGTATTTAGTGCAGCTACCAGTGAAGATGGTGCCATGATGCTAGGGAATATGATGGCCAATGGAAGTGAAGAAAGTATGGGTATGATGATGGATACTATTGGAAAAGTGGGCAAAACATTCACAGACTCAACTCTAGCATTGGAAGTTTTATCGTCTATGGCAGACAATGAATCATTTGAAGACATGAATTTTGAAGGTGAAGGACAAGCACAATTTGATCAAATGATGGAAGATGCTGTATTTAGTGCAGCTACCAGTGAAGATGGTGCCATGATGCTAGGGAATATAATTACTAAATCAGATGCAGCTACTGCAAGTACAATGTTAGATAGCATTGCAACTGTATCAGCAAAAGATCCAAACTCTACTCTTGCAGCAGAAACTTTAGCTATGGTTGCTACTACAGCAGCAACTAACAACATATACTTTGATACTGAAAAAATGAATCAGTTTAATGATTTAGTTGATACCGTTACATCTACTAATACAGCAACTACAGCAGATGACGATGCAGCAGCAGCCTTAGCCTTAGCGACAGCAAACATAGCAGAAGATGATGCAGCAGATTTATATGACGCATCGGGATTTGCTTTTGCCCCACCTTACTATCACAAGGATACTGGAACCATTTATAATGATGATGGATTAGATAAAAACGGAAACTCTATGCCTAGTTCAGGTAATTCAATGATAACATATGATGCAGCTGGATTTAATATGGAAACACCTTACTACCATAAAGATACAGGAACTATATATGACTCGGATGGATATGATAAATATGGAAATAGTCAAGGTGGTGGAAGTGTAGCTTGGACTACAACACAAGGAGATTTTCCTTCAACTTTAACTAAAGGTACTGGAATTACTTCAATAAGTTTATCTGCATCAGGAGTTGGAACAATATCTTATACTTACAGTGGAACTTTACCTGATGGATTAGACTTAATGACAGGTTCAGTTTCGGGAACACCTAGTACAGTGCAAGCTGCAACTAGTGTTACAATCACAGCAACAGATGAAGATAATAATACTAGTAATTTAGCTATAAATTTCCCAGCAGTAACTGCTGGTGAAAGTGTAGCTTGGACTACAACACAAGGAGATTTTCCTTCAACTTTAACTAAAGGTACTGGAATTACTTCAATAAGTTTATCTGCATCAGGAGTTGGAACAATATCTTATACTTACAGTGGAACTTTACCTGATGGATTAGACTTAATGACAGGTTCAGTTTCGGGAACACCTAGTACAGTGCAAGCTGCAACTAGTGTTACAATCACAGCAACAGATGAAGATAATAATACTAGTAATTTAGCTATAAATTTCCCAGCAGTAACTGCTGGTGAAAGTGTAGCTTGGACTACAACACAAGGAGATTTTCCTTCAACTTTAACTAAAGGTACTGGAATTACTTCAATAAGTTTATCTGCATCAGGAGTTGGAACAATATCTTATTCTTTGAATAGCGGATCTTTCCCTAGTGGAATAGACTTAACGGCAGGTTCAGTTTCGGGAACACCTAATACAGTGCAAGCTGCAACTAGTGTTACAATCACAGCAACAGATGAAGATAATAATACTAGTAATTTAGCTATAAATTTCCCAGCAGTAACTGCTGGTGGAAGTGTAGCTTGGACTACAACACAAGGAGATTTTCCTTCAACTTTAACTAAAGGTACTGGAATTACTTCAATAAGTTTATCTGCATCAGGAGTTGGAACAATATCTTATTCTTTGAATAGCGGATCTTTCCCTAGTGGAATAGACTTAACGGCAGGTTCAGTTTCGGGAACACCTAATACAGTGCAAGCTGCAACTAGTGTTACAATCACAGCAACAGATGAAGATAATAATACTAGTAATTTAGCTGTAAATTTCCCAGCAGTAACTGCTGGTGGAAGTGTAGCTTGGACTACAACACAAGGAGATTTTCCTTCAACTTTAACTAAAGGTACTGGAATTACTTCAATAAGTTTATCTGCATCAGGAGTTGGAACAATATCTTATACTTACAGTGGAACTTTACCTGATGGATTAGACTTAATGACAGGTTCAGTTTCGGGAACACCTAGTACAGTGCAAGCTGCAACTAGTGTTACAATCACAGCAACAGATGAAGATAATAATACTAGTAATTTAGCTATAAATTTCCCAGCAGTAACTGCTGGTGGAAGTGTAGCTTGGACTACAACACAAGGAGATTTTCCTTCAACTTTAACTAAAGGTACTGGAATTACTTCAATAAGTTTATCTGCATCAGGAGTTGGAACAATATCTTATACTTACAGTGGAACTTTACCTGATGGATTAGACTTAATGACAGGTTCAGTTTCGGGAACACCTAGTACAGTGCAAGCTGCAACTAGTGTTACAATCACAGCAACAGATGAAGATAATAATACTAGTAATTTAGCTATAAATTTCCCAGCAGTAACTGCTGGTGCAACATATAATGCTAAGGGATTTAGTAATAGCTCACCATTCAAACACCAAAATGGAACTGCATATGATTCAAATGGACGAGATTATCAGGGATATAATTCAGCAGGTTACAATAATGAGGGCATGAGTTCTGGCTATCCACCAATTTATAATTCAGCCTATGATGTATCCCCAAATTTATAATGATTAAAAAAAGTAAGCTTTATCAATATATTTTTTTGTTAATTATAACTCTAATGGTTATTTTTAATGGAGGAAATAACAATTTATATATTCAGTTTAATTTTATAATAGTTTCAATCTTTTTTTTATTTTTTATAAGAGAAAAAAATTATTTAGCGCACGTAAGAGAAATACTTACAACAAATAAATTAGCAATTAAATTATATATTTTATTTGTAAGTTTTTTAATATTTCAAACAATACCTCTGCCTATAGAGTGGATTAATTTTTTATCACCTGAAAAATACAATATTTTAAAAAAATTAGACTTTAATGATGGTTATACTTCTATTAGCTTGAATCCATCTAATTCTTTCTTCGGTTTATTAAATTATTTATCAATATTTTTATATTTAATTATTTTTAAAAGTATTTTTTATAAAACTAAAGATATATTTAGATTTTATTATTTTATTATTTTATTAGGAGCGCTAGCTTCTAGCGTTGCAATATATTTCTTTTTAATAGGTAACCCTGATTTTTTCATTCTAAAAAATACAGCTTATAAAGCTGCAGCTACAGGTTTTTTTACCAATAGAACAGTTTTTTCTTGTTTTTTAGTACTGTGTTTCTTTTGTGGTATCGAATATTTAAAGTTAGTTGATATGTTTCAAAAAGATAACACTTATAATTTCTTTAAAAAAATCTATGTTAGGATTTTTATTTTATTAATCACAATCGGAATAATTACTTCTTTTTCAAGGTTGGGAAATTTTTTACTAGTTTCGTTAATATTTATACATTTATTACAATCATTATATTTAAATGAAAAAAAAAATAGATTATTTTTAATAACACTAATATTAATTATATTATTTGATATATTGATTTTAGGCTTCTTTTTTGGGTCAGAAAAATTAATACAAAGATATTCATTTTTAAGTCAAGAAATTAAACAATTTTCAACAGCTATTGAAATGAGTTTATCTCGGGGCGATCTTGCTCAATTTGCATATATAGAGTTTAAAAAGTTTATATTTTTTGGTTATGGAGGTGGAGGGTTTGAGTATCTACTTAAGATAAATTATCAAAATTTATCAAGACAATTTGCTGTGCATGCTCACTCAGGTTTAATTCAATTTATGGGTGAATTTGGGTTAATTGGTTCAATTTTACTTGTTTTAAGTGTTCTATTCATCTCTATTAAAAGTCACATTTTTAATTTTAGAAATATTATATTATTTTACTTATTATTTTTTATCTTAACTTTTGATTTTTCTTTTCATATACCATTAATTCAACTCTTATTCATTTTGTTATTAAGTGTAAATTATAAAAGAAATAACGATGTTAAGTATAAATTTAATAGATAATTTTTTAGGGAGTCATATTTGCAGAGCTTGCTTTCATACCTTCTTGAATAATTGGATTATAAGAGCTAAATAAATCTGTTTGCGGTATCAATAAACTTATTACTCTATTCCATTTAACCATTGCTCCTGCAGGTATAAATATTATATCCTTAGGTTGAAGCATAAATCTTTTACCCAATATTAAACCTGTTGGATTAGTAATATCTAATTGGAATATATTAATCTTTAAAAATTTATTAAAATTTTCTCTTAGTACATAAACTTTTGATGCGTTTGAAGTTAGATTATTTAGTCCAGCAGTAGATATTAATTCAGTTAATGAATAATCCTTGTTTGGAAAATAGACACCTGGTTTTGTTACTTCACCAAAAACATGTATTGCATCAGAGTTTCTATCCACATATAAAACATCATCTTTTTTAAGAAAGAAGTTGTCATTAGCATTTGTGCTTTGAAATATATTGTTTATATCTATTTTATAAACTTTGTTATCTCTTCTAAGCAAGCCTTTGCTTCCAAATGATTTATCTTGAGAATTTGGGTTGTAACTTGCTTGAATTGCAGCATCAATCAACCTAATAGGTTTTTGATCGAGATTTATTGTAATTTGGTTCCGAACAGCACCTAATATATACACTTTACTACTATTAAACTGTTCTATTTTAATTTGTAAATCTGTATTTGTATAATATTTACTCAAAGTAGAATGTAGTATTCCTTTTGATTGGTTTAGAGTTAAATTATCTACCTTAATTTTTCCAATAAATGGTAAATCAATATATCCTTTAGGTCCTATAGTGTAAGAACCATCTATATCATCAGTATCAGTTAAATTAATAGATACTACATCAGATGAACCAAGCGCATATTCGTATTTATAATTATAAATATTTGGAAATTTTTCTATTGAATACTTAAGTTCTTTTATTTGTAAATTATTGTATTTATTGATCTGATTTTCATTAAGTTCATTAATTTTTATAATATCTATTTTAACATTATTAATAGTATATGATTCAAGATTAACCTTTGAGCCTTTTTGTTTTTTGGGATTTTTACTAATACCAGGTAAAGAGCTACAATTATAAGTAAAAAAAATTATAAAAATTATCTTAATGATATTATAAAAAAATTTGAGTCCATTTTTTAAATTCATTTATTGTTATATCTTCTGGTTCAATTATCCAAGATCTATTATCTTTTGGATTATCAACAAACCTTATAAACTTTTTTATTTTAGCATTCTCAAGTATTAAACGTAACGATGGTTTAGAGACTCTACTTGATGGCGCTACTTCACGCGCAATATCCTCAATGTTGATAGATTTGTATTCATTATAAGATTTGAGTATAAATAGCCAAATAGTCATAGTGACTAAATCTTTTCTAAAAAACCTTATTGTGCACGTTTCTTCATTATCAACTGTATTGATAATATCTGAAAGTAATGCATCACATATTTTCTGAGTGTGAGGATCTAGTAGTCTATCCATAAAAAGTTAGTAAAGTAAATTTACAAAGTATTCTTAAAGTTATACAAACATTTTTTCAGTAACAAGAAGTAAATACATAATTACTCAAATATTCCCGTCAAAGTAATCAGTATAAACAATCTTTGTTTACTAATTTAGTAAATTTATTTTAGATATTTACTTCACAGACATTAAGTAAATTAATTCAATGTTTGGTAGAATAGGAAACTTATTTAATTTATTTGACCTTGGAGACCTAAGCTTTTTTTTATTACTAGCTAAAAAAAATATAAAAAATATTTTAATAGCCACATTCTTAGTCTCAATCATTGTATTTTTTATATCCCTTAATATTGAAAAAAAATATTTAAGTGAAGCAACACTAGTCATCGCACCTGATGAGAACAAAATTGTAAATATTGATGAAGCTTATTCAATAGATAGCATGCAAAATAGAGTAAATAATCAGATCGCTATTTTAAAAAGTGACGAAGTAATAGAATACATAGTAAGTGATGAACAAAACCAACTTGAGTTTAAAGAGCTATACTCATCAGTAGAAAAGAACATTTTTAAAAGAATATTATCAAAAGAAACCATTATTGATAAAGACTATATAAAATCTATTTTATCAAATAATTTTGTCGTAAAAAATGTTCCTAGAAGTGATGTTTTATTACTTAGTTTTGTTTCAAATAATCCAAAAGTCTCACAATTAGCTTTAAAAAATATTATAGATTCCTATCAACGATATGAAGTAGATAGCAAAATTCAAATTACTAACTATGCAAATATAAAGATTACAGAACGTTTAAAAGAATTAGCTATCCAAATGAATATAGCTGATAAAAAATTAGCAAAATATAAAAAAGAAAATAACCTAGTAGATACAGGCAATGTTAAGGAATTAATAATTAAAGAAATTCAATCTATTTCTAATAATATTCTTAAATCTAAACAGGAGATTCAAAAACACGAAAATGATTTAATTTCTGTTAAAGCTGCAAACGGTGATGTAGATATTTTACTTGCTATTAAAGATCTTAATGAAAGAAAAGAAATTACTAATATTAAAAACAATCTTTCAGCTAATAAGAATAACATTCAATCATTATTATTAGTGTACACACCCAAGCACCCAAAAGTTACACAAGCAAACACATTAAATATAAGTTTAGAAAAACAATTAAAAAATATTTTAAATGAAGTCATTCAAATTAAAGTTTTTGAATTGAGTAATCTTAATAATTTTATTAATTTATCTAAGAATGATCTTGAAAATGCTAAAAACAATTTAAGAGAGATAGAAGAAAAGGAAGCTGGGATGATGAATTTTTCAAGAGAGGTTGAAAGTAGTAGAAAATTATATGAAACATTTTTACAAAGAGTTAAAGAAACAAACGAAGCTCAAAATTTACAAATATCTAAACTAAAAATAATTGAAACTCCAAGTTTGCCAAATGGGCCATTTTCTCCTAAACCGTATAAAAATTTTATAACTTCTCTGATAGTGTCATCTTTATTTTTTTATGGATTAATATTTTATAGAGAAATGAATTCTGCTGTAATTAAAACACCAGAAGCTATAGAACATTTAAATATTCCACAAATTGGCATCTTGCCAAAAGTTATCAATATTAAAAAAGGCTATCATATTTTACAAAATTTTTTAGAAGATAGTGAATCAAATTTTTCAGAAGCTATAAGATCTTCAAGGGCAATTATTGAATCAAAGTTTAAAAAAAATAGTAGTTTTTTAGTAACCTCTAGCAACCCTTCTGAAGGTAAAACAAGTTATGCTTTTAATCTAGCTTTATCATTAGAGAAAACTTACAAAGTATTATTTGTCGAAGCTGACATTAGAAGACCATCAGTCCTAAACAGCTTCTATAAATTTGATAAGGAAATTTTTGGTTTGGGGGAGATTATATCCTCTAATAACAGCCTAAAAGATACAATTTTTACCGTTCCAGGTACCAAATTAGAAATTATTACCTCAGGCGCTAAGCGATTTGACATGTCGGATATTGTTAGTAGAGAACAGATTAAAAAGTTTTTTGATGTATTGAAGACACAATATGACTATGTAATAATTGACTCGCCACCCGTTCAACCTGTGTCTGATACGTTAATTCTAACTCAAGCATCAGATTATAATTTATTTATTATACGATCTGAAACTTCAAGAACGTTAGCTTTTATGTCTTCTATAAAAAAAATTCAAAATGTTGGTGCTAAAATTGATGGAATTGTTATTAATGATTTAGACACCTCAAAAGATAGTTATTATAATTATAACTATAATTATAATTATTCATCAAATTATTACAATAAAACTTAAATAATGTTTAGACTTGAAAAAGTTTTTCAAAATGACGATTCTTTTTTTATAAAGATATCATCACTTTTAAAGGTAATTTCTATTTTATTATCAATATACATATTTTCAATATTAGAATTTAAAACAATTTATGATCTGTTTAATATTAATATTTTTACAAATTCAAAATATTATAATATTTCAATTTTTATAATTCCTATTTATTTTTTAATCTCAATATTTTTAAATAATTCAAATAAATATAAATCAAATTTTATTATATTTTTAAGATATGATATTTTACCATTTGTTATTACAATTTTATTGTATTTAGTATTTAGTTTTACATTTGAGATAAATTTAACTTTATCATTTTTGTATATGGTGTTTTTTATTATTCTTATTTTATATCTCACAAAAATATTAACAAATTATTCGTATAATTACCTAATAAATGAAAATATTATTCAACGTAATATAATGATAGTGGGTGAGTTTAAAGATATTCTAAAATTAATGAATGAGCATAGTGAAAAAATTAATATTTATAAATGTTGTCTTATAATAACTGATAAATACACAGATTTAAGTAAGTTAAGAATTGAATTAAAAATTCCAATTTTTACTCAAATAGCAGATATCAGATCAATTTTAGAATATCATTCTCTAGGTCAAATTTGGATTTTAGATAATAAAAAAAATGACTTAGAAATATTATTAAATAACGTGCTAAAATTTTCTGTCGATATTTTGATCATTGATGTAGCATCTAAAGTTGTTGGATTAAAAGAAAATTTAATTAATAATAAATATAAATTTAAATATTATGAAATATCAAAATTTTATGGTTTCAAATTACTTTTAAAAATAATTTCTGATAAGATATTATCTTTAATATTTTTAATTAGCTTTTCACCATTAATCGCTATCTCTATGTTGCTTATTTATTTAGAAGACGGATTTCCTCTATTTTTCACACAAGATAGAACAGGTTGGGATGGAAGAAGATTTAAGATTTACAAATTAAGATCTCTCAAAAAAATTAAATTTGATAAAACTGTTCAGGTTCAAGTAGGAGATAGTAGGGTTTTAAAAATTGGAAAGTTTATCAGAAGATTTAGTATTGATGAGTTACCTCAATTTTATAATGTTTTAATTGGCGATATGTCCATTGTTGGGCCAAGACCTCATATGGTTGAACATGATATATTATACTCCTCTCTATTTGAGAATTTTTTAAAAAGACATAAATCCAATCCGGGCTTAACTGGGTGGGCTCAAGTAAATGGAAATAGAGGTGCCACACCTACATCAGAGCATATGCGTAAAAGAATGGAATATGATTTATGGTATTTAAATAATTGGACCTTATGGCTAGATTATTTGATTATTTTAAAGACATTTTACGTCGTATTTAAGAAGAATGATTAAATAATGTACTAATATATTACATCTAATTTTATAACATAAATTTTTAGTATATTTAGTTGACTCATAATTAGTACTAATAATTCATAATACAAAATTAAACTTGTAAGTGAATTATAATGAATATTTATTCTATAGAGGAAATTATCAATGCATCTAATTCTATCCTTAAAAAAAAAGATACCCCAGTTTATAATAATATAGAATTAAATAAAATTAAAAAAATTAACAATAAAAAGAAACCTTTACTTATACAAAATAAAAATTTTATAAAAAGAGTGCCGGTTGTTATTCATAATGTAAATAAAGATGAGTTATTAGATGAACTTTATAATTTTTTTAAGAATAAAGTAAAAAAAAATACAATCAAATTAATAATTGAATTAAAAGAAGAATTAGTTTCATTGAGAAATAAAATTTCTGTATTAAAATTTCATGGAGAAGAAAAAGACAAATCTAATATATTGCTAAAAGATGATATTTTGAACCTAGTAAATGAAAAAAATAAGATAAAATATAATCTTAAAAAAGAGGTTATAAATACAAATTTATTACAAGTTGAAAATAAAAATTTAGAATCAAATAGTTTAAAGTTAGAAAGTAATTTAAAAACCCTCAAGAATGAAAAATATGAACTTGAAAAAAAAACTGATAAACTACAAGTCTTAACCAATACTTTAAAATTACCCAAAAATGTTATTGAAGAAAAAAATAAACAAATAGAAAATCTAGAAAATAAAATAATTTTTTACCAAGAGGATAGCTTAAGGATTAACAATGAATTACTGAATTATCAAAAGAAATCAAAAAATATAAATTTAGAAATAAGTAATTTAAAAAATGAAAGAATTAGTTTTATTGAAAAAGTAAACTCAATAAATAAAGTTATTAAAGGAGAGAATGTAGTTTCAAATGCATTTGAAGACAGTAAAGCAAGTGAAATAGATTATAATAAAAATAAAGAAAAAATTAATAAAAATAATCTAAATAATGAAATCAAAAAAATATTTGATAAATAAATTACTCCTAAAAATAAAATTATTTACCAATATTTATGTTTTAAAATATTAATGACAGCTAAAATAACCCTTAAAAATTTTACATTATATAAAAAACTAATTATGACAAAACTCTACAAGTCCCAAAAGATTATAAAATATTTTTAAAAGTAAATTTATTTCTAAGACGATTTAGTATTGATGAATTGTGTCAGTTTATTAATATATTAAATGGAAATATGTCTATTATTGAACGAAGACCACGCATGGTAGGGCAGTATATTTATTATTCATCTTTGCTTTGAAATTATCTTAAAAGACATAAGTGTAACGTTGGTTTGACAGGATGTAATTAAGTAAATGGACTTAGAGGAGCCACACCTGACCCAAAGAGCATGAAAAGAAGAGTAGATTTTGATATTTGGTACTTAAATAATTGGACAATATGGGTGGATTTATACATTATGTTTAAAAGCTTTTATGCTTTGATTAAATATAGGGTGATTAGAGCTAAACTGAAGTTCTTAGTATAAAATAAATTTATGAAATTAAATGTCGATAATCAATAATAAATATAAACTCAGCAATAAATCAGGAAAAATAATTAAAATATACAATACTGATAAAAAAAAAATCATTATAATTAAAAGAGAAAACATCCACAAAATATTCAAGATATATTTAAGAGGCAATAAGCAGCTTGAATATAAAAATGAAATTAAAGGTTATAGTTACTTTAAAAGAATTAAATTTTTTAAAATTCCAAAATTATATAATCACTTAAACTCCAAAAGTATCAGTTATATTGAATTAGAATACATCAAAGGTAAGAAGGTTAGCTTTTTTGATTTTAAGAAAGTATTTAAAAAAAATATTAGATTAACCAAAACGATATCAGATACAAGATATATTAATAACATTTCTGTTTTTTATGAACACAAAAAAAATAAAAAATTAATCATAATTGAAAATGATATTAAAGATTATTTAAAAAAAAAAAAATTTAAACTTAATTCTAAATTATCACTCACACATGGTGATTTTGCTCATTATAATTGTTTGAAAAGAGATAATAATTTTTATGTATTTGATTTTGAAAAATTTCGAGAACGTGTATTTTTATTTGATCATTTTAATTGGCAATATCATTCAATAATATTAAATATTGGATCTATACTTATTTCCAATAAACTTATATTTAGAAACAACTTTCTAACAAATGTTATTCTAAAATATATTAAATTTTTAATTTATTTTAAGTTTAAAAAAATCTTAGTTAATTATAAGATTGACAAAAAAGAGTTTACTAAGATTTACTTATTTTACTTATTTGAAAAGCAATCTATTTTACTTTTTGATCTTAAATTTGTTAAAAATATTAAAAATAAAATTTTAACAAGAAAATTGATTATGATGATTAAAAAAAATATCTATTTTATTTTAAGCAATGAAAAATTTTAAAACAATAATTTTTCTTGGTGTTGATGGTACTGGTAAATCAACTCTGATAAACTCTGTATATAAAAAAAATAAAAAGAAATTTGAAAAAATACATTTCGCACCAGATTATTTTAAAAAAAAGAATAAACCTATCACTAACCCTCACCAACAAATAAAAAGAAGCATGGTATTTTCTTTTTTTAAAATTATATATTGGATTATTAATTATCAAATATTTACTATTTTAAATTATAATTCTAAAAAAATTTATATTTTTGATAGATATATTTATGATGTAATGATAGATCCATTAAGATATAGATTTTCTTTATCCATGATAGTAATTACTAAAATTATCAAATTTGCAATTAAACCTGATCTTATTGTTTTACTTACTGGTAACCCAAAAAAAATCTATTCTCGAAAAAAAGAATTAACATTAAAAGATACAATTAAATTAAATGATAAATATATAAAATTTGTTAAAAAATTTGATGTTAAGATAGTTTTAAATTGTCTAAATAAAATTGACTCTAATCGTGATAAAATATTAAATTATATTAAGAAACTATCTTTATAGTATTTAATGGTAGATGTGATCCCTTTGTTAAAGGAGATTTTTGGACTTAAGTTGATTTCTTTTTTAATTTTTTTTATATCTGGATAAAGTTTTTTTATTTCATCTTTTCTTAATTTAATTTTTCCATATTGAGGAAAGCCACCTTTCGAAATTTTTCTAATTTGTTCAATCACACTTTTTACTTTCACAGGCTTTCCTGATCCAATATTAAAAATTTGACCTATTGATTTCTTAGATTTTATTAATTTAAATATTGCTCTGATAACATCATCTATATGAATAAAATCTCTTATTTGATCACCTGTAGAACAGTCAAATATTCTATTTTTTAAACAAGCCATTATTGTAATTGGAATTAATCTGTTCTGATCCTGTCTTGGCCCATAAGCGAGGTATAGCCTTAATATTGAAGCTGGAAATTTTTTTTTTTTATATAAATCAATTAAATATCTTGTCGCTGATAACTTTGCTTCACCATAGGTTGATTTAATAGATTTTATATTGGTCACCATGTTCTCATTTTGTGGAGATTCATTAAAACCATACTCAACACAGCTTCCAATTTGTAAAAAAAATTTTGGAGTTTTTTTAATAAAAATATCAGCTAAATTTTTGCATCCAATATAATGGCTATTAAGTGTTTTTTTTTTATTTGCATGATCAACATATCCACCTAAATTAACAACATAGTCATATTTTTTTTTAATCACCTTTGTTAGTTTTTTTTTATCTGAAATATCACAAATAATATATTTAACTTTTTTTAAATATCTTATTTTTTTTGCTGGTTTAGTAGAAATACTAGTAACAATTAATTTTTTTTGAATTGCTTTTTTTGCGAGGTGATAGCCAATAAATCCTGTACCACCTACAATTAAAATATTTTTTTTATTCATCTTATTTAAATATATGCTGGTATAATCTTTTTAATGTATACCTTGGTGAATGTATAAAAGCTAAAATTATATTTAGTAAAGATAATAAATATTTTTTTTGAATAAAAGAATAAGCTGATATTTTATAATATGTTTTAGAATAGTCTAAAATTATACGTGGAATTCTATAAGAATATTTGTTCCAAAAATTACTATAAAAATAATCTTCTGATATTTCTTTTTTTCCACTTCTTCTTTGCCTCATATTATAATTTAAAAAATGTGTGATTTCACATTGTTTCATACTATTTTGTACACTAAAACTTGTTTCGTGGACCCTATAATAGTAAAGTGGTTTATTAATAGTTTGTATTAAAAAACCTTTTTCAGCAATTTTATAAAATAAATCGATATCTGCAGCTATATTATTATTTAAATAGCCACCAACTTTAAAAAAAATATTTTTATTAACAACTATACTTGGATCTATTATAGAAAAGCTTTCATTCTTTGAGTTCATTTTGTCAAATGCTTTTATATTAGTCGGACCTGAAAAACGATTAGCTATAATCTTGTTTTTATAATTGATATATTTTCCATATGTAGAAACGACTCCTAGGTTTTCGAAAGAAGTATTGTTAATAAAATTTATTTGTTCTTGAATACGATTTATATCACATTCATCGTCAGCATCCATTAAAGCAAACCAATCAAATATTGATTCATTTATACCAGTTGCTCTACCCTCATAGAGCGACTCATTATTCAAATTTGTTAGAATTTTTATTCTAGTATCTTTATTTTGATAAGATTGTAAAATTTTAGAAGTACCATCATTTGAATCATTATTAACAATAATAAATTCAAAATTTATAAATGTTTGATTTAAAATACTTTCAATTGCTCTTCCAAGAAATTTTTCCCCATTTTTGACACTCATAATTATAGATATATTTTTGATTTTATTTATCATTTTAAAAATTTCGTGTAGTCATAATATTTATCTAATGATTTACCTATAAGCCATCTAAATAAAGACATAATTTACGATAAATAATTACTTATTACAGTTATTGTAAAATAGTGATAATAATAATTTCTTTACAATATTAACAATTAAAAAATTAATGATTTTAAATAACTTTAGAAACAAAACTGTTATAGTTACAGGACACACTGGTTTTAAAGGATCATGGCTATCACAATGGCTTGTCTTATTGGGAGCTAATGTAATTGGTGTATCCAGTACTGTACCTTCCAAACCATCGCACTATGAATTAATTAATTTGAAAAAAAATATTATTAACAAAAAAATAGATGTTGTTAATTTAAAAGCTTTAATAAAAATTTTTACTGATTATAAACCAGATTACGTGTTTCATTTAGCAGGACAGGCTTTAGTAAAAGATTCATATTTAGATCCTGTAAAAACCTGGCATACCAATACAATCGGTACTTTAAATATTTTGGAAAGTTTAAGAAAATTAAAAAAAAACTGTATAGTAGTGTTAATTACTAGTGATAAAAGTTATAAAAATATAGAAATCAAAAGAGGATATAAAGAAAATGATATTCTTGGTGGATACGATCCTTATAGCGCCTCAAAAGCTGGAGCAGAATTAGCTATACAATCACATATTAAATCCTTTTTCCCTAAAGAAAAAACTAATACTTTAATCTGTGTAGCAAGAGCAGGAAATGTTATTGGAGGAGGTGATTGGTCAAACTATAGGTTAATTCCTGACTGTATAAAGTCTTGGACAACAAATAAAAAGGTCACCCTTAGAAGTCCAAATTCTACCAGACCATGGCAACATGTTTTAGAGGCTATTTGGGGCTACTTATTATTAGCTTCAAAAATGAAAAAAAATAAAAAACTACATGGGGAAGTTTTTAACTTTGGACCAATAAATACTAACAACTATAGTGTGCTTGAGGTAGTAAAAACTATGAAAAAAAATTGGGAAAAAGTTTCATGGACGGTACCAATCTCTAAAAAAAAATCTTTCTACGAGTCTTCTTTGTTAAAAATAAATTCTAATAAATCAAAAAAAATAATTAAATGGAAATGTATTTTAACATTTTCAGAAACTATGCAAATGGTTGTAAACTGGTACAAAACTAATGATATAAATTCAAAAAATATTTATAAAACAACCATTAACCAGATTAAAGATTATGAGAAACTTATAAAGATAAGGGGAATTAAATAATTATGAAAGTTGTAATTTTAGCTGGTGGGCTAGGTACTAGAATTTCTGAATACACAAAAACAATTCCAAAACCAATGATTAAAGTTTGTAAAAAACCTTTGATTTATTATATCATGAAGCATTACGCCAATCATGGCTTTAAAGATTTTTATATAGCCCTAGGTTACAAGGGTCACATTATAAAAGAATATTTTAAAAATAAAAAGTTTAATTGGAATATTAACTTAATAGATACAGGTCAAAAAACAATGACTGGTGGAAGATTAAAAAGATTGAAAAAGTATCTAGGTAATGAAACATTTATGATGACTTATGGTGATGGATTATCAGATGTAGATTTAAAAAAGCTATTAAGATTCCATCTAAAAAGTAAAAAGTTGGTCACCCTAACAGCTGTTAGACCTCCGGCTAGATTTGGTGCCATAAAAGTAATAGGTAAAAATGTAAAATATTTTAAAGAAAAATCTAAATTAGATGAAGGGTGGATTAATGGTGGTTTTTTTGTAATGGAGCCAAAATTTTTAAAATATATTAAAAATGATCAATCATTTCTTGAGAGAGGGCCAATGGAAATTTTAACTAAAAAAAAACAACTTATTGCATTTAAGCATAAAAAATTTTGGCAGTGCATGGATACTTTGAGAGATAAGGAGAATTTAGAAACGATTCTTAAAAATAATAAATATTTTTAACTAATTTTTAATTTGAGTAAAATTTCATTAATCAAAATATTTTTTTATTTATGAAAAATACTCTCAATATATTAAGATAATTATTATTTATATTATTTTGAAAAATAAAAAAAAAACACAGTCAAAGATATAATAAATGAATTAAATAAATCTAATATTAAGTATGGAATTTTAAGAAATTATAAAAACTTTCCAAATATTAAAAGTGATTTAGATTTAATTTCAAATATCAATATTTCTACAATTAAAATCATTTTAAAAAAAATAAGATTGAAATATAAATGGGATTTTCTTTTTTATGATAATTCTAAAAGTAAATTTTTTTCAAAAAATAACAAAATTGAAACATTTTATTTTGTTGACTTTAATAAATTACTTTTTTTACAAATAGATTTTTTTCGCATATTATCTTTAGCCAGTACCCCTTACTTTCAAATTAAAAAAAAGAATCCTTAGAGTATTTTAAAAAGAACATTCCAATAATACCAATTAAGGTCACTAATACATATCATGCCTTTCAAATTGCTAAAATCTTACATTCTAAAGATAACGAAAAAATTAAAAGGTATAAAAAAGCTTTTTTACAGAACAATTTTGTGTTCGAAAAAAAAGTAATTTTTGAAAAAAAAATAATAAAATCATTAAAAAAAAATCTAAAAAAAAATAATCTCTTTAATTTTAAGATAATAATTTTTTTTTATAAATTTTTGATTTTAACAAAATATTATTTCCTTAATTTTTCTAAAGTACATTTAATATTTTTTAGAGTATTTGAGTTATTTTTACTTTATTTTTTTTGTCCTACTGGATTTAATATAAAAATTTCTTATAATAATATTAGTGAAATAAATTCTTATGAAAAATATTTTGATAAATTAAAAAAATCTCAAATAATCAATGATTGGAAATATGATCATGGAGTGCCTTTTTTTTATAGAAAAATTTTTTTAGAAAGAAGAAATATTTTAATAAAAAAAGAAAAAAATAGTAATAAAAAAGATTCGATACAAAATATTTTTAAAGAAAATTTTATTAAAAAATATATAAGGATTTAGATAATGTTTTCAATTAAATTTATAAAACTTTTTTTATTTAAAGAAAATTTTAATCTTATTTTTCTTGATCAAATTATAGTAAGTGCAGGTAACTTTTTAATATCAATTATTATTTTAAGATTTCTAGGTTTGGAAGATTTTGGTATATTTAGCTTTTATTGGCTTTTTCTTTTCTTAATTTATGGATTACAAATTTCTTATATAATTTCTCCAATGTTAACTAATGCCCCCAAATATAAAAATTCTATCCTTAATTTTTTTTATGGTGGAATATTTTTTCAACAAATAATTTTTACTTTATTAGTTTCTTCTATAATTTTTGTTAGTTTAAATTTTTTAGGTAATTTTAATTTAGGTTATAAATTTAGTGATTATTATTTAGAATTTTCACTAATAATTATTTCAACACAATTACATCAGTTTATTAGAAGATTATTATTAAGCAAAAAGTTATACTTAAGAGCCTTACTAGGTGATTTACTTACCTATTTTCCATTGACTATTTCTATGATTTATTTGAATTATTTAGACTTGCTTAGCTTAGAGAATGTTTGGTGGTTAATTTTCTATACATTTTTATTTGGTTTTGCAGTTAATTTTTCAATAATTATTTCTTTAAAATACCGATTTAAAAATACTCATGAAGCAATCAAGGAAAATTGGATCATTGCTAAATGGCTTTTATTAACATCATTATCTCAATGGTTTTCAGGGAATTTGTGGTTAGTAAATACTGGAGTTATATTGGGACCTTACATATTTGGAATTATTCGAGCATGTCAAACATTATTAAATGTTTTAAATATTTTTTTTCAATCAATTGAAAATTTTATACCAGCAGAAGCTTCTAAAAAATTTACATCTGGTGGAATTAAAGAAATGGAACTTTATTTAATAAGATTTACTAGAAAATATTTGATCATAATTTTATCAATTGTAATTCTGATTATTTTATTTTCAAAATATTTACTTAATTTTTTTTATGGATTAGAAACTTCAAATTCTAATCAAATTTTAATTTATTTATCATTAATTATACCATTTCATTTTTTGCAGTATCCTCTAAATTATAGTTTTAGAACCCTAGGTAAAACAAAACCAATTTTTATAGCTTATTCATGTTCTGCTATTTTTGCATTATTAACTTCAAAATTTATTATTACTAATTTTAAAATACAGGGTTTAATATTTGGTTTATACGCATCTCAAATGTTGATTATAATAATATTATATTTTAGCTATTATCATTTAAGAAAAAACATTAAGAAGGATTTAATTTGAAAATTTTATTATCAGCTTATGCTTGTGAACCGAATACAGGATCCGAACATCAAATAGGATGGTCATGGATTAAAACTTTATCTCAAAAAAATAAAGTTTATGTTTTAACAAGAAAAAAAAATAAAAAAAAAATATTAAAAGAAATCCTATTAAAAAAAATAAAAAATGTTTCTTTCTTATTTTATGATTTACCTGATTTTTTTATTAAAATAATCAAGGGTGGAAATAATAAATCCAATTCCTATCTATATTTTTTATTTTGGCATGTTTTTATTTATTTTAAATACAAAAAGTTAATAAAAGAAAATAAGATTGATTTAATTCATCATGTTACCTTTGGTACTTTTAGAATACCGAATTTATTATGTCTTTGTAATATTCCTTTTATTTATGGCCCACTTGCTGGGGGTGAGATGGTTCCCTTTAAGGTATTAAAAAAATTTAGCACTAAGTCTAAATTAACTGAAGTGTTAAGAAATATATCTAATTCTTATGTTAGATTTTCATTATTGTTAAATATCACACTTTTTAGAGCAAAAAAAATTATCTTAACCTCAGAAACTAGTAGAAAATTTATACCAAAATTTTATCATAAAAAAATTCAAATAATACCAGCTCTTTTCAATGAAAAATTTTTTTATAAATTAAAAAAAGATAACAATTTTAAAATATGTTTTATTGGTAGGTTAGTTGAATGGAAGGGTGTTGAAATATTAAAGAAATTATTTCTTAAAATTGAAACACTTAATAAAAAAATTACTTTGGATATCTATGGTAATGGCCCAAGAAAAAATAATTTAGAAAATTTTATAATTAAAAATAATTTTGAAAATAAGATTAAGATATTTGGTCATATTGATCAAAAGAAACTAATTAAAAGTTTTAAAAAATATGATTTATTAATTTTTCCAACCCTTCGTGACTCTGGTGGTTATGTAATTTTAGAAGCACTTAATAATAATTTGAATGTAATAACAACTAATGCCGCAGGACCAAAAGCAATTATAAGAAATTATGACTTAGGCTTTGTAGATATTTTTAATACCACTTTAGATCAAATAGCTAATCAATTTTTTAAAAAAATAAAATTATATTATGATGACAAAAATAAAAAATTTTATAAATATAAGTTAAATAAACTTTTGTCTAAAAAAAATAAAATTAAAAAGATTTATAATTTTTAATTTTTTTTTCAAAAAAAGAAAATATTTTTTTCAATAAATATGCACTTATTAAAACACATGGTATAAATATTAAAATATTTAACGGAAAAAAACTAAAAGGGTATTCCTTGAAGTAATTGTGTGTTAAATATATTTCTAAAGAAATTGATGACACAAACATAATAATTATATTTATAATTCTATTTTTTTGAAATAAAATTATTTGTTTTGTTTTTAAAAATGTTAAAAGTGAATATAAGATAATTAGAATAAAAAAATGTTCTAGAAATTGAATAAAGTAATAATCATATTTTAACATTGTAAATTTAAGTAAATAAAAGCAACTTATACTTATAAATAAAATGAATGATGAATATTTTATACCTAAATATAATTTATCATAAATCTTAAAGACCAAAACCCCCAGAACCATAACAAATAAATAAAAAATACTTTTGAGCAATATATTTTCCTCAATAGAATATCTTTGGTTATCTATTAACAGATAATAGGAAATTAAATATATTATGAATATTGCAAAAAGAGTTTTTTTAATTTCTTTAACTTTTAAGTTTGTAATTATAAAATATATAATTAAGTAAAAATATGTTAACACTGGTAGAAACCAGAATTCTTTGGGAAAAATTAACGTTACAAATAGATCTGTGGTATTCTCAACAACTATAAAGCCTATTAAGATGTAAAATAATACAATTATGATTAATTTTGGGTAAATTCTTAAATATCTTTTTTTTACCCAGGTAAAATAATTAATCTTATTTTTAGCAAGTGAATAACTTAAGCCAATTCCTGATATGAAAAAAAATATAGCATTTCCTATAGCCCCACCTGTAGCTAAGTATTTATATTCATAGAATAAATATAGGTGTGAATTTACAATTAATAATACTGCAAGTATTCTTAAAGTTGATAATTCGATATATTTCATTAAGGCTTTCTATTATACCCTATTAATGAATAATATTAGAAATATCAAAATACATTTCTATTTAATGCTATTTATTGTGTTTTCAAACTTTTTCTTTGGCTGGGCCTTTCAAAACTTTACAATTAGTTTTGTCCCTATTGTATATGTCTTTTTATTATTACTTCTCTTGAATTCTAAATTATCTACAAATTTAAAAATCTTACAGGACGTAGGATTGCTAAATATTTTTTTATTTTATTTAATGTATAATCTGGGTAAACTTTCAATAAATTATTTTGAATATGGATTAGTTGCTGTTAGAGATGGAACATTTGTCTTAGATAGTCTTTTTGTATTAGTCTCATTGTCATTTTTTTCATCAATTGAACCTACAATTACAAAAATTTTAAAAATATGCTTTTTATACTCTTTCATGTTTATATTATTTTGGTTTATTAGAGATAGTGTAATTTTTTTATCTCCAACAATAACATCTCCATTAGGTGGTCAAACTAATTTATTTTTTAATTTCAGTACGATTAATGTTACATGTGGCTTTTTTGCTTTTTATAGTTACCTTTTTCTAGATTCAAATAATAAAAAATTTATTTATTTTTTATTCTTTTTAATTTTTTCTCTAATACTTTTACCTAAACGCATGATATATATTTGGTATATTTCAGCTTTTCTTTATTTAATTTTTATTGATAAAAAAAATATTAATTTCACATTTAAACTATTGTCAGTTTTTATAGTATTTTATATTATTGATTTAATTGGTTTTTTTTCAATTTTTAAAGTAAAAGGAATTAATTTTTTTGATTTTTTTAAAAGCCATTTATTAAGTACAATTCCTACCTTTGAAATCAATAATATAGATGATTTTTTTGTAGGAACTCAATCTACAGTTTCCTGGAGAATTGATAAATGGACCATGACAATTTCAAATGTAATGGCTACATTCAATACTTTTTTATTTGGCTTACCTTTTGGTGTCTCGTTAACAGACTTTTATAATACGCAAGGTATGCAAACAAGAGAGCCTCACAACCTATACATTACAATCTTTGCAAGAACTGGTTTAATTGGTTTTATTCTATTTTCAATATTACATTTTAAAATTATAAGAATTCTATATAAAGCATATATAAAAAGTTTAATTTTAAGAAATAAAGCCACAAATAAATTAATGATTTTATTTATGATGTACGTGCTTTTCATTTTTGGAGGTGGTGGAATTAGTTCATCCATCCTATCTGCTACATATCACTCAACTCAATTTTATTTATTTGTTGGCATATGGATTTCGATCTATTTTAAACTTTTAAAAGATGAAAATTTATCAAATACATAATAAATATAAATTCTTCGGTGGTGAAGACTCTGTTGTAGATGAGGAAGCTAAATTATTAAAATTAAACAATCATGAAGTTATTCAATTAATTAGAGACAACTCTAAGGAATTATTTTCTCTTAAAGATAAATTTTATGCTTTAAAAAATACTTCTTATTCAAAGGATAGTATTAAAATATTAGATACAGAGATTTTAAAAAATGGGGTTCCAGATATTGTTCATGTTCACAATATTTTTCCTTTATGGAGCAACTCGGTTTTTGACTTTTTTTATAAAAAAAAGATACCCATTATTATGACACTTCATAATTATAGATTAATTTGGGAAAAACTTAGCTTATTTGATAAAGATAGAGATAAATATGGCTATTTCAAAGACTCTAATATTAAATCTTTTATTATTTCAAAACTAATCAATAAACGAAAAGACCTTCTTAAAACTATAACAAAGTTTATTACTCACACAGATTTTACAAAACAGGTATTTTCTCAAGGTGTTATACCCAAAGATAAATTGGTAATTAAACCTAACTTCTTAAGTTCAACAGAAAATAAGATTAAATCTATTTTAAAAAAAAAAAATGCAATTTTCGCTTCACGTATTTCTAGAGAAAAAGGTATCTTAACATTAATAAAAGCGTTTAACGAAATTGATATTGAACTTGATGTGCTAGGCGATGGACCTTTATTAAATAAGATCAAAAAAGATAATATTAATGATAATATAAAATTTCATGGCAGTTTATCTAGAGATAAAGTTAGTAAATTAATAAATAATTCAAAATTTCTAATTTTCCCATCAGAATGGTACGAAAGTTTCCCCATGACCATTTTAGAGGCATTTAGAGAAGGAACTCTAATTCTAGCATCCAATATAGGAAGTATTAAAAGTATTATTAAAGACAAGCATAATGGTATATTATTTGAACATGGCAATATACTAGACTTAGTTAACAAGGTTAAATGGATTCTAAATAACCCAAAAGAATGTGATCAAATATCATTAAATGCAAATAATGATTTTAAAAGTAAATATTCGTCCGATGTTAACTATAAACAACTTATAAATATTTATAATGAAGCGATATCTAAAACAAAATAAAATTAAAATTATTAATTTTGAAATTAGCAACATAACTATTAATAACTTTTTAAAAAAAGTTTTGTATTGGGCGAAGAAAAAAAAATCACATTATATTTGCGTATCAAGTGTTCATGGTTGTATTGAGAGTTTTCGTAGCAAAAAATTTAAAATAGCACATAATTCTGCTGATATAGCAGTGGCGGATGGTAGACCAATTTTTTGGGCATTAAAACTGTTAGGATCAAAGGATGCTGATCATTTACCTGGATATTACATTACTGAAGAAATTTCTAATCTAGCAAATAAAACAGGATTAAAGATAGGTTTTTATGGTTCTACTAAAAAAAATTTAAATGGTACTCAAAAATATCTTAAAAAAAAATATAAAAATATAAATATTAGCTACAAATATTCACCTCCCTTTAAAAGACTCAATAAAAAAGAAGATCAAGAAATCATTAATGATATCAATAAATCAAAAGTTGATATTTTATTTATTTGTTTAGGTTGTCCAAAACAAGAATTATGGATGTATGAACATAGGAAAAAATTAAAATGTACTATGATTGGTGTAGGTGCTGTTGTAGATTTTTTATCAGGAAATAAAATTTTACCAAATAAATTTTTTGAGTATATAGGATTAGCATGGTTGATAAGGTTAATTTCTGAACCAAGACGTTTATTTTGGAGATATTTTTCTATTATTTTTTTATTTATAATTTTGTTTATTTTACAAATTACAGGCCTTAAAAGATTCAAATAATGACTCATGCTTAAGTTATTTTGACAAAAATGAGTCAAATCATCAAATCTCAATTAGCAAGATAATAGACAAGTTATTAAATTTTAATTAATTTGTATTAAAATCTAATTTACTAGAAAAAATGGATGGACGAGCATTAAAGTTTTATAGAATTGAGTGTAAAAGAAAATTCTAATGATAACTCAGAGAATAAAATTTAAGAAAACTTAGGACACAACTCAATTGCAAGAGTAGATTTTTATTAAGTTGAGAATGTAAGATTGAGTAGAGAGTTACTGGAAACTTAAGAAAAATTTTAAATATTAAAAAGTTTAATTGAAAAATATGAAGAGTAACGTGGTAACTTAATTTTTAAAATAAATTCTGTTAATGATTCCATCAATGACAAAAATGTTTTAAAAAATGTTTTTGATAATAATGTTATACCTAAATTAATATAACAGACCATAATAAGATCGAAAAAAAGATAAAGTTCTAATAGATTTAAACGAGCAAGTTAAAAATATTTTTTCTAAATGAAATTTTTAAAAACTGGTATTCTTATAGGTAATTCTTAAATTTCCTGAATTGTTTATTTTTTATCAAATGTTTTACCCATAATATTTCATCTTTAATAATTTTTTTGATAGCTGAGTTTTTTGGTTGCCAGTTTAAAAGTTTTTTAGCTTTAGAATTAGAACATACTAATAGATCTACATCCCCCTTTCTTCTATCTTCTATTGTGTAAATATTTTTGATTTTAGTTATTTTTTCTATTTCTTGTAAAGTTTCTAAGTTTGTATTTCTAGATGATGACCCAATATTAATTATTTGGAATTTTTTATTATTTCTGAATAGATAGTTTATTGATTTGTCTATTGCGCTACATATATCTTTTATATGTATATAGTCCCGTATACAGGTCCCGTCTTGCGTTTTGTAGTTATTACCATAGATGTAAAATTTTTTTTGTAATAAATTTTTATAAACTATTGTAGGAATTAAATGTGTTTCTGGATTATGAAACTCACCGATAATTTTGTTATTAACTTTTAAACTAGAGCAAACATTAAAAAATCTAAGAATTATTGAATTTATTTTTGAATCTTTTATTATTTTTTCACATTTTAGTTTTGTTTTTGCATAAGTGCTTTTAGGTTGAATTGTATCATTTTCACTTAAAATCTTACCAGAATATTTATAAACTGCTGCAGTGCTTGAAAAAATCAAATTTGTTAAATTGTGATTTTTCATCGCAGTTATTAAATTTTTAGTAGCCAGTATATTGTTTTGATAATATTTTTTTTTATTTATTGTCTCATCAACCAAGGATTGTGCTGCTAAATGAATAATTAACTTTGGTTTGTCTTTATTTAAAATGTGGTTTAATTTTTTAAGATCTAAAAGATTACAAGTATTTATTATTAAATTCTTACTTTGTTTTTTATCTAAAATTGTAATTCTATATTTTTTCTTTAAATAAAGAGCTAAACATGACCCTATATAGCCAGCTCCTCCAGTAATTAAAATATTATTATTTAAATTATTTTTATTTTCATTCAATTTAAAACTTTATTAATTTTTACTTAATAAGATATATAAAATAATTTTACATTCTCATTCACCAATTCATTAAGTATTGTTTTATCTAAAATTATTGAACTTAGTATATTTTTGTACATCTGATTTAGCATCATAAATAAAGCAAACTCTAATCTACATACATCTAACATAGAGGTACATCTAATATTGTGTGTTGCAAATAAGAATGAGACCTGCATGGAGAAAACAAATAGGTGAAGATTCCTATATGATGGTAAGTGTGATTTCTATTCTTATAAATATTTGTATGTTTGTATAAATACTTTCTTTTAAATGCTCATTTTTAATGGGTAGAGAGGGGTACTTAATCTGTACTACCATTTTCATACTTAAGGATTTTTCATTTAATGCGTATTAATTGTTAATAAAATTAAACATATTTGTAATACTTCAATAAATGTTTAATAATAATTTTATGATAAAAAGTAAAAAAATATTAATAGTTGGAGCAGGTGGTTTTATAGGAGGTCATTTAGTTGATCGGTTACTAAAAGATGGTAATTCAATAGTAGCAACCGATATAAAACCTAAAGAATATTGGTTCCAAGATTTTCCTGAAGCTGAAAATTACTATGGAATGGATATGAAAGATATATCTAATTGTAGAAAAGTTGTAGAGAATATTGATTACGTTTTTAACATGGCTTGTAATATGGGTGGCATGGGTTTTATTGAAAATAATAAAGCTGAATGTATGCAATCAGTTTTAATAAATACAAATTTATTAATTGCATGCAAAGAAAAAAAAGTTCAAAGGTATTTTTTCTCATCAAGCGCATGTGCCTACAATACAACGAAACAAAAAAATGTATTTATTGAAGGTCTAAAAGAAGAGGATGCTTATCCAGCAAATCCTGAAGATGGCTATGGTTGGGAAAAGTTATTCAGTGAAAGGATGTGTAGACATTTTCAAGAAGATTATGGTTTGGAAGTTCGAGTTGCACGATATCATAATATATATGGTCCTTATGGAACTTATGATGGTGGAAGAGAAAAAGCGCCAGCTGCTTTATGCAGAAAAGTTATTTTGGCTAAAAAAGAAAACCTAGAAACAATAGATGTTTGGGGAGATGGTCAACAAACAAGAACTTTTTTATATGTAGATGAATGTGTTGAGGGAACTTTAAGATTATTTGAATCTAATCATTCTGATCCTATTAATATTGGAAGTGATGAGCAAGTTTCTATTAATCAAATGATAGAAATGATTGAAAATATTTCAGGAGTAAGTTCATTTAATAAAAACTATCAATTAGACAAACCTAAAGGTGTAAGGGGAAGATCTAGCAATAACGATTTAATAAAAAAAGTTCTTAACTGGAGTTATAAAATGAGCTTAAAAGATGGTTTAAGCAAAACTTATAAATGGATTGAAAGTGAAATGAGTCAAAAAGGTTCAAACATAAATAGATTTACCAAGTCTTAAAAAAGATCATACAAAAGAATTTGAATTAGATTATTACTATAAAAATAATTCTATGAATATTCTCATTGTAATGATGCTTACTAAGCCAACGGTAATCATTGCAATAAATCCTACAACAAAAGGTTTATAACCCATTGATTTTAGGTCCTTTAAGTTAGTAGATAAACCAACAGCAGCCATTGCCATACTTAAAAATATTTTTGCAGAATCTTTAATAGTTGCTACTGAGTTTTGCCAAATAATTTGAGAACCTTCTGTTAAAAATATCTGATCTCCAATATTTCGAAATATAATCATTCCAATAAAACCTAATACAAAATATGGAAAAATGTTTAGTAAAGAATAGTTTTTAGTCTTAGTCTCGTTCCTATTATAAAGATAAGCAAATAGGGGAATCATAATTACTAAAAAAGTGTTTCTAATAAGCTTTGTAACTGTTGCAATATTTAAAGTTTCTGGACTATTAAATTGTTGATCATAAATTAATCCTGCTGCTGCAACTTGAGAGGTTTCATGAATAGCTGTTCCTAAAAAAAGCCCCACATACATGGGGTCTCCATTAAAATAAATATTTGCAAAATATGGATACACTAACATTGAAATTATTCCAAAGACTGTGATGTTCGCAATTGCATAAGCAACTTCACCCTTGTTTGCTTTAATTATTGGAGCAGTTGCCATAATAGCAGTTGTTCCACAAACAGTACTTCCAATTGATATTAAGTAAGCCATCCGTGTTGAAATTTTTAATTTTTTAATTAATAATTTAATCACAATTAGCACACTTATGATGCAGACAATAATTAACGGTATAGCAACAGATCCAAACTTTAAAAATTCAAACGGCTTTAACTGAATACCAAGACAAATTATTCCAAGTTTTAAAATATATTTTTGAGTAAAATTTATTCCATGTAAAAAACCTTCTCTCATTTGAAAAATATTTCCAAGTACAATTCCCATTAGAATTGCAATCATGGCTGTTGATATTGGGCTTTTTTCATATCCCAATAATTCAATACCAATGATATTATTTAAACCTTGAGATAAAGTGAAGAGAACAAACGCTAAAATAATACCTGGTACAACGACTAGATATTTTTTAAATAGCATTAATTAATAGATGAGTTTTAAGCACTTCTGTAAAGCTTAGTCATAACAAATTCTTTATGACCTAAAGCTTCAGCACAAGTTAATCTACCGTTAGCAACTCTAATCATTGATTTGATTAATTCATCACCAGCTTCAGACATAGTCATCTCACGTGATAGTATTTTTGATACATCACAATCAATATGTTCACCCATACCTTTTACAGTAAGTGGATTAGCAGTTAACTTAACAACAGGTTCGATAGGGTTACCTACGATATTACCTTGACCCGTTGGGAATAAGTGAATGTTAAATCCAGCAGCTGCTTGAAGTGTAATACACTCAGCTGCTGCAGATGAAGTATCCATAAAGTATAATCCTTTTCCTTTAGTAGGTTCTTCAGCTGGCTCTAAAACATCAATAAATTTACAATTTCCAATTTTTTGGAAGTTTCCAAATGCTTTTTCTTCAATTGTCGTTAATCCACCCGCAATATTTCCTGCAGTTGGTTGACTATCAGAAAGATCATCTGTTGCTTCTTTTAAAATAAAATCGTTGTAATCACTCCATGTTTTCATGAATTTTTCAGAAGCTTCTGGAGTTGCACCACGTGTAGCACAAACTTTTTCAGCACCTGTTAATTCTGACGTTTCACCAAAACATAAATGAACTCCTAATGGTTCTAATTTATCCATTAAGTTTCCAACTGTTGGGTTAGCAGCAAGACCTGATGTTGTATCAGATTCACCACATTTAACCGAAATCCATAAATCACTTAAAGGACACTCTTCTCTTTGCTTTTCAGAAGCCCACATTGCAAATTCTTGAGCTTTTTTAGAAGCCTTCATGATTGTTCCAATATCACCAGTTCTTTCAATGTGAAATCCTTCAACTGGTTTTCCAGTTTTAGCAATTTCATCAACAATTCTTTTTGTCCATTTAGGCTCAATTCCAATAACAATTACAGCAGCAACGTTAGGGTTTTTTCCAGTCCCAATCATTGTTCTAAAATGTAGATCTAAGTCAGCACCAAATTGAAGTCTTCCATAAGAGTGAGGAAGGGCCATTGTACCTTTAATATTATTTGCTACAGCTTCAGCACAAGCATTTGAGATATCATCTACAGGTAAGATGATTACGTGGTTTCTAGTACCAACTCTGCCATTTTCTCTTTTATAACCTAAAAAACTTTTTGGAATTTCCATATTTTTTACCACTTCTTCGTTTTTACATTGTGAACATGAACATGCTCACCTTTTTTGATTGATTTAACTACTTTTCCAATATCATGACCATATTTCAAAATAGTATCACCTTCATTAAGGTCAACCATTGCAATTTTATGTCCCAATTGAATTTCATCTGCTGATTGAATTTGAACTGTTTTATCATTCTCCATAATCCAGCACGCGCAATCCTGTTTTGGAGTGATTTTATCAATAACAACTACTCCTACGTTGTCCTTTTCGTCATGTATAATAATATCTGTAGCCATAATTGTGTCGATTTGTTTGTTTGAAATTTTTTAATTCTTATATATTAATCTTTAAAATTAACAATTTATTTATAGATTTTTTTAACAACTTAAGCAGGAAGGCCTAATTATTATGACTAAAATGACAACAGAAGAAGCTTTTGTAAAAGTTTTACAAATGCATGGAATTGAACACGCATTCGGAATCATTGGTTCAGCCTTTATGCCTATTTCAGATATCTTTCCTGATGCTGGAATAACTTTTTGGGATGTTGCTCATGAAACAAACGGTGGATTGATTGCTGATGGTTACACAAGATCTACTGGTAAAATGTCAATGGTCATTGCTCAAAACGGCCCTGGAATTACAGGACTTGTTACTCCTATTAAAACTGCATACTGGAACCACACACCATTATTATTAGTAACACCGCAAGCTGCTAATAAAACTATGGGTCAAGGTGGTTTTCAAGAAGTAGAACAAATGAATTTATTTAAAGACATGGTTTGCTACCAAGAAGAAGTTAGAGACGCTTCAAGAATGGCAGAAGTATTAAATAGAGTAATTGAAAAAGCGATCAGAGGATCAGCTCCTGCACAAATAAATGTTCCAAGAGATTACTGGACACAAGTTATTGATATCGATCTTCCTCCAATTGTTAGACTTGAAAGACAAGCAGGTGGAGTTGATGCAATTAAAAAAGCAGCTGACTTATTATCAAATGCTAAGTTTCCAGTAATATTATCTGGTGCAGGTGTTGTAATTGGTGGAGCGATTGAAGATTGTAAAAAATTAGCTGAGAAATTAGATGCTCCAGTTTGTTCAGGGTACCAACACAATGATAGTTTCCCAGGAAGCCACCCATTAGCAGCTGGACCATTAGGTTATAATGGATCAAAAGCAGGAATGGAATTAATTAAGAAAGCCGATGTTGTTCTCGCACTTGGTACAAGATTAAACCCTTTTTCAACTTTACCGGGTTATGGAATGGATTACTGGCCAAAAGATGCAAGCATCATTCAAGTTGACATGAATTCAGACAGAATTGGTTTAACTAAAAAAGTATCAGTTGGTATTTGCGGTGATGCAAAATTAGTATCTCAACAAATTTTAGCTCAACTTTCTCCAACAGCAGGAGACATAAATAGAGAAGAGAGAAAAAATACAATTCATCAAACTAAATCTGCTTGGTTACAAGAGTTATCAAGTTTAGATCATGAAGATGATGATGAAGGTACAGTTTGGAATGCAGAAGCTAGAAAAAGAGATGCAGATAGAATGTCTCCTAGAGAGGCTTGGAGAGGTATTCAAGCAGGTATGCCTGATGATGTAATTATCTCAAGTGATATTGGTAATAACTGTGCGATTGGTAATGCTTATCCTACGTTTGAAAAAGGTAGAAAATATTTAGCACCAGGATTATTTGGTCCTTGCGGTTATGGCTTTCCAGCAATTCTTGGAGCAAAAATTGGATGTCCCGATACACCAGTAATTGGTTTTGCAGGTGATGGTGCGTTCGGAATTAGTATGAACGAAATGAGTTCAGTAGCAAGACCAGAATGGCCAGCAATTTCAATGGTAATTTTTAGAAACTACCAGTGGGGAGCTGAAAAAAGAAACACTACTTTATGGTTTGATGACAATTTTGTTGGAACAGAGCTTGATCCTGAATTAAGTTTTGCAAAAGTTGCTGATGCTTGTGGATTAAAAGGGGTTACTGTTCGTACAATCGAAGAGACTACCGCTGCTATCAAGCAATCATGTGAAGATCAAAAGAAAGGAATTACAACGTTTATTGAAGTAATTTTAAACCAAGAACTGGGTGAGCCATTTAGAAGAGATGCTATGAAAAAACCAGTTAAAGTTGCGGGAATTAAAAAAGAAGATATGATAAAACAGCCTTCTTTGGTTTAATTGCAGAGATATTAAAGTTTATTAATATTAATAATTTTGAGTTAGCTTATCATTTGTTAATATCATTTTATATTCTAAAAATTATAATAATTAATTATAATGATTAAATATAATGACCTTACTATAGATGAACTCTTTTCTCTTGCTGTTAAAAATTATAAAGAAAACAATATCGAAGCTGCTCAAGAACTTTATAATCAAATTTTAAAAATAGATCCTAATAACATAAGTTCAATAAACAATCTTGGAAGTATATCAAGGGTATTAGGTGAAGATGAAAAAGCAAAAAGTTATTATGAAAAGGTAATTGAAATAAATCCAAATTACCCAATCACACATTATAACATGGGAAATATTTTTAAAAAAAAAGGTGAAATTCAAAAAGCAATAAGCTGTTATGAAAAAGCGATTACAATAGATCCCAATTATATAAGCCCACATATTAATCTTGGGATAATTTTTCAAGAATTAGCAGAAGATGATAAGGCAAAAGATTGTTATGAAAAAGTAATTATAATAGAGCCTAATTACACAATTGCACATAACAATCTTGGCAATATCTTTAAAAAACTAGGTGAGCATAAAAAAGCAATAAGTTGTTTTGAAAAAGCAATTGAAATTAATCCTGATTTTACAGAAGCAAATTATAATCTTGGAGTAATTTTTCATGAATTAGGAAAATATGAAAAAGCAAAAAACTGTTATGAAAAAACAATAAAGATTGATCCTAAAAATACAAGGGGACTTAATAACCTTGGTCATGTGTATCATGAATTGAATGAAGATTATAAATCAAGAGATTATTTTAAAAAAGCAATTGAAATTAATCCTGATTTTACAGGTGCACATTGGAACTCCCAAGGTTGTGCCACAGGTATTGATGAGGCTTTAATAATATTTAAGAAAATAAATAAAATTGACAACACTTATATTAATGCAAAAATTATGATAGGTGCCCTACAAGGTTACAAGGGAAATTTTGATGAATTCAATTCTATACTTGCCTCACCTCATTCACAAAATCCATATGCAAGATCTGTTAAGTGGGTTTTTTCTCTTCCCAAATTACCAAAATTATTTTTTAATAGATGGAAATTTTTTGATGCTGTTATAGAATTAACTGAAAAAACAAGACCGTTTTATGAATTTGGTGTTTGGTATGGAATTTCTTTTAAACATTTAATTAATACTTTTAAAAAAGGTTATGGATTTGATACTTTCACAGGAATTCCAGAAGCTTGGCATAACGAACCAAAAGGTAACTATTCTAGCTTTGGGGCAATACCAAAAATTGAAGGAGGAAAATTTATAGTTGGTAAATTTGAAGATACACTTGAAGATTTCTTTTCAGAAAAAAGACCTATAGCTTCATTAATAAATTTTGATGCTGATTTATATTCCTCCACTTTGTGTGCATTAAATAATTCAGATAAAGTAATTGATGAAAAAACAATTTTAGTTTTTGATGAGTTTATATCAAATGATAAATGGGAAGAAGATGAATATAAAGCCTTAAATGAATTTTGTAGTAATTTTGGTTATAGTTATGAGGTAATTGCAGTTTCATTTTTTACAAAACAGGTCGCCGTAAAATTAAAAAGATGAAAAGTTTTTTCATGGCAACTTTCACTTTTTCTTATATATTTAAAAGAGTTATTAATTACGATTTTAGAGCTAAAACTAAATAACTTAAAACGCTAGAAGGTATGAATTTAGAGGAAACATTTGCATTAGCCATTGAAAATCAAAAAAAAGATAATCTTGATGTTGCTCAAGAACTTTACAATCAAATTTTAAAAATAGACCCTAATCACGTAGGTTCATTAACCAATCTTGGTAGTGTACTCAAAGTACTAGGAGAGGTACAAAAAGCAAAAATTTGCTATGAAAAAGCGATTGAAATTAGTCCTAATGATGAAAATGCACACTATAACTTTGGTATTATGCTTAGAAGCTTGGGAAGGAATCAAGAAGCAATAAGATCTTTCAATAAAGTAATTGTAATTAATCCAAATCTTCCCGATCCTCATAATAGTCTTGGATCAATATTTAAGAATTTAAAAGAATATGAAAAAGCAAAAATTTGCTATGAAAAAGCAATTAAAATCGATCCTAATTATGAAAATGCACATAACAATCTTGGTGTCATACTTGAAATTTTAGGCGAGCATGAAAATGCCAAAACTTGTTATGAAAAAACAATTAAGATTAACCCAAATCATATGGATGCTCTTTTCAATCTTGGAGTAGTATTTTATCTTTTAGGTGATTATAGAAAATCAATAATTTTTTATGAAAAAGTCATTAAAGCTATTCCCAATCATGTAACAGCACTTAATAGTCTTGGAAAGCTATTTAACAAATTAGAAAAGTATCAAGAATCATTAGATTACCATTTAAAAGCATTAGAAATTGATCCTAATTTTGTAGATGCTCATTATTGCCTTGGTACAACACTAGGATTAATGAAAAGTAATAATCAAAAAGCAATAAGCTCTTACGAAAAAGTAATAGAGCTTGACCCTAATCATGCAGGTGCACATTATAATCTTGGAGTATTTTTTCAAGGTATGGCAAATTACCCTAAAGCAATAAAATATTATGAAAAAACAATAGAGCTTAACCCCAAGCATTCAAATGCACATAATAATCTTGGGACACTTTTTAAAGAAACAGGTGAATATGAAAAAGCATCAGTTTACTATCAAGAAGCTTTAGCTTTAGATAGATCTAATATTTTGACACTTTTTAACCTGGGAGAGTTATCATACTCTAATGGAAAAAACATAGAAGCTATAAAATACCTTAGAAAAATTAATACAAAAAAAAGTAGGGACCTCTTATTGAAATGCCTGTATAAATTAGCTGATAAATCTCTTTTTTTAAAAGAATTGGATAAGCACATAAAAGAAGGAGAGGTAAATGCTAGTTTGGGCTCAATCATCTCACGTTCAGAAATTAAATTTGAAACTAAGAGATCAAATCCATTTTGTGGAGAACCATTAAAATACGCTTTAAAAACTGACTTAACTAAAGAATATGATTTTAAAAATATCTTTGTCAAACCTATAAAAGATATTTTAAAAAAAAGTGATATTTCGTCTAGGCGCCAAGATCTTTTAACGAATGGCGAGCAAACGGCTGGCAATCTGTTTAATAAAGAAAATGATTCTTTAGAAAAAATTAAAGATATCATATTGTTAGAAGTAGAAAAATATCGTGCTCATTTTAAAGATAGTAATGAAGGTTTTTTAAAAAATTGGCCAACTAACATTGAGCTTAAGGGCTGGATTATAAATATGAAAAGTGGAGGTAAATTATCTCCTCATATACACGATTATAGTTGGTTGAGTGGCAGTATTTATATAAATGTGCCACCAAAATTAAAAACTGATAGTGGTAATTTAGTTTTATCCGTTATTAATGAGCCCGGATTTGAAACAGAAACAAAGCAAAATCCAAGAAAAATAATGGATGTAGTGACTGGAAGTTTGTGTTTCTTCCCAGCCTCTTTACTACATCATACAATTCCATTTGAATCTAATGAAGAGCGTATAGTGTTCGCATTTGATGTTTCACCAAAATAATTTTTTCTTAAAAGTCGTGATATCTATTTAATAAATGTATATAATGGTATTAAGGATATTTAATGGAACCAACTATTAATCAATTGCATAAAAAAGCTATTACCGCTCATCAAGAAGGTAAACTTGAAGAAGCTGAAAAACTTTATAAAAAAATATTAGAAACTGAACCAACACATCCAGCTACTCATAATAATGTGGGGGTTCTTCTTTATGGCTTGGGTAGATTAGAAGAGGCTGTAGTGCACTATAAGAAAGCTATAGAGTTCAAGCCAGATTATCAAGATGCTCATAACAATTTAGGTATTATAATGCAAAGACTTGGTAGATTTTTAGAAGCTGAGATAATTTATAAGAAAATCATAGAACTTAATCCAGACTTTGCAGAAGCACACAACAACTTAGGAATAATATTTAATAAACTTAACAAACCTGATGAGGCCGAAGCAATTTTTAAAAAAGCAATAGAGCTTAAACCAGAATATTTAGAACCTTATTACAACTTAGGTATTACACTTCAGAATCTTGAAAGATTAGACGAAGCTGAAGTATACTATAAAAAAGCAATAGAAATAAATCCAGATTATTCGAGAAGCCATTATAATTTAGGTAATTTATATGATAAACTTGAAAGACACGAAGAAGCAGAGAAAAGCTATAAAAAATCAACTGAGTTAGAACCTAATTTTGCTCAAGGTCATTATAATCTGGGTACCATGATGCAAAAACTTGGTAAATGGGACGATTCTATATTTAGCTGTAAAAAAGCAATTGAGCTTAAATCAGATTTCACTGTAGCTCATAACAATCTAGGTGTTGGATTGAAAGAACTTAATAGATTAAGTGAAGCTGAAGCATGCTTTACAAAAGCAATTGAGTTAAGCCCAAACTTTAAAGGCGCATTAATAAATAGAGGTCAAGTTTTATTTAATAAGGGTGAATTTGAACGTGCATTGCAAGATTTTGATACTTGTAACAATTCAGAATCAAAATCACGATCTTTGTATACCTTGCATGCCTTAGGTCGAACTAAAGATATTTATAAACGAATTGAAATAAATTCTGAATTAGAGGATCAAAATATAGCAGTTGCTGCATTTTCTGCATTTATTTCTAAAAAGGAAAGCAAAATTACAGCACATAAATTTTGTAACAATCCTCTAGATTTTATAAAAGTTTCAAATCTTTCATCTCATTTCAAAGATAAGAGCCTATTTATTTCAGAGGTAATTGAAGAATTATATAAAGTTAAAACAAAATGGGAGCCTTCTGGTAAAACCACTAAAAAAGGTTTTCAGAGTTTTGATAATCTATTTGATAATTCTTTTGAAAAAATACAAAATCTAAAGTCTATAATAATTGATGAAATAGATTCTTACTATTTGAAATTTAAAAATGAATCTTGTTCTTTTATTAAAAAATGGCCATCAAAAGAAAACTTATACGCATGGTTTGTAAATCTAAAACAACAAGGATATCAAGACCCACATATTCATACAGGTGGATGGTTGAGTGGAGTTATATATTTAAAAGTTGTGCCAACTCTTGGTAAAAATGAAGGAGCTATACAATTTAGTTTAAACGGAGAACATTATTTTGATAATAATTCACCAAAAATAACACACGAACCAAAAGTCGGAGATATTATTTTATTTCCATCATCTCTTCATCATAGAACAATTCCTTTTACGACTGATACAGATAGAATTATCGTTTCTTTTGATTTAATGCCAAATACAAAAAAAATTAAATAATAATATATAGTGAAAAAATATATTTAATGGAACCAACTATTAATCAAACATTACAACAGGCTATTAATGCTCATCAAGAAGGTAAGTTTGAAGAAGCTGAAAAACTTTATAAAAAAATATTAGATACCGAACCAACAAATTTAGATGCCAATAAAAACTTGAGTATTTTACTTCTTAAACTTGGCAAATTAGATGAGGCAGAAACGAGTTGTAAAAAAACAATGGAACTTAAACCAGACTTTATGGAAGCCTATTATGATTTAGGCAATATATTATACCAACTTGGTAAATTAGATGAAGCTGAAAAAAATTTTCAGAAAGTTATAGAGCTTAAACCTGACCATATTGAAGCTTATTACAATTTAGGCACTACACATTTTAAGCTTGGTAAATTAGGTGAGGCTGAAAAGAATTTTCAGAAAGTTATAAAGCTTAAACCAAATTATGCTGAAGCTCATTTTAATCTAGGTGCTATAGTGCAAAAACTTAATAGGTGGGATGATTCTATAGCGAGTTTTAAAAAAGCAATTCAGATTAAACCAGAATTCGCTGCAGCTCACAATAGCTTAGGTGCTATACTAGACAAACTTGAAAGGTTTGATGAAGCTGAAGAAAGTTATAAAAAAGCAATTGAACTTAAGCCTAATTATTTTGACGCTTATAGCAACTTGGGAGTAACACTTCAAAAACTCAATAGACTTGATGAGTCTGAAATAAATTGTAAAAAAACAATAGAACTTAATCCAAATTATGCACGAGGGTATTACAACTTAGGAACCACACTTCAAAAACTTAATAGATTAGACGAGTCTGAAATGAATTATAAAAAAGCAATAGAGCTTAAGGCAGACTATATTGAGGCTTATAATGATCTGGGTGTTATCTTTGAGAGACTTAATAAATCTAAGGAGGCGGCAACTAATTTCAAAAAAGCAATAGAAATTAAACCAGATTATCCAGAAGCCCTCTTTAATATGGGAAGAAATTTAAAAGCACTTGATAAATTTGATGAGGCTAGCAAACTCTTTGATCAAGTTCTTAAGATATATCCTGAGGATCATTTAGGCGCAATCTTAGAATTGGCATCGATGGGAAAAAAAAATATACCAAATAAAACTCCAAAAAAATATATGCAAAATTTTTACCGTACAAAATCCAATGGTTGGGATAATCAAAAAAAAAGCAAATATCAAGGCCACAAACTAATTGAAAATGCATTTAAGCAAACTTACATAAAGGAAAACAAGATGCATATTTTAGATTTGGGATGTGGAACAGGAAGTTTAGTGGGTTTTCTCCGTCCATATGCAAGTAGATTGGTTGGTGTAGATTTATCAGCAGATATGATTGCAGAAGCTAAAAAAAAAGAGTTATACGACACTTTACATAATAAAGAATTAGACAGATATTTAGAAGAAACATCATCCCAATATGATGTGGTTATTGCAGCTGCTGTTATGATCCATTTTTTTGATCTCGAGAATACATTTACTCTAATACGAAATATTTTAAAGAAAGATGGAAAATTTATATTTTCAGTTTTTGAAGGAAGAAAAAAAGATAGAGAGTTGAATTCATTTCTTATGTATTCACATAGCGATAGTTACATAAATACATTAGCAGACCGTTTGAAATTTAAAATTAATTATAAACAAAGTGGTGTTCACGAATATCATAAGGGAAATCCAGTAGAGGCACTTATTTATGTATTTCAAAAAAGTAATTAAAATGATAAATATTATTTATTATGGAGATAACTATTCATCAAACATTACAACAATCCATTAAAGCCCATCAAGAAGGTAAACTTGAAGAAGCTGAAAAACTTTATCGAGAAATATTAAAAAACGAGCCAAAACATGTAGACGCCAATCATAATTTAGGGCTTCTATTAATTTCATTAAATAAATCTGCAGAAGCAATACCATTATTAAAAATTGCAGTTGAAACTAATCCTAGTATTGAACAATTTTGGGTTAGTTACACTACAGCTCTAATTAATGAAAAACAATTTGAAGAAGCTGAATCTTGCTGCAGAAAAGCTATAAAGCAGAAAGTAAATTCTGCTAAAATTTATTTTAACTTAGGTATCACACTAAATGAACTTGGAAGATTAGAAGAATCTGAAGAAAGCTATAAAATAGCAATAGAGCTCAAGTCAGATTATGCTGAAGCACACAATAATCTGGGCAACACATTACTAAAACTTGATAGATTTGAAAGGGCTATTGTAAGTTTAAAAAAAGCAATAGAAATAAATCCTGATTATGCTGAAGCATATTATAACTTGGGTATCTCACTACAAAAGCTTGAAAGGTTAAAAGAAGCTGAAAAATGTTTTAAAAAAACAATTCAGATTAAACCAGATTTTGCAGAGGCCCATAAATACTTGGGTTATATATTACAAAGGCTTGGAAGATTAGAAGAAGCTGAAAAATGTTACAAAACAGCAATTCAGATTAAACCCGATTATGCTGAGGCATTTAATAATTTAGGTTCTGTGATAAAAGATCTTAATAGATTAGATGAAGCTGAAAAATGTTACAAAAAGGCTATAGAATTTAAACCAAATTATGAAGAGGCACATAGCAATTTAGGTGTTGTATTAAAAGGTCTTAATAAATTAGATGAAGCAGAAAAATGTTACAGAAAGGCTATAGAGTTTAATCCATTTTATTTTCAAGTTTATTATAACTTAGGTAAACTGCTTCAGGATCTTAGAAAATTAGATGAAGCAGAGGCATGTTATAAAAAAGCTATAGAAATAAATCCAAAATATGAAGATGCCTCTTATAATTTAAATATTTTATTACAAGAAAAAGAATTATTATTACGTATTTCAAATGTAAAAAAAAAAGAAAAAAAAACTAAAGTAAACTTTAGTAATTTAAGCAATATAAGTTCAAATAAAAGGTTAATATCAAATCCATTTATTTCAAAAAGAAAAGTGGAAGCAAAACTTATTACTGATATCTATAAAATAAAGACTAAAGAATTAGACAAAACAAAAGATGCTCGATTTGGTAATGGAAGATGCTCAGAATTTGATTTTCTTAAAAATAGCTCTCAGATTATAAAAAATGTAGCAGACGATTTAATCAATATTATGAAGCATGCTGTTAAATCAGATATTTATATAAAAGATTCATTTTTAAATATTTATGGTGCTGGAAGTGGCACTAAACCTCACTCACATATAAATGATTTTGATAAAAATAATGGATTGGTAAATCAAAAATTTAGTCTCACATATTACCTTTCTGTAGGAGATCAAAATTGCAAAGAACCAGGAAATTTAAAAATTTATGATCTAGATGAAGAAATTTTACTGTCCGACGGTACGATAGTGATTATACCTGCTAGCAGAAGACACTCAGCAGTTTATGATGGAAAATTAGATAGAGTTATGATTGGGGTTAATTTTTATAGCCTGCTTTAAATTTACTTAATCTACTCATGATTTGTTATAAAATAAAATAATTATTAAAATGGATAAAAATAAAAACCTAACAATAAATGAAATTTTTGAATTAGCTGTTCTAAATCATCAAAAAAATGAACTTGGTGATGCAAAAAAATTTTATAATCAAATTTTAATAAGAGATCCTAATCACCTAAGTTCACTAAATAATCTTGGTAGTATATTGAAAACATTGGGTGAGCCTCAAAAAGCAATAAGTTATTTCGAAAAAGTTATTACAATTAATCCAAATTTTATAGATGCTCATAATAATCTTGGTCTTACATTTAAAGCTTTAGGTAAAAATCATGAAGCTTTGAGTTGCTTTGAGAAAGTTATTACAATTAATCCCAGTTATGAAAATGCATATATTAACGTTGCTACTATATATGTGGATATAAAGGAATATCTAAAAGCAATAAACTATTGGGAGAAATTAATTGTAATTAACCCTAAACATATTGATACCCATAATAATCTTGGTGTAGTATTTTGCTCGTTAGGTCAATATGAAAAATCAATACAGCATTATAAACAAATAATTAAACAAAAACCAAATCATAAAAATGCAATTAATGGACTTGGAAAAGTTTTTTGTTTATTGGAAAAATATCAAGAAGCACTAGATTACCATTTAAAAGCATTAGAAATTGATCCTAATTTTGTAGATGCTCATTATTGTGCAGGAATAGTGCTTGTAAATATGAAAAGTAGTGATGAAAAAATAATAAGATCTTATGAAAAAGTAATAGAGCTTGACCCCAATCATGTAAGTGCACATTATAATCTTGGAGTATTTTTTCAAGGTATGGCAAATTACCCTAAAGCAATAAAATATTATAAAAAAACAACAGAATTAGACCCCAAGCATTCAAATGCATATAATAATCTTGGGACACTTTTTAAAGAAACAGGTGAATATGAAAAAGCATTTGCTAGCTATCAACAATCTTTAGTAGCGGATCCAACTAATCCTATTGCTCAGTATAATGTTGGTGAGATTTTGTATGCTCATGGAAAGAATAAAGAAGCTATAGATATACTTAGACTTGTAAATACCAAAAAAAGTAACAATCTTATATTGCTATGCCTGTATAAATTAGCTGATAAATCTCTTTTTTTAAAAGAATTGGATAAGCACATAAAAGAAGGAGAGGTAAATGCTAGTTTGGGCTCAATCATCTCACGTTCAGAAATTAAATTTGAAACTAAGAGATCAAATCCATTTTGTGGAGAACCATTAAAATACGCTTTAAAAACTGACTTAACTAAAGAATATGATTTTAAAAATATCTTTGTCAAACCTATAAAAGATATTTTAAAAAAAAGTGATATTTCGTCTAGGCGCCAAGATCTTTTAACGAATGGCGAGCAAACGGCTGGCAATCTGTTTAATAAAGAAAATGATTCTTTAGAAAAAATTAAAGATATCATATTGTTAGAAGTAGAAAAATATCGTGCTCATTTTAAAGATAGTAATGAAGGTTTTTTAAAAAATTGGCCAACTAACATTGAGCTTAAGGGCTGGATTATAAATATGAAAAGTGGAGGTAAATTATCTCCTCATATACACGATTATAGTTGGTTGAGTGGCAGTATTTATATAAATGTGCCACCAAAATTAAAAACTGATAGTGGTAATTTAGTTTTATCCGTTATTAATGAGCCCGGATTTGAAACAGAAACAAAGCAAAATCCAAGAAAAATAATGGATGTAGTGACTGGAAGTTTGTGTTTCTTCCCAGCCTCTTTACTACATCATACAATTCCATTTGAATCTAATGAAGAGCGTATAGTGTTCGCATTTGATGTTTCACCAAAATAATTTTTTCTTAAAAGTCGTGATATCTATTTAATAAATGTATATAATGGTATTAAGGATATTTAATGGAACCAACTATTAATCAATTGCATAAAAAAGCTATTACCGCTCATCAAGAAGGTAAACTTGAAGAAGCTGAAAAACTTTATAAAAAAATATTAGAAACTGAACCAACACAAATAGATGCTAATCATAATTTAGGACTACTAAAAATTTCACAAAATAAATCTACAGAAGCAATACCATTATTAAAAATTGCAGTTGAAACCAATCCTAGTATTGAACAATTTTGGGTTACCTATACTACAGCTCTGATTAATGAAAAACAATTTGAAGAAGCTGAAATACTTTATAAGAAATTGTTAGAAGCTCAACCAACACATCCAGCTATTTATAACAATATGGGTGTTTTACTCTATGGCTCGGGTAAATTTGAAGAGGCTGCTGTGTGCTATGAAAAAGCAATAGAACTTAAACCAGACTTTGCAGATGCATGTAGTAACTTAGGAATAATATTTAATAAACTTAACAAACCAGATAAGGCTGAAGCAAGCTTTAAAAAAGCTATAGAGCTCAAACCAGACTACCCTCAAGCCTATAACAATTTAGGTATTATACTAAAGCAACTTGGTAGATTGGATGAGGCTAAGATAAGTTTTAAAAAAGTAATTAAACTTAAACCAGACCTTGCTGAAGCTCACAATAACTTAGGTGCCATATTGAAAGAGGAAGATTTGTTAGATGAGGCTGAAGCAAGTTTTAAAAAAGCAATAGAGTTTAACTCAAATTATTTAGATGCTCATTACAACCTAGGTAATACACTTTACAAGCTTGGTAGATTGGATGAGGCTAAGATAAATTTTAAAAAAGTAATAGAACTTAAGCCAAACCATGCTGAAGTTCACAATAGCTTGGGTGCCGTATTGAAAGAGGAAGATTTGTTAGATGAGGCTGAAGCAAGTTTTAAAAAAGCAATAGAGTTAAAGTTAGATCATACAGATGCTCATTACAACCTAGGTGTTATATGTAGTAAACAAGATAAAATTGAAGAAGCTAGAGAATATTACAAAAAAGCAATAGAGTTTAATCCACAACATTTAGATTCTAATTTTAACTTAGCTATTACACTTCAACTCCTTAATAGATTAAAAGAGTCTAGAATAATCTATGAAAAAGCAATGAGTCTTGATTTAAATGATAAAAGAATTATGGTTGGATATGGTAGATTACTTCTTAAACTTAACGAACATAGAAATGGTTTAAAGTTTATTAATAAAGGCATGGGATCTATTGAATTTACACAATCAGGTTTAAAAATTGTTTAGAGATGAAAAGAGTAGATATAAAAATAAATAATACTAGTAAAGACAGTTCTTCACAAAAAGATCAGTATCCACATTTTATTGGATCTTGGAATATAGAAAATGATATTTTATGTGAAGAAATTATTAATGTATTTGAAAAAAATAAAAAATTACAAAACCCAGGTACTGGTGGGGGAATTAAAGACTTAAAAGTTAAAAAAACAACAGATATTAGCCTTACTCCAAACGATCTAAAAAATATAAAATTTAAAAGTCTTAATGATTATATGGAAGAATTGCATAAATGTTATGCTGACTATCAAGGTCAATGGCCATTTATAAAGGATCACTTTAAAAGAGTTCATATAGGAGGATTTAACATTCAAAAGTATTTACCAGGAGATCATTTTGCAAAAATTCATTCTGAGAGAAGTGAGCTTTCTCATTCACATAGAATATTTGCTTGGATGACTTATTTAAATGATGTTGAAGAGGGAGGTATAACAAATTTTCCACATTATAATATTAGAGTAAAACCAGAAGTAGGAAAAACGTTAATTTGGCCAGCTGAATGGACTCATGCACACAGTGGAGAAATTTTAAAGGCTGGTGTTAAATATATAGTTACTGGTTGGATGCACTTTCCTTATGATGATATTTAATGGAACCAACTATTAATCAAATATTACAGCAAGCTGTTACCGCTCATCAAGAAGGCAAAACTGAAAAAGCTGAAAAGCTTTATAAAAAAATATTAGAAGCTGAACCAAAAAATCCAGATGTTAATAACAATATGGGTGCACTACTGCAGAATCTAGGAAGACTTGATGAAGCTGAAAAAAGTTATAGAAAAGCTATAGAGATTAAACCAGATTATGCTGAAGCTCATAATAATCTGGGATCTACATTGCATAGACTTGATAGACTTGATGAAGCTGAAAAAAGTTATAAAAAAGCTATAGAGATTAAACCAGATTATGCAGGCTGTTATCATAATATGGGTGTTATCTTGTTTAAACTTGGTAGATTAGATGAATCAGCAGAGTACCAGAGTAAAGCAATTGAGTTAAGCCCAAACTTTAAAGGCGCATTATTAAATAGAGGTCATATTTTATTTGTTAAAGGAGAGCTTGAACGTGCATTGCAAGATTTTGATACTTGTAACAATTCAGAATCAAGATCACGATCTTTATTTTGCTTAAATGCTTTAGGTCGAACGAAGGATATTTATAATCGCATTGAAATGAATTCTGATTTAGATGATGAAAATATAGCAGTTGCTGCATTTTCTGCATTTATTTCTAAAAAAGAAAACAAAATTACAGCGCATAAATTTTGTAACAATCCTCTAGATTTTATAAAAGTTTCAAATCTTTCATCTCATTTAAAAGATAAGAGCTTATTTATTTCAGAGATGATTGAAGAATTACATAAAGTTAAAACAAAATGGGAGCCTTCTGGTAAAACCACTAAAAAAGGTTTTCAAAGTATTGATAATTTATTTGATAATTCTTCTGAAAAAATACAAAATCTAAAGTCTATAATAATTGATGAAATTGATTCTTACTATTTGAAATTTAAAAATGAATCTTGTTCTTTTATTAAAAAATGGCCATCAAAAAAAAATTTGAGAGGGTGGCACGTCACTTTAAAACAACAAGGATATCAAGACCCACATATTCATACAAGTGGATGGTTGAGTGGAGTTATATATTTAAAAGTTGTGCCAACTCTTGATAAAAATGAAGGAGCTATACAATTTAGTTTAAACGGAGAGTATTATTTTGATAATAATTCACTAAAAATAACACACGAACCAAAAGTTGGAGATATTATTTTATTTCCATCATCTCTTCATCATAGAACAATTCCTTTTACGACTGATACAGATCGAATTATTGTTTCTTTTGATTTAATGCCAAATACAAAAAAAATTAAATAATAATATATAGTGAAAAAATATATTTAATGGAACCAACTATTAATCAAACATTACAACAGGCTATTAATGCTCATCAAGAAGGTAAGTTTGAAGAAGCTGAAAAACTTTATAAAAAAATATTAGATACCGAACCAAAAAATCCAGATGCTAATAATAATATGGGTGTGCTGTTATTAGGAGTTGGAAGATTAGAAGAAGCTGAAAAATATTACAAAAAAGCAATTGAGATTAAGCCAAATTATGCTGATGCTTATCATAACTTGGGTATAACATTATATAATCTTGATAGATTAGAAGAGGCCGAAGTAAGATATAAAAAAGCTATTGAACTCATGCCAGATTATATAAATTCACACTACAACTTAGCTAATATATTCAATGAATCTAACAAATTAGAAGAAGCAGAAGTAAGTTATAAAAAAGTGATACAGCTTAAACCAGATCATGCATATGCACATAATAATTTAGGAACCATATTTCAGAAACTTGATCGACTAGAAGAGGCTGAAATATGTTACAAAAAAGCTATAGAACTTGAACCAGATTATATAGATGCTTACAAGAACTTAGGAGCTATATTTGCAAAACTTCAAAAATTTAAAGAAGCTGAAAAACTTTATACGAAAGCCATAGAACATAACCCAGATTATATAGATGCTTATAATGATTTAGGTGTCATATTTAATAATCTTGATAAACTAGAGGGGGCTGAGAAAAATTTAAAAAAAGCTATAGAGCTTAAACCAGACTTTATTGAAGCATATTATAATTTAGCTATTACTTTGCAGCAACTTGGTAGACTAGAAGAAGCAGAGGCAAGTTGTAAAAAAGCTATAAAACTTAACCCAGATTATATAGATGCTCATAATAATCTAGGCAACATATTGAAAGATAATAATAAATTACAAGAAGCAGTAGTAAGCTTAAAAAAAGTAATAGAACTTAAGCCGAACCATGAAATTGCTCATTTTAACTTAGGAATGATATTTAATGAAACGAGACAGCATAAAATTGCTAATGAACATTTTAAATTAAGTAATTTTAGAATGAGTAAGAGTTTTTTATTAGATGGTCTCTATCAGTTAGATCAACAATCTAATTTTTATGATCATGTAGATTATTTAATAAATGAAGGTTATAATGATGCTTTAATTGGTTCATTAATTTCCCGTTCAAAAATTAAATATAAGATTAATAAACCTAATCCATTTTGTAACGAGCCACTTAATTATATTTTAAAAACTGATTTAACAAAAGTTTGTGATTTTAAAAACTCATTTGTGAAACCAACAAAAGATTTCTTAAAGCAAGGTAACTTTTCTTCTAGGCATCAAACTCTTTTAACAAACGGTGTACAAACTAATGGTAATATATTTAACCAAGTGGGTTCAGGTGCTAAAGAAATGCAAGATATTGTCTATTCAGAAATAGAAAAATATGTAGTTCACTTTAAAGATAGTGAAGAGGGTTTTTTAAAGAATTGGCCAAAAAATTATATTATTAAAGGATGGCTGATTTCTATGAAAAATGGAGGTAATTTGACCTCTCATATTCATGAAAACGGTTGGCTTAGTGGAAGTATCTATATAAATGTACCACCAAAAGTAAAATCTGATAGTGGTAATCTTGTAGTTGGGTTAGATGATAAAATGCATGATTCAATCAAAAATACAAAAAGCATAGATGTAGTTACAGGAAGCTTATGTTTGTTTCCATCTTCTTTGCATCATTGTACAATTCCATTTGAAGCACAAGAAGAACGTATAGTGCTAGCATTTGATGTGTTACCAAATTAGCAATTTTACCATGGTCATACCACGCTGCCAGTGATAAATAATATTAATTATGGAAAAGTCTATTAATAACGCTATTCTAGCTCATAAAGAAGGTCGACTTAAAGATGCAGAATATCTTTATCGAGAAATATTAGAAAACGAGCCAAAACATGTAGACGCTAATCATAATTTAGGACTTCTATTAATTTCATTAAATAAATCTGCAGAAGCAATACCATTATTAAAAATTGCAGTTGAAACTAATCCTAGTATTGAACAATTTTGGGTTAGTTATACTACAGCTCTGATTAATGAAAAACAATTTGAAGAAGCTGAAAAAATATCGAAAAAAGCAATAATACTTAAACCTAAATTTGTTGCTGCACACTATATTTTAGGTGTCATTTTATCTAAACTTCAAAGATTGTCTGAAGCTATTGCATGTTATAAAAAAGTAATAGAACTTAAACCAGACTTTGCTGAAGTCTATAGTAATTTAGGTGATGCATTGCACGAACTTGACAAATCTGATGAGGCTATCGTAGCTTTTCAAAAAGCAATAGAACTTAATCCAGTTTATGTTGAAAATTACAATAGCTTAGGGAATATATTATTAAAATTTAATAAATTAGAAGAAGCTGAGAAATGTTACAAAAAAGCAATTGAGCTTAATCAAAACTATGTACAAGCACATAGCAACTTAGGTGTTACACAACACCAACTTGATAAATTTGAAGAAGCTAAAGCAAGCTATAAAAAAGCAATAGAACTTAATCCAGATTTTACAGATGCCCATTCAAACTTAAGTGTCATGTTGAGACAAAATGAATTGTTAAAGAAAATTCTACAAGAAAAAAAATCTAATCAGAAAAATAAACTTAGTGAAACCAGCTCTAGTATAAGATTAAAATCTAATCCATTTATTTCTAGCAGAGCAGTGGAAGAAGAGCTTGTTACTTGTTTGAATAAAATGAGTTCAAAAAAATTAAATAATACAAAAGGTGTTTTTTTTGGAAAAGGTAGACATTCAGAAAATTTTCAATTATTTAAAACATCATCTGAAAATAATTCCTCTATTATTAAAACTGTAGAAGAGGATTTGATTAATATTATGAAGCAGGCCGTTAAATCAAATATCTTTATAATAGATTCCTTTTTTAATCTTTTGGTTGCTGGAGGTGGTTCATTTCCTCATAGCCACGTAAATAACTTTGATAAAACTAAGGGTTTAATTAATCAAAAGTACAGCCTTCAGTATTATCTTTCTGTAGGAGATCAAAATTGTAGTGAACCAGGAATTTTTAAACTTCAAGATCCTGATGATGAAATTTTACCATCCAACGGTATGATAATGATTATTCCTGCTAGCCGAATTCACTCAGCAGTTTATAATGGAAAAAAGGATAGATTGATGATTGGTGTTAATTTTTATAGTCTTCTATAAATAAAAAATGGAAGCAACTATCAATCAACTTTTAGTCCAAGCCATTAGCGCTCATCAAGAAAGTAAACTTGAAGAAGCAGAGCATCTTTATCGAGAAATATTAAAAATTGAATCACGACAAGTAGATGCTAATCATAATTTAGGGCTTCTATTAATTTCATTAAATAGATCAGGGGAGGCACTGCCATTACTTAAGATTGCTACTGAAGTTAATCCAAATGTAATACAAATTTGGATTGGTTATGCTGATGCTCTTATTAAAGAAAGACAATTTGAGGAAGCTGTAACAAGTTACAAAAAGATAATAGAACTTAATCCAGATTTTGCTGAAGTGCATTATAATTTAGGTTCAGCATTACAAAATCTTAAAAAATTAGAAGAAGCCGAAGTAAGTTATAAAAAAGCAATAAAGTTAAAATCTAATTTTATAGATGCTCATTTTAGCTTAGGTAATATATTAAATAAAATTGCCAAATCAAAAAAAACCCTAGAAGAAGCTGAAATAAGTTACAAAAAAGTAATAGAGCTCAAACCAGATTTCGCTAAAGCTCATAATAACTTAGGTACAGTTCTACAAAATCTTAATAGATTAGAAGAAGCTGAGGCAAGTTATAAAAAAGCAATAGAGTTTGATCCTAGTTATGTAGAGGCCCATTTCAATTTAGGTGTCACATTCAATTTGAATGGTCAAGTAGAGAAAGCTGAAATAAGTTACAAAAAAACGATAGAGTTAAACCCAAAGTTTCTTGAAGCATATGATAATCTCAGTATATTATTTAAGGATTCTGGTAGAGCAGCTGAATCTAGAAAAATTTATATTAAAAAAATTGCACTTAATCCGGACTTTATTCCTATTTCAAACATTATAAACAAAGGTGATTGGCAACTTTCTAAAGAACTTTTAGAAAAAATGTGTAAAAAAAAAATATTTGATACAGAAAAAAATGTTAACTATTTTATATATCTTTGGTGTGTATTTTCTCACAAGTTACTAAGTGAGGGTGGTATAAAAGAATTAATTAAAATTTTAACTAAGTTATTTATTATTGGAGAGAGAAATAAAGATATAGATTACTTAATAAAATCTTTTTTTGATAAAATTGATATTAATACAGTTCTAAAATTAATGAAACCAGAGGATAAAATTTTAATCAATTTGAGCTATTGTCAATACAAATTTCAAAAAGAAGACTTTTTAGAATCTGAAGTATTAGCCACATCAATCATTAAAGATGCTAGAAATTTAATAAGCGAGATTGGAACAGAAAATAAAGGTTGGATGATCATTAGAAGAAGCTTGTCTTTATTCAAAAATAAAAACCTTGCAAGAAAAAATTTAAATAATCTACTTGTCAAATTAGAGGAAATTAAATAATGAGTATAGTTCTAGGAATTAATACTGCACACAATGGTAGTGTGGCTCTTATCTCTGATGGCGAGGTAAAGTCTAGCATTCAAGCAGAAAGAATTTCTCGTCAAAAACGACAAGCCCTATATTTAGATCAGGATATAAAATTGATGCAAAACTGTGTAAGTTATTGCTTGGATGCAACTGGTTTTCATCATTCAGATATTGAGGCCATTGGTATATCAACACATAAAAATATAAAAAAGATTAATAACAAAGATTTGTTTAATCTTATTGGTGGTGTCCCTGAAAAATATATTGAAACTTTTTATGTGCCTCATCATTTTTCACATATGGAATATATTGCTCATTATGGAAATTTAGAGCCAGGAATAATCTTAATTATTGATGGAGGGGGTTCACCTGAAAACGATAGATCACTTTTTAATGTGAGGGAAAAATATCATTCTAAAGTTATTGATTACATACAATTTGGTGGCAAAGAGGTGATATCAGCCTATTGGTTTGATGGTCAAAAAAGTTTATTAATTTACCGGTTTAGCCCATCATGGCTAACTTTTGATAAAAGTAATCAAGATGGAGGATTACTTGGTCAAAGTATTGGTCATTATTGGGAATGGGCATCACTTTATTGTTGTGGCTCACGTGATAAAGCTGGCAAAGTAATGGGGTTAGCTGCGTTTGGTGAAAAAGATCAAATTGATAAAGAAGAGATTCTTTCAATTTCAGATACTGGGAAAGTTAATGTAGATTATAAAAGACTTAAAAAAAACTTTAAAGAGCCCAACATATTTAAATTAGATCTATCAAATAGCAAACATCATCAGAATTTAGCACTGAAAGTACAGTCAGAAACTGAAGATGTGATTTTAAAATTACTTGGCATTCTTAAAGAAAAATATCCTACAGACACACTTTATTATTGTGGTGGTGTAGCTTTAAATGTAGTGGCTAATGAGAGAATAAAAAGTAGCAACTTATTTAAAAATGTTGTTTTAAACGGATCTGTTGAAGATAATGGTACAGCAATTGGAGCTGGACTAGCAGCAAGTATTCAGCTTGGTTACAAAAGAAAATCTTCAGTAATAACAGACTATTATGGTCGAAAGTATAGTCATGAAGAAATAATGGAAGCAGTAGCAGAGTATAATTTTTCTCACAAAGTTCTTTCAGATAAAGAGTTATTTGAACATGCTGCAGATTTAATTAAGAAAGAAAAAATATTTGGTTGGTTTCAAGGGGGAAGTGAATTTGGTCCCCGTGCTTTAGGTAATCGAAGTATTTTAGCAAACCCTAGCAGTCCTACCACTAAACATATTTTGGATCATTATATGAAGTGTAGAGATAGGTATCGACCATATGCACCAGTTGTAATAGAAGAAAAAGCTAATCAATATTTTGATATTAATACTAGCTCACCAGTTATGATGAGAAATGTTAAAGTTTTAGATAAAGGACTAGTTGCAATTACTCATTTTGACGAAACTGCTCGGATTCAAACAGTAAATAAAAAAGATAATGAAATATTATATTTATTACTTTTAGAGGTAGAAAAAAAAACAGGCTACCCCATTCTATTAAACACTTCTTTCAATCTTCCGGGAGAACCTATAGTGGAATCACCTCATGATGCTTTATCTTCTTTTTCAAGAGGGGCATTAGATAATTTATTTTTAGGAAATGTTTTAATATCACGTTAATGTTTAGATGTTATCTTGCTTAACTTGGGTTCTCTTTCAAAAGGTTAATGTAATCAACAGCTTCTTGAAATTTATCATCAGTAATATCTTTATAAGAGTTGACTAGCTTCTCTTTGACACAGATTGTAACAGTGAAATAACACCTGACTCTCGACACCCGCCTCTGACAGCCTAAAACCCTTATGCTTACTCAGTTATTAAAATAGACTTGATGTTAATAGTGTGAAAAGATTTGAAATAAATTTCAATTAATGTTGATAGTAAATATCATCCAAATATTTTGCTATAAGTAATGATATTTTGTTCACTGAAATATTGGGACAATAATCACGTTCAGTTATTCTCAGCCCCCAAGTATTCTTATCTAAAGTTTCTAGATTATATTTTTCCATAATCGTTAGTTTCAATTTTGAAAAATCATATTTATCGTATTTGTGAACACCATTGCCACCATCGAATAAATCTTTATTTGGTAACTCAATCAAAGTATGAACACCATCATTGTTGATTTGAAGTTTTATAAGAACAAATTTAACCTGATTTTCAAAACGTGAATTCCATTGCATATAAAATTCATTTGCAAAAATTCCACAGGCACCCATATTTACAGCATAATATTTTTTTTTATTATTTTTTTTATAATACGTTCCGTACAATTTATTTGTGTCTTCAGATAGTTTGTTAAGATGTTTAATAGTATTAATATCTATCAAAATATTTTTCTTTACAACTTTGGTTTTATATAAATTCGCATCAAATGGTTTAGAATTTAAAGTCATTTGTTCAAATGCTTTACGGTACTGTATTTTTGCCTCATTCTCTAGTGCACTTACTAAATGGTAACGTGCCTGAAGGTATTCAGGTTTAATTTCTAAAATTTTATAAAAGTTTAACAGAGCTAAACTCATTCTTCCTTGTTGTTTATACAAAATACCAAGAAAATTATATGCTTCAGTATAATCTGGTTTAAGTTCAATTGCTTTTTTATAACTTTCTTCAGCTTCAACTAATTTATCAAGCCCCGACTGTAAAAGACCTAGAGTACAATAAGCCTCTGCAAAATCTGGTTTAAGCTCAATTGCTTTTTTACAATTTGTTATAGCTTCATCAAATCTGTTTACATTTTGCTGTGTTATACCTAGATCATATATTGTAATACCTAGATTCTTATAAGCATCAGCATAATCTGGTTTAAGTTCTATCACTTTTCTATAACTCGTTTCAGCTTCATCAAATCTCTTAAGTTTATTTAGTGTAACTGCTAAGTTAAAATAAATTGATGGAGACTTTGGTTTAAGCTCTATTGCTTTTTGATAACTTTCTTTAGCTTCATCTAATCTGTTAAGTCTAAATAATATTATACCAATATTATTGTGGGCTTCAGCATAATCTGGTTTAAGTTCTATTGCTTTTTGGTAACTTTCTTTAGCCCCATCTAATCTGTTAAGTCCAAATAATATTACACCAATATTATTGTGGGCTTCAGCATAATCTGGTTTAAGTTCTATTGCTTTTCTATAACTCGTTTCAGCTTCATCAAATCTCTTAAGTTTATTTAGTGTAACTGCTAAGTTAAAATAAATTGATGGAGACTTTGGTTTAAGCTCTATTGCTTTTTTACAACTCACTTCAGCTTCTTTAAGTTGATTTTCATTAATAAGTGCATTTGTATAACTTATCCAATATTGATCTATATTTGGATGTGTTTCAGTTGCTGTTTTAAATAATGGAATAGCATCAGCTGATTTATTAAGTGAAATTTTTAGAACTCCTAAATTATAATTGGCATCTGCATGTTTCAGGTCAGTTTTTAATATTTTTTGATAAAGTGTTTCAGCTTCTTCTAGTTTACCTTCTTTATGAAGAATAAGAGCTTTTTGAAGTTTTTGATTAATAGTTAGTTCCATTTAATATAAATAAACTCTAATTCTTTAATTTATAATTTCTTAACAGGTCAACATAAAAAATTATCAGTCATCCTAGCAAAAAAACTTAAAAGTGTACAATTTCTGTTTTTATTTTCATTACATTATGTATAAAAATTAGCTAGATAATTGATTAAGTTAACAAATATTCTTATAATATAACAACTTAATAAACCTAGATCATGTTGAGTTTTTTAATCATTTTAATAAAGTAATTTATGAAAAAAAAATTTGAAAGTAATTATTCAAGTCCATCTAATCAACAATTATATGATCTCTTAAAATACTTTAAAGCTAGTCGATATGTTGATGCTGAAAAATTATCGTTATCTATCACTAGAGAATTTCCCAAAAATCAACTTGCCTGGAAAGTGCTTGGAGCCATATTCAATAAAACTGGAAGGATAAAGGAGTCTTTAGTCGCTCTTCAAAAATCTGTACATTTAAATCCTCAGGATAGCGAAGCCCACAAAAACTTAGGTATTGCACTAGAACAACTTGGCATACTAGATAAAGCTGAAGCAAGCTACAATAAGGCAATATTATTAGAATCAGAGTTTATTGATATGGTAAATAGTATTAATAAAGGTGATTGGGAAAACTCTAAAGACCTTTTATCAAAAATTTGTACAAATAAGATTACTAATATTAAAAGATATATTGATGGATTTATAAAGTCTTGGTGTTTGCGCGGCCGAAACTTACTAGCTAAAGGTGATATAAAAGAGTTTTCACAAATTTATGTTAAATTACTTATGATAGGAAAAAAAAACAGTAACTTGAATAACTTAACTAAATTTCTCTTTGAGACTGTTGACATAAATTTAATTCTGAAATTAGTAGAGACAAATAATAAAATTTTAATCAAGATAAGCTATTGTCAATACAAATTTGAAAATAAAGATTTTTTACTATCAGAAGAATTGGCAGCCAAAAACATTCAAGATGCAAAAAATCTTATAAAAAATACTGTGACAGAGGATCTTGGTTGGTTGGTTGTTAGTAGGAGTTTGGCACTATGTAAGAACAAAAATTTTGCTAGAAAAATTTTAAATAATTTTATAAAAACTTAATAAATTAAATAATGAGTATAATTTTAGGAATTAATACCCATCACAATGGTAGTGTGGCCCTTATCTGTGATGGCAAGGTAAAATCAGCAATTCAAGCCGAAAGAATTTCACGTGTAAAGAGACAACCCTTGCCCTTGGAAAGAGATATAAAATTGACAGCAAAGTGTGTGCATTATTGCTTGGACGCTGCAGATTTTGAATATTCAGATATTGAAGCGATAGCTTTATGTACGCCCCAGAAGTTAACAAAAATTAATGATTTAGATTTATTTCGTTATATTGGAGGTATTCCTAAAAAATATGCAGAAACATTTTATGTGCCTCATCATTTTTCACATATGGAATATATTGCTCATTATGGAAATTTAGAACCAGGAATAATCTTAATTATTGATGGAAGTGGATCATTAGAAGAAGATAGATTGTTTTTTAATGTGAGGGAAAAATATCATTCTAAAGTTATTGATTACATACAATTTGGTGGCAAAGAGGTGATTTCAGCCTATTGGTTTGATGGATTGACTAGTTCATTAATTTACAGATTTAGTCCAAGCCATCATCCAAATGATGAAATTAATAAAGGCACCGATCTACTTCAAAGTATTGGTCAGTATTGGGAATGGGCATCACTTTATTGTTGTGGTTCAAGAAATGATGCTGGCAAAGTAATGGGGTTAGCTGCGTTTGGGGATGTAGATCAAATGAGTGAGAAAACAAGTCTTTCAATTACTGACAAATGTGAGCTAAATCTAAACTTTATAGAGTTAAAAAAAAATTTTAAAGATCCAAATATACTTAGTTTAGACCTATCAAATAGCAAACATCATCAGAATTTAGCACTGAAAGTACAGTCAGAAACTGAAGATGTGATTTTAAAATTACTTGGCATTCTTAAAGAAAAATATCCTACAGACACACTTTATTATTGTGGTGGTGTAGCTTTAAATGTAGTGGCTAATGAGAGAATAAAAAGTAGCAACTTATTTAAAAATGTTGTTTTAAACGGATCTGTTGAAGATAATGGTACAGCAATTGGAGCTGGACTAGCAGCAAGTATTCAGCTTGGTTACAAAAGAAAATCTTCAGTAATAACAGACTATTATGGTCGAAAGTATAGTCATGAAGAAATAATGGAAGCAGTAGCAGAGTATAATTTTTCTCACAAAGTTCTTTCAGATAAAGAGTTATTTGAACATGCTGCAGATTTAATTAAGAAAGAAAAAATATTTGGTTGGTTTCAAGGGGGAAGTGAATTTGGTCCCCGTGCTTTAGGTAATCGAAGTATTTTAGCAAACCCTAGCAGTCCTACCACTAAACATATTTTGGATCATTATATGAAGTGTAGAGATAGGTATCGACCATATGCACCAGTTGTAATAGAAGAAAAAGCTAATCAATATTTTGATATTAATACTAGCTCACCAGTTATGATGAGAAATGTTAAAGTTTTAGATAAAGGACTAGTTGCAATTACTCATTTTGACGAAACTGCTCGGATTCAAACAGTAAATAAAAAAGATAATGAAATATTATATTTATTACTTTTAGAGGTAGAAAAAAAAACAGGCTACCCCATTCTATTAAACACTTCTTTCAATCTTCCGGGAGAACCTATAGTGGAATCACCTCATGATGCTTTATCTTCTTTTTCAAGAGGGGCATTAGATAATTTATTTTTAGGAAATGTTTTAATATCACGTTAATGTTTAGATGTTATCTTGCTTAACTTGGGTTCTCTTTCAAAAGGTTAATGTAATCAACAGCTTCTTGAAATTTATCATCAGTAATATCTTTATAAGAGTTGACTAGCTTCTCTTTGACACAGATTGTAACAGTGAAATAACACCTGACTCTCGACACCCGCCTCTGACAGCCTAAAACCCTTATGCTTACTCAGTTATTAAAATATACTTGGCGTAAACATTAAGAAACTTAGAAAAAAACTAGACAATTTTCTGGGTGCTCATTAACCTAATTCCATCACCTAGACACCTGATTAGGGCTTTGGTAGGGTCTTTTTTTATGAAAAAACCTATTGTTAATGTTTTAGAACCATCTCGGCAACAATTAGAATTTCTCTTAAAATTATATCAAACTGGAAAATATACTGATACTGAAAAATTATCACTATCCCTCACTGAAGAATTTCCCAAACATCCATTTGCCTGGAAAGTGCTTGCCGCTGTGCTTAAACAAATAGGCAAGATAAATGAATCGTTAGTTGCTAGTCAAAAATCTGTACAACTAAATCCACAGGATGTCGAAGCTCACTACAACTTGGGTGTCTTACTACAAAAACAGGGCCAATTAAAAGAAGCTGAAGCAAATTACAAAAAAGCGATAACACTAAAGCCTGACTATGCTGAAGCCTACAATAACTTGGGTGTCCTACTGAAAGAACAGGGCCAATTAAAAGAAGCTGAAGTAAATTACAAAAAAGCGATAACATTAAAGCCTGACTATGTCGAAGCTCACTACAACTTGGGTGTCTTACTACAAAAACAGGGCCAATTAAAAGAAGCTGAAGCAAATTACAAAAAAGCGATAACACTAAAGCCTGACTATGCTGAAGCCTACTACAACTTGGGTGTCTTACTGAAAGAACAGGGCAGATTAAAAGATGCTGAAGCAAGTTACAGAAAAGCGATAACATTAAAAGCTGACTTTGCTGAAGCCTACAATAACTTGGGTAACACACTCAAAGAACGGGGCAGATTAAAAGATGCTGAAGCAAGTTACAGAAAAGCGATAACATTAAAAGCTGACTTTGCTGACGCCTATCTCAACTTATGTGAACTCTTGGAAAAAACTAATAAAGTAGATGAGGCTTTGTTGGTTATAAAAAATGCGAAAGTAAAAGTTGTTGAGAAAGAAGCAGACTTTTTATTCTACGAGGCACTAATTCTATTTAGAGAGAAAGATTATGAGATGGTTGAAGAGCTCATAAAAAAAATTAACAAAGATGAATTATCTGAAGAAAAAAAACTGTATTTAATGAAGCTTAAAGCTGACTGGTATCATCATAAGAAAGACTACAGTGCTGCACATGAAGAATTCAAGTCTATGAACGAATATGTGAAAGATAGTCAGAAATACAAGAAACAACAATCAGAAAATTACTTTAATAACCAAAGAGAAAAACTTTTCCAGATTGAACAACTACAGCAACAAAAGTTATACAAGTCGGTTATTAAACCAAAATGGATTCAGCCTACTTTTTTAATCGGCTTCCCAAGATCTGGTACAACCCTGTTAGACACTATTTTAAGAACCCATTCAAATATAGATGTTGTAGAAGAACTACCAATGGTAGAAAAAATGAATAAAAGCTTGGGAAACGTTACAGCTATTTCCACAGTTGAAGATATAGATAATGCAGCAGCAGAAATTGCAAGTGGCTTTTACTTAGAGGAATTGAAGAAGTATATCGAGGTTGGTAAAAAACAAGTAGTAATAGATAAGCTACCTCTTAACATTTTACAGCTCCCTCTAATTAATCAAATTTTTCCAAACGCAAAGTTTGTTGTAGCTTTGCGACATCCACTTGACTGTGTCCTGAGTTGCTGGATGCAAAACTTTGAGCTAAATCCTGCTATGGCAATTATGGTTGACCTAGAGAGGATAGCTGATTTTTATTGTACCGCGATGGAATTTCTTAAGTTTAGCCAGGAAAGATACTCGCTAGATATCCATAGAATTCATTACGAAGAATTGGTGTTTGATTTTAAGGGAAACATTTCTAAGCTTCTAACTTTCTTGAATTTAAAATGGGAAAAGGAGTTAATTAATTATCAAAAGACAGCACTTGCTAGAGATAGAATTTACACACCAAGTTATCCACAAGTTGTGAAGCCAATCTATAACACCGCTTCCAACCGCTGGAAATGTTATGAAGAATATTTAGAACCATATAAATCAAGACTAGAGCCATGGATACAAGAATATGGGTATTCAAGTTAAATCAAGAAATACTTTTACAAAAGTGGAATCACCTCATGATGCTTTATCTTCTTTTTCAAGAGGGGCATTAGATAATTTATTTTTAGGAAATGTTTTAATATCACGTTAATGAACAAAAAAAATTTAATATCAATTACTCAAAATTACTTTGATATGGTAAAATCTCATAGAATTTTGATTATAGCTACATTATACTAGTAATGATAAAATTTTATCAACAATGAAACTAACAGTTAATCAATTATTAGAAAAAGCTATTATTGCAAATCAACATAATAATCTTGATGAAGCTGAAAGATTTTATCAAAAAATATTAGAAATTGAACCAGCACATTTAGTAGCAAATAATAACCTGGCTGTCATACTTCAGTTTAAGGACAAATTAGATGAAGCCGAATTTCTTTATCAAAAAATAATAGAAACTCAGCCAACACATCCAGATGCTAATCATAACTTAGGTGCTCTAAAAGTCTCACAAAATAAAATAGCTGATGCACTACCATTTTTTAAGATAGCCCTTGAAAGTAATTCTAATATTGAACAATTTTATATTAGCTATGGAAGCACACTAATTAGAGAAAAAAAATTTAAAGAAGCTGAAGCAATCTACCGAAAAGCAATAGAGCTGGAACCAAAATTTTTTATAATTCATTTTAACTTAGCTGTTCTACTAACAAAACTTGGAAAATTAAAAGAAGCAGAAATACTTTACAGAAAAGCAATAACACTCAAACCTGAATTTGTGGAGGCTTATAATGGTCTTGGAAATATATTTTATCAATCTAATAAATTAGAAGAAGCTGAAGCAAGCTATAAAAAAGTAATAGAATTAAAATCAGATCATGCTGAAGCGCATAATAGCTTAGCTGCCACACTACATAAACTTATTAGACCTAAAGAGGCAGAAGAAAGTTTAAAAAAAACACTAATAATTAACCCCAAGCATGTAAATGCACTAAATAATCTTGGGTCAATTGTTATGGAAAGAGGTGATTACCAAAATGCAATAGATTGTTATCAAAAAGCTTTATTAGTAGATCCAAATAGCCCTGTGGCCCATTATAATTTAGGTCACATCTTTTACACTGAAGAAAAATACAAAGAAAGCATATTGGCACTTAGACAGGTGAATACAAAAAAAAGTAGGGACCTCATATTGAAATGCTTGTATAAATTAGGTGACAAATCTCTTTTTTTGAAAGAATTAGACGAACGTATAAAAGAAGGAGAGAACAATGCTAATCTTGGTTCACTCATTTCTCGTTCAGAAATCAAATTTGAAACCAAGAGATCAAATCCATTTTGTGGAGAACCATTAAAATACGCTTTAAAAACTGACTTAACTAAAGAATATGATTTTAAAAATATCTTTGTCAAACCTATAAAAGATACTTTAAAAAAAAGTGATATTTCTTCTAAGCGCCAAGATCTTTTAACGAACGGTGAGCAAACGGATGGCAATCTGTTTAATAAAAAAGATGATTCTTTAGAAAAAATTAAAGATATTATATTATTAGAAGTAGAAAAATATCGTGCTCATTTTAAAGATAGTAATGAAGGATTTTTAAAGAATTGGCCAACTAATTTTGAACTTAAAAGTTGGATTATAAATATGAAAAGTGGAGGTAAAATATCCCCTCATATACATGACAATAGTTGGTTGAGTGGCAGCATTTATATAAATGTGCCACCAAAATTAAAAACTGATAGTGGTAATTTAGTTTTATCCATTATTAATGAACCTGGATTTGAAAGAGAAACAAAGCAAAATCTAAGAAAAATAATGGATGTAGTGACTGGAAGTTTGTGTTTCTTCCCAGCCTCTTTGCATCATCATACAATTCCATTTGAATCTAATGAAGAGCGTACAGTATTAGTATTTGATGTGATACCTGATGATGTGGCTACAAATAGTGTTGATCTAAATTAACAACCTTAGCATGACTATACTATCATACAAGTTAGTGATAAATAGTGCTCACAATGGAATTAAAAGTTAATCAACTATTCGAAAAAGCTATTATTGCACAAAATGATGGTAAAGTTGAAGAGGCCGAACATTTATACAAAAAAATACTAGAAATTGAACCGAACTACCTAGATGCTAATAATAATTTAGCTATTATATTTCAACACAAAGGTAAAATAGAGCAGGCTGAGACTCTATACCAAAAAATATTAGAAACCCAGCCAATACATTCAGATGCCAATCATAACCTGGGCGCTCTAAAAGTTTTACTAAATAAACCAGATGATGCACTGCCATTTTTTAAGATAGCCCTTGAAGGTAATTCTAATATTGAGCAGTATTGGATTAGCTACATAGATGCACTTGTTAAAGACAATAAACTTGAGGAAGCAGAAACAATTTCTAGGAAAGCAATAAAACTTAAACCTGAATTTATTAAAGTTCATTTTAATTTAGGTTTCATACTAAATGAATTAAAAAAACCTAAAGAGGCTGAGGTAATCTACAAAAAAACAATAACACTTAAACCTGAATTCGTAGAAGCTCATAATAATTTAGGTCTTATTTTGAAAGATCTCGGTAGACTAGATGAAGCAAAAAGTTGTTATGAAAAAGCTATAGAGCTTAAACCAGATTTTGCAGAAATTTATAATAATTTAGGTGAAGTTCATCATTTATTAAGAGAAAATCAAAAAGCAAAAAGTTGTTATGAAAAAGCAATAGCGCTTAAACCAAATTTAGATCAGGCATATAATAATCTTGGAACTATATTTAAAGATTTAAAAGAATATGAAAAAGCAAAAAGTTGTTATGAAAAAGCAATAGAGCTTAAACCGGATTTTAATACTGCTCATAGCAATTTAGATGTTATGCTAAAACAAAATGAATTATTATTAATTATCAAACAGACAATAAAACAAGATGAGAAAAATAAAACTGACAACTTAATTTCTTCCAGTAAATTAAATATCAATCAATTTACCTCATATAGAAGTGTTGAATCAGAACTTATTAATAAATTATACAAAATAAATGCTACACCATTAGATAAATTAGAAAAAGATCCTCGCTATGGAAATGGTAGATCTTCAGACTATAAATTGTTTGAAAATGACTGTTCTATTATAAAGACTGTCTCAAAAGATTTGATTAATATTATGAAGCAGACTGTGAAATCTGATATTTATATAATGGAATCTTTTTTTAATATTCTAAGTGCTGGAAGTGCCTTAAAACGTCATTGTCATATTACTGATTTTGATAAATTTCATGGGCTAAATAATCAAAAGTATAGTCTCACTTACTATCTTTCTATAGGAGATCAAAATTCCAATGAACCAGGTGTTTTAACACTTTACGATCCTGAAGAAAAAATTTTACCAACCGAAGGTATGATAATGATTTTTCCTGCCGACAGAATGCACTCCGTGGTATATGATGGAAAAATAGATAGAATTATGATCGGTGTTAATTTTTATAGTATTATTTAGATAATAATTAATTAAATAGAATAATTAATGTTGATTTTGTGAAATAACATTTCCAAATAAATTCTAACAGTAGACCATTTGTCAACATATCAAAACTCAAATTTTGAATAAAATTTTATAGACTCTTAATCATTTGTTATTTTTGATATGGTAAGAATATAATAACAATGGTAAAATTTATTCATTATGACAATAAGTATCAACCAAGCTATAAAGGTACATAAAGAGGGTAAACTTGAAGAAGCTGAGCGTCTTTATCAAAAAATATTAGAAACTCAACCAATACATCTAATGGCTATTAATAATTTAGGTGTTCTGTTATTTAGCCTTGGAAGGCTAAAAGAGGCTGAGGAAAATTATAAAAAATTAATAAAACTTAAACCAGATTTTGCTGAAGCTTATAATAACTTTGCTAAAACATTATTTAAACTTAATAGAATTAATGAAGCTGTAGAAAATCACAAAAAAGCTATAGAGCTTAAACCAAATTATATTGAGGCCCATAACAACTTAGGTACCATAATGTATAAACTTGATAGGTTAGAGGAGGCTCAGGAGAGCTATAAAAAAGTGATAGAGTTTAAACCATCTTCACCAAACACATATTACAACTTAGGTAATATATCCAATAAACTTGATAAATTAGAAGATGCAGAGAAAAATTATAAAAAAGCAATAGAACTTAAACCTAATTTTTTTGAAGCTTATTATAATTTAGCAAATACCCTGAAAGATCTTGATAGATTAGAAGAAACAGAGAAAAATTATAAAAAGGCAATAGAATTTAAGGATGATGATGCTATCGTTTATAATAATTTAGCATCCACACTGGAAGAACTTGGAAGATACAAGGAAGCAGAGAAAAATTATAAAAAAGCAATAGAACTTAAACCTAATTTTTTTGAAACTTACATTAGTTTGGCTGCAACTTTACGTAAGCTTAATAAACTAGATGAATCTGAAGAGATTTATTCCAAAGCCCTAAACTTAAAACCAGGTTGGAAAGATGCATTATTTGGTAAGGGAGAAACCTTATTTGAAAAAAAAAATTTTGAATTAGCATTGAGAGATTTTGATATTTGTAACACTTCAGACTCAAGGTGGCGATCATTAACATGTCTATATGCCTTAGGAAAGACGGAAGAAATCTATGAACGTATTGAGAAATATTCAGATCTAGATGATAAAAATTTAAGAGTTGCAGCATTTTCTGCATTTATTTCTTATAAACAAAAAAAAATTACAAAACATAACTTTTGTAACAATCCAATAGATTTTATACATACTTCCAATATTTCATCTCATCTAAAAAAATCTAATTTATTTATTAATGAGGCAATTAAAGAATTGGGAAATGTAAAAACTAGGTGGGAACCCTTTGGGAGAACCACCTTTAACGGTTATCATTCAGGTAATAAACTCAATTTATTTAAAAACCCCCAAGAAAAAATGAATAAACTTAGGTCAATAATTTTAGACGAAATTGATAAGTATTGTCTAAAATTTAAAAATGAATCTTGCTCTTTTATTAAAAAATGGCCTTATGAAAATGATTTATTTAGTTGGTATATTAATTTAAAAAAACAAGGGTATCAAACTGCTCATTGCCACCCATCAGGTTGGTTGAGTGGAGTTATTTACTTAAAAGTTGTGCCAACACTTGATAAAAATGAAGGAGCTATAGAATTTAATTTGAATGGGCCGCACTATTCTGATGATAACTCACTAAAAGTAATACATAAACCAAAAGTTGGAGATATTGTTTTATTTCCATCATCTCTTTATCATCGAACAATTCCTTTTACGACCGATACAGATAGAATTATTGTTTCCTTTGATTTAATACCAAATACAAAAAATAATTAGACATATAATATGCGGTTAAAAAATAAAAATAATAATGATTACTGACCAAACATTAAAACAAGCCATTAAAGCTCATCAAGAAGGTAAACTTGAAGAGGCTGAAAAACTTTATAAAAAAATATTAGATACCGAACCAACAAATTTAGATGCCAATAAAAACTTGAGTATTTTACTTCTTAAACTTGGCAAATTAGATGAGGCAGAAACGAGTTGTAAAAAAACAATAGAACTTAAACCAGACTTTATGGAATGCTATTATGACTTAGGCAATATACTTTATCAACTTGGTAAATTAGATGAAGCTGAAAAAAATTTTCAGAAAGTTATAGAACTTAAACCTGACCATATTGAAGCTTATTTCAATCTAGGTGTAATATTTGTTGAATTAGGAGACAATCTAAAAGCAAAAAGTTTTTATGAAAAAGTAATTAAGATTAATCCTAACCATGAAAAAGCCCTTATTAATCTTGCTGAAATTTTTTTAGGACTCGGCGAATTTGAAAAGTATTGGGATTATTTTGTTAAACATTTACAATTGAAATCTAAAAAAACAGTTTCTAAGGCTAATTTACAAAATGTTATTCCTAAATTAGTAAAAAAATTACAAAAACAAAATAGTATTCCTACTTTTTTTGATAATGCAGTGCTGTCTCAGTTAAGAGGAGAAACGAGTCAAGAATTTGATTTTTGTGATATTTTTGAGAAAGAACTATTTTCAAAAGAAAAACGTTTTGTGCTATATTCGTCAAGAATTAAAAGTCAATTAGAGGTAAAGTCTGAAAATAAATTATATAGAGGATTTCCTTACTTGCTTTCTCAAGGTGCTCACTCAACTATTAAATGGAAAGAAGTTGATTTGTGTAAAACTACTTTTGACTTAGCAATATTTTCGATGATACTTCAAGAAGTTAAACCTGATACTATTATTGAATTAGGATCTGGATTAGGAGGTAGCGCCACTTGGCTTGCGGATATAGCATCTGCACTTGGGCTGAAGACACACATTTATAGTTATGATATTAAAAAACCATCAATCAATCATAAGAATATTACTTTTATTGAGTATGATCTTAACAAGATGAATGGGCAAAATTTACCACCTTGTTCAGAATTATTTAAAGGAAAAAAAATTTTAATAGAAGATGCTCATGTTAACTTAGAAAATACGTTAAATTTATTTGATACTATTTTAAAAAAAGATGATTATTTAATAATTGAAGACAGCGATATCAAACATGATGTTATTTCAAAATTTTTAATTGAGAAAGAATCCAAATATAGGTTAGATCAATTTTTTTTAGATTTTTTTGGAAGAAACGTTACTAGTTGTAGTAATTCTATATTTAAGATTTATTAAATATGATTTTTTTTTAATATGAAACTAACTATTAATCAAACATTACAACAAGCTGTTACAGCTCATCAAGAAGGTAAACTTGAAGAGGCTGAAAAACTTTATAAAAAAATATTAGATACCGAACCAACAAATTTTGATGCCAATAAAAATTTAAGTATTTTTTTTTATAAACTTGGCAGATTAGATGAGGCAGAAGCAAGTTGTAAAAAAACAATAGAGCTTAAACCAGACTTTATGGAATGCTATTATGACTTAGGCAATATACTTTATCAACTTGGTAAATTAGATGAAGCTGAAAAAAATTTTCAGAAAGTTATAGAACTTAAACCTGACCATATTGAAGCTTATTTCAATTTAAGTATTATATTTAGAGACCTCGATAGATTTGATGAAGCTGAAAAGAATTTTAAGAAAGTCATAGAGCTTAAGCCAGACCATATTGAAGCTTATTACAATTTAGGCACTACAAATTATAAGCTTGATAGATTAGATGAAGCTGAAAAGAATTTTAAGAAAGTCATAGAGCTTAAGCCAGACCATATCGGTGTCCATTTCATTCTTGGTATTAACTATAAAAAACAAAAGAAGTTGAGTATGGCTATATCCAGCTTTTATAGACATATAATTATTAAACCTGACGATCATCAGGCTCGTTATTATTTAGGAAGTTTACTAGAAAATGAAGCAAAATTTCATTATGGTTATGCGTTTGAAAAAACGAAGGATACAAAAAGATTTTATGAAGAAAAATTAAAATCAAAAAAACTTATAAAAAAAAATATCTTAATTGAAAAAAATATTATTGGTTATTTAAACAAACTTTCTAAAGATATCAATAATCTTTATGGGTTTATTAATATTGAGAAGGACGAAAAATCTACTCCTTCTATTAATAATGGCCCTTGTGGAGCATTTGCAAACGAATTTTATATAGAATGGAATTTACGCTTTAACAACAAAGTTAAAATTGCTTTTGTTATGAGACCAATACCATTCGAGTCAATGCATGTTTTGATTAAGCTACCTAATGAAAATTTATTTGATGGAGGCGTTGGGGTTCATGATATTGAAACTTATAAAAAAAAAGGTCTTACACTTATGACTATGGAGGAGTATGATATAAAAACTTTAGATAAGTATTCATGGGGGTTAAATAAAATACACCCAAAATGTCCTAGTTTTTCAATAAATAAAATATCCTCACTTATAACAGAATGTTTAGAAAAATTTTAAATTTAAGTGTTTTTTTTAGAATTATTATAAATAAAAGATGAATGGGTGTTTTTAATATTTACAATGATTATTAATTGATTTGATCATAATGTATTAATAAAAATGATTACAGACCAAACATTACAACGAGCTATTACTGCCCATCAAGAAGGTAGGCTTGAAGAGGCAGATCATCTTTATCAAAAAATATTAGAAACTCAACCAACACATCCAGACGCCAATCATAACTTAGGTGTTCTTAAAGTTTTATTAAACAAATCAGCTGATGCGCTGTTATTATTTAAAATTGCTGTTGAAAGCAACCCTAGCATTGAACAATATTGGTATAGTTATAGCAATACCTTAATTAGAGAAAAAAAATTTAAAGAAGCTGAGGCAATATCCAGAAAAGCGATAAAATTTAAACCTAACTTTGTTACAATTCATTTTAATTTAGGTTTTATATTAAATGAAATTGGAAAATTTAAAGAAGCTGAATTAAGCTATAAAAAAGCAATAACACTCAAACCTGAATTTGTTGAGGCTTATTACAATTTAGGTGCAACACTGCAAGCTCTTGGTAGAACTGATGAAGCTGTAGAGAGTTATAAAAAAGCAATAATGCTTAAACCAAAATTCGTTGAAGCTCACAACAATTTAGGAGTTATCTTGAAAGACCTCGGTAAATTTGATGACGCTGAAGCAAGCTATAAAAAGGCAATAGAATATAAAGTAGATTATGCAGAAGCACTTAGCAATTTAGGTGAAGTGCAAAAATCTTTAGGAAGAATAGACGACTCACTATCAAATTATAAATACGCCTATCAATTAAAACCTGACTTAGATTATCTATTGGGTGCCTTGATACATCTAAAAATGAATTTTTGTATCTGGGATGATTTACCAAAAAATATCAACATGTTGACAAAAAAAATTAATAATGGAGAAAAAGCCTCAACACCATTCGCTTTACTCTCATTGATTGATGATCCAAGCATCCATAAAAAAGCAGCAGAAATATATTCTAATGACAAATTTCCTAGGTCTAATATTTTTCCACGAATACCTCAATATCACGACCATGAAAAAATTAAGATAGGGTATTTTTCTGCTGATTTTTGGAATCATCCTACTTCATATCTTACTGCAGAGCTTTATGAAAACCACGATAGAAAAAAATTTGAAATTCATGCATTTTCGTTTGGTTTAGATACTAATGATAAATTTAATATTCGGATTAAAGAAGGTGTTGATTATTTTCATGATGTTCGAACGATGTCAGATTATGATGTGGTAAAACTTGTAAGATCTTTAGAGATTGATATTGCCATAGATTTGAAAGGCTTTACAGGAATGAATAGGCAGGGCATATTTGCAATGTCAACAGCACCAATACAAGTTAGTTATTTAGGATATCCAGGAACAATGGCGGTAGACTATTTAGATTATTTGATTGCAGATCGCACACTTATTCTTAAGGAAAAAGAAAAGGATTATTCAGAAAAAATTGTTTATATGCCAAACAGTTATCAACCCAATGTATCTAAGAAAAGTGCTTTTAAAAGTTCACTAACACGTCAAGATGTAGGACTACCTAATAGAGGTTTCGTATTTTGCTGTTTTAATAATCAATACAAAATTACTCCTCTTACTTTTGCTGGGTGGATGAGAATACTTAAAGCAACTGATGGCAGTGTCTTATGGCTATTAGTTAACAATATTAATGCTGCTAAAAATTTAAAAAAAGAAGCGGTAAAATTAGGAATTAATGAAGATAGATTAATTTTTGCCAACTATATCCCAAATGAAGAACATTTAAAAAGAATACAATTAGCTGATCTTTTTATTGATACACTTCCTTACAATGCTCATACCACAGCAAGCGATGCTCTAAGAATGGGATTACCTGTATTGACTTGTATCGGTGATTCTTTTGCTGGTAGGGTAGCAGCTAGCTTGCTTAATGCAGTTAGATTACCTGAGTTGATTACCACATCACAAGATCAATACGAATCATTAGCTATCGCCTTAGCAAAAAACCCAGAAAAAATGAAAATTATTAAAGACAAGTTGGTTAACAATTTAAATAAAACAACACTATATGATGCTGCTTTATATACAAGAAATCTAGAAGTTGCATATTCGGTTATGTATAAAAGATTTAAAAATAAAATAGATTTAAATGACATTAAAATTAATAGTTAATCAATTATTTCAAGAAGCTATTACCGCTCATCAAGAAGGTGAACTTGAAGAAGCTGAAAAACTTTATAAAAAAATATTAGAAACTGAACCAACACAAATAGACGCCAATCATAATTTAGGACTAATAAAAATTTCACAAAATAAATCTGCAGAAGCAATACCATTATTAAAAATTGCAGTTGAAACTAATCCTAGTATTGAACAATTTTGGGTTAGTTATACTACAGCTCTGATTAATGAAAAACAATTTGAAGAAGCTGAATCTTGCTACAGAGAAGCTATCAAGCAGAAAGTTAATTCTGCTAAAATTTATTTTAACTTAGGTATCACACTAAATAAACTTGGAAGATTAGAAGAATCTGAAGAAAGCTATAAAAAAGTAATAGAACTTAAACCAGACTTTGCTGAAGCATATAATAATTTAGGCAATATACTTAAAAAACTTACAAGACTAGATGAGGCTGAAATAAATTATAGAAAAGCAATAGAACTTAAGACAAATTATACTGATGCTCATAACAACTTGAGCATTACGCTACGTGAACTTGGTAGATTAGATGAGGCTGAGACAAGCTGTAAAAAAGCCATAAAACTCAACCCAAATTTTGTCAATGCTCATGTTAATTTAAAATCTATTTTAAAATATAAGGAATTATTATTTAAAATTGATCAACAAAAAATAACCAATCAAAACAGTATAAAAAAACAAGATACTCAAAAAACTTTAAAACTTAATACATTTGTCTCAAATAGAGCTGTAGAAACAGATCTTATCAAAGATTTGTATAAGATAAAATTTACAGAGATAAGTAAAAAGGATACAGGACCTTTCTTTGGAAGTGGTAAAGTCTCAAATTTCAACTTGTTTGAAAATGATTATCTTTCTCTAAAAGCTGTAGAAAAAGATTTAATTAAGATCATGTGCCACGCTGTTGGATCAGATGTTTTTATAATGGATTCTTTTTTGAATATTTTAAGTGCTAACAGTGGCTCAAATTATCACTCTCATTTAGGTAATTTTGATGTGAATAATAATTTAATAAATCAAAAATATAGTCTTCAGTATTATCTTTCAGTTGGAGATCAAAACTGTGAAAATCCAGGAGTTTTTAAACTCAAAAACCCTTTTGAAGAAATTTTACCGACCAATGGAATGATAACAATTATTCCTGCTGGTCGAAGTCATTCAGCAACATATAATGGAAAAAAAGATAGGGTGATGATAGGTGTTAATTTTTATGGTCTCATCTAAATGATTCTTAACTATAGTCAAAATATAATGACAATGATAAATGTTTGTTCATTATAAAGTTTAAAATAAGTTAATTTAAAAAAAAGTATTACCTCTTATAAAGTAGTGGAATAAATGAATACAAATAAAGATTTAAACATAAATGAGATTTTTACACTAGCAGTCGAGTATCACCAAAAAAATAATTTTCAAACTGCTCAAGATTTTTACAATCAGATTTTAAAAACAGATCCCAATCACTTAGGTTCATTAAATAATCTTGGAAGTGTTCATAGAGAGCTTGGCGAATATCAAAAAGCAAAAGCCTTTTTTGAAAAAGCAATTGAAATTAATCCTAGTTTCGCAGACGCACATAACAACCTAGGTGTAATTTATAAAGGCTTTAAAAACCTGCCAAAAGCAATAATTTGTTATGAAAAGACAATTGAAGTTGACCCTGACAATGTAAATGCACTTAATAACCTTGGATCAATATATGTAGATATGGAAGAATATCAAAAAGCAAAAGATTATCTTGAAAAAGCAATCACAATTGATCCTAATTTTGTAAGTGGCTTAAATAACCTTGGTAGTACATTTTATAAATTAGGTAATCATCAAAAGGCAATAGAGTGCTTTGAAAAAGCAATCACAATTGATCCTAATTTTGCAAAAGCACATAACAATCTTGGAATTATATTTCATGATTTAAACGAATATAAAAAAGCTATAAAATGTTATGAAAAAGCAATTGTTGTAGATTCTAACTTTTTAGATGTACATTATAATCTTGGTGTGACTTTTCAAAAACTAGAATATTATCAAAAAGCAAAGAAATGTTTTGAAAAAGCAATAGTAATTAACCCCAATTATGCAAAAGCACATAACAACCTTGGAATTATATTTCAAAATTTGGGTGAATCTAATAAAGCAAAAGAATGTTATGAGAAAGCGATCAATATAGACTCTGACAATAAAGATTTTTTAAACAATCTTATAATTGTGAAGATTAATAAATTAGATAATTTTGATGAAATAATCAATTTAAGTTGCAAAACTTTAAAAATACAACATGAAAAATTAAAATTTATTAATCAAAGTATATCTTTTTTTCGACTTAAACATGACGTTCAACAAGCAAAATACCTTATTACTAAGGATTATAAAATAGATGGTGTTGATCAATTTCAAAAAGTGGGTGATGAAATTTTAGGCCGTCAAGAACATCAAAACAATGACAATAAAGAAATATTATTGACATCAGATGAAATAAGTTCACTTTTACCATTTTATAAATCAGATTTTACATACAAACCAAAAAAAATCTCTGGTAGCTGTATTAACCCTAATAAAAATTGGCAAGATGTTGAAGATGAGTATTTTGATAGCTCTAATCAAATAATGTATATTGATGATTTTTTATCAGATGAAGCGTTGATAGAACTTCGTGAGTTTTGCCTAATATCCAAAGTTTGGAACAAAGAATATAACAATAAATATCTTGGCTCTTTTTCAGAAGAAGGTTTTGTTAACCCAATATATTTACAAATTGCAGTTGAACTAAAACAGAAGTTACCTAAATTGTTTGGACCACATGATGTGGGCGGATTTTGGGGTTTTAAATATGATTCAACTCTTGGTAAAGGAATTAATATTCATGCTGATTATGCTCTTCACAATTTAAATTTTTGGATAACACCTGATGAATATAATAATAATAAAAATGGCGGAGGGCTAAAAGTTTATGATGCACCTGCACCAGACTATTGGACCTTTCAAGATTATAATTCTGGTGCAAAAGAAACGGTTTATAAATTCTTAAAAGAAAATGATGCTAACTGTGTAAATGTACCTCATAAATGTAACAGAGCTGTTTTATTTAATTCAGCTTATTTCCATGAAACAGATGAAATAGATTTTAAAGATGAATATGAAGGGCGAAGAATAAATAATACTTATCTTTTTGGTCACAGATTGCGTAAAAAAAAATAAGATGGATATAAAAAAAACTTTTGCATTAGCGGTTCTAAATCATCAAAAAAAAAATATTCAAGTCGCTCAAGATCTATACAAAAAAATTTTAAAGATTGACCTTAATCATATAGATGCTCACAATAATCTTGGAGTTATATTTCAAGGCTTAGGTGAAAGTTTAAAAGCAAAAGAGTGTTTTGAAAAAGCAATCACAATTAATCCTAATTTTGCAAATGCTCATAATAACCTTGGTGCTGCACTTAAAGAATTAGATGAAAGTCTAAAAGCAAAAAAGTGTTTTGAAAAAGCAATTACAATTAATCCTAACTATCCAGAAGCATATCTTAATCTGGGTATAATATTTGTTGATTTAAAAGAAAATCAAAAGGCAAAAGAGTGTCTTGAAAAAACCATTGTAATTGATCCTAATAATATAGTTGCTCATAATAACCTTGGCATAATATTTAAAGAACTGAGAGAACATCAAAAAGCAAAAGAGTGTTTTAAAAAAGCAATTAAGACTAATCCTAATTTTATAGATGCTCATAATAACCTTGGCATAATATTTAAAGAACTTGAAGATTATCATAAGGCAATAGAGTGCTTCGAAAAAGCAATCACAATTGATCCTAATTTTGCAAATGCTCATAATAATCTTGGAATTATATTTCAAAACTTAGGAGAGCATCAAAAAGCAAAAGAGTGCTTCGAAAAAGCAATTACAATTGATCCTAATTTAGTTGAAGCTCAAAAAAATATCTCACTTGCTTATATCAGAGAACTGAATGATTTTGAGAAAGCTATCAGTTCGAGCTACAAAAGTTTAAAAATGGAAAAAGACGAGTTTAAATTTATTAATCAAAGTATATCCTTGTTTCGTCTTAAGCACGATGTTCAGCAAGCAAAATACCTTATTGCAAAGAATTATAAAATAGATGGTGTTGATCAATTTCAAAAAGTTGGAGATAAAATTTTAGGCCGTAAAGAAAATAATGAAGGTAAAAATAATTATGATAAGAAAATATTATTGACTTCAGATGAGATCAACGCACTACTACCTTTCTATAAATCAGATTTTACATACAAACCAAAAACAATTTCTGGAAGCTGTATTAACCCTAATAAAAATTGGCAAGATGTTGAGGATGAGTATTTTAATAGTTCTAATCAAATAATGTATATTGATGATTTTTTATCAGATGAAGCGTTGATAGAACTTCGTGAGTTTTGCTTAGTATCTAAAGTTTGGAATAAAGAATATTATAACCCTTTCCTTGGAGCATATTCTGAATCTGGATTTATTAGCCCAATGCATTTACAAATTGCAATTGAACTTCAGCAAAAGTTACCCAAATTATTTGGCCCACATAAATTAGGTCAATTTTGGGGATTTAAATACGATTCAACACTTGGTAAAGGAATAAATATTCACGCAGATTTTGCGCTGCACAATCTTAATTTTTGGATAACGCCTGATGAATATAATAATAATAAAAATGGTGGAGGGCTAAAAGTTTATGATGCACCCGCACCAGACCATTGGACCTTTCAAGATTATAATGCAAGGCCAGATAAAATTTATAAATTTTTAAAAGAAAATGATGCAAAGTGCACCAACATACCGCATAAATATAACAGAGCTGTTTTATTTAATTCAGCTTATTTTCATGAAACAGATGAAATAGATTTTAAAGATGAATATGAAGGTCGTAGAATAAATAATACTTATCTCTTTGGAAATAGATTGGTTGAACAAATAAAATAAGATGGATATTAAAAAAACTTTTGCATTAGCAACTCTAAATCATCAAAAAAATGATATTCAAGCTGCGCAAGATCTTTACAATCAAATTTTAAAGATTGACCCTAATCATTTAGGCTCACTAAATAATCTTGGTGTAGCTTTTGATTCATTGGGTGATTTTAATAAATCAAAGGATTGTTATGAAAAAGTAATTACAATTAACCCTAACAGCACACAGGCACTTAATAACCTAGGTAATGTTTTTAGAGTGATGAACGAACATCAAAAAGCAATAAATTATTTTGAAAAAGCAATAGAAATTGACCCAAACTTTATAGATGCATTTAATAATCTTGCTGTAGTGTTTAAAGATTTGGATATGAATAATAAAGCAAAAAGTTGTTATGAAAAAACAACAGAAATTGATCCTCATAATCCAGCAACACACAACAAACTTGGAACTGTTCTCCAGTTATTAGGTGAACATCAAAAAGCAAAAGAATGTTTTGAAAAAGCGATTAAAATTAATCCTAATTCAACTGCTTTTATAAAAAATTTTTCAATTACATTAATTAATATATTAGATGATTTTGATAAAACTATCAACTCAAGTCATAAATCTTTAAAAATGACAAAAGATGAGTTTAAAATTACCAATCAAGGAGTATCCTTGTTTCGTCTTAAACATGACGTTCAACAAGCAAAATACCTTATTGCAAAGAATTATAAAATAGATGGAATTGATCAATTTCAAAAAGTTGGTGATGAAATTTTAAGTCGTAAAGAAAATAAAGACTCTGGAAAAAAAATAGTATTCACACCAAATGAAATAAGTTCACTTTTGCCTTTTTTTAAATCAGATTTTACATACAAACCAAAAACAATTTTAGGAAGCTGTATTAACCCTAATAAAAATTGGCAAGATGTTGAGGATGAGTATTTTAATAGTTCTAATCAAATAATGTATATTGATGATTTTTTATCAGATGAAGCGTTGATAGAACTTCGTGAGTTTTGTCTAATATCTAAAGTTTGGAATAAAGAATATCCAAATAAATACCTTGGTGCTTTTGGAGAACAAGGTTTTATCAGTCCAATACATTTACAGATTGCAACTGAACTTCAACAAAAGTTACCCAAATTGTTTGGACCACATAAATTAGAGGGATTTTGGGGTATTAAATATGATTCAACACTTGGTGAGGGAATAAATATTCATAGAGATTTTGCAAAACACAATTTAAATTTTTGGATAACGCCTGATGAATATAATAATAATAAAAATGGTGGAGGGCTAAAAGTTTATGATGCACCCGCACCAGACCATTGGACCTTTAAAGATTTTACTGAAAGGACAGATAAAATTTATGAATTTTTAAAAGAAAATGATGCTAACTGTGTAAATGTACCTCATAAATGTAACAGAGCTGTTTTATTTAATTCAGCTTATTTTCATGAAACAGATGAAATAGATTTTAAAGATGAATATGAAGGGCGAAGAATAAATAATACTTACCTCTTTGGAAATAGATTAGTTGAACAAATAAAATAAAATGGATAAAAACGAAAACTTAAATTTTAAAGAAATATTTGCCTTAGCAGTTCAGAATCAACAAAAAAATAATCTTCAAGTCGCTCAAGATCTTTACAATGAGGTGTTAAAAATTGTCCCTAATCATTTAGGTTCACTAAATAACCTTGGCAGTGCATTCAAAGTGTTACGTGAATATCAAAAAGCAAAAAAGTATTATGAAAAAGCAATTGAAATTGAACCTAAGTTCACAGATGCTCATAATAATTTAGGTGCGTTATATTTTGAATTAAGTGAACACCAGAAAGCAAAAGAGCATTATGAAAAAGCAATCACGATTGATCCTAATTTTGTATCGGCACATAGTAACCTTGGTATTTTATTTAAAAAATTAGGAGAATATCAAAAAGCAAAAGAGCATTATGAAAAAGCAATCACGATTGATCCTAATAATTTAAATGCCCATAACAACCTTGGTATTTTATTTAAAAAATTAGGAGAATATCAAAAAGCAAAAGAATATTTCAAAAAAACTATTGTGCTTGATCCTAATAATTTAAATGCCCATAACAACCTTGGAATTATATTTCAAAGCTTAGGAGAACCTCATAAAGCATCAGAGTATTATAAAAAAGCAATTATAATTGATCCTAATAATTTAAATGCTCATAATAACCTTGGTATGCTGTTGAAAGAATCAGGTGAAGGTCAAAAAGCAAAAAAGTACTTTGAAAAAGCAATCACAATTGATCCTAACTATCCAGAAGCACATCTTAATCTTGGTATATTACTTATTGATCTTGGGGAATATTCACTAGGAATAAACTCTTATAGAAAAGCAATAAAGATTAATCCTAATTATACAGAGGCACATAGTAACCTTGGTGTTATCCTTAAAGAATTAGGTGATCATCAAAAGGCAATACAGTGCTTTGAAAAAGCAATCACAATTGACCCTAATTTTGCAAATGCTCATAATAATCTTGGTGTTACACTGCAAAACTTAGGAGAGCATCAAAAAGCAATAGAGTGCTTTAAAAAAGCAATCACAATTGATCCAAATTTAATTAGTTCTTTAGAAAACATTTCAGGTTCAATAATTAGTACATTGAATGACTTTGATAAAGCTATCAGTTCAAGCTACAAAGTTTTAAAAAAGCAAAAGGAACAATTAAAATTTATTAATCAAAGTATATCTTTTTTTCGACTTAAACATGACGTTCAACAAGCAAAATACCTTATTGCAAAGAATTATAAAATAGATGGTGTTGATCAATTTCAAAAAGTTGGAGATGAAATTTTAGGCCGTCAAGAAAATCAAAACAATGAGAATAAAGAAATATTATTGACATTAGATGAAGCAGATACACTTTTACCATTCTATAAATCAGATTTTACATACAAACCAAAAACAATTTCTGGAAGCTGTATTAACCCTAATAAAAATTGGCAAGATGTTGAGGATGAGTATTTTAATAGTTCTAATCAAATAATGTATATTGATGATTTTTTATCAGATGAAGCGTTGATAGAACTTCGTGAGTTTTGTCTAATATCTAAAGTTTGGAATGAGGAATATAACAACAATTATCTTGGTGCTTTTTCAAGTGGTGGATTCATTAGCCCAATACATTTACAAATTGCAGTTGAACTTCAGCAAAAGTTACCCAAATTATTTGGCCCACATGAATTAGGAAAATTTTGGGGGTTTAAATACGATTCAACACTTGGTAAAGGAATAAATATTCACGCAGATTTTGCGCTGCACAATCTTAATTTTTGGATAACGCCTGATGAATATAATAATAATAAAAATGGTGGAGGGCTAAAAGTTTATGATGCACCCGCACCAGACCATTGGACCTTTCAAGATTATAATTCTGGTAAAAAAAATGTTTATCAATTTTTAAAAGAAAATGATGCAAAGTGCACCAACATACCGCATAAACATAACAGAGCTGTTTTATTTAATTCAGCTTATTTTCATGAAACAGATGAAATAGATTTTAAAGATGAGTATGAAGGTCGTAGAATAAATAATACTTATCTTTTTGGTAGCAGAAAAATCAACAATAAAAGATAAGGTTTGTGAATATAATTAACGATAATAATTGTAGCTGGATAAATGATCTTGATAAAAGATCTAATATAAAAAATTTAAGTAAAGATAAGTCTTGTGACTGGCTAATTGTTGGAGCTGGCTATACAGGTCTGTCTGCTGCTAGAAAACTTTCTGAAATACATCCAGGTCAAAAAATTATTATTGTTGATGCACAATTAGCAGGAGAGGGCGCTAGTGGAAGGAATTCAGGATACTTAGTTGACACAACTCTTAATGATGGTTTTACATCAAATAAAAAATTATCTAATTATAAAAAAAAAATAGATATTTATAAATTAGGCATTGATGCAGTAAAAAAGTTTATCAAGGAATACCAAGTAGACTGTGATTGGAATGAAGCGGGCAAATATTTTGCTACATCAAACAATAAAGATCAAAAAAAATTAATTAATTTTAGTAACACACTTTCAAAATTAGGATTTGAAAATAATTTATTCAATAAAGAAGAATTAAGTAAAAAATTAGGAACAAATTTTTACAGTCTAGCACTATATACAAAAGGTGGTATTTTATTACACCCCGGAAAGCTAGTTAGAGGAATGATTGATACGTTGCCATATAATGTAGAGTTAATTGAGCAATCCCAAATGTTAGAGTGGAAAAAAATATTAGATACGATTTACTGTAAATTTAAAAATAATAAAATAACTACAAAGAATATTATTTTTTGTACTAATGGTTTTTTAGGGTCATTAGGTATCAAGAGTAATTATAATTTTCCGTTAACATTGACAGCCAGCATGACAAAACCACTAACCAATGATGAATTCAAATCTATTGGAGAACCAAAAGAGTGGGGTGTACTACCGGTTAGACCCATGGGTGCAACCGTTAGAATGACAAAAGATAAAAGAATCTTAATTAGGAATACTGCTGAAGTATATTGTCCATTTAAAATGTCAGAAAATGAATTAAAAAAACGATCTTTAATTCAAAAGATTGGAATAAAAAAAAGATTTCCAAGTCTTCCAAGTCAGATTGTAGAATCTAGCTGGTCAGGTATAGTTTCAAGAACTAGAAATAGTTCTCAAATCTTTGAAAAAATAACAAATAATGTTTTTGTAGCTGGTTGTTATAATGGATCTGGAATTGGTGTAGGCACTTTATTTGGAGAACAAATTGCAATTAAAGCAAGCAATGAAAATACCGATGAAATAAATACTATTGAAAGTAGAGATAAACCTACCTGGTTACCCCCACAACCTTTTCTTAATTTAGGTATTCGAACTAGACTAATGTACGAAAGATTTAGATCAAAATTAGAAATTTAATGATAAAATAAAATTTAATACTTTTAATTTTTTGAAAATGCATTCAAATATTCTTCAAATTCAATGATAAGTTTTTTTGAAGGTTTAAGGTATTTTTTTCTCATATCCGATTGAGATATTTCTTTTATTAGGTAACCTTTAACTGTTGCATCAGTTACGCAATTTAATTGATGGGCTCTAGAAGAAATATCTTTTGGTAAATTGTCAATTATCTTTTCAATAGTCTTATTTTCATCATTATAATGACTCATCATTACTAACAGTAAAATTTTATATTTTGTTAAATCACTCTGAAAAAAATTTATTAATTTTAAATCATGATTAAGCAAATTCTTTAATAGCTTAATTGTATTTTGAGAATCTTTATCTTTCACAAGTTATTTTATTAATTTTTTATATGATTTAGAAAATTGTTTTAATGGAAATTTAATTGTCATATTCTTCCCTGACGTAAGCCCAAATGTAACAGATATTTCAGCACCATCACGTAATTGTTTTATAATATTGTCATTAAGTAAACTATTTGTGACACATCCTTCTTCATTATTACATTTCGTATACGTTAGGTAACCAGTATTTTTTTTATCAATTGTAACTAAGGGTTTTTTTTTTAAATCAGTATTCAGGGGTAGATTTACAAACATAATTGGTACATTTTTTTTGTTTTCTTCTAACTTGTAAGTTTTTTCTTCCCCATCCACTAAATTCATTTGCCTGTCTGTTTGGCTAGCTAATTGAATAGACATGGTTGCAAAAGTTTGTTTTTTTTTTTAGCATTAGGCGTAGGAACTTCATTTATTATCCCAATGTAACAAACTCCTCTTGCATCACATGCATATGTCCATTTATCAGGAAATACTTCTTTCGAAACCGCAGAGGTAGAGAATAGAAGTAGTATAAAAAATATTATTTTATATGTTGATTCATTATAGTTGGAGTTTTTTTTCATTTTTATACCTTTAACGTTAATTTATAGGAACACCATATTTTAATTAGATACTGTGATATTTTTACTACATCTACTCGAAAGTCCTTGATTGCTATACTAATCATAATCTATACATATTAATTGTATTTTTTGTTATTTTTATTATACTATTTAATATTAAAATATAATAATTTTTTTTTATAACTAAATTTTATTAATAAAATATATTATTTTATTTATACACTAGTGTAATAGTTAGTAGAGATAAAATTTTATAAACATTAAAGTTAACTTAAGTATAACGGGAGAAAAGATATGAAAACCAGCAAAAAAAACCAATCAGCACTATCTAAAAATAAAGTGTCTGATTCGAAAACAAAATTTTCAAAAAAAGCCTTAAACTCACTTGCAATAGCTTCAGTTGTTGCTGGTTCAACTTTAGGTATTAATAACTCTGCAGAAGCGGGTGCTGTAATTCTATTAAATACACACATTGCTGTCGCTGCGGATGGTAATGGTAATGCTAACGGAGTAACTGCAATTACTATAAATGATGTAATTACATTAACATCTGGAGACTCAGGAATTAACACTGCATCTGCAGCAATGACAATTGGAGCTCTTGCATCAACAACTGCTGACTCAATTCTTGCTATCACAGGTACTGGTGGATTAACTTTAAATGATGCTACTTCTATTACATCAAATGACCAGTTATTGATTACTGTTGCAACTGACTCATCTCTAGATATTTTAGGTGCAGTTACATTAATTGAACCTGTTACTATAACTTTAATTGGTTCAGGTGCTTTAACTCTTTCTGGTGCAAGTAAAATTGTTGCTTCTGCAGTTATTGCGGCTGCTGATGGAAATGGTACATTAACTTTATCTGCCGCAGTTACAACATCAAGCACAATTGGTGCTGATGCTACGGACATGGGTACAGTTAACGTTACAGGTGCTGCGACTGCGAGTGGTAATGTCTTTTCAAAAATTGTAAACGTAAGTGCTAATGCTGACTTTGCTGCAGATCTTAATGCAAACGTTATAAATGTAACTGGAGCAGGAACTACTGTAACACTTGGTGATAAAGCTTTAAAAGCTGATGGAACAACTTCAGTACTGACAATGAATGTAACAGATCAAAAGGTTATTTTAGATGGTACAGATATTATCACAACTAATATAACTGCTGGTACTGACGGATTTGGTGAAGTTGAAATTGATACTGCCGCTACGGTTGCTGGTATTATTGGAACAAGTGCTTCTGTAAAAATTGGTTTAGTTGATGTTGATGCAGGTGCTATTCTTCAAAACAGTGTATTTGCTGATGCAGTAACAATTGCAAACAGTCAAACATTATCCTTTACTGGTGCTGTTGAAGATATGGTCGTAGTTGGTACAGTTGATGGTGATAGTACTACTGCTGCCCAAGGTACTTTAACAATTAACACAACAGCTAATGCAGCTACTGCAATAAGATTTACAGGTGCCGTTGGTACTACTGGTGAGTTAGCTGCGATAATTTTAACTACAGACGCTGATTTTGAAAGCTCAGTTACAGCTGATGCAATTACTCCTGCGGATGGAAAAATTGCAACTTTCTTAGGTGATGTAACAGTAGGTGCTGCCGATTTAACAGCTACAGGTACTGCACTTTTCTCAGGTACAGCTGCACAAACAATTGTTGGTGATGCTGCTGGATCACTAATTGATGGTGCTGGTACTGTAAGTGTTACAAACGCCTCATCAGGTGGTATGACATTTGGTGCAAACGCTTTAATGTCTTCTGATACTCTTGATTTTTCAGTTTCAGGTGCTGCCGCTAAAGCAGTAATTACTCTAAAAGACAACATTGTCGAAGAAGTAATTCTTGGTACTGGAGCTATTTTAGAAATAGATGATACCTTTACAGATGGTGATAAAGTGTTTGAAGTTACTACTGATCAAGATGCAGCTAGTGTACATGCAAGTTCAATCATTAAAATACCTTCAAATATAATAGCCGGGCAAACTCTTAAGCTTTTCGCAACTATTCAAACGAATAGTAATAATGAAGCGCTTCTTGTAGCAGACGTAAACAGTGCATTAAGAGATAGTGCAATATCTGATTTTACTGCAACATTAACTCAAACCGATGACGTTACAGTAACTACATCAGCAAAAACTGCTGCTACTACTGCAACTGAACTTGGCACAACAGTTAACGAAGCAAAAGCTCTACACCAAATAGCTACAGCCTTACTTGCTGGATCTGCTGGAGAAATAGATATATTAACTAATACTTTGAACGCTACTAACGGAATAGCTGCTACAGGTGATACTGACTTAGCACAACAAGCTGCACCTCAATTGGACGCATCTGCTGGAGCAATTACTGGTTTAAAAGCTATGACTGGAACGGTACAATCTATCGTATCTAGCAGAATGGCATCTTTAAGATCTGGTGACGCTTATGTTACTGGTGTTTCAGCTGGTAATGGTATGAGTGCTAACTCTGGTTTCATTCAAGCTTTCGGTTCAGAAGTTGATAAAGATAATACTGTAAGCGCTGGAGCAAATGTCTTTGGATATGAAACTAGTACTTCTGGTGTTGCAATTGGTTTTGATGGTGAGACAGACGCTGGAGAAACTATTGGTTTATCTGCTTCGTTCTCAACAACTGATATTGATGGTAAAGGAACTGGTAAAGCTAAAAATAATATCGATAGTTATACTGTCTCAGTTTATGCTGATAAATCTACGGATATTGGATACCTTGAGGGAAGTTTAACTTATGGTATTAATGATAACGCTAGTTCAAGATTGGTTAATGTTTCTGGTCTTAACAGAACTTACAAAGGTGATTATGATAGTCAACAATTATCATTAAAAGTTTCAACAGGAGCTCCAAATGAAGTTTCTGATGGTACATTTGTTACTCCTTTTGTTGGTGTAACTGGATCAATCGTGAAAACTGATGCTTACACTGAGACCTCTACAACAGCTAGTGACGTTCTTAGACTAAGAGTTGCACAAGATGATGTGACTTCTCTAGTTGGAACAGTTGGTCTTAAAGCTCACATGGTAACAGACAAAGGAACTCCAATGATTTCATTTGCTGTTAACAATGAGTTTGGTGACACTAATATGAGCAGTACTAACACTTATCAAGGTGGTGGAACTGCATTTAAAACTACGTCTGAAATTGAAGAACTTACTGCTACTTTAGGGTTAGGTTATTCTTTTGGTAATGATGTGACTTCATTAAATGTTGGTTATGAAGGAACAAAGGATAAAGATGAGGATTACGTAAGTCATTATGGTGCAATTAAGATAGTCTCTAAGTTTTAATTAACTTAAAGTTTATAAATTTTATAAACCAGCCCCCTAAAAAGGGCTGGTTTTTTTTGTTTAAAGAGAAACCCTATTTTTGATACCCTTTTAATCAATGAATAAAATTCTTTTATTTTTCCTTATATTTATAGTTAATTGCTCACAACCCACGCCAGATCAAAGAAATAATCTTATTGAAGAGTTAAACTTAAATAAATTTAGGAAAAACACTTACACAACTAAATTTTTTAATATTTTTTCATTAGAAAAGATAAAAAATGATAAAAAATTAACCATATATATAGAAGGTGACGGTATATCTTGGGTTGATAGGTTTACACCTTCGTCAAATCCAACTCCAACAGATCCTTTAGCATTTAAAATGGCTTTGATAGATGAAGGGGAGAATGTAATTTATCTTGCAAGACCATGTCAATACGTGTGGAGCGATATTTGTAATAAAGATATATGGACTATAGCACAGTACTCATCAGTAGTTTTAGACTCATATAAAGAAATTATTGATCACTTATCAAGGAAACATAAAGAAATACATTTAGTTGGTTATTCAGGTGGAGCTGGTATTGCGATGTATCTTAGCAGTATAGAAAATCAAAGCATCAAATCCATAAGAACAATTGCAGGTAATATAAATCATAATGAATTATCTAAAATATTAAACATCAGCAGACTTAAAAATTCAGTGAATTTTTATTCAATTGAAAAGAAAATTAAAAATATTCCTCAGATTCATTACTATGGATTAAAAGATAAAATAGTTCCAAATGAATTACAAATTTTATATGCAGAAAGAAATATAAAAAATGAATGTATTAAAATACAACCAGTAAATGATGCGTCACATAATGAGGGATGGTTAAACTTTTGGTTAGACAACAACAGTATAAACCCAAGCTGTTAGAAAAATAATTTCACAATATTTCTTCAAAACAGATTCTTGCATTATGATATTTTTTATTCTGAATTAGTAATATACCTAAATTAATGTGCGCATTAACATAATTGGGATCTCTTTTAATAATTTCATTGTAAAGTTTTTCTACCACAATAAAGTCATTATTCTGTTGATTTTGAATGGCTAAAGCAAAAGTTTCTTCAATTGAGAAGTCTTTTTTTATAATCATTAATTTTTTTATTTATTTTCACAGCAGCTTGTTTAGTAACAAATGAAACTGCAATTACCTCGTAACTATAGCCCCTATTATTACAAAATTCATTTAAGGCTTTATATTCATCTTCTTCCCATTTATCATTTATTATAAATTCATCAAAAATTAAAATTGTTTTTTCATCAATTACTTTATCTGAATTATTTAATGCACACAAAGTGGAGGAATATAAATCAGCATCAAAATTTATTAATGAAGCTATAGGTCTTTTTTCTGAAAAGAAATCTTCAAGTGTATCTTCAAATTTACCAACTATAAATTTTCCTCCTTCAATTTTTGGTATTGCCCCAAAGCTAGAATAGTTACCTTTTGGTTCGTTATGCCAAGCTTCTGGAATTCCTGTGAAAGTATCAAATCCATAACCTTTTTTAAAAGTTTTAATTAAATGTTTAAAAGAAATTCCATTCCAAACACCAAATTCATAAAACGGTCTTCTTTTTTCAGTTAATTCTATAACAGCATCAAAAAAATCTATTCTATTAAAAAATAATTTTGGTAATTTGGGAAGAGAAAAAACCCACTTAACAGATCTTGCATATGGATTTTGTGAATGAGGTGAGGCAAGTATAGAATTGAATTCATCAAAATTTCCCTTGTAACCTTGTAGGGCACCTATCATAATTTTTGCATTAATATAAGTGTTGTCAATTTTATATAATTTTTGCAGTACAGATAATGATTCATCTAGATTTGATGAACATGACTGTAGGTTCCAGTAAGCATGAGTGAAACTAGGATCAATTTTAATTGCTTTTTCAAAATACTTTTTAGCTTTATAATTTTCTTCTAGAATATGATAAATTACTCCAAGGTTATTGTAAGCATCTACATAATTAGGATCAATATCAATTGCTTTTTCATAACAGTTGATAGCTTTATTTGAAATTCCTAATGCTTTAAATGATACTCCAAGATTGTTATGTGCCTGAACATAATTAGGGTTAATTTCAATTACTTTTTTATAGCAGCTTATTGCTTTTGCATTATCTTCTAATTTTTTGTATGCCACACCAAGATTGAATTGTGCATCAACACTATTAGGGTTGATATTAGTAGCTTTTTTGTAATAATCTTTTGCTTTTATAAAATCCTTCATTGAGAACAAAATATTTCCAAGATTATAATATGCATTAAAAAAAGAAGGTTCAATTTTGATTATTTTTTTGTAACAAATTATTGCGCTTGGAATATCATTTAAGTCATTAAATACAGTAGCAATATTATTTAGTGCACCTATATGATTTGGCTTTTTATTTAAAATTTCCTTATAAAAATCTTTAGCTGTTAAGTAATCTTTATTTTGATAACTATTAATCGCAAGTTTAAAAATTTTTTCTATCTCTAAATCATTAATTTTATTCATATGAAAATTCTTATTCTTCCTTGCATGTGTGGTGTATTATAAGAAGATAGCAAGCTATCATATAATCATGATATTTTTCTAACCCAGAATTGGTACATACTAGCAAAAAATCGTGGATTATTTATTTCAAATTGATGCCAATTATCTAAAGAGGTGTTTTGTTCATCTTTGGGAAATAAGTTTAAAAATTTTTTTTTGATGAGTGGATCTGGATTAAGAAAGCCAAGGAATTGTAAATTAAAGTCTTCTAATATTTTAGAGATTTGTGGCATGGTAAATAGGTGAACTTGAACGTGAAACAATAAATCTCTTACAACTGATGTTGAGTAAAAATCACGTGAAAGTGCTACAGATTGAAGTGAAGGATTTTTTTTTTCATTAATAATTTTTTGTCTACAAATTATAATATCCTCATTTGTATTCTTAAAATTTTTTTTATTTATAAATTCCTTTGTTTTGACTACATCTTGCCAACCAGATTCACTATATAAACCTAATTTTAAGAAACCATGTGGCTCCAATATATCCACCAAAACCTTGAGTCCGGCTATAGGATCTTTCATGTGATGAAGTACCCCTGAACTTTCTATAACATCAAATTTTTTATTTAATTTATTTAATTGTAGAATATCAGCATGCATGTACTCAATATTTTTGTAACCCATTTCTTCTGTTTTTCTTTTAGCATAAGCAAGACTTGATAAACTTAGATCTACAGCAAGTATATTTGAATTTTTATACCGCGTTGCTGAAATAGAATGACTGCCAGTTCCACACCCTGCAATAAGAACATTGGGATTATTAAGTTTATTATTTTGATCAATTTTATTTGGTTTTATTTCACCATTAATACATTCAAGAACTTTTTTAGATAAACTTTTATTAGCAAATCTCCATCTGGGATAGGGATGCTCCTCATATTGTTCTTGTACTTTTTTAGACACTGGGTCAACAATTTGACCAAGAGATTTAATTGATTTTACTAATTCCTTTTCTTTTAAAGGCTCCTTAATTTGTAAAGTAATTAAATCATTAAATAAAATATTTGAAGATTTATGATCTAATAATTTTTGTATAATAATTTTTGAATTATTAAGAGGAATATAGCAAGCAAGAATTGCTACTTCTAATTCATTAACTTCCTTATTTTTTTCTATTTTATTTTTTAGCTTATTTACAAAATTAATTTCTTTTTCAGATTGAGTATAAATATATTCGTTTAACCAACATTGTTCAGCAAGCGAAATTATAAAAACTAAGTGTTCATTTAAAACATTGTTATTAAAATTTTCTAAATTAAGAAGTATTTCATATCTAAGTTTAGTAAGAAATTTTTCAACGAAAATATTGGGCAATAGAGATTTCTGTAGTATTAAGTGAAATAATTCTTCTTTTAAAAGATTTTGAATAACTTTATTTTTTAGCAATAGAGGGCATTGATTAAAAATATTTTTTGCTTGATTATAATTTTTTATACTAAATAGAAATGAGATTGTCTTATCAGCAATATGTTTGTGATCAATATTTTCATTTCTAAATAAAAATAACAATAACTTTTTTAAAATTGCATTATCTGTTTTATCAATTTCTATATATGTAAATATCTCTTTAAGATTATTAGCTAAATGTGTGTTTTCAGGTTCGATTTGAATTATCTTTTCAAAATAGGTAAAAGCCTTTAAATATTCCCTCATTTCTATTAAAAGAACTCCAAAATTATTAAGAGCATCAACATAATTAGGGTTAATTTTAATAACTTTTTCGTAACAATTAATTGCTTTTTGATATTCTCCTAATTCTTTAAATATTACTCCAAGGTTATTACGTGCGTATATATAACCAGGATCAATTGCAATTGCTTTTTCATAACAATTTTTTGCTTCATTATAATCTTCTAGAATTTGAAAAATTACTCCAAGATTATATTGTGCCTCCTTAAAATTTGGATCAATTGCAATTGCTTTTTCAAAATATATTTTTGATTCTTTAAAATCTCCTAATTTTTTAAATATAGCTCCAATATTATTATAAGGATGTAAAAAATTTGGATTGATTGTTATCGCTTTTCTATATGAATTTATTGCTTTTTTGTCCTTGTCTAGCTTTTGATAAATATTACCTAAGTTATTAAATGTATTTGCAAAATCAGGGTTAATTGCAACCGCTTTTTCATAAAAATTTATTGCTTTAGTATAATCATTTAGTTTTTCAGAAATATTACCTAGGTTATTATATGCATTTAAATTATTTGGATCGATTAAAAGTATTTTTTCAAAAAAAACTTCTGCTTCTTTATATTTTTTCAATTCTAAAAATAGTTTTCCCATATTAGAATGTGCATCTATAAAATTTGGGTTAATTGCTATCGCTTTTTCATAAAAGTTAATTGCCTTAGCATATTCTTTTTTATGATGAGATATTGTACCAAGATTATTATTAGCACTAAAATAATTGGGATCTATTTTTATGACATCATTGTAAAGCTTTTCGGCGTTATTAAGATCATTATTTTGATGATATTGAATAGCTTGAGAGTAGATTTCTTCTATTGTTGATTTCTTTTGCATTTTATTTATCTTATAATTACTTTTTTTTTCAAGTGTGGTGCAACATAAATAGATAGCAAATTAGCATATAATCACAATATTTTTCTAACCCAAAATGGATACATTCTTTCAAAAATATCAGGATTATCAACTTCAAATTGATGCCAATTTTTCAAAAAAATATTATGTTTATCCTCCAGGAACACTTTAGAAAAATTGTTCTTTGGATATTTTCTTGGAAAGGTAAAACAAAGAAATTCTAAATTTAAATCTTTTAATATTTTTGAAATTTCTTCAATAGTTAAACTTATATCTTTAGTCATTAGTTTATTTTATAGCTTAGCATCTTTAAATTATGCAAATATTACCATTTAATAAGCTTTTAAAGGTCTTTTAAGAGCATACAGCGGAACTATTGACCTTGGGTTTACATCACTAATAATATTTTTAGGTTAAATAAAACTTGGAATAAATATGATTTTCACTAGATATTAACATTTTTCAATAAATAACAGGCAATTAATCATTTATTATAAATAATGTTTTTAAATACAAAATTAGAATCTAGAAGTAAGCCTACTTTGCTTCCACCACAGCCATTTTTAAATATTGGAGTTAAAACAAGACTGATGTTTGAGAGGTTTAGATCTCGATCCGATGTGTAGTTATTGATTTCTTATAAGTGGATAAACTTTAGGGCTTAAATACTTAAAATTAGTAATCATAATTAAGATTAATGTAGCTAGTCCAATTCCAATAGTTACCTGTAAAAATATTGCTAAATCAAACTTCCAAGTGATTTGAAAAATATTTTCGATGATAAATTGCGAACCTATGACCGCAAAAAACAAAGCTATTAGAATTATTGATGTGAATATAATAAAAAACTCAATAATTGAAGAGAGCACAACCTCGACCTTGGAAAAACCTAGAATTTTAAATATTAAGTTTTGAAATTCTTTTATTTTACCCTGAACTATGATCGCACTTGATATTACAATTAAACCAATGACTATAGTTATTGCAGAGATAACAGTTACAGCAATAAACACTTTGTTTAAAAGATCTGTTACTTTCTCCAAGTAATCAGTGATTTTTATAATAGAAAGGCTAGGCATTTTATTTAGTAAAGCAGTTTCATCAAAATTTTCTAAGTTTTTAAATTTTGAAGTGGCCAAATATTCATGAGGTATGTTTTTTGCAAATTGAGGATTTAATAACATTACAAAATTAATGGTAAAGTCTCTGTAGTCTACTAACCTAAAATTTACAATCTCACCTTCAATTTCACGACCATAAATATTTAGAGTAAAAATATCACCAATTTTAATATCAAAATCTTTAGCAATTTTGCTATCGAGAGAAATTTGAAGTTTATCAGGTCTATCTAAATCCCACCACTTTCCTTCTATAATTGGGTTATCTTTTAAAACTTTATCAGCCCAAGAAGACCTTCTGTCATTTCTAATCACCCAGTGGCTATCATTACTTGAATCGATATAAGTACTTGGATCTATTCCATTAATTTTTAGAATACCTGTTGAGACCATGGGAACAATTTCAAGGTTAGCTTCTTTATCCATTTCAAAAATTAAATCTTCAAATATTTTTCTTTCATCACCTTGAATACCAATGAAAAAATAATCAGGTGCAAGCTCAGGTATAGATTTTGCAATTTCTCTTTTAAAGTTAGAACCAACAAAAGCCAAAGTTAATAATAAGGTGACGCCTAAACCTAAAGACATTATAGTTATTGGGGTAATACTTTTAGTTTGAGTGATATTTTTAACGGATACTTTAATTGAAATATTTGGATGCTCTTTAAGACTTTTAAATAATTTAATGATCAAGTTTGATAATAAATAGAAGACTAATAGACAAACAAAGAAAGCACCAAAATAACCCAAGCTATAAATGGGGCGAGCTGAACCAATAGTAAATAAAGATATTAAAACTGACAATAATATTAGACTTAAAACGATTGATTTTTTTGAATAATAAAATTGAAGGTTTTGAAATACGTTTCTAAATAAGTTTGATGCCTTAACTTGATCAATTGCATTAATAGTTGGTATAGAAAATATGATTAATACTAATAACCCTACTAAAAAAACTTTGAAATAATTAAAAATAGAAAAACTACCTTCAATATTTAATCCAAGACCAGCTGATAAATAAACATCAACAATAGGGACTAGAAAGAAGCTAAAAGAGTAGGCGGCAGTGGATATTATGAATAATAGAATGAGTAATTGTAGATAGTAGACTATTTTAATATCTTTTGAGAAAAAGCCTAAAGACTTCTTAACTGCTATAGACATATTGTTTTGATTAATGAATGAAAGTAGGGTGTTAGCAATTCCAATTCCAGCAATCAACATTGCACTAATTGATACAAGTGACAAAAATTGAGAGAAATTATCAATTATTCTCTTTAATGGACCGTCAGATTTTTCGTGATATCTAAGTATAACTTTTTTTTCATTTTTGAATAATTGCTCAATTCTTTTAGATAAAATTTTCGGATTATCTCCTTCATTAAATCTTACTTTATATTCATAGTTTAAAAAGCTGCCTAGGTTGTTAAGTTTTAGTAATTCTAATGTTTGTTTGCCAGCTAAAGCAAAATCACCAAAAACAAAAGCACCCCCAATATCAGGTACCGATTTTACAATACCAATTACGGTAAAGAGTTTATCTTGAACTTTGATTTTATCATTTATTTCTAAATTAAGATTTTTGAAAATATTTTCATTAACAAGGATTGTATTTTCTGTAGTTTGTAATTTTTCAAATGCGCCACTTGGCTCATAACCTACTTTGCCAAATAATGGATAATTTTGATCTACTGTTTTAATTCTAGAAAATATTGATTTATTTTTAGTCTGATTGGTAGTTGAGATCATGGTGCTAAACTCAACCATTTGCGAAACGGTAGCAAATTCTTTAACCTGGTTAATTAATTCTAAGTTGCCAACATTACGATTATAATCAATTTCAATATCTCCACCTAAAAGTGCTCTTGAATTATTATTTAATTCTTTATTTAAACTATCTTCAATTGTAAAAATTGAACTCAAGATAAATAAACTGATAAAAAGTGTTAAAATAATACTAGAAATTTTTTTATAATTTCTACTCAAGTCTCTTAAGGCATATATCAAAGTTAACTTGTACCCTGAAAGCTTAGACAATTTTTCCATCTTTGATTTTAATTTTTCTTTTTGCTTTATTTGCAAGTTTTGGATCATGGGTGACCATAATTAAAGATGATTTTTCTTCCTTGATATATTTAAACAAAATGTCTGCAATCATTTGAGAATTTTCACTGTCTAAATTTCCCGTAGGCTCATCTGCTAAAATTAGTTTAGGTTTCATGGCTATAGCTCTTGCAATTGCTACACGTTGCTGTTCACCACCTGAAAGTTGACTTGGTAAATTATTAAACCTATTTTTTAAACCAAATCGATCCAACAATTCTTTGGCTCTTTCATTAGGGTTTTTTAAATTATTTAGCTCTAAGGTTAGGGCAACATTTTCAACAGCTGTATAATTTGGAATAAGATAGAAAGATTGAAAAACTATACCTATATTTTTTCTTCTAATTTTAGAAACTTCATCTTCGCTCATTTTAGATATTTCTTGATCCTCAAAAAATATCTTACCAGAGGTTGCTTTCTCTAATCCCCCAGCAAGCATAATTAAGCTAGTCTTTCCAGACCCACTTTCACCAACTATTGAAATAGACTCATTTTTTTTAGTCTCTAAATTAATATTCTTTAAAACCTTGATAGTATCATTACCAGTTTGGTATTTAAGATTAACGTTTTTTAGCTTAAGAAGACTATCCATGATTAAAAGATTTATTATTAAAATTATTGCCTTCTGTCTAGTGAGCATAAACGCCAATGCTATAGAAAACGTTATCTTATTTGGTGATAGCTTAATGGCTGGCTATGGTCTTCCACAGGAAAAACATTTAGCAGTTGTTCTTCAAAACAATCTTAATGATAGTGGTTATAATCTTGAGGTTATTGATGGAAGCGTATCTGGAAGCACATCTGCTGGTGGATTAAATCGAGCTGAGTGGTCTTTATCTCAACCTGATATTGGCTTATTGATCTTAGGATTGGGTGCTAACGATATGTTGAGAGGAATAAGCCCCATTGAGACCGAAAAAAATTTAGAAAAAATTATTCAAACAGCAAAACTAAAAAATATAGAAATAATTTTAGCAGGAATGATTGCTCCAACAACTCATGGAATTAGTTATAAAAAAAAGTTTGATAATATTTATCCAAGTTTAGCTAAAAAATATGAACTAAATTTAATACCTTTTTTATTAGAGGGTGTAGCTTTAAAACCTGAACTCAATCAAGATGACGGTATGCACCCAAATGAAAAAGGAACTATAATTGTAAGTGATACACTTACAAAAAGTATCGTCAGTTTTATTAAAAAATAGTATATCGTGATCAAATGTTTTTAAATACGAAACTACAATCTAGAGAAAAATTGATAAAAGTTGCATTCATTGGATGTGGAAAATTTGTAAGCATGTTTCTTGCTCAATACAATCAATTACAAAAAATTACTATTGATACTATCGTTGATATTAATATTGATAACGCCAAAAAAAATTGTCTTAAGAGCGGTTTAACCACAGATACAGTTGATAAAATAAATTTTGTAACTTCTTTAGATGAGGCAATTGATAGAGACGTTGAAGTTTTTATAGAAGCCACTGGAAATCCAATCATTGGAACAGTTCATGCTGTAAAGATTATTAAAAAAAAGAGACACATCATATTAGTAAACGTTGAAGCTGATGTTACTTGTGGAAAATACCTTGCTGATCTTGCAAAAGAAAACAATGTTATTTGTTCAATGGCATATGGTGATCAACCTTCATTAATTATGGAGCAGATTGAATGGGCTCAATTAAATGGTTTTTCTGTAGTTTGTGCAGGAAAAGGAACGAAGTACCACCCAGATTTTGAATACTCAACACCAGACACAGTTTGGGGTCACTACGGTTTAAGTAAAGAACGTGCTGAAATTGAATCTGGTATGAATCCTAAAATGTTTAATAGCTTTCTTTGTGGTGATAAATCTGCAATTGAAATGTGTGCTGTAAGTAATGCATCAAACTTAAAATGCCCCAGTAATGGATTAACTTTTCCACCAGTTGGAGTATATGATATTGCTAAAAAATTGATTCCAAAAGAAGAAGGGGGCTTAATTGATTATGAAGGTCAAGTAGAGGTGATATCCAGTATCGATTTAAATCAAAATGATATTCCAAATGATCTTAGATGGGGAGTTTACATAGTAATTAAAGCTCAAAATCAATATGTCAAAAATTGCTTTAAAGATTACGGAATGGTCACTGACGTGTCTGGCAGTTATTCAGCTATATGGAGGCCATATCATTATATTGGTTTAGAACTTGCTCAATCAATATATGCAATTGCACTTGATCAAAAAGCAACAGGACAAACTGTAAATTACAATGCAGACGTTGGAGCTTATGCAAAAAAAGATTTAAAAGTAGGAGATCGATTAGACGGTGAGGGTGGTTTTTGTGCTAGAGGAAAGCTAATTACTTCTAAAAAATCAAAAGATGAAAAAATTTTACCTCTTGGTTTAACAGATGGGGCAATTGTTAAGAAAGATATTAATAAAGATCAATCTATAAGATTAGATGATGTCGAGTTAAGTATTCCAGAAGATGTTGTTAAAGCTAGACAATATCAGTATGATTTAATTTAAATGATCAAATTTATTCTGCCAGCTATAATTGTCCTCTTGATTGTAGTATTCTGGGAAAAAACTACTGAAATAGTTTTTAAAAAATTTAATATTAGACTGAATTATATTATTGTGAGTGCTGTGTTAATAACTATCACTATAATAGTTTTATTAATCAATTTTTAAATTCAATGGTCTTATTATATTTCTCTTACCTAATCATAGTCGTAAATATTTTAATTTTGTCTGCTGGTTATGTAGCTAACATAGCCTTCATTGGTTTTTTCTTGAGTGGTTTAATGGCTATCGGAACTGATCCTATTATTCTTATACTAGGTGCTTTTTTAGGTGCCGGATTAGTAGCTAAACCATATAAATTCTCAATAATATATTTATGGATAGGTGCAATGTTTTTAACAATGCTAGTACATGTTATTTTAGGTACTACGAAAGTTATGGTAGATGTAGTTAAATTTGATGCCTTACTAATAATTTCTGCATTCATAATTATTACTACAAGTTTCTTTAGACCACTGATTGTTGAGATGACAGAGGATTTTGATAAAAATGTTAAATAAAGCTCCGAAGTAGTGCCTAGAAAACCTAACTACAAAGATTTATTAAAAAAATTTAAAAAAAGAAATATTAAAAATCCAGAAAGAATAGCAACAGCCTATGTCAAAGGATTAACTGTAGGATCTAAAAAAAAGGCTGCTAAAAATTTAGCAGGAATTATAGATTAAGAAAAAATGATAAAATTTTTAGGGATCGTGGTTCTGCGTTATAGGATTTAATATGGGATCATTTGATTTTTTTTATGGCAACTTTATCGCCGTGAGGTCTGTAATCAGGATCTAATAAAATCCTAGTCGTATTCATATCTGTCTTGATATATTGCTCTATAAGTTTGAATCTTTTAAAATGACCTTTTGTCTTAATATCTTGTGTAACTGTTTTCTCGGTCCATGTTTTTGGACTTTCATTATCAAATGCAGCTCTTTTTTTAGGTCCCTTAATCAAAGTATCTAAACAGGTATCAAAAAATTTATCTTCAATAGCTTTCAAACATATTTTTCTAACCGTTAAATTAGGATCTTTGGACATTGTTTTAAATGTGTTACCATACGCAGCATTCATTAATTCTCGAGCTATAGATTTTTCTCTTGGTTTAGAAACTTCGTATCCCCCTTCCTCTAATAATAATTTAGCTTCTTCAAGTATTTCTGCTGTCTTCTTGTCTACGTTTGAATATTTCTTGTCAGCGATGCCCATATTGCAATTTTAATTTATCTAGGCATTTGGTGCAAGAGTAGTAATTCTTAATTTTCAAATTAAATTTGTTTAAAAATAAAGCCCCATTTAACTAGTAAGACCTTGAGCAAAATAGGTATCAGACTAGAGCCTACAGTCCTAAAGTACTACTAAATCGAGTTTTTGTTTCCCTAATCTTTCGTTGCCATTCTCTGTCACAAGATACGTTTCTCCTAAATTCATGGCTAAATTGCTGTCTGAATCCATCAATATCATGTGCATGAAGAAGACATTACCAGGAGTTATTACATAAGGATTACCTGTGTATAGCATTGGCCAGTCCATCCAGTTGGGAGAGAATGTTGCACCCAATGAATAACCACAAGCATTCATTCTTGCTTTATTGTATCCAAGGTCATCAAAAGTTTTAGTGTGTATATCAAATACATCTCCAGCAGTTTTTCCTGGTATTAAAGTCTTTGCACAATTATTTAAAGCCTCAAGACATGCCTCATGCATCTTAATATGTTTTGGATCAGCTTTACCAATAGGAATAGTCCTAAACATTGCAGAGTGATAATGTTTATATGTACCAGCCCATTCAATAGTTAACTGATCGGTATCTGACAAAATTCTTTTCTCAGATTGATATCTACATAGTAATGCGTTGTGTCCTGAGCCAATAATATATTCATTTGCTGGATAATCACCGCCACCATCTAAAACAACTCTTTGCATTTCAGCTAAAATTTTTGCCTCACTAGCGCCAGCTTTTGCATATTTCCACGCTTCATCAAGCGCTTGATCAGCAAGTTCTGCAGCCTTTTTTATATAAACAATCTCTTCTTGAGATTTAATGACCCTATGTTTAGTAATTAATTCTGATTGATCTTCTACTTCACAATAACTTTCTAGTGATTTATTGAGTCTTAAAGCATTACGACCTGTCATACCGTAAGCTTCATATTCAATTCCAATTTTTTTATCTTTTAAATTTAGTTCATTTAAGATGATTTTAAGATCATCTGTAGGGTTAGATTGATCTTTATCTAGCCAAATTCTTATATCTTCAATGTTCGAGGTATTTTGTGCTTGTCTTAAATCTGGAGCCCTTGTTAAAAGAATAATGTTTCCTTTTTGGTCTAGTATTAAAGTTTGAAAAAAAACATAACCAAAGGTGTCATATCCTGTAAGCCAAAACATAGACTCTTGTCTGAACATTAAAAGAGCATCTAGGTTTTGCTCTTTCATAGAATTTAATATTGCTATTTTTCTTTTTTTAAATTCTTGTTTGCTAAAGTGCAATGCCATAATTAAAACTATAACTTTTAAAAATATTAAGCACAAGCAAGCTTAAATTTTTATTTGTTCATATTAAAACGAACCCAAATTATTGTTAATTATTAAGGCTTTTGTTAAATGATATTCTAAAATTTAGTGAATAATTGCTTTAGCTGAACCAAGCTGAGCTATTTTTCCAGTATAAAGGCCTTTACCTAAAATTGGGACAACACCAACAGTTGATCCGGTGAATACATAAAAATCTTTATCAAGATTTACTTTATCTTTTTTCAATTCATTCAACACAAATCTAAGTGAGTTTAAGGGATTTATGTAAACAGTGTTTGTATTTCCATCGACACTTTGTCCAATTTCTTTATTAGAAATATTTGTCTTTAAGTTTCCAATATTAATTTTTCTGTATTTTTTCTTTTGTCCAATCAAAAACTTAACATTAGCTCCAAAATCACTACATAAATCACCAAAACTAGTTATGCCTTTTTTCTTTTGTCTATAACCAATAACCTCAATGCAAGGAGCCATATGTGAAATATACTTTGTCACATTTTTCAAAGTAATTGATCCTTTAGATGAGAAAAAGTTTTTTTTAATTAAGTAACAAACTTCAAGCTCTACACCTAAAGTGGACTTATTAATTTTTACTTTTTTTCCACTTTTTATAAAATTCTTTTCAAAAATAGAAGCATAGAAGGGCTTCTTTTCTTTAAGTTTTTTCATGACAGGTATACCTGTTCCTGCAGCTTTAAATCCAATTATTGGATCTTTAACTTTACTCTCACATAATTTTCTCAGCTTTTGAGCTTCACTTAATGTTTTTGTAAATTTTGTTGGAAGTGGTGCAATTATTTTATTGTTAATAAATGCGTTAACTAATTTATCTGCTGTTTTTTCTATTAAGGATTTTTTCATTCTTAGTTAATTAATATAATTAAAAGATTTAGTCTAGATTAAAACTTATTTATTCACTTAACTCTTTGTAGATTGAGTAAGTACAAAAATACCAGAAAGTGTTATTATTACTGCTCCAACAATTGTGAATAAGTCAGGAATATCGTTATAAAAAATATAACCAAAAATTATAGCCCAAAATATCAAAGTATAATGAAAAGGTTGAATAATGCTTGCACTAGCCATACTTAAAGCAATTATTTGAAGATAAATTCCTAATGAGAAAAAAATACCAACAATTAAAAAAAGAATGTAAGACGATGAGGATATTGGACTCCAAAAGTTTGAAGCCAAAAAAGACATAGCAAAAATACCAATGATAGAAGTATAAAATAATGATGTTTCAGTTGCGTCATGTTCAGACACTTTTTTTGTTACAACCTGATAAAGTCCCAATGCAAATGCTGCTAAAAGTGGCAATAAGGCTTTAGGATCAAAAATTGAAGAAGTGGGTCTTAAAATAATTAAAACGCCAATAAATCCTACAAAAATAGCTATCCATGTTTTTGTAGATACTTTTTCTTTTAAAAAAATAGCTGATAAAGCAACAACGATCACTGGTGCTAAAGATCCCACACTGTGAGCGTTTGCAAGTGATAAATATTTAAAAGATAATACAAAGCATCCAGATTCTATAACAGATAATAAACTCCTGAAAATTTGTAACTTAATACTTTTTGATTTGTAAAAATAAATATTATTTTTTCTTTTTGATTCTACTAGGCTTAAAAATAAAACAAAAAAGTACTTAACAAGCAATAATTGAAATACGGAGTGATATAAAATTAATGTTTTTTGTGTAGCATCTAATATGGAGAAAGAAAAATAAGCAAGAATACCAAATATTATACCTATAGATTGTTTAGAAATTATCATTAAAGATCTACTTGATTTCTAAAATTGTTGCAGGATCTAGTCTGGTACCAAACCAATTAAGCCTTACATCTAGATGAGGTCCTGTCGATCTACCTGAAGATCCAACAGTTGCAATAATATCTCCTTTTTTAACATGATCACCTACATTTACAAAAATTTCATCCATATGCATGTACAGAGTTGAAATTCCATGACCATGGTCAAATATTAAAGTTGCACCTGTATAAAATAAGTCTTTTTCAGCTAGAGTAACAATACCATTATTCATTGCTTTAACAGGAGTACCCTTTTTTTGAGCAAAATCCAAACCATAGTGGGGCCATTTGGGTATGCCATTTAAAATTCTTTGGCTGCCGTAAACACCAGTAATTATTGCATCATCAACAGGAATAATAAATTTTTCTTTAAAAAACTGTAAGTCACTTTCAATTTCTCTTGCATCGGCTATTAATTTATTTTCTTTTTTAATTCTTACGTAAAATTCTTCAGGCGGTGTAACCTTTTTTTTAGGTAAGCCATCAATTTTTTGAATATTGTATTTTCTCTTTTTTATTTTTTTTACAATTTTGTTATTGTTTTCAGTGATTGTAATGTCAAATTTTCTATCTTTTTCAATTCCAAATGCAAAATAACCATCCTTTGAGACTTTAATTTTTTTTTTATCTATTAAGATGGATGACTCTGGTTCAGTTTTGCCAATAATAAAATGTCCTTGAGTAAATTTTCCCTGAAATTCTAATGCAAAAGATTGAGTTGAAAAAAATAACGCTACTAATAAAAGTAATCTATATACTACTTTGCAGTCCATCCACCGTCTACTAAGATTGATGTGGCCGTAACCATTGATGATGCTGATGAAGCTAAAAAACAAACACTTGTTGCAACATCACTTTCTGTTGCTAATTTTCCCATGGGTATGTTCCCTAGAGCTAGCTTTTTAAATTCTTTGTTTTTAAAAAATTTTTTAACCATTGGTGTTGCAACAAAAGTAGGGGCTACTGTATTTACTCTAATATTGTTTTTTGCAAGCTCAACACCCATACCTTTGGTTAAACCTTCAATTCCAAATTTTGTCATATTATAAACATTTCTACCAGCCATTCCAACATGACCAAGTTGAGATGACATGTTAATAATTGATCCACCTCTTTTTTTATTCTTTAGCATTTTTTTAACAACTAATTGAGCCACATTAAAAGCAGCTTTAAGGTTTAAATCTACTAGGTAGTTCATGTTTTCTTGTTTGATTTTTTCAAAAGGTTCAGGAATATTTGTCCCAGCATTATTAACTAAAATATCTATGATTTTAACCTTATCTAGATTTTCTTTTAATTCTTTGTAATTCATTACATCGCAATTAACTTTGATAACTTTACCTTTTATCTTTTTTATTTCTTTTTCAAGCTTATCAAGATCTGATTGAGTTCTGCTTAATGCAATAATTGTAGCTCCAGCTTCTGCAAGCGCGATAGAGCAAGCTCTTCCTAATCCCTTGCCAGCACCTGTAACTAATGCGTATTTGTTTTTAAGATTTATTTTTTGTAAGTACATTTAAATAAATATTTTTAGATCAGTATAGATCAATTCAATTGCAACAACCAGTATAGCAATTAAACCAATCCAAGCTATCCATTTATATTCATTAATCCATTTTGATATAACGGTTGCAGCTGTTGCCATAAGGATTATTGATAAAGCCAAACCAAATATTAGTAATACATAGTGATCGCCAGCAGCGCCAGCCACACCTAAAACATTGTCTAAACTCATTGTAAAATCAGCAAGTAAAACCGTCCATATAGCTTTCATAAAACTTGAATTATCTACTTTAATATCTTCATCACCTGACTGACCTTTGATGACATCAGTGTAGAGTTTGTAGACTATATAAAGAAGAAGCAATCCACCTATTAGCCTTAAACCTGTTATTTGTAATAAGTAGGCAGTTAACATAGTTAAGATAATTCTTAAAATTACCGCACCACCTATTCCCCAAAAAATTACCTTTTTTCTTTGTTCAGCTGGAAATTTAGAAGCAACCATTCCAATAATAATGGCATTATCTCCTGCTAAGACTAAATCTATAAATATGATTTGACCTAAGATTACAAGTTGTTCAGGTCCAAATAATTCTGCAAACATCAGCTGCTTAGTATCATATCAGCACCTTTTTCTGCAATCATTATTGTAGGTGCATTAGTATTACCAGAGGTGATATTGGGCATTATAGAAGCATCAATCACTCTTAAATTTTTAATTCCATGAACTTTTAATTGGTCATCAACAACAGCCATATCATCTTGACCCATTTTACAAGTTCCTACTGGATGAAATATTGTTTGTGCGTAATTACTTGCAGCTTTCACTAGCTCTTCGTCATCTTGAATATTGACACCAGGTCTAAATTCTTCAGGTTCATATTGTTTAAATTCATTGCTTTCTAAAACAATTTTTCTAATTAATCTTAAACCTTTAGCAGCTACTATCCGATCCTCATCACTTGAAAGATAATTCATCTTAATCTTTGGATTTTCTCTACTGTCTTTACTTGTAATATTAATTTCACCCTTACTCGTCGGTCTGATGTTTGCAACAGTAGGGGTGAATGCAGCAAAATCATGTAAATTTGAACCACCTAATTTATCTGTACTAATTGGTTGAACGTGAAATTGTAAATTAGGAGTTTCTTTAGATGAGTCACTTTTTGCAAACCCACAAAGTTGACTAGCACCCATAGTCATTGGACCACTTCTTAAAAAAACATATTCCATTCCAATCATTAATTTACCAATTAGGCTGTTAATCTTTTTATTCAAAGTTTTAATATTTTTAACTTTATAAACAGGTCTAAACATTAAATGGTCTTGCAAGTTCTTACCTACACCAATAGAGTCTTTTATAACATCGATTCCAAGTTTAGATAATTTTTCACCATTACCAATACCAGAAGTTTGAAGAATTTGTGCAGAACCAATTGAACCAGCACTTAAAATTATTTCCTTGTTTGCTTTAGTTGTAAAAGATTGATTATTTTTCCAGTAAGAAACACTGACAGCTTTTTTATTTTCAAAGTTTACCTTTTCAACATGACACTTTGTTTCAATCTTTAAGTTTTTTCTATTCTTAATTGGATTTAAATACCCTACAGCTGTGCTACATCTTAAGCCATTCTGTTCTGTTACTTGAAAGTAACCACATCCAAAATTATTACCCTTGTTAAAATCATTCACTTTAGGAATACCAATTTCTTGAGCTGCATTCATGAAAGCATCTAGTATAGGTAATTTTATTCTTTGGTCTGAAACAGATAATGGTCCACCAACACCATGAAATTGACTTTGGCCTCGCTCTTGATTTTCAGCTTTTAAAAAATAAGGCAAAACATCATTCCAGCTCCAACCCTTATTTCCCAATTGCCTCCAAATGTCATAATCTTGCTCTTGCCCTCTTATATAAAGTAGTCCGTTTATAGAGGAGCTTCCACCAAGAGTTTTTCCTCTAGGGTAGGGTATAGATCTGTTTTCCATCGTTTCATCAGGCTCTGTTTTATAACACCAATCCGTTTTTGGATTATGCATTGTTTTATAATACCCAACTGGAATATGGATCCATGGGTAGGAATCGTTCCCCCCAGCTTCAATTAAAAGCACTTTGTTATTTGGATTTTCTGTAAGTCTATTAGCTAAAACACAGCCAGCTGACCCAGCACCAATAATTATATAATCAAAATTATCCATTCGAACAATGAGTTTATAATCTGTAAAATTAAAAATACTAGTGTTCACGGTAATATTAGGCTGTTAATAATGATATTAACTCTTGTTTTAGATTTGTTTATTTGAGAGAGTTCTTTTTTTATAAAAAACACAACGAGAGGGAAAATAAATATGAAAAAAATCATATCATTGTTTGTTGGATCGCTTCTACTTACTGTAATGACAGTAACAGGTGCATCTGCGCAAACTCTTAAGTGTCAAACCGTAATTAGTGCAAAAGCTGATGAAGTGGTGATGTTGAAAGACTTCACTGATACAGTTACTGAACTTACGGGTGGATCACTTAAGTTCGAAATTATGCCAGCTGGATCAGTAGTAGGTGTAAAAGAGACTTTAGATGCAGTTGATAAAGGATTAATTGATTGTGGTTTTGCTTGGACTCACTATTGGTCAGGCGATCACCCAGCAGCTATGTTATTTGGTTCGCCAGTAGCAGGTGCAGGTGTTGGTATCGATAACATCGCTTTTTTATCTTGGTTCCAATATGGAGGTGGTAAAGAACTTTACGACCAACTATGGACTGAGATGGGAAGAGACATCAAAGGATTTATGTTACAACCAGTAGGGCCTGAAGCTTTAGGTTGGTTCAAAGAGCCAATTAATAGCATGGCTGACTTTAGAAAGTACAAGTTTAGAACTCCTCCGGGAATTCCTGGCCAAACTTATAAAGATATTGGTGTAGCTTCTGTTGCAATGGGTGGTGGAGATATTTTACCAGCTCTTGAAGCAGGAACAATTGATGCTGCTGAATGGTGTTGTCCTAAGCCGGATATGACATTTGGTTTCCAGAAAGTTCTAAAACATTACTACCTACAAGGTCTTCACCAAGTAGTAGTAAATGCTGACTTCTATATTACAGGCTCTAAGTACAAAAAGATGTCTGCTTTAGAGAAGAAAGCTTTAGAAGTTGCTGCAAATGCATCTTTATCAAAATCAATGAGTTACAGAATATACGAAAATGGAAAAGCTTTACATGAGCTAACTACGAAGCATGGTGTTATTTTACATGATACACCAGCTGACTACTTCCCAGCGTATATGGCTGCAGCAAAAGCAGCTTTAGAAAAAAACTCAGCTAAGAATCCGTTCTTTGCTAAAGTTTGGCAGTCTCAAAAAGACTTTGCCGATATCGCTGTACCTTTTTGGTCTGGATCTCAAATGTCTAATGCTAAGCTAGGAATGGCTCACGCAGCAACATTAAAGTAGTATTTAGATAAAAGATAATTACAATTGAAGCGGGCTTAACGGCTCGCTTCTTTTTTTTAGAGAATTTATTTATGCCAAGAAACCACGACTCCAAAAAACCAAAAGAAGAAATCAATCCTATGAAGCTTGATATTTCAGATGAAATGATTGCTGAAAGAAGAGGTGGTTCAGGTCCAATGCCTAAAGACATGCCTAAATGGATGGCATTAACTATTACAAAAATTGATTATGCCAACAAGTGTGTCGGCAACGTGGTTTGTTGGATTATCATACCCCTGATATTTGCAATGGTGTATGAGGTTTTGGCTAGAAAACTTTTTAATGCCCCAACAATGTGGGTGTACGATATGAGTAGATTTTTTTATGGCGCATTATTTATGCTAGGCGCTGGTTATGCTTTATCAAAAGGAGTTCATATAAGAGCAGATTTTTTATATAGAAATTTTAAGACTAAAACCCAAGGTAGAGTAGACTTTTGGTTATACTTATTATTTTATTTTCCGGGTTTAATTGTCTTTTTATATATGACTACTGGCTTTGTTCAGGAATCAATTATGAGAGGTGAAAGAGGCATGGACACTGCTTGGATGCCGTACATGTGGCCCATAAAATCTTCTTTATGGTTAGGAATAGTATTTTTGCTTATTCAGGGAGTTTCAGAATTATTTAAGAGTTATTGGGCGGCTACTAAAGGTGTGTGGCCAGGAGGAGAAGAATAATGTTAGCTGAATTCATGGATCCAGCTATTTTAGGATTTATTCTTATTGGTGTAATGCTGTTTTCTATATTTGTAGGTTTTCCAATTTCATTTACTTTAATATTTTTAGGTTTTTCTTTTGGATATTTAGGATTTGGCAAATTAGTATTTTATTTAATGACCTTGCAATTTTCAATGGTCATGACAGAACAAACTCTTGCTGCAGTTCCACTCTTTGTCTTTATGGGAATAATGATGGAGCAAGCTGGATTAATGGAAAGATTATTTTCAGCATTTCAATTAATGTTAGCCAAAGTAAGAGGCTCTTTATATTACGCAGTACTATTTGTTTCGGTTATTTTTGCAGCAGCAACAGGAATTGTTGGGGCATCAGTAACAATTTTAGGAATAATGGCTGCTAAATCTATGAACAAATCTGGTTACAACGTTCGATTAGCAGCTGGAACTATTACAGCTGGAGGAACTCTGGGTATCTTAATTCCACCAAGCATTATGCTTGTAGTAATGGGACCAATAATGGAAATACCAGTTACAGATTTATTTGCTGCAGCGATTATTCCAGGAATATTACTAGCAACACTTTATGCTGCCTATACAACTATTAGATGTTGGATTGATCCAAGTTTAGGACCAGTACTGCCAGTCGAGTTAAGAGCCACTAGTATGTTAGCTGTTTGGAAAGAATTTTTTATTGGTTTAGTTCCACCAGCAGCCTTAGTTTTTGCTTCACTTGGAAGTATTTTATTTGGTTTTGCTACTCCAACAGAGGCAGCTGGTTGTGGTGCAATGGGTTCTTTATTGCTAGCTATAGCTTATAGAAAATTAACATTTGGACGTTTACAAGAAGCTTTAGTTAAAACTTTAGAAATTTCTGCATTAATAATGGTTTTAGTTGCAGCATCAAATTTCTTTGGTGCGGTATTTTCAAGACTAGGAACACCGATGCTTTTAACTGATTTCTTGCTTGGCTTAGAGATGAATAGATATTTAATTCTTGGAATGATTATGGTTATGATTTTTCTTTTAGGATGGCCTTTAGAGTGGGTACCAATTGTTATGATTATAGTGCCAATTATACTGCCATTAGTTGAGGCACTTGGTTTTAATTTAACATGGTTTGCAATCCTTGTTGCAGTTAATCTTCAGACCGCCTGGCTTTCACCACCTGTTGCTCTATCAGCTTATTTTTTAAAAGGTGTGGTTCCAGAATGGGACCTTAAAGATATCTATCATGGAATGATGCAGTTTATGGTTATTCAAGTTATTGGTTTAATTTTAATTATAGTATTTCCACAAATTGCTTTATGGCTACCAAGCTATCTATATGGACAGTAGAACTTATTAGTTTATTATAGTTTTAGTGAATCAGATCAAATCAAAAAATACTCTAATTAATTGGGAATTAGTCGCGGTTAATCCAAACGATAAAAATTGGAATTGGAAAGACCTGTTTTATTTTTGGGCAAACAATATCCAAAGTTTGATCGCCTTTTCTTTAATTGCTTCACTTTATTTAGTTTATGAATTAAATGTTTTTGTAGTTTTAACTGGATGTTTAATTGCTTCAATATTTGTTTATTTCTTTGCAAATTTGATTGGTAAACCATCTCAAAAATATGGACTTCCTTTTCCAGTAATCCTAAGAACCTCGATTGGAATAAAAGGAGCTAAATATTTTGCTCTATTAAGAGGACTGGTTGGAATTTTCATGTTTGGAATTCAAACATATTTTTTATCAAAACTTTTTAGCTACTTAATTAGAATAACATTATACTCTATTGAAAATTCACTCTTAGATCAGGATATATTTTTAGTATTTGTTTTTGGCTTAAATTTAATTGATTGGATAGCATTTATTTTTGCAATTTTATTACAAGCTTTTTTATTTAGTAAAAGCCATCAGTTTAATAGACTTATAATTAAAGTTTCTGCGATTACCGTTTATTCAGGAATGCTCATATTTTTTTTAACAGTCTTTCTTTATGATGTTAAAGTTACATCTGCTGCATTTGCTGATATTTTTTCAATACAAAATATTTTAAATAGTAATAATATTGCACCATTGATTACTGTGGCAGCAACTTTATTTGCTTATTTTTCAGTAGTCATAGTTAACTACGGTGACTTTAGTAGATATGTAAAAAATGAGAGTGAGTTAAAAAAAGGAAACTTAAGCTTAATATTAAATTTGATAATCTTTTCTTTTTTTGCAGTTTTTATAGTGATTGGATCAGATATTTTCCTTAACAAAAATTTAGAACTCATGGAAAGGATTTTAACAAACCCTACAGATATTATTGGGAAAATTGATAATTTAGAGTTAACTGTGATTGTCTTATTTTTTATAGTTTTTGCATCCGCATCAACAAATTTAATAGCAAATTATATCCCAGCTCAAAACTCATTACTGAATTCTTTTCCTCAAACACTTAATTTAAAAAAATCTGCCATTGTTATTACTATTATTGGTTTTATTGTTGGTATACTTTGGTTACCATTATTAAGTCAGATTGGAATATTAGCATTTGTAGATACTCTTGGTTCTTTTTTTGGTCCATTGTTTGGTGTTATGATTGTTGATTATTATTTATTAAAAAAAACAAACTTAAATAATAATGAGATCTTCTCTTTAGATGAGAAGGGCATATATTTTTATTCTAATGGTTGGCATTTAAAAGCGATCTACTCATTAGTTTTAGGTTTTGTTTTTGCAGCCTCAACAATTTGGAATGAAAGTTTAATGAGCTTCCATTCTTATTCTTGGATCATTGGAGCATTTATTTCATCTTTAACTTATTATCTTTTAGCTAGTAAATAAACCTATGCATCAGTTTGATTTAAATAATAGAACAGCAATTATCACAGGAGGGGCGCAAGGTTTTGGTCTTGATATAGCGAAAAGATTTTTAAACTCAGGAGTTAAAACTATTATTTGGGATATTGATGAAAAGGAACTTAAAAAAGCAACTCAAGAGTTAAACAATCCAAATCTGTCTTATAACGTTGTCGATGTTTCTAATTATAAAAATGTTAAAGAAACTGTTGATGAAACAACAAAATCTACAAACATTGATATTTTAATTAATAATGCGGGTATTACAGGTTCGACATCCACTCTATGGGACTATGACGTTGAAGAGTGGAATAAAATAATACAGATAAACTTAATGGGTACCTTTAATTGCTGCAAGTGCGTTGTGCCTAATATGATTAAAAATAATTATGGTAGAATTATCAATGTTGCATCTGTAGCTGGTAAAGATGGAAATGCTAAAGCTAGCGCTTACAGCTCAGCTAAAGCAGGGGCAATTGGTTTAACTAAATCTTTAGGTAAAGAACTAGCTGATAAGAATATAGCTGTAAACGCAGTTACTCCAGCTGGTGCAAAAACAAGAATTCTTGATCAAATGTCAAAAGAGCATGTTGCTAGAATGCTTTCTAAGGTACCTAGAGGTAGATTTTTAGAGATTGAAGAATTTACTTCATTAATTTGTTGGTTAGCATCAGAGGAAAACTCATTTTCAACAGCAGCTGTTTTTGATATTAGTGGTGGTCGATCTACTTATTAACTAACACTCTAGTTTCTGCATTAAGAGACTTATTTTCTTTAGAAATAACTGGTGCCAATAGAATTATGGACCAATATATCAACAAAACAAATACAGAAATTAATTTCATTATATATATCTAGTATCCAATATTGATAATTTATTGCTTAAAGTGTGTTCAAATATTGTTTTAAAATTTAATTTAGATATACCCTCAATTAGATGAAATTTTTTTTAATATTATTTGGATGTTTATTTTTAATAATAAAACCTCTGTTAGCTGAAAATATTAATGTTTTTGATTTTACTAACGATGAGTTAAACACATTAAAAGTTAAAAAGGTTAAAGGAAAGACCAGCTGGACACTTGGATCTAATGAAAATGGTAATTTTATCAGAGCAGAAGCTGAAGGTGTTGGGTCAGGTCTAGGAAAAGAAATTAAAATTGACCTAAATAAAACTCCTTTTATTAATATTACATGGAAAGTTGAGAAAGATTTATCTGGCATTATAGAAACTAGTAAAAAAGGGCACGATTATGCTGCTAGAGTTTTTGTTATAAAGAAAACAGGTTCCACTCCACTATCTAACAGGGCAATTAATTATGTTTTTTCTAGTAATAACGATGTCGGAAAAAATTGGCCAAGCCCATATACAAAAAAATCTATTGATTATGTTCTCTCGACAACAAAAGATAACAAAAATACATGGGTTACCGTTAAAGCAAATGTGCAAAAAGATTTCAAGAAACTTCATAAAATTGATGTTACCGAAATTTCGGGTATTGCTATAATGACTGATACTGATAATTCTAAATTAAAGGCTATATCTTATTATCAGGATATTTATTTTTCAGCTAAATAAGATTATTTAAATACTTTTTTAAGACCAATACTTAAAAAAGATAAAATTACAGCCACAATTACATCTTCAATGGGTGCAGCATTAGGAACTAGAAAATTCCAGGCAATTACACCTAAAAGCCAAATAATATAAACTTTCATTGTTATATTATATCTTAGTTTGATGTTAAAATATTTATTTTTGATAATATAAATTTATGCACGAAAATTTTTTTCACAATATAAAGGTTTATTATGAAGACACAGATGCCGGTGGTGTTGTTTATTATGCAAATTATTTAAAGTTTCTTGAAAGAGCAAGAACTGAAGCATTGTTTACAATTGGTTTTAATAATAAAAAAATTAAAGAAGATTATGGAGCCTTAATTGTTGTTAAATCTTGTAACATTGAGTACAAAAAACCATCTTATCTTGAAGACAAGTTAAAAATTAGGTCCTTTGTTAAATCTGTTGCAAAGACTTCTTTTTTTATGTCACAATTTATTTCTAGAGACGACGAATTAATTGTTGAGGCAAAAGTGCATTTAGTTTTTATAGATAAAGATGGAAAACCTACAAAAGTTCCAGAAGTTATTTTTAAAGATCTTAAACCCTATTTTTGTGACAGTATAAAAATTAAATAATTTTCTTAGCCTTCTTAAGTAAGCTCACCATTTTTTGTGTATCAATTATTTTTCTATTAACATTCCTTGGGCTAGGATGATAACTGGGAATTAGGATTTTATTATCAGGCAATATATATTTTGCACCATGTATGAAGGGTAATTTTTTGTTAAAATTATAACTTTTTTTATAAAATTTTATACAATTATCAAATGAAACCTTACCAAGTGCTATGATGACTCTTAAATTTTTTAACAACAACAGTTCATTTTTAAAAAAGGTTGAACAGTTAGATAATTCATCATTTAAAGGTTTATCTTCGGGTGGTACACATTTTAGAATATTTGTAATATAAGTTTTATTTAATTTTAGCCCATCATCTATATGGATAGAGGTGGATATATTTGTTATGTTAGCTTTAAATAAGCAATTAAATAGGAAATCTCCCGATTTATCTCCAGTAAAAGCTCTGCCTGTCCTAGTTCCTCCGTGTGCTGCTGGCGCCAAACCTACAATTAATAGTTTAGCATCAATATCACCAAATCCTGTGACTGGTTTAGCCCAATAAGTTTCGTTGATATTTTGTTTTCTTTTCTCTATAGAAATTTTTTTACTAAATTTAATTAATCTAGGGCAACTTTTACATTTAACTATTGAATTATTTAACTTTTTGAATTTTATACTCATATATGAAACTTATAAAATTTTTTTTATTAATACTTTTATCTTTCAATATTTCAGTAAAAGCAAATTCAAATGATAAAATACAAAATTTATTAAAAGAAGGTGAAAAATTAATATTTATAAGACATGCAGTTGCACCTGGTGGAGGTGATCCGGTAGATTTTGATATATTAAGATGTGAAACTCAACGAAATTTAAGCAAAGAAGGTATTGCACAATCTAAAAATATTGGAAAGTTTTTTTTAGAAAACAATATTAAAATTGACAAGGTGTTATCAAGTGAGTGGTGTAGATGTAAGCAAACAGCACAATATGCTTTTAACAAATATGAAACAAAAAGTTTTTTAAATTCATTTTTTAGTGAAAAATTTTCAAGCAATAAGAACAAACAAATAAAAGATTTAAAAGAATACATTAATGAATGGAGCGGTGATAATAATTTAGTGTTAGTTACACATTATGTAACAATTCAAGAAGTGCTAAATATTACATCTTCTTCTGGAGAACTAATCATAGCAGATAAAAATTTTAATATTCTTGCTCGACAAAATTTTTAAAAAATATAAACTAATTAAATGTCATCAAAAAAAGCAATGAAGTTAGCCCAAAAGCAAGCTTATGCAAAGCACCGAAGTAATATCACAAATACTAAATTTGGAGCAAAAAAATTAAATTTTGTTATCAAAACCCACAAGACTAGTGTTATAAATAAAAAGTCTTAACTTTCTTTTTCAAAAAGCTCTACATTATTGCAAGTTGATACTTTCGAAATAGCTTCTTCACCGTTAATTACAGTTTTAATGTTAATTATGGGGTTATTTTTTTCAAAAACTAGTTGAGTGTAAAATTGTGGGTAACCAATTCTATCTGTAAAGATTAGATTTTTATCCTCATAAACAAATCTTTCTAAGGTGTTGTCTTTCTTTATACTTAAGTCAGTTCTTTTATGTTTTTTATATGTTTTGTTGTCATAAACATAGTTTCTAATCATTAAAGATTTTTCTAAATCTAAGATGTATTCATTTTTAATAAAGCTATCATTTAAATTTTTGCATCCAGTCAAAAGCATTATTTCTGAAAAAACTACTGTTTGAAAATTAAGTAAAAATGTTAAAATTATCAAAAAATTAATACTAAAACTATTTTTTCTCATTTTTATCTGCATAAAATAGTGAGATTAAGAAAATAATTGTCCATACAAATATTGAAATAGTTTTTATAAATGATGTTTCTGCACCCCAAACTTTTAAAAAAAGAGCACCAATTAAGATACCAAGTATATAAAGTATAGTTGCTATTGTTGTTTTGTTCATTTAACTAAATTTTTTTTATAAAGAGAAATTCCATTTTCAATTTTATGATTATAAGACTTTTTAAAACTTTTTAATTGCCAGCCACTCAGTCTTGCCTGGATATCAGTTAGATTAGATTTTTTCCATACATCTGATGTATCTTCTAATTTCCACATCTTTTTCTCCTCATTATTTCTACCACAACCATAACAGTATCCAGTTTGAGGATCTGTTTTACATATACTTATACATGGAGAAACAATCATTTTTTTAAATTTTTAGTTAATATAATTGAATATTATTATATTTCATAATTATTCTCATTGGACAAATAGAATCTATCCTATATAAAGCCACAAGAATTGTGGGCGAATGGCGGAATTGGTAGACGCGCTGGTCTTAGGAACCAGTATTGAAAGATGTGAAGGTTCGAGTCCTTTTTCGCCTACCAACAAGTTGAAAAAATTATGAAAGTTACAGTAGAAAATAAAAAAGGTTTAAATAAAGACATTAAAGTTTTCATAGATAAAAAAACTATGAACTCTTATATGGATGAAAAATATGAAGAAATTAAAAATACTGTTAACTTAAAAGGTTTTAGACCTGGAAAAGTTCCTAAAGAAATTTTAAAAAGACAATTTGGTCAAGCAATTTTTAGTGAAGTGCTTGATAAAGTTCTTAAAGACACTTCAGTTAAAGCTTTAGAAGATAATAAAATTAAACCAGCCGGACAACCTAAGCTTGATCTTAAAACTTATGGTGAGGATAAAGATCTGGAATATGTAATGTCAGTAACAGAACTTCCAAAAGTCGAGCTTAAGTCTGTTGAAAATATTAAATATGATGAATATTCAGTTAAAATTGATGCAAATGAAACTGACAAAAGAATTAAAGAAATAGCCAAAAGTCAAAATAATTTTAAAGAAGTGGCAGCTGATGTTAAAGCAGTAGTTGAAAATTTGGTTATTTTTGATTACAAAGCAACAATTGATGGAAAAGACTTTACTGGTGGTGAAGGAAAAAATACTCAATTAATTTTAGGAAAAGATTTATTTATTAAGGGTTTTGACAAACAGTTAATTGGTGTTAAGAAAAATGATGAAAAATCTGCTGATGTTACACTTCCTGAAAACTATCCACAAAAAGAATATGCAAATAAAAAAGCTAATTTTGTCTGCAAGATTATAGAAGTTAAAAAATCAGAAGAGGTAAAAATTGATGATGACTTCGCAAAAAATTTAGGTGCAAAAGATCTTGCTGATTTAAAAACATTAGTAAGCAAACAGATCAACGACGAGTATAAAAATTCTTTAGATAAATTAGTTAAAACTCAAATCTTGAAGGAAATTGAAAACTTTAAAGTAGATGAAATTCCAGAAAATTTAATTGAAGAAGAAGTTAAGATTTTATCACAAGGTATGACAGAAGAAGATTTTAAAAAAAGTAGAAAGAACTTTGAAGAAATTGCTAAAAAAAGAATAAAAGTTGGATTAATCTTAAATGAATTTGGTGAACAAAATAAAATTAAAGTAACTGAACAGGAAATTCAAGCTGAAGTTCAAAAACAACTTAGAATGATGCCTGGTCAAGAAAAGATGGTAATGGAATTTTACCAAAAAAATCCATCAGCATTAGCTAGTTTAAGAGGAAATGTGTATGAGGAAAAAATTATTGATCTAATAAAAACTAAAGCGAAAGCATCTAAAAAAGAAATTAGCAAAGAAGAAGCAGAAAAAATTTTAAAAGAACATCAAAAACAAGATCATAATCACGAACATGACCATGACCATGACCATAACCACGATAATCCTGAGGAAAAAAAAGCTTCAAAGCCTGCTAAAATTGAAAAAAAACTAGAACCTTCAGCATCTAAAAAACCTTCAGCAAAAAAAGTTAGTAAAAAGTAATCACAAGTTGTATAAGTAAGAGAATCAACTTATGACAACAAACTTATTAGATCAAATGAATACCCTAGTACCAATGGTTGTTGAGCAATCAAATAAAGGTGAGAGAGCTTACGATATTTATTCAAGACTTCTTAAAGAGAGAATTATTTTTTTAGTAGGACCAATAAATGATAACGTCGCATCTTTAGTTACAGCTCAACTATTATTTTTAGAGTCTGAAGATCCAAAAAAAGAAATTAATCTATATATTAACAGTCCCGGAGGACTAGTGACTGCAGGTCTTGGAATTTATGATACCATGCAATACATTAAGCCAGATGTTTCAACTTTATGTATTGGTCAAGCGGCATCAATGGGTTCATTTTTATTAGCTGCAGGTAAGAAAGGTAAAAGATTTTCTTTACCAAATTCTAGAATTATGGTTCACCAACCTTCGGCTGGTTTTCAAGGACAAGCAACTGATATAGAGATTCATGCCAATGAAGTTATGGATTTAAAGAAAAGACTTAATGAAATTTACTCAAAACATACTGGAAAATCAGTTGATGATGTGAAGAAAGCACTAGAACGTGATAACTTTATGAAGCCAGATACTGCTAAAGAGTTTGGTTTGATTGACGCAGTAGTCGAAAATAGATCTTAATACACTACATCTTGACACTCCACTAAACTGATACTTGATTAGTATGAGTCATCTATATTAAAGTATCCTTATTGATTCGTTTATAAATTTATGACAACAAATAATAAAAATATTCTTTACTGTTCTTTTTGCGGCAAGAGCCAGCATGAAGTTAGAAAACTTATTGCAGGTCCAACTGTATTTATATGTGATGAGTGTGTTGAGCTATGTATGGATATCATCAAAGAAGAAAGCAAAGATACATTTGTTAAACATCAAGATGGATTACCACCACCAAAAGAAATTTGTGCTGTATTAGATGATTATGTTATTGGACAACCTCATGCAAAAAAAGTTTTATCAGTTGCAGTCCATAATCATTATAAAAGACTTAATTACGAGAGCAAAACAAGTAAAACAGTTGAACTTTCAAAATCAAATATTCTTTTAGTTGGTCCAACTGGTTGTGGAAAAACTTTATTAGCTCAAACATTAGCAAGAATTCTTGACGTTCCATTTACAATGGCAGATGCAACCACTTTAACTGAAGCAGGTTATGTTGGTGAAGATGTTGAGAATATAATTTTAAAATTATTACAAGCTGCTGATTACAACGTTGAAAAAGCACAACGTGGAATTGTATATATAGATGAAGTTGATAAGATTAGCAGAAAGTCAGAAAACCCTTCTATTACTAGAGATGTATCTGGAGAGGGTGTGCAACAAGCACTTTTAAAAATTATGGAAGGGACAGTAGCAAGTGTTCCACCTCAAGGAGGAAGAAAGCATCCGCAACAAGAATTTTTACAAGTAGATACTACAAACATTTTATTTATTTGTGGGGGAGCATTCGCTGGCTTAGATAAAATAATATCTCAAAGAGATAAAGGTACATCAATTGGATTTGGTGCAAATGTTAAAAAAACAGATGATAAAAAAACAGGTGAATGGATGAAAACTTTAGAACCTGAAGATTTGTTAAAGTATGGCTTAATCCCAGAATTTATTGGCAGACTTCCAATGATAGCGACATTAGAAGATCTTGATGAAAAAACTTTAGTTAAAATATTACAAGAACCAAAAAACTCACTAATTAAACAATACCAAGAATTATTTAAACTAGATGGAGCCAAGTTAAGCTTTAAAGAAAATGCGATTAAAGAGATTGCACAAAAAGCAATTAACAAGAAAACTGGGGCTAGAGGCCTTAGATCAATCTTAGAAAATATTTTATTAAAAACAATGTACGATCTTCCAAGTCAAGACAATGTGGAGGAAGTTATTGTAGACGCTAGTGCGGCCAAAGGACTATCTCAACCAATCATAGTTCATTCAAAAAATAGCAGCAAAACTAAGACTGAAAAAACTTCAGCTGCTTAATCTCACGTTAATAAGTAATAAATAGCTATTGCAATATCATATTTAATCTCCATATTCAGAGGATGGATGTTAAAATTGAACGACCTTTATTACCGCTAAGAGACATTGTTGTTTTTCCAAATATGGTTATTCCCTTGTTTGTGGGCAGAGATAAATCTATTGCTGCCTTAAATGAAGTTATGAAAAAGGACAAAAAAATTGTCCTAGTTACGCAAAAAAATTCAGAAATAGACGATCCCAAAAAAACTGATGTTTTTATGTATGGTTGTGAAGGTAATATTTTACAATTACTAAAATTACCAGATGGTACAGTAAAAGTTTTAGTTGAAGGAAACAAAAGAGTAAAAATCTTAGATTTTAAAGATAATGAGAAATTTATTATTTGTGAATATGCTCATCAACATGACGTAGTTACTAAAGATGAAGACTTAATTCCATTAGCAATGACTGCTGTAAGAAGACTAGAAAAGCTAACTTCAATTAATAAAAAAATATCAAGTGAAACAATTAATAATATTAAAAAATTAACTAACGCATCACACATCGCTGATAATATTGCGTCTCACCTAACGGCTACTATTTCAGAGAAACAACAAATTTTTGAAACTATAGATGTTAAAAAAAGACTTAATTCTATAATTAAAATAATGGAAAATGAAACTAGCATTATAGGAGTTGAAAAAAGAATTAGAGGTAGAGTTAAAACTCAAATGGAAAAAACTCAAAGAGAATATTATTTAAATGAGCAACTTAAAGCTATTCAAAAGGAATTAGGCGAAATTGAAGATGGAAAAGATGAGACATCAAGTTTAAATAAATTAATTATTAAAGCAAAAATGCCAAAAGATGTTGAGAAGAAATGTATGGCTGAGCTTAAAAAATTAAAAAATATGAGTCCAATGTCTGCTGAAGCTACTGTTGTGAGAAATTACCTTGATTGGATGACAGATCTACCTTGGTATAAAAAAGACCAGGTTGATATAGATCTTAAGAAGGCGCTCGCAGTTCTGGATGCTGATCATTTTGGTTTAGAAAAAGTTAAAGAAAGAATTATTGAATTTTTAGCAGTCCAAAAAAGAATGGAAAAAATTAAAGGCCCAATTTTATGCTTAGTTGGTCCTCCAGGTGTTGGTAAAACATCATTAGGAAAATCTATTGCGAAAGCTACTAATAGAGAATTTGTAAGAGTTTCTGTTGGTGGTATGAGAGATGAAGCTGAAATAAGAGGTCATAGAAGAACTTACATTGGTTCTTTACCTGGTAAAATTATTCAAATGATGAAAAAAGCAGGTACAAAAAATCCACTTATTCTTCTTGATGAAATAGACAAAATTGGAAATGATTATAGAGGTGATCCATCTTCTGCTTTATTGGAAGCATTAGATCCAGAACAAAATTCTACATTTAATGATCATTATTTAGAAGTTGATTATGACTTATCTGATGTCATGTTTGTTACTACAGCTAATACTTTAAATATCCTGCCACCATTATTAGACAGAATGGAAGTAATTAGATTGGCTGGTTATACAGAAGATGAAAAAATTAATATTGCAAATAAGTATCTGCTTCCTAAACAAATTAAAGATAATGGAGTTAAAGAAAAAGAAATGACTTTATCTGAGGATATTATTAAAGAAATTATCCAAAGTTATACAAAAGAGTCTGGTGTAAGAAACTTAGAAAGAGAAATTTCAAAAGTAGCTAGAAAAGTTGTTAAGAAGGTAGTTTCTGGCGAAGAAAAAGAAGTTAAAATTAATTTAAAAAATTTACCTGATTATTTAGGAATTCAAAAATTTAAATTTGGTGAACTTGAAAGTGAAGATAAAATTGGTGTTGTCACAGGTTTAGCATGGACTGAATATGGTGGGGAAATTCTTAAAATTGAAACCGTTATAATGCCTGGAAAAGGTAGAATGCAAATTACAGGAAAATTAGGAGAAGTAATGCAAGAATCTATTAAGGCTGCAAAATCTTTCATTAGATCAAAAAGCTTAGATTATGGAATTATTCCTCCCTTGTTTGAAAAAAAAGATTTTCATATTCATGTTCCAGAAGGAGCAACGCCTAAAGATGGACCATCTGCAGGAATTGGAATGGTTACTTCAATAGTATCTGCAATTACAAATAACCCTGTTAGAAGAGACGTTGCAATGACAGGTGAGGTGACATTAACAGGTCAAGTATTGCCAATTGGTGGATTAAAAGAAAAACTATTAGCAGCACATAGAGCTGGAATAAAACAAGTTATAATTCCTAAAGAAAATGAAAAAGATCTTGTTGATATGCCTAAGAAAATTATTGATGATATAAAAATTACTCCAGTTGAACATGCTGATGAAGTGTTAAAAATAGCATTAACTAAAGAGTTAAAAAGTGTTGAGTGGGTTGAGGTTGAAAAAATTTCAAAATCTGACGATAAATCTCAAGCAAGTATTCAATAATTACCAATTTACATCCTTTTCTGTTTAATATCTATTTTGACTTTCATAAATAATTGTTATAACTAAACAATAATTTTGGTTAAGGGTGGTTAGCTCAGCTGGTAGAGCATCTCGTTTACACCGAGGGGGTCAAAGGTTCGAGTCCTTTACTACCCACCAAAACTAGTAAAAGTGGGGGTGTAGCTCAGTTGGTTAGAGCGATCGCCTGTCACGCGATAGGTCGAGGGTTCGAGTCCCTTCACTCCCGCCACTTTTTTAGTCTTTTTAATGTGAATATTACATATATTGTGACGTAAGAGCACTTCAACATGATATAAAAACTGCTATATAGACTTCATGCTTTCAGAATTTTTAAAAGATTATCTGCCTATTATATTATTTTTAATAATAGCCCTTGGCCTAAGTTGTGCTTTTGTAGTAATTAATTTAATTCTTTCACCAAAACATCCTGATCCAGAAAAATTATCAGCATATGAATGTGGATTTGAACCTTTTGAAGATTCAAGGATAGAATTTGATGTTAGATTTTATTTAGTGGCAATCCTTTTTATAATTTTTGACCTTGAGATAGCCTTCCTTTTTCCTTGGGCAATTTCTTTAGGAAATATAGGTCTGCTAGGTTTTTCCTCAATGATGATTTTTTTATTTATACTTACAATTGGTTTTATTTATGAGTGGAGAAAAGGTGCTCTAGATTGGGAATAAAATTTTAAAATTATGAATTTAGAAAATAAAAATAAAGAAATTCCAGAAGAGTTTAAACAACTTTCTGAAGATTTTAGTAAAAATGGTTTTATAACAACTTCTCTTGATAATTTAATAAACTGGTCAAGAGCTGGATCCTTACATTGGATGACTTTTGGTTTAGCATGTTGTGCTGTTGAGATGATGCAAACAGCAATGCCCAGGTATGATTTAGAAAGATTCGGTGCTGCACCAAGAGGTTCACCAAGACAATCTGATGTGATGATAGTGGCTGGAACTTTAACCAATAAGATGGCTCCAGCTTTAAGAAAAGTTTATGATCAAATGCCAGAACCGAGATATGTTATTTCCATGGGGAGCTGCGCAAATGGTGGTGGTTATTATCACTATTCATATTCAGTAGTTCGTGGATGTGATAAAATAGTTCCAGTAGATATATATGTACCTGGTTGTCCACCATCTGCTGAAGCATTGCTTTATGGTATTATGCAGTTACAAAAAAAAATTAGAAACAAAGGATCTTTTGAAAGATAATTTATATGAAAAATTTAATAGATCTTGAAAAAAAAATTAACTCAGAACTTACCACTAAGATTAAAAAAACTGAGATTAGACATGAGCAACTATATATCACTATTGATAATGAAGATTTAATAGATGTTACTTTACATATAAAGAATAACGAAAATACAAAATTTAGACAGTTAATTGATATTACTGTTGTTGATCATCCAGAAAATACCCAGCGTTTTAAAGTTGTATATTTATTTTTAAGTCATGAATTTAATCAGCGAATTATATTAAGTTATTTAATAAGTGAAAATGAAGTTATACCATCTTTAACTCCCATTTATCCTGCAGCAAACTGGATGGAGCGTGAAGTTTTTGATATGTATGGAGTTAAATTTAAAGATCATCCTGATTTAAGAAGAATACTTACGGATTATGATTTTGAAGGATATCCTTTGAGAAAAGATTTCCCTTTAACTGGTCATACCGAGGTTAGGTATAGTGAGGATCAAAAAAAAGTAATCAAAGAACCAGTTAAATTAGAACAAAATTATAGAAATTTTGATTATGAAAGTCCTTGGGAGGGAACGAAATACATAAAAAAACAGACAGATCTTGATAATGACAAAAAAAACTAAAACTCTAAATCTTAATTTTGGACCTCAACACCCAGCCGCCCATGGTGTTTTAAGATTAATTTTAGAATTAGATGGTGAAGTTGTTGAAAAAGCAGATCCACATATTGGATTATTACATCGTGGTACTGAAAAATTAATAGAAAACAAAACATACATGCAAGCTGTACCGTATTTTGACAGACTTGATTATGTTGCTCCTATGAACCAAGAGCATGCTTTTGCATTAGCTATAGAGAAAATTTTAAAGATTAATGTTCCCATTAGAGCACAATTTATAAGAGTTATGTTTTGTGAGATTGGAAGAATTTTAAGTCACATATTAAATGTAACAACTCAAGCATTAGATGTTGGTGCGTTAACACCTTCATTGTGGGGTTTTGAAGAGCGTGAAACTTTAATGACTTTTTATGAAAGAGCCTCAGGCTCAAGATTACATGCTAATTATTTTAGAGCAGGTGGAGTTCATCAAGATTTACCAATGGGGTTAGAAGAAGATATAGGTAAATTTTGTGTGTCGTTTCCTAAAATAATCGATGATCTTGAGACACTATTGACTGACAATAGAATATTTAAACAACGAAATGTTGATATTGGAATCGTTACTAAAGAAGATGCATTAGACTATTCTTTTAGTGGCGTCATGATCAGAGGTTCTGGTGTTCCTTGGGATTTAAGAAAATCACAACCATATGAGTGTTATGAGCAGTTAGAATTTAAAATACCTGTTGGAAAAAATGGAGATTGTTATGATAGATATTTATGTAGAATAGATGAAATGAGAGAGAGCGTTTCCATAATCAAACAATGTCTTGCTAAAATGACAAAAGGACCAGTTAAATCGTCCGATGGAAAGATTAGTCCACCACCCAAAAAGGATATCAAACAATCTATGGAAGCTTTAATTCATCATTTCAAACTATTTACGGAAGGTTATCGTGTTGATAAAGATGAAATTTATACAGCCGTTGAAGCTCCCAAAGGTGAATTTGGTGTTTACCTAATATCTGATGGTTCTAGCAAACCATATAAGTGTAAAATAAGAGCCCCAGGATTTTCTCATTTGGCTGCAATGGATTACCTGATTAAAGGTCATATGCTTGCTGATGTGCCTGCTGTATTAGGCTCACTAGATATAGTTTTTGGAGAGGTAGATAGATAATGAGTTTAAGAAGACCTTCAAAAGAACAGCCTGAGAATTTTGATTTTAATCCAGCCTCATTAGAAGCTGCCAAATCAATTATTGCAAAATATCCAAAGGATAAACAGCAAAGTGCAGTAATGGCTTTACTTTATATAGCGCAGAAACAAAACAGTAACTGGATTCCTTTGGCTGCCATGAAGTACATTGGTAAGCTTTTAGATATGCCTTATATAAAAGTTTACGAAGTGGCAACATTTTATACAATGTATAACCTAGCTCCAGTTGGTAAGCATTTTATACAAGTTTGCACAACTACACCATGCATGATTAGAGGTGCTTATAAACTTGTTGAAGCGTGCAAAGAAAAAATTTCTGAAAATGAAAATGAATTATCAAAAGATCAAAGCTGTTCTTGGATGGAAGTTGAGTGTTTAGGAGCCTGTGTTAATGCACCCATGTTACAGATCAATGATGATTATTATGAAGATTTAGATAAAGAAAAGACTTTAAAAATTTTAGATAAGATCCTAACAGGTGAAACACCTAAGCCAGGATCTTATAGAGGTCGCTTAAACAACGAACCTGAAAATAATAGAAAAACACTTATGGATTTAAAAAATGCTTAAAGACGAAGATAGAATATTTCAGAATTTATATAATGATAAGGGTTCAGATGTTGAGTCTTCAAGAAAAAGAGGTGACTGGACAAATACTAAAGATTTAATTGATAAAGGTAGAGATTGGATAATAACTGAAGTTAAAGCCTCAGAACTTAGAGGAAGAGGAGGTGCTGGATTTCCAACTGGTTTAAAGTGGTCTTTTGCACCAAAAGAACTAGGTTCAAGACCACATTATCTAGTTATAAATGGAGATGAGTCAGAACCAGGTACCTGCAAGGATAGAGATATTTTAAGATTTGAACCTCATAAATTAATAGAAGGATGCTTGATTGCTGCATACGCTGTTCAAGCTCATGTTTGTTATATTTATATAAGAGGCGAGTACTTTATAGATGGAGAAAAACTTCAAGCAGCAATTGATGAAGCTTATGAAAAAAACTTAATAGGAAAAAATGCTTCTGGAACAGGTTGGGATTTAGATATTTATATTCACTACGGAGCAGGAGCTTATATATGTGGAGAAGAAACAGCTTTACTTGAGAGCATAGAAGGTAAAAAGGGTCAACCTAGATTAAAACCACCTTTCCCTGCTTTAATTGGTTTATACGGTTGCCCAACTATAATTAACAATGTCGAAACTATAGCAGTTGTTCCAACAATATTAAGAAGAGGTGGAAAATGGTTTGCATCTTTAGGAAAAGCAAAAAATACAGGTACTAAAATTTTCTGTATTTCTGGAAACGTCAATAACCCATGTAATGTTGAAGAGGAAATGAGTATATCTCTTAAAGAACTAATTGAAGTTCATGCTGGAGGTGTAATTGGAGGATGGGAAAATTTACAAGCTGTAATACCTGGTGGCTCATCAATGCCTTTAATACCACAAAAAACCTGTGAAACTCTAACGATGGATTTTGATTCATTAATGGCAGAAAAAAGTGGACTAGGAACTGCAGGTATTGTTGTTATTAATAAAGATCAAGACATAATTAAATGCATGGCAAGAATTGCTAGATTTTATAAACATGAAAGTTGTGGTCAATGTACACCTTGTAGAGAAGGTACTGGATGGATGTGGAGAATGCTTGAAAGAATGGCTAAAGGTGAAGCATCAAGAGATGAGGTTGATATGTTGGGAGACGTAACAAATCAAATTGCGGGACACACTATTTGTGCTTTTGGTGAGGGTTCTTCATGGCCTGTACAAGGATTATTAAGACATTTTAAAAAAGAGATTGAGGATAGAAATAATCTTAACCCAACTATAAAAAAAGAAAAAAATATTCCCTATTTAGTAGATCAACACTTATTGGATAAAAAAAATGCTTAAATTAAAAGTAAATGAAATTGATATAGAAGTTGAAGAGGGCCTAACTGTACTTCAAGCCTGTGAAAAAGCTGGAGTTGAAATCCCAAGATTTTGTTATCATGAAAAATTATCAATAGCAGGAAATTGCAGAATGTGTTTGGTGGAATTAGAAAAATCTCCCAAACCTGTAGCCTCATGTGCCATGCCAGCATCAGAAGGAATGAATATTAAAACAAATACTGAGTTTGTTGAAAAAGCAAGAAAAGGAGTCATGGAATTTTTGTTGGCTAACCACCCGTTGGATTGTCCTGTTTGTGATCAAGGCGGTGAGTGTGATTTACAAGATCAATCTATGTTTTATGGTGTTGATAAGTCTAGATACAAAGAAAATAAAAGAGAAGTCTCTGAAAAAAATATGGGACCTTTAATCAAAACACAAATGACTAGATGCATACATTGTACTAGATGTGTTAGATTTGCTACAGAGGTTGCTGGTGTAACAGAGATTGGAGCCATAGGTAGAGGTGAAGACATGGAAATTACAACATATCTTGAGCAATCTATGCAATCAGAATTATCAGCTAATGTTGTAGATTTATGTCCTGTTGGTGCCCTAACATCTAAACCCTATGTATTTGAGGCTAGACCCTGGGAATTAAAGAAGACAGAATCTATTGATGTAATGGACGCTATTGGTTCAAATATAAGAGTTGATACTTACGGTTGGGAAGTAAAAAGAATTTTACCAAGAATTAACGAAGATATTAACGAAGAATGGATTTCTGATAAAACAAGATATGCTTGTGATGGTTTGTTAAATCAACGTTTAGATACCCCTTATATAAAATATAATGGTAAATTTGAGAAAGCATCATGGAATGAAGTTTTTAATATAATTAAGTCCAAATTTAAAAATGCTGACAAAGATAAAATATGTGGAATGTCTGGTGATCTGATTAATATGGAATCACTCTATATATTTAAAGAGTTTTTCAATAAAACACTTGGTTCATATAATGTAGAATCAAGAAGTGATCACACATATTTAAATTCTAAAAAAAGAGAAAATTATTTATTCAATTCAACAATTAATGGAATAGAAGAAGCAGATTTTATATTACTCATAGGAAGTAACCCCAGGTATGAAGCAACAATTTTAAATGCACGTATTAGAAAAGCATACTTACAAAATAAAACAAAAATAATTTCTTTAAATGATGTTGGTGATCTAACTTACCCATATGAGTCTTTAGATGGTGATATTGAAAATATTAAAAAAATTACTGAAGATAGCCATGAAGTATCAAGTCTAATTAAAGAGGCTAAAAAACCGTTAATCATCTTTGGTCAGTCATCTCTTAAAACTAAATCTGCGAAATATATTTTTGAATCTGTTAAATCTTTTTTAAAAAAAAATAATAAAATGTCAGATGAATGGAATTCTTTAAATACAATTTCAGAAAATGCATCTACAGTTGGTAGCTTTGATTTAGGATTATATAAAACTGCAGATGGTTCAAATGAAGTGCTAAAAGATTTAGAAAATCACATGTTTGAAATTGTTTACTTATTGGGAGTAGATAATCTTAAATTTGAAAAAAAGAATGAATTTGTAATTTATCAAGGAAGTCATGGAGATAAAGGAGCTGAGATTGCAGATATTATACTTCCAGGGGCTGCATACACAGAGCAAAATGGTTACTTTACAAACTTAGAAGGTAAAATACAAAAAGCTTATAAAGCCTCCTTTCCACCAGAAGAAGCTAAAGAAGACTGGTTGATAATTAATGAATTAGCAGAAGCAATGAATCATAGAAAATTATTTAATGATAAAGATGAGTTGGATAGTAGTTTGCTTAACCAAATTAATTTATTTATTGAAAAAGATAAATCTATTAAATCTTCTACAGTTGAAAATGTAGAATTCAAGCAAGAGATTTTAAAAGTTGAGAATGAAGATTATTATTACTCAAATGCAATAGCAAGAGCCTCAAAAACAATGCTTGAATGCAAAACAGCTAAAGTTAATTTAAAATTAACAGGTACAGAAGGTTAATAAAATGGAATATTTAAGTATAATTTTTTCAGAGACATATAAAATCTTATTTTTATTAGTACCAGTTCTTGTTTCTGTCGCGATGATTGTTTGGCTTGATCGTCGTATTTGGGCATTTGTTCAAAAAAGACAGGGACCAAATGTTGTAGGACCTTTTGGTTTACTTCAATCTTTGGCTGACGCATTAAAATATATGTTTAAAGAAGTTATTATTCCTTCAAGCTCTAATAAAGTAATCTTTATATTAGCTCCAATTGTCACCATGACTTTGGCTTTAATCTCTTGGGCAGTTATTCCATTTAGTGCAACTCAAGTATTGGCTGACATTAATGTGGGTATTCTCTATTTATTTGCAGTTTCATCATTGGGTGTTTATGGAATTATTATGGGTGGGTGGGCCTCAAATTCAAAATATCCTTTTTTAGGTGCAATTAGATCAGCAGCTCAAATGGTATCTTACGAAGTTTCAATCGGTGTTATTATAATTAATGTTTTGCTTTGTGTGGGTTCGTTAAACTTAAATGATATAGTGATGGCACAAGAAAACTTATGGTTCGTAATTCCATTATTTCCAATGTTTGTAATTTTTTTTATCTCTGCTTTGGCAGAAACAAATCGACCACCATTTGACTTACCTGAAGCTGAAGCTGAACTTGTCGCAGGATATCAAACTGAATATTCTGGAATGATGTATGCAATGTTTTGGTTGGGCGAGTATGCAAACATTCTTCTTATGTGTGCAATGGGATCAATTCTATTTTTAGGTGGATGGCTTTCTCCTATAGATTTATTTCCGTTTAATGTAATTCCTGGAGCTATATGGTTAATTTTAAAGATACTACTTCTTTTTATACTCTTTGCTTTAGTAAAGGCAATTGTTCCAAGATATAGATATGATCAGTTAATGAGACTAGGTTGGAAAATTTTTTTACCTTTATCGCTAACATGGGTAGTTCTTACAGCGAGTTTTTTGTTTTACTTTAACCTTTTACCGATAAATTAATTATGAAAATTTCAAGAATAATTAAAACAATTTTTATGTTAGATTTTTTGGGTGGTCTTACGATCGCCTTACGAGAATTTTTTAAACCAAAAAAAACAATTAACTATCCATTTGAAAAGGGTAAAATCAGTCCCCGTTTTAGAGGAGAGCACGCTTTAAGAAGATATCCTGATGGTGAAGAAAGATGTATTGCTTGTAAATTGTGCGAAGCAGTATGCCCTGCTCAGGCAATTACAATTGAATCCTCTGAAAGAGAAGATGGAAGTCGAAAAACTACTCGATATGATATTGATATGATGAAATGTATTTACTGCGGACTTTGTGAAGAATCTTGTCCGGTTGATGCAATTGTCCAAGGTCCTAACTTTGAATTTTCAACAGAAACAAGAGAAGAACTTTATTATAATAAAAAAAAACTTTTGGACAATGGAGATAGATGGGAAAATATTCTAGCTGCAAATATTAAAGCTGATAACTCTCATAGATAATTATGCTAGCACACGCAATTTTTTTTTATATTTTTTCATTAATAGCAATTGTTTCTGCAATTATGGTTACGGTTTCTAAAAATACTGTTCATTCTGTTTTCTTTTTAATTTTAGATTTTATTAGTATTTCTTGCTTGTTTATAATGATAGGTGCGGAATTCCTTGGAATGATAATGTTAATTATCTATGTTGGTGCTGTAGCTGTTTTATTCTTGTTTGTTGTCATGATGCTAAATGTAGCTCAACAGAAAAACCAATGGTTTAGTGCTAGGGAGAGCTCGAAACATATTCCGGTTGGATTAATTATCAGTACTATTATATTTTTTGAATTAATTATTGTTATTGGTGGATGGAAATATAAGCCAGATCTTGTTTCATCTATGTCATTAAATATAGATAGTAGTATTAGCAATACTCATGCCATTGGTTATGTTTTGTATACTGACTACATCCACATCTTTCAATTAAGTGGAATGATTTTATTAGTTGCAATGATAGGAGCTATTGTCCTTACTTTTAGACAAAGATCTGGTGTCAAAAGACAAAGTTATTTTAGTCAAATATCCAGAGAAAGATCTGATGGTGTAGAATTGATAGATGTTCCAAGTAATAAAGGGATTAAATCTGATGATTGATGTAGGCTTGGGTCACTACCTTACTTTGGGAGCGATAATATTTACCATCGGTATAGTTGGTATATTTTTAAACAGAAAAAATATTATTGTAATTTTAATGAGTATTGAGCTTATTTTATTAGCAGTGAATATTAACTTGGTGGCTTTCTCTATATTTTTAAATGATATAACAGGGCAAATTTTTACACTCTTTATATTAACTGTAGCTGCTGCAGAAGCTGCCATAGGTCTCGCTATAATAGTCGTTTATTATCGAAACTCATCAACAATTAGAGTTGAAGATATAAATAGTTTGAAGGGATAATATGGAATTTACATTATTATTTCTTCCACTATTAGCATCTATTATATCTGGCTTTTTTGGCAAATTTATAGGTGATAGAAATTCAGAGATAATAACAAGTATATTTGTTTCGATTTCAGCACTGTTATCTTTAATTTTATTTTATCAAGTCATTGCTAATGGTTATGTAAACAATGTAGTTATTGCCACTTGGATTAATTCAGGAACGCTTGATGTTAATTGGTCTATTAAAGTGGATGCGTTATCTTCAGTAATGCTCGTTGTTGTAACCCTAGTATCTTCACTAGTTCATATTTATTCAATTGGTTATATGTCCCATGACCCACATAAACCAAGATTTATGGCCTATCTTTCTCTCTTTACATTTGCAATGCTAACGTTGGTTACGTCTGATAATTTTCTTCAATTATTTTTTGGATGGGAGGGTGTAGGTCTTTGTTCTTATTTTTTAATTGGCTTTTGGTATAAAAAAGATTCAGCAAATGCAGCAGCTATAAAAGCTTTTGTAGTAAATAGAGTAGGTGATTTTGGATTTGCCTTAGGAATATTTTTAATTTTTTACCTATTTGGTACCGTCAATTACTCTGAGGTATTTGACCAAATTCCACAAATTGTTGATAAAGAATTATTATTTTTAGGAATACACATCAACGCTATCGATCTAATTTGTATCCTTTTATTTATTGGAGCTATGGGTAAATCAGCACAAATTCTTTTACACACATGGCTACCTGACGCTATGGAAGGTCCTACACCTGTATCTGCATTAATACATGCTGCTACAATGGTTACAGCAGGTGTTTTTTTGATTGTTAGATGTTCTCCAATTTTTGAATACTCTCCTTTAACTTTAAATATTATTACAGTAGTTGGAATGACAACCGCTTTTTTTGCTGCAACAGTAGCTTTAGTTCAAACAGATATTAAAAAAATAATTGCTTATTCAACATGTAGTCAATTAGGTTATATGTTTTTTGCTGCTGGCGTTGGTGCTTATAATGTAGCAATGTTTCATTTGTTTACTCATGCATTTTTCAAGGCATTGCTTTTCTTGGGATCAGGATCGGTAATTCATTCATTTAAGGATGAACAAGATATTAATCAAATGGGAGCTGTGTATAAAAAACTACCATATACTTGGATTCTAATGATTATTGGAACACTAGCTCTTACAGGTTTCCCTTTTCTTTCTGGTTTTTATTCAAAAGATGCAATTATAGAATTTGCTTACCTTAGAGGTAATACAGTGGGTTATTATGCTGCTGGTGTTGGTATTTTTACAGCCTTACTTACTTCAATATATTCGTGGAGATTAATTTTTAAAACATTTCATGGAACTTATAATAATAAAAAATTAAAAATTGATGAAATGCACGAGTCTCCTATGGTTATGCTTATACCATTGATTGTATTAGCAATTGGCGCAATTTTTGCAGGGTTTTTATTTAAAGATTTATTTATTGGTCATGAAAATCATTTTTGGGGAGAATCTATTAAATTTCTAAACCCATTAAGTACAGATCACCCACCTTTATGGATTATTTTGATTACCCCCATACTTGTCTTTTTATCTATTCCAATTGCTTATTATTTATTTGTAAAAAATAAAGAGTTACCTAATCAAATTGCTCAATCTAATAGACCTTTATATAATTTTTTAGTCAATAAATGGTACTTTGATGAATTATACGATATCATATTTATCCAATCTTCAAAAAAAATAGGATTATTCTTCTGGAAAATAATTGATATAAAAATTATTGACAAGTTTGGACCGGATGGTCTTTCTTTACTAATCAAAAACTTATCATTAAGAGCCAGTAAATTTCAAAGTGGGTTTATTTATCAATATGCCTTTATGATATTGATTGGTCTTTCTGCATTATTAACATTTCTAATTTTACACTAATGAATTTTCCAATTTTATCGTCTTTAATTCTTTTACCAACTATTGGAGCTTTATTTTTATTATTTTCAAAAGATAAAAATTCAAATACAGGAAAATATGTTGCTTTGTTCACTTCTTTTGTTAATTTTTTAATCTCAATTTATCTATGGTATTTATTCGACCCGTCCACATCAACATTTCAATTTGTTGAAAATAGAGAGTGGTTAAAAGGTTTTGTTAATTATAAAGTAGGTATAGATGGAATTTCAATTTTATTCATAATTCTAACAACACTTATTACTCCGTTGTGCATAATATCTGTTAACAACACAATTAAAGTAAGATTAAGAGATTTTCTTATTGCCATATTGGTAATGGAGAGTTTAATGATTGGAGTTTTTTGTTCACTTGATTTAGTTGTATTTTATTTATTTTTTGAAGCAGGATTAATTCCTATGTTTTTAATTATAGGAATTTGGGGAGGTGAAAGAAGAGTTTATTCTGCCTTTAAATTTTTCTTATATACGTTACTTGGTTCTGTTTTAATGCTAGTTGCAATAATTTCAATTTACTGGATCGCTGGTACAACCGATATAGTACAACTATATAAATTAGGTATAGACACAAAATATCAAAACTTATTGTGGCTTGCTTTTTTTAGTTCTTTTGCAGTTAAAACACCTATGTGGCCAGTTCACACTTGGTTACCTGATGCACATGTTGAGGCTCCAACTGCCGGATCCGTTCTGCTGGCTGCTATTCTTTTAAAAATGGCAGGTTATGGTTTTATTAGATTTTCCTTAGGTTTGTTCCCTGTGGCCTCTGAATTATTTACTCCATTAGTTTATACGCTTAGTTTAATTGCAATTATTTATGCATCTCTAGTTGCCCTAATGCAGGAAGATATCAAAAAATTAATAGCATACTCTTCTGTAGCACATATGGGCTTTGTAACATTAGGAATTTTTACGATCACACAACAAGGTATTGAAGGAAGTATAATCCAAATGATTAGTCATGGACTTGTTTCGGCAGCATTATTTTTATGTGTCGGTGTAGTTTATGATCGTATGCATTCAAGATTAATTAAAACTTACGGTGGCCTGGTTTCTGTAATGCCCAAATATTCAATTCTATTTATGCTGTTTACTCTAGCTGCATTAGGATTACCTGGAACAAGTGGCTTTATAGGAGAGTTTTTAATTTTAATGGGTGCATTTAAAGATAATTTTTTAGTAGCAGTTATTGCTAGTTTTGGGGTCATCTTTGGTGCTGCATATATGTTATGGCTATATAGAAGAGTTGTTTTTGGAAATTTAGTAAACAAAGACCTTTTAAAAATATCTGATTTAGATAATTCAGAAAAATTTATTTTATGGAGTTTAGCTATACCAGTATTATTCTTTGGTTTTTACCCAGAACCTCTTATAAATACAATTGAAGTATCGGTAAATGACTTAATTGAAATGTATAATTTTAACTTAAATATGTCTGGTCCTGAGGTACAAAAGTAATGAATAATTTAAATTTTATTTCTCCTGAAATTTTTATCTCTTTATCAATAATGTTTTTATTAATCTTGGGTGTTTTTAGGAAAAATGCCTCAAGCTTAATTCACAATCTTTCAATAGGGTTTTTACTAATTACTGTAATTTTAATATTAAATAATCCTTTTGACACCTCTGTAACTTTATTTGGAAATAGCTATGTAATTGATAACCTCTCATCTTTAATGAAAATTCTTACAATTTTAGGAGGAGCTTTTGTTTTATCAATTTCAACAAAATATTTAAAAATATCTAAGATTTTCTTAATAGAGTACCCAATTTTAATCCTTTGTTCAATTTTAGGAATGATGGTTATGATTAGTTCTATTGATCTAATGGTTTTCTATATTGGACTTGAATTACAATCATTAGCTTTGTATGTTTTGGCATCTTTTAATAGAGATCAATTAAAATCATCTGAATCAGGGCTTAAATATTTTGTATTAAGTGCACTTTCTTCTGGTTTACTACTTTATGGCTGTTCTTTAATCTATGGGTTTTCTGGATCAACTAATTTTAATATTATTGGAAATTCCATGGATTCTACTCATTATGGCTTAACATTTGGAATAGTTTTTATCCTAGTCGGATTGGCTTTTAAGATATCTGCTGTACCATTTCATATGTGGGCACCAGATGTTTATGAAGGATCTCCGACATCTGTAACATTATTTTTTGCAATAGTTCCCAAAGTTGCTGCCTTAACTGTCTTTATTAGATTCTTATATGTTCCATTTTTTAACATGATTGATCAATGGCAACCTATCATAATTTTTTTATCTATTGCCTCAATGATATTTGGAGCTGTTGCAGCGATTGGGCAGGGTAATTTAAAAAGATTAGTTGCGTATAGCTCTATTGGTCATATTGGTTACGCTTTAGCAGGTCTTTCTGTTGGAACAAATGAGGGTATTCAATCGTCTATAATTTATATCTCTATTTACATGGTAATGAATCTTGGTTTATTCAGTTGTTTATTTATGATGAAAAGAAATGATCAGTATTTTGAAACTATTGATGATTTATCTGGACTGTCAAAAAACCATCCAGTTTTATCTTTGTCTTTACTCGTTATACTTTTTTCATTAGCAGGCATTCCACCGTTGGCGGGTTTTTTTGCTAAATTTTATGTATTTAAGTCTGTAATTGAGCAATCAATGTATTTTCTAGCAATTGTTGGTTTATTATCAACTGTGATTGCTGCATTTTATTATCTAAGAATAATTAAAGTTATCTATTTTGATGAAGAAAAAGAAAAATATGACACTAATCATAGTATTTGGCTGAAAATATCATTAACTTTTTCAACATTGTTAATTCTTTTGTACTTTATTTTTCCTAGCCAACTAGTGGAAATTGTATCTAGAATTAACATAATTTAATGAAGTTAAAAAAGTTTAATTTTAAAATCATAAACAGTACAAACGATAGAGCATTTCAGATAATTAAAAAAACTAATAATAAATCAGGAATTGTAATCGCTGAGAAACAGAAAAGAGGAAGAGGTCAATATGGGAAAAAATGGACCTCATTCAAGGGAAATTTATTTGTTAGTATTTTTTTCCAAGTTAACATGGTTCAATTATCATTGTATAATTTGACAAAAATAAACTGTCTTTTGGTAAAAAAATTATTATCAAATTTTTATAAAGATAAAATTGTGATTAAAAAGCCAAATGATTTATTAATAAATAATATGAAAATTTCAGGGATATTACAGGAAACCTTATCTAAATCAGACAAAACATTTATTATAGTTGGTATAGGTATAAATTTGATTAAGAGTCCTTCTGTTAAAGGTTATTTGACTACAAATCTTTTTGATTTAACAGGTGTAAAAATTACTCCTAACAATGCAGCTTTAAAGCTAAAAAAAATTTATGAAACTTTTATTCCAATGTTTCCTAAATTTAATATTAAAAACTTTGATAGAAATTTAAAATGATTATTGTTGGTGATATAGGAAATACAGAAACTAAAATTTGTTTGGTAAACTCTAAAAATATAATTATTAAAAGAGTTACTCTAATAACAAAAAAGATAAATTATTCTTCGCTTAAAAGATCTTTAGCTAGTTTAAGTTTAAAAGATAAAGTAATTGATAAATGTTTATTTTGTAGTGTTGTTCCAAAATCATTCAATGAAATTAAGAGTTTTTTTAATAAAACTTATGAAATTAAATGTACCGAACTTAAGAAACTTAAGTTAAATAAATTGATTAAGATTAAGGTTAACTATAAACAAATTGGCTCAGATAGATTGGCAAACGCTATTAGTGTTATTAATAACAAGGATAATTTTATAATTTTAGATTTTGGGACCGCTACAACATTTGATGTTTTGATTAAAAATACCTATCATGGTGGTGTTATTGCACCTGGTGTTAAGCTTTCACTTGATACGTTGACGGATAAGGCAACGCAAATTCCAAAGATTAGTTTAAAAAAAACGAACAAAGTTGTTGGTTTAAATACTATTAGTGCAGTTAGAGCAGGTTTTTTTTGGGGTTATGAGGGTTTAATTGACAATATTATTAATTTAATTAAGAAAGAGACCAAGATGTCCTTTAAAATAATTATTACTGGAGGATTTTCTAATTTATTCAAAAATTCAACAAAAACGAAAGTAACATTAAATAAAGACATTACAATTAACGGCCTAATCAGAGCCACCACTTTAATTAAATAAATATGAAAGATGAACTATTATTTTGCCCTTTAGGGGGCTCAGGAGAAATTGGCATGAATATGAACCTGTTTGCCTACGGAAAACCAGGCGAACATAAATGGATCATGGTTGATATAGGGGTTACATTTGCTGACGATACGTTACCAGGAATTGATTTGATTTACCCAGACCCTGGATTTATTATAGATAAAAAAGAGGACCTTTTAGGAATTATTTTAACGCATGCACATGAAGATCACATAGGAGCAATTGCACATCTTTGGCCTCAATTAAAATGTAAAATTTTCGCAACTCCATTTACTGCAGTTTTAATAAAAGAAAAACTTAAAGAAAAGAATATTGATGCAACTAATTATCTAAAAATAGTTCAATTAAATGGAACAGTAGATTTAGATCCTTTTAAAATAGAGTACATCACGTTAACTCACTCAATTCTTGAACCTAATGGTCTTAGAATTGAAACTCCAGCAGGTGTAATACTACATACGGGAGATTGGAAGATTGACCCAGAACCATTGATTGGTGAAAAAATTAATTCTGACAGACTTAAAGAAATTGGTAAAGAAGGTGTCCTTGCTATGGTTTGTGATTCAACAAATGTATTTAGTATGGGAAAAGCTGGTTCAGAGCTAGATGTTAGAAAAAGTTTATTAAATATTATGGGTAGCCTTAAAAAAAGAATTGTTATGGCTTCTTTTGCATCAAATGTTGCACGTATGGAAACAGCTTTTTATTGTGCAGAAAAAACTGGTAGACAAATATCCCTAGTAGGAAGATCTATGCATAGAATTTTTAAAGCTGCAAGACAATGTGGTTATTTAAAAAATGTTATTGAACCTATAGATGCACGTGAAGCAAAAAAAATTGCTAGGGAAAAAATAGTTTACCTTTGTACTGGTAGTCAGGGTGAGCCCATGGCAGCACTAATGAGAATTTCAAGCTATACTCATCCAGATGTATTCATCGAAAAAGATGATGCTGTTATTTTTTCATCTAAAATTATTCCAGGTAATGAAAAAAAATTATACAAATTACAAAATCAATTAGTTAGGGATGGTATTGAAGTTATTTCAGAGGAAAGTGAATTTGTTCATGTTTCTGGCCATCCAAATAGAGATGATCTAAGAGAAATGTATAATTGGGTTAAACCTCAATGTGCAGTCCCTGTTCATGGAGAACACAGACACATGATTGAACATATGAAATTTGCACACGAAATGAAAGTTCCACACCCTGTTCAAGTAGAAAACGGTGATATTGTAAAATTAGCTCCAGGTAAACCCCATGTTTTTGATAAAGCTCCAAGTGGTAGACTTTATTTAGATGGGAATATGAGTGTCGAAGAAGATGCTCAATCAATTAAAGATAGAAAAAATATAGCTGCTAATGGATATATGGAGGTTACTATTTTAATTACAGCAAAGGGTAATATTCATAAAAGACCTGTATTAACCTTTAGAGGGTTGCCTGTTTATGATGCTGATGAATTCATCTATGAATTAGAAGAGGCAATAGAAAAAACAACTAGAACCTTTTCTATAAAAAGTAAAAAACAAGAATATAATTTAATTGATGCATTAAAAATTACATGTAGAAAATGTGCCAAAGAATTGACTGGTAAAAGACCATTTATAAATATCAATCTAGTAAGAATCTAGATGAGCGCAACAGGCCTTGCTATAATCTACATTATAATCTGGTGGATAGTTTTTTTTACAATTCTTCCAATTGATGTAAATAGACTAAAATCTGTCAAAATTGAAGGTGAAGACGCTGGTTCTCCAGAAAATCCTAAAATGTTAAAAAAATTTATTTATTGTACTGGTATTACAACTGTTATTTTCGTGATAATTTATTTATTGATAAAATATGAATATTTAAATTTAAGATATATAATTAGCTAAAAATGTACATTTCAAAATCATTCATACCAATATTAAAAAACAACCCATCAGAAGCAAAAATTAAATCACATCAATTAATGCTCAGAGTAGGAATGATTAAGCAATCTTCTGCGGGTATTTATTCTTGGTTACCATTGGGTTTTAAAGTGATGAAAAAAATTGAACAAATAGTTAGAGAAGAACAGAACAAAATTGGTGCTCAAGAAATACTTATGCCAACTATCCAACCTAGTGATATTTGGAAAGAAAGTGGTCGTTATGATGATTATGGAGATGAAATGCTTCGTATTAAAGATAGACAAGGTAGAGAGATGCTTTATGGACCAACAAATGAAGAGCTAGTTACCGATATATTTAGATCTAGTGTTAAATCTTATAAATCATTACCTCAATTATTGTACCACATACAATGGAAATTTAGAGACGAAGTTAGACCGAGATTTGGAATTATGAGAGGTAGAGAATTTTACATGAAGGATGCATATTCGTTTGATGTAAATGATGAAGATGCTACTTTCTCATATAATAAATTCTTTTTTTCATATTTAAAAACATTTAAAAGATTGGAACTTTCAGCAATACCAATGGCAGCTGATACGGGACCTATTGGTGGAAACCTTTCTCATGAATTTATTATTTTAGCAGATACTGGTGAAAGTAAAATTTTTACTGATAAAAAAATTTTTGATTTAGATAGTGATGGTTCGATCATGGATAGAAAATCCTTAGAAGATCTAAGAAAAAAATATGAACAATATTACGCTGTAGCTGATGAAAAATTTAATAAAGGTGAATTTGAAGAAAAAGTATCTGAAGAAAATAGACTTATTACAAAAGGCATAGAAGTAGGCCACATTTTTTATTTTGGAGATAAGTACTCAAAAGCTTTAAATGCAGCTGTAGATCTTCCAGGTGGTAAAAAAGATTTTGTTAAAATGGGATCATATGGAATTGGTGTATCAAGACTAGTTGGTGCAATTATAGAGGCAAAATATGATGAAAAAGAAGAAATAATGAAATGGCCATTCTCTGTGGCACCATACGAGCTTGCGATAATACCCATGATTAATAAAAATGACACATCGGCATTAGACAAAGCAAAAAAACTTTTTAACCATTTTGAAAGTAAAAATATTGATACAATTATTGATGATATGGATGAAAATCTTTCATCTAAAATTAAAAAATTTAATTTGATAGGTGTACCTTATCAGGTAATTTTAGGAAAAAAATCAGATGGTGATTTATTAGAGTTTAAAGAAATTGGAAAAGATCCCAAAAGTTTAACGATAGATCAAATAACTCAAATTTTAACCGAACAAAAATTAAAAAATTGATTTCTGCATTAGAAAAAGAAATTACACTTAGATATCTAAAAACCAGAAAAAAAGACGGTTTTTTAAATATAATATCAATTTTTTCATTTATCGGAATTAGCTTAGGAGTTGCAGTGTTAATTATTGTGATGTCCGTTATGAATGGCTTTAGAACTGAGTTAATTAATAAGATTGTAGGATTTAATGCTCATGTTACCGTTAAGCCATATGAGAGCCCTATTAGTTTAGAACAATTAAATAATGAAAATTTAAAATTAATTTCAGAAGAGTTAATACTTAGTAATTCTGGTGAAGCAATTGTCATTAGCAAAGACTACACTAAAGGCCTAATTTTAAGAGGTTACAGCAGTGAAAACTTTCTAAAGCTTGATGTTGTAAAAAAAGGAAACCTAATTGGTAAATTAAGTCAATTAACAAAGAATTCGATATCAATAGGTAAAGAATTAAGTTTTAATTTAGATCTTGATGTGGGTGATAAAGTATCAATTATGTCTCCAGTAGGCATAGAAACGATTATAGGAAGCTTACCTAGACAAGAAACTTTTATTATTAGTTCAATCTTTGATAGTGGGTTAGCTGATTTTGATGCAAACATAGCCTTCATAAATTTAGACACATTGGAAAACTTTTTTAGTCTTAAAAAAGAAAAGCGTAACCTAGAAATTTACTTGAACAACCCATCAAATATTGAAGAAGAAAAAAATAAAATTCAAAAAATATTTAAAAATGAATTTGTATATAGTTGGGCTGATATGAATAGTTCATTGTTTTCTGCATTAAAAGTTGAAAGAAATGTAATGTTTATAATCTTATCTTTGATTATTATAGTGGCTGCTTTTAATATTATTTCTGGGCTTACAATTCTGGTAAAAAATAAAACCAGAGATATAGCTATATTAAAGTCTATTGGTGTTTTAAATAAATCAATTGTTAAGATATTTTTTCTTGTTGGAGTTATTATTGGAACTACAGCAACTTTCTTTGGAATTTTTTTAGGTGTAATGTTCTCTTTGTATATAGAAAACTTGAGAGAGTTTTTAAGCAATACATTTAATATTAGTTTGTTTCCTGAAGAGATTTATTTTTTAAGCACAATGCCTTCAGAAATCAACTCAACTTCAATTTTTATTATTTCCCTTTGTTCGATCTTTATAACGATTATTGTTTCAATTTTTCCTGCAATAAAAGCTTCAAAATTAGACCCAGTTAAAGGACTTAAGTATGAATAATTTGATATCATTAAAGAACGTATCAAAATCTTTTTCTAATAATAGAAAAATAAATGTTTTAAAAAAAATCAATTATTCTTTTATAAGAGGTAAGATCTATTCTCTGGTTGGTCCATCTGGATCGGGAAAATCTACATTACTAAATGTTTTATCAATGATAGATAAACCTACTACAGGCTCTTTGTTAATTGGTAATACACCAGTAAACTTTAACGATAATTCAAAAAATGATAAAATTAGATCAAGTAAAATTGGTATTATCTATCAACAAAATAATTTACTTTCAGATTTTACTGCATTAGAAAATGTTTATTTAGCTGGTCTAGCTTTAACTAATGACAAAAAGAATTCAATCAATCGAGCTAAAAAAATTATAAAAACGATGGGTCTTTCATCACGTGAGTCACATTTTCCTTCGGAATTATCAGGGGGTGAGATGCAAAGAATTGCAATGGCTAGAGCACTTATTAACGAACCTGAAATTATATTAGCAGACGAGCCTACTGGCAGTCTAGATCACACTACTGCTAAAGAGGTTTTTAATGTTTTGTATAATTTAAAAAATAAAAATAGATTAATAATCTATGCAACTCACAATAGATTTTTTGCAAATATGGCTGATTGCAAATTAGAAATGATTGATGGTATTATAAGAACTATTAATGCAAGAATTAAATAATCAAAACTTTAATCATTTAAAAATTCACACACAGTATTCAATCTGTGAAGGAGCCATCAAAATTGATAATTTAAAAGATTTTTGTAAAGAAAAAAAAATACCTTGTTTGGGTCTTTCTGATACATCCAATTTATGTGGTGCATTGGAGTTTGCTGAAAATATTTCTAAGGTTGGCACTCAACCAATTATTGGCACTCAAATTTATTTTAGATTCGAAGATACGACAGGGCTATTACCATTGATAGCTCTTAACGAAAATGGATATAAGAGAATCATAGAGCTCTCCTCAAGATCTTACCTAGAAAATGATCCTTTATCTGACCCTCATTTGGATATTAAGGAACTTTTAATAGATTCTGAAGGGGTGTCCTTACTTTCGGGAACTATTCAAGGTTTATTTGGTAAATTATTTGAAAAAGGTCGTTTAGAAGAAACATCAAAACTATACAAGAGTTTATCATCAAAATTTAATGATAACTTTTATTTAGAAATCCAAAGGCATGGTGATCAAAATGAAATTGCTTTTGAAAAATTCAATTTAGAACAATCTTTAAAAATTAAAATACCAATTATTGCCACTAATGAAGTTTATTATTTAACACCTGACATGCACGAAGCTCATGATGCGTTAACTTGCATTGGTTCTAAAACTTATGTTAATGAAAAGAATAGAATTAAATATAGTAACCAGCATTACTTTAAATCGAATGAAGAAATGTCAAAACTATTTTCTGATCTTCCGGAAGCTTTAGAAAATAACTTTAATTTGCCATTTAAATGTAATTTTAGACCACAATTTTCCAAACCTGTACTTCCAAATATTAGTTCTGAAAAAGGAGGTAGTGCTGATGAAATACTTAAAAAAGATTCATTAGATGGATTGAAAGAAAAATTTCTTAAAGTTTTTAAAATTGAAGAAAATAACTTAGAAGTTGATGATAAATTTTTGAAATATAAAGACAGACTAGATCATGAGTTAAAGATCATAATTGAAATGAAATATCCTAGTTATTTCTTGATTGTATCTGACTACATTAAATGGGCTAAGAGTAATGATATTCCAGTAGGACCAGGTAGAGGATCTGGAGCAGGCTCACTTGTTGCTTGGTGTCTATCTATTACAGATGTTGACCCAATTAAATTTAATCTAATATTTGAAAGATTTTTAAATCCTGACCGTGTGTCAATGCCTGACTTTGATATAGATTTTTGTGAGGAAAAAAGAGATCTTGTTTTTAAATATTTAACTACAAAATATAAAGATAGTGTTGCCCACATAATCACTTTTGGAAAATTAAAAGCAAGAATGGTTATTAGAGATGTTGGTAGAGTATTAGGTTTACCATATGGTTTTGTTGATAGTATTTCAAAAATGATACCTTTTGATCCCTCAAGACCTCAAAGCTTAATGGAGTGTATTAACAGCGAACCAAGACTTCAAAAATTAGTTAATGAAGATCCTCGTGTAAAAAAATTAACTGATCTTTCTTTAAAATTAGAAGGTTTGAATAGAAATGTAGCAACTCATGCAGCAGGTGTCGTAATTGCAGATAGAAAATTAACTGAAGTTGTACCTTTATACAAAGATGCTGCAGCAGATTTATTATTACCTTCTACACAATTTGACATGTATTCAGCAGAAAATGCTGGTTTAATTAAGTTTGATTTTTTAGGATTAAAAACTTTAACGGTAATTAATAGAACACAAAAGTTGATTAACAAAAAAGTTAAAGATTTCAAAATTGAAGATATTGACTTTGATGATCAAAAAGTTTTTGAACTTTTGTCTTCTGGTAATACTGTTGGATTATTTCAAGTGGAAAGTGCTGGTATGCGTGAAGCATTATTACAGATGAAACCCAACCATATTGAAGATATTATTGCACTAGTTGCTCTTTATCGTCCGGGACCTATGAGCAACATACCAGTTTACAATGACTGTAAACATGGAAGGCAAACACCTGATTATTTGCATCCTCTACTTGAAGATATCTTAAAACCTACATATGGAGTTATTATTTATCAAGAACAGGTGATGCAAATTGCACAAAAACTCTCAGGTTTTACCGCAGGTGAGGCTGATATTTTAAGAAGAGCTATGGGTAAAAAAAAAGAGCTGAACTAGAAAAGCAGAAACAAGGATTTATTGCTGGTGCTCTTAAAAATGGAATTAGCAAAGATGTTGCAGCAAGTATATTTTTAAAAATTGAACCATTTGCTGAATATGGCTTCAATAAAAGTCATGCTGCTGCCTATGCAATAATTTCTTATCAAACAGCATTTTTAAAAACATATTATCCTAAAGAGTTTTTTGCTGCATCAATGACAATGGATATCTCGAATCAAAATAAATTGGGAGAATTTCACGAAGAACTTAAGAGAATTAACATTAAAGTTATACGACCTGATATCAATAAGTGCTTTGCAGATTTTCAATTTGATGGAAATAATTTTTATTATGCACTTGGGGGAATTAAAAGTGTTGGTTATGAAGCAATATCAAATGTTATTAACGAAAGAAAAGAAAATGGTGAATTTAAATCCATAAATGATTTTTTAAATAGAGTTAACCCTAAAGATGTTAATAAGCTTCAATTAGAAGGTTTAGTTAAAGCAGGAGCTTTTGACAATATAGATAATAATCGACAAGCATTATTTAATTCAATTCCAAATTTTATTTTAAAGACAAAAAATATTTATGAAAACAAAGCAGCAAATCAAATTGATCTTTTTGGTTCTGACGAAGAACAGGATAATGAGATAGTTCTTAATATCGAAGATTGGAAGTTTGAAGATCGACTATCAAGAGAGTTTGAGGCTATTGGCTTCTTTATATCTGACCACCCTTTAAATCAATTTAAAGAAATTTTTGATGATTATAAAATAGTTGATTATGCAAAATTTAATCTAGACGATACTATAAAAGATGCAAATATTGCAGCTACACTTTTAAAGATCACTGAAAGAAAAACTGCAAAAGGTAATTCGTATGGTGTTATTAAGTTCACTGATTTAACTAGTGTTTTTGAGCTCTTTATTTTTTCTGATATTTTGGAATTGAACAGAGAGGTTTTAGTTGAGGGTAGTTCTTTAATCATAACCTTGATCAAAACCATTTCCAAGGATGAGAACAAATCTAAAAGAATAAATGTTCAAAAAATAGCATCTCTTAAAGATCTCTTTAATAAACCGGTTAATGAAATTGTATTTAATATTAAATCAATTAAAGACATCGATAAAATATCTGATTTAGTGGATGAGGAGGGTACAACAGAGGTAACAATAAATATTAACGATGAAAACAATGACATTAGCTTTAAACTAAAAAATAAGCGTCTTATTGATAGGAAAACTATCAATATCCTCAGAAACAATGATATTTCGACAACTATTCATTAAAAAAGACTTGTTTGTTCCATAAATAATTTGTAAATAACTCTTAAATTAAATTAACACGCACACAGTTTGTGGTTTTATACCTCCGGTCCTTAAATGGAAATTACTGTGGTGGCTTAACCGGGAATAAATATGAAAATACCAAGTCTAACTATCCAACAACTATTAGAAGCAGGCGTTCATTTAGGTCATAAGACCTTAAGATGGAACCCAAAGATGAAAAAATACATTTTTGGAAAAAGAGATTCAATTCACATTATTGATTTAACTCAAACATTAGAATTAACCAATGTAGCTTTGGAAAAAGTTTATAATACGGTTGCCAATAATGGCAAAATTCTTTTTGTGTCTACAAAAAAACAAGCATCTGAAGCTATAGCTGAAGTTGCAAAAGAAACTGGACAATACTTTGTGAACTACAGGTGGTTAGGTGGAATGTTAACTAACTGGGGAACAATCTCAGGATCAATTAAAAAGATGAAAAAATATGAGGCTGATCTTGTTGCAGAAAATAGAGGCTTTACAAAAAAAGAACTATTAAAGATGAGTGTCAAAAAAGACAAATTAGAAAGAGCATTAGGTGGAATTGCAGAAATGAAAAAAGTTCCAGATTTAGTTTTTATTATTGACACAAATTATGAATCTTTAGCAATTGCTGAAGCATCTAAATTAGGTATTCCAATTTGTGCTATACTTGACAGTAATTCTAATCCTGATGGTATTGATTATCCAATCCCTGGTAACGACGATGCTAGAAGAGCGATTGATCTATATTGTAATTTAGTAAAAGAAACTATTGAAAATGCAAAAAAAGCAGCTCCATCTAAATCTGAAGAAAAACCTGATGTCGGTGAGACAAAAGTAAAAGAAGTTTCTTCAAAAACTATTCAAGAGATCGATAGAGAGAAGTTAGATGCTAAATTTTCAAAAAAAGATAAAGAAAAGTTGAATTAATATGAGTGATTTGGAAAAAGTAAAACAATTACGTGAAGCAACTGGTGCTGGATTTAAAGATTGTAACTTGGCAGTTAAAGAATCTGGTGGTGATTTAGATAAAGCAGTAGAAATCTTAAGAGTTAAAGGAATTTCTAAAGCTTCAAAGAAAATGTCAAGAGATGCCAAAGAAGGTGTTATCGCAACCTCTGGAGATACAAGCAAAATATCTGTTATTGAAATTAACTGTGAGACAGATTTTGTTGCTAAGAATGATGACTTTGTATCCTTCGCAAAAGAACTAAGTGAATTGAATAATCAAAATTCATCTGATTTAGAAAAGCTTAATAAATCAAAAATGGGAAATGGTGAAACGGTTGAAGATAGTCTAGTAGCATTAATCGCAAAAATGGGTGAAAAGATAACAGTTGGTAAAACTAAGACATTTAACCAATCAGGTTCTAAAAATTTTAATTATTTGCATACTGTAGTTAAAGATAATTTATCTAAATTATCAGTTATAGCATCACTTGAGACCTCGGATGACAGTGATAATGTTAAAGCTTTTGGTAAACAACTTTCAATGCATATTGCAGCATCAAACCCTTTGGCGTTAAGTTCTGATTTGATTGATAAAGATCTACTTCAAAAGGAACAAGATCTTGTCACAGAAGAGTTAAAAAATTCTGGTAAGCCTGAAGAAATTGCACAAAAAATTAGTCTAGGTAAAATGAATAAATTTAAAGAGGAAAATGCTTTGTTAACACAAGCCTGGGTTATGGAGCCTAAAAAGAAAGTGCAAGATATTATAAAAGAACTTAATATACCTGATCTGAAGATTAATGATTTTTTTAGAATTAAAATAGGTGAATAAATGTTTAATGACAAAACATACAGTCAGAAGATGGATAAAACCATTGAAGTGTTTCAAAAAGAATTAACCTCACTAAGAACTGGTAGGGCAAATGCCTCAATGTTAGACCTTGTTAAAGTTGATGTTTATGGGCAAGCAATGCCATTAAACCAAGTTTCAAGCATAACAACTCCTGACGCTAGAACAATCAATATCCAAGTTTGGGACCTTAATAATGTCCCACTTGTAGATACTGCAATAAAAAGATCAGAATTAGGTTTAAATCCTCAAATTGATGGTCAATTAATTAGGTTGCCTGTCCCAGATTTAAATGAAGAGAGAAGAACGGAGATTAAGAAATTAATTAAATCTATGGGTGAAAAGTGTAAAATTTCAATTAGAAATATTAGAAGAGAAGCTAACGATGATTTAAAAAGCTTAGTTAAAGACAAAGCAATTAGTGAAGATGATGAAAAAATAAATGAGAAATTAGTACAAACATTCACTGATGAGCACATTAAAACTATAGATACTAAAGTTGAAGCCAAAGAAAAAGAAATAATGACCATATGAACCCAGTTAAACATGTTGCCATCATCATGGATGGAAACGGTAGATGGGGAGTTAAGCACAAACAATCAAGAAATGCAGGTCATAGAGCTGGTTTAAATACAGTTGATCTAGTCATCAATCGTTGCATTAACCATAAAATTGAGTTTTTAACTCTTTATACTTTTTCCTCAGAAAATTGGAAAAGGCCAAAAAATGAAATTACTTTTTTGTTTAAATTGTTAGAAAATTTTTTAAAAAAAAAGATTAATAAAATTATTGAAAAAGATATTAAGCTTAAATTTATTGGTGAATTAAACAAATTACCAACAAAACTTCAGAAATCAATAAAACTATCGGAAAAGAAAACTTTTGATAAAAAAACATTGCAAGTTAATATTGCCTTAAACTACGGTTCGAAAATTGAATTAATTAATACTATAAAAAAGATTAAACAAAAAAAAATTACAATAAATGAAAAAAATATAGATAAGAATCTATATACCAAATATTTGCCAGATCCCGATATATTAATAAGAACAGGAGACACCCAGAGACTAAGCAATTTTTTACTTTGGCAATTATCCTATACTGAGATATTTTTTGAAAAAAAATTGTGGCCTGACTTTACAGGTAAAGATTTTAATAAAATTATAAATAAATTTAAAAATGTTAAAAGAAATTTTGGATCAATTTAATGAGCTCAAATCTTAAAAAAAGAATTGTAACATCAATATTTCTTATTTCTCTCTTAATCGGAATGTTTTTTTACTCATATATAATGATAGTTTCTTTAATTATTACAGCAATAATTTCATGGATTGAGTTTTACGCATTAATATCAAAAATTTTAAAAAAGAATATTTTAAAGGATAGATTCTTTAGATTCATTTATAAAACTTTATCATTATTTTATTTATCAGGATTAGTTTATTTAATTTTTGCTATAGAGTCAGAGTATTCTAATCTTAAAATTTATCTTTTATATTCCGTCTTAGTTGCAATACTATCTGACATAGGAGGGCTTGTTTGTGGAAAAATATTTAAAGGTAAAAAACTAACTAAAATTAGCCCTAACAAAACAATCTTTGGATCTATTGGTTCATTTATTTTCTCATTATTGTTGATTCCTTTTTTTTACAAAGGTCAAATTGATCAAACATTAGTAAATCTTTTTTTTATAACAATTATTATATCCTTAACTTCACAGTTGGGAGATTTATTCATTTCATTCTTAAAGCGTAAAGCAAAAGTTAAAGATACTAGTGATTTACTGCCTGGTCATGGAGGTGTTTTAGATAGAATAGATGGAATAATTTTTGCCATTCCACTTGGTATTTATTTATTTATAATTATTTAATATGAAAAAAATTGCAATTTTTGGATCAACTGGATCTATAGGCTCATCTTTATTAAAAATTATTAAAGATGACAAAAAAAACTTTAAGATTGAATTACTTACAGCAAATAAAAATTATAAGAAAATAATAAAACAAGCTAAGTTCTTTAATGTTAAGAATATAATTCTTACTGATTATAGTTCCTTTTTAATTGCAACCAAACTTTTAAAAAATACTAAAGTTAAAGTCTTTAAAAACTTTGATTCATTAAATAAAATTTTTGATACAAATAAAAAGCTCGATTATTCAATGTGTGCTATTTCAGGTTTTCAAGGACTAAAACCTACCATACATATTATTAGATTTACTAAAACTATAGCAATTGCAAACAAAGAATCCATTATTTGTGGATGGAATTTGATTAAAAAAGATTTAAAAAAGTATAAAACATTTTTTATACCAATAGATTCTGAGCATTTTTCTATTTGGTCATTACTAGATAATAATAAAAAAGATAACTTTGAAAAAATTTACATAACCGCTTCAGGTGGCCCCTTTAGGAAGCTATCATTAAAAAAATTTAAGAATATTTCTATTAAAGATGCATTAAAACATCCCAATTGGTCAATGGGGAAAAAAATTACGATTGATTCTGCTACTATGATGAATAAGGTTTTTGAAATTATAGAAGCAAAAAAAATATTTGATTTAAATTATAAACAACTTGAAATATTAACCCATCCAAAGTCATACCTACATGCAATAGTAAAGTTCAATAATGGTTTGTCAAAACTTTTAGTTCACGATACCAATATGACAATCCCAATATTTAATTCTATATATTTTAATACTGATAAAAAACTTAAATCTAAAAATATTGATATAGAAGCCTTAAACAATCTAAGTCTTAAAAAAATTGATAATATCAGATTTCCTGTAGTTAAAATTCTTAATAATTTGAGTAATGAGGATTCTTTATTTGAGACTATAATTGTTACAGCAAATGATAAATTAGTTAAACTTTTTTTAAATAATAAAATTAAATTTACTGATATATCAAATATGTTGTTGAAAATTTGTGATATTGCCGAATTTAAAAAATTTAAATCAATAAAGCCAAGAAATATTAAAGAAATTCATAATTTAAGTGATTATGTAAGTTTAAAAATTAACACCATGAGTGTATAAACTCGTTATGTTAAAATTTTTTATTCAATTAATTTCACTCTCTATTTTTTTAGCTTTTTCAGCTTATTCAAAAAATTATGAAAAAATTATTGTTAATGGTAATGAGAGAATTTCGAATGAAACAATATTAGTTTTTTCAGAAATTCAAGACAACAAAGCTTTAGACGAAAATTCTATAAATGAAATTTTAAAGAAATTATATAAATCTGGTTTTTTCAAAGACGTTAAAGTAAAAATTGAAAGCAATAATCTAATTATAGAAGTATTGGAAAATCCAATAATTCAAACAGTGTTCATTGAGGGAATTAAAAGAAAAAAAACTGAAGAATCTTTATATGAAATTTTATCTTTAAAAAATAGATCCTCTTATAATTCAACTTTAATTAAAAAAGATGAGGTAGCCATACTAAGTTTTCTTAAAGATGATGGTTATTACTTTTCTAAAGTTACATCTTCTTATCAAGATTTAGGGGGCAATAAGATTGATCTCCTTTACCAAATTGATCTTGGTGAAAAATCTAAAATTTCAAAAATTTCATTCATTGGTGATAAAAGATTTAAAGACAGTACATTAAAAAATATAATTATTAGTGAGGAGTATAAATTTTGGAAGTTTCTTTCAGGTAAGAAATACCTGAATGAAAATTTAATTAATTATGATAAAAGATTATTAAATAATTTTTATAAGAATAAAGGTTTTTATAATGTTGTAATTGAGTCGTCATTTGCTAACTATCTTGGCAACGATAAGTTTGAAATAATTTATAATATTTCATCTGGTAAAAAATTTTATTTTAATGAATTTGATCTCAATCTTCCTATTGACTATCAACGCGCTAATTTTCAAAAATTAGATAAAATTTTTAAAGAGCTTAAAGGAGAAAATTTTTCTCTCAACTCTATTGATAAAATTTTAAAAGAAATTGATAAAATTGTTTTAAACGAACAATTTGAGTTTCTAAAATCTACAGTAAAAGAGAGTATTGAAGATAATTTAATTAATCTTACATTTGATATAGGTGAGTCAGAAAAATTCTATGTTGGAAAAATTAATATACTAGGTAATAATATTACACGGGAAGAGGTAATTCGAAATAACCTGCTGGTTGATGAGGGTGATGCTTTCAATGAGTTGCTTCAAACTAGAACTTTAAATAATTTAAAATCACTTAATTTTTTCAGTAAAGTTGAGTCAGAAATTTTAGATATTGAAAATGAAAATAAGAAAATAATTAATATAACTGTTGAAGAGAAACCCACAGGTGAAATCATGGCTGGTGCTGGTGTTGGTACTGGTGGTGGAACTTTTGCTTTCGGTGTATCAGAAAATAATTTTCTTGGTAGGGGCATAGAGTTTTCATCTGACATTTCTGTTAGCAGTGAAAGTTTAAAAGGAATTATTTCAATGGATAACCCTAACTATAAAGGCTCTAACAGATCATTAAACACCTCATTAGAAAGCACGATCACAGATAGACTTAAAAATTTTGGATATAAATCAAATAAAACTGGATTTTCTGTTGGAAGTAATTTTGAATTTTATGATGACCTATTCTGGAATATAGGAGTTTCCTCTTATGTTGAAAAACTAGACACAGTTAACACTGCCTCTGCTAGTATGAAAAAACAAGAAGGTTCATATTTTGATACTTTTTTTAATCATACTTTTAGTTATGATAAAAGAAATCAAAGATACAAAACATCAGATGGTTATATTAGTAGGTTCACACAAAATATCCCTTTAATAAGTGAAAGTTATACCTTGACCAATTCTTATGATTATAAAATTTATAATGAATGGTCAGATGAAAATGTTCTTTCCATTGGTTTCTTTGGTAAAATTTCAAATTCTTTAAGTGGCAAAAATGTTAAACTTTCTGATAGATTGTATTTACCAGCAAGCAAATTAAGAGGGTTTGAGTTTGGAAAAGTTGGCCCAAAAGATGGTAGTGATTATATTGGTGGAAATTATGCAGCCTCAATTAATATAGCAACAAATCTTTCTCAAATATTACCAAGTTCACAAAATACTAATTTTTCTATTTTTTTTGATGCAGGAAATGTTTGGGGTATAGATTATAGCTCATCATTAAGTGATGAAAGTAAAATTAGGTCATCTGTTGGTATAGCTGTAGATTTCTTTACACCAATTGGTCCTCTTAATTTTTCTTTATCTGAACCAATCACTAAAGGTAAAAATGATATAACTGAACCTTTCAGATTTAATTTGGGTACCACTTTTTAATGAAAAAACTACTCTCATTAATTTTATTTTTTTTATTTTTTACAAATACAGTTTTTTCTGAACAAAAAATAGCATTCATAGATTTGGATAAAGTTATTTCAACGTCTAAATCAGGCTCTTCAATTTTAAAACAGTTAACAGATCTTAATAAAAAAAATTTACAATTTTTAAAAGATGAAGAAAAAAAATTTCAAGAAAAAGAAACAAAGTTAATTTCTCAGAAAAATATTATATCTGAAAATGATTTTAAAAATAAGGTTAATGAATTAAAAACTGAAATTAAAAACTACAATCAAAATAGAAATAAAATGTTAGCTGATTTTAATAAATTAAAAATAGATAATACCAATAATCTCTTAAAATTAATTAACCCAATTTTAGTTAAATTTTCAAATGACAAAGAAATAGCTATTATTTTACAAAAAAAAGATTTAGTTGTAGCTAAAACACAATTAGACATTACAGACGAAGTTATTAAAATTGTAAATTCAGAAGTTAAAGAATTTAAGATTAAATAAATAGATGCTAGATAAAAAACAAATTGCAAATTTGCTACCTCATAGGGAGCCAATGTTACTAATCGATGAGTTGCACGATATTGAAAAACTATCTTCAGCCACAGCTATTGTTTATGTTAAAAAAGATAGTTTTTTTGTTCAAGGTCATTTCCCTGATAATCCCGTTATGCCAGGTGTTTTAATAGTAGAAGCTTTTGGTCAGGCTGCTGCAGCATTAACAGCCCATGGGTTAGATAAAGAAACATATGATAACAAGCTAGTTTTTTTAATGGGTATAGAAAAAGCAAGGTTTAGAAATCCTGTAATACCTGATTGTAAATTAGAATTAAAAATTCAAGCGATCAGAACGCACGGTAGGGTTTGGAAATATAAAGGAGATGCCTTTGTTGATGGAAAAAAAATGGCTGATGCTCAGTGGTCAGCTACTATTGTCGATAAGAAATAATTAGCAACAAATCTTGATAACACAGTGTAATTTGCTTTGGTAAAAAGCTTTTGATGATTAATCCTTTTTTTATAAATAATGGTCCTTTTAAAATTTTAGATATTTTACACTTAATAAGTCTTGATGATCTTATAATTGATAATAATCAAGAAATTGTTGATATCAAAGATTTATTTACATCAAAAAAAAATGACATTAGTTTTTTTCACTCTAAAAAATATAAAGATATTGCAAAAAATACTAAAGCCTCTTTTTGCATAACTACTGAAGTTTTAAAAGATGAATTACCAAAAAGCTGCACACCATTAGTAGTTGAGAATGTTTTGCTTTCAACTTCTTTAGTTACATCAAAATTTTATCCTAGTTCAATTAATGATAATTTTGATTATACAGCTAGAGATATAGCTGAAACAAAATTTAAAGATAAAGTAAAATGTGGAAAAAATGTTTTAATTGGTGACAATGTTACCCTTGGATCTAATTGTTTAATTGGACATAATACTATAATTGAACAGAATGTTTCAATTGGTGACAACTGCTCAATAGGATCAAATGTTATTATAAGAAACACATTAATTAATAATAACGTTACAGTTTTAGATAATTGTGTTATCGGCAAACACGGGTTTGGTTTTTTTCCTATTAATGAAAAAAATTTAAGATATCCGCATATTGGAATTGTGATTATTGGTGAAAATTCTGAAATCGGTTGTGGTTGTACTATTGATAGAGGGTCTATGTCAAATACCGTAATTGGTAAAAATACATTTTTAGATAATCAAATACATATTGCACATAATGTTAAAATTGGCGAAAATTCAATCATAGCAGGACAAGTAGGAATTGCTGGTAGTTCTATCCTTGGTAACAACGTTCGAATTGGTGGACAAGCTGGTATTTCTGGTCATTTAACAATTGGAAATAATGTAGAAATAGCTGGTGGTAGTGGTGTGATAAAAGATATCTCAGAAAATTCAAAAGTAATGGGATATCCTGCAAAAAATATTAGAGATTTTTTAAAAGATAATAAATGATACATAAAACAGCAATTATAGATCCAAAAGCAAAAATTAGTAAAAATGTTAGTATTGGAGCTTATTCAATAATAGGTCCTAATGTTGAAATAGGAGAAAATTCTATGATACAATCACATGTAAGTATCGTTGGACATACCAAAATTGGAAATAATAATATGATTTATTCATTTGCGTCAATTGGAAATGATCCTCAAGATTTAAAATTTAATGGCGAACAAACGAAGCTTGAAATAGGTGACAATAATAAAATTAGAGAATATGTAACTATTAACCCTGGTACTACTGGCGGTGGTGGATTAACTAAGGTTGGAAATAACTGCTTATTTATGGTTTCCTCACACATAGCACACGATTGTTTGGTCGAAGATAATGTTATTTTAGCTAACAATGTTCCTTTAGGTGGACATGCACATATAGAAAGTAATGTCATAATTGGAGGTAATTCAGCAGTACAACAGTTTACCAGAGTTGGAAGATCAGCAATGATAGGAGGAATGTGTGGTGTTGTAAGGGATGTCATACCGTATGGGATAGCCCATGGCAACCGAAGCGTTCTACAAGGATTAAATTTAATAGGCTTAAGAAGAAAAAATATTCCAAATAAACAAATTTTGAATTTAAATGATGCATATAAAGAAATCTTTAAGGATGAAAATTTAACTCAAAATTTAATTAATTTAAATAAAGATTTTAAAAATAATGAACTTGTATTAGAAGTAATTAATTTTTTAGAGAAAGATAAAAAAAGGCCTATTTGCACACCATTTTCAAAATAAGATGATTGGACTATTTTTAGGAGATACTGATTTTTCAGAAGTTGTTCTTAAAAAAATAAAAAAATTAAATAAAGAATATTTCATTATTGATTTTTCAAAAAATAATAAATTCAAAAAATATATAAACTCTAATCGAATAAGTATTGGTAAGTTTGGAAAAATAATACACTTGATTAAAGAAAAAAAATCAAAAAAAGTTTTATTTGCAGGCAAAATTGCTAAACCAAAATTTTCAGCATTAAGATTGGACCTTAAAGGTGTTTATTATATGCCTAGTATTTTAAAAGCAGCAAAAATAGGTGATGCAGCAATTATTAAAGCTATAATAAAAATTTTAGATAATGAAAATATAAAAGTTATTAGTTCTGTCTTTTTTAACCCTGAACTAACGGTTAAAAGTGGAAACTATACTAAGTTAAAACCTAATATAAGTGATGGTAATTCTATTAAAAATGGAATTAATTACTTTAATAAACTAAATAATTTAGATCACGTTCAAGCAGTGATCGTCAAAGATAATACTATTTTAGCAACTGAAGATCGATACGGGACAAAAAAAATGTTGTCAAAATTAAAGAAAAAATCACGAGGAATATTGATTAAGCTACCTAAAAAAAAACAAGATTTAAGAATGGATTTACCCACTATTGGTCTTCAAACTTTAAAAGATTGTAAAAAATATGGTTTAAAAGGTATAGTTTTAAAGTCTAAAAAAAATATATTCCTAGATCAAGCTAAATGTATAAGTTTTGCAAATAAAAATAAAATTTTTATTAAAATTATATGAAAAAAATTTTTGTTTTAACAGGTGAGCCTTCTGGTGATAAATTGGCCTCAACAGTTATTTCTAAACTTAAGATAAATTATCCAAATATTGAATATTTGTCAGTAGGGGGAACACATATTAAAAAATTAGGAATTCAATCTATTTTTGATCTAAAAGATATTACATACCTGGGCTTTACTAGCGTATTATTTAATATCTTTAAGATTAGAAAAAAAATTAACAAAACTGTTGATGAGATTATAAAATTTAATCCTGATATCCTATTTAGTGTTGATAGTCCCGATTTTACTCTAAGAGTTGCTGAAAAGGTAAAAAATATTAATAACAACATAAAGACAATCCATTATGTTGCTCCCCAGGTATGGGTTTGGAGAAAAGACAGAGTTAAAAAAATTAAAAAGTTTATTGATCATATGCTTTTGTTATTTGACTTTGAAAAAAAATATTTTGATGAAGAGAATATTAAGAATACTTTTGTTGGTCATCCCTTAATTGAAAAAAAAGACAATGTAATAACAACATTAGAAAATTTAATTTCTAAAGATAAGAAAATTATATCTTTATTTCCAGGTAGTAGAAAATCAGAAACAAGTGTTCTTTTGCCAATTTTATTGAGTTTTATTAAATTGATGAATAAAAAAAATTTTGATCATTCATTTGTTTTTCATGCCACAGATGAAAATAAAGAATTTATAATCGATATGGTTAAAAATACTAATTTAGATAATATAGATGTTATTTCAGATGAAAATATAAAAGATCAGGTTTTATCTAATTCAATTTTTGCAGTCTCTAAATCTGGAACAATTTCACTTCAAATTTCTAGTGCTAATGTTCCTTCAATAATTATTTACAAATTAAGTTTTATAAATTTTATGATATTTAGATTATTGGTTAATGTTAAGTTTGCAAATATTATTAATATTATTAATGACAAAGAGGTAATTCCTGAATTATTACAAAAAGAATGCAATGCGGAAGAAATATATAAAACTGTTACATATTTTCTTAAAAATCCAGAGTTAATTGAAAAGCAATTAATTGATTGTAAAAAAACTTTAGAGGGAATTAGGTCAAAATCTTCTTCATCAACTGAAGCAGCTTTAATCTTAAATAATTATCTTATTTCCTAATCTTCGTTCCACTTCTTCTTTCCCTAGGGAAATTATTATATCATACAAACCAGGTCCAAATTTTGACCCCGTTAAAGCAACCCTCAATGGTTGACCTACACCTTTAAAATTAGTTTCATATTTTTTTATTAAATCATTAATTATTGGCTCTAGAGTTTCTTTATCTAATGTATTTATTGAAATTAGTTTTTCTTTAAACTCTTTAATAATATTTTTTGCTTTATCGTCAATTAACTCTAAATCTTTATCTTCAAATTTTACATCATCAAAAATTATATATTTAGCGTTATTAAATATATCCTCTAAAGTCTTTGCCTTATTCTTAAGAAAAGTTAATGAAGGTTTAATTTTAGTTTCTTTTTCAGGTTTAATTTTTTCTTTATAAATTTCACAATAGTTGACAAGATGATCATAAAGTTCATTTTCATCAATAGTCTTAATGTAGTGTTCATTCATTGATAATATTCTGCTCATATCTAACTTTGATGGAGATTTACCAATTCCTCCTAAATTAAAATACTGAATGCTTTCTTCTAGTGTAAATATTTCTTTATCTTGATAAGACCAGCCTAACCTTAACAGGTAATTTCTTAAAGCATCAGGCATTATTCCTATTTTAGAGTAATCGTCTAATGTTGATGTATTATCTCTTTTTGATAGTTTTTTTCCTTCAATAGTATGGATTAATGGAATATGTGCAAAATTAGGAAGATCCCAATCCATCGCTAAATATATTTGAATTTGTTTGAATGTATTAATTTTATGATCGTCACCTCTAATTATATGTGTCATGTTCATTTGATAATCATCTACGGTTGCTGAAAGGTTGTATGTTGGTGTTCCATCATTTCTTAAAATTATAAAATCTTCTATTGTAATATTCTCTATTTCAACATCTCCTTGCACTAAATCTTTTAGTATTGAAGTTCCTTCAATTTTACTTTTAAATCTAATTACTGGTTTGATATTTTTAGGAGCATCAGATTCTTGAAGATCTCTCCATTTCCTATTATAAATATAAGGAAGCTTTTTTTGTCTTGCTCGTTTTTTTTGCTCTTCTATTTCATCACTTGAACAATAACATTTATAAGCATGTCCTTTTTTAAGCAGTTCTTTTGCTACATTTATATGATCATCAATTTTAGTTGATTGAATGTATTCATCACCATCATGCTCAATACCAATCCATTTTAAAGACTTGATAATTTGAATTTTGTATTCATCTTTAGACCTTTCCTTGTCTGTATCTTCAATTCTTAAATGAAAGGTTCCATTTTTATTTTTAGAATATAGCCAATTGAATAAAGCAGTTCTTACACCACCAATATGAAGAGCTCCAGTAGGCGAGGGAGCAAATCTTGTTGCTACATTTGACATCAATGATTTTTAGACTATTTTCTTAGAAGTTTCTATATAAAGATACAAGAATACCTTGAACCTTTACTCTATCTGGACCAAATATTTTGGTTTCATAGTTTCTATTAGCACTTTCAAGTGCTACAGTTTTTCCTTTTCTTCTAATCCTTTTCAACATTGCTTCGTGTTCATCTATTAATGCTACAACAATTTTACCATTATCTGCAGTATCAGATCTTTTTATGATAACTGTATCTCCTTCGTTAATGCCAGCTTCAATCATTGAATCACCTTGAACTTTTAGACCAAAATATTGACCGTTTTTTTCAAGATTGCTTGGAAGCGGTATACGAGAAACTTCATTTTGTATTGCCTCTACAGGTGTTCCTGCAGCTATACTACCTAGCACAGGTATTTCCATTTCATTTAAGTTAGTATTATCTATATCCAGTCCACCCTTGATAACACTAGGCGAAAAACTATTGTAAATATCATTAGCAGAAGCGGTTTCGGGAAGCTTTATAACCTCTAAAGCTCTTGCTTTATGAGCTAACCTTCTAATAAAACCTCTTTCTTCTAAGGCACTTATTAATCTGTGAATTCCTGATTTAGATTTTAAATTTAACGAATTTTTCATTTCTTCATACGAAGGAGATACGCCTGAGGCTCTCAACTTTTTGTTGATGAATAATAGCAGGTTTTTTTGTTTTTTAGTTAGCATAAGAACAAATAAAGTACAAAATCTGTTCTACAAGTGTTCTTCTAATACGGCAATAGCTAAAAAGTATTTAAAATAGGGGTTTATTTTACTAAAGAACTGAAAAAATTGAATTTTTATCCAAATTTTTTAAAAGTGATTCACCAATCAAAAAAGTTTTTATTTCTGTTTTGTTCTTTAAAGAAAGAAGTTCTTCTTTTGTTTTAATTCCACTTTCAGAAATTAAAGGAGAGGAGTGATTACTTAACACGCTATAGATATCATAAGTTGTATTAAGATCTGTTCTTAAAGTTTTGAGATTTCTATTATTTATTCCAATTAATGCTTCTTTAAAGCTAAGAGCTTTCTTTGCTTCCTCAACCGTATGCACTTCAACAATTATTGACATATTAAGCTTCAGAGCTTCTTCATACAATTCATTAGCGAGGTCATCTGAGACACCAGCCAATATAATCAGTATTGCATCTGCACCATAACTTTTGGCAAGAGTTACTTGAAACTTATCAATAAAAAAATCCTTACATAGAACGGGTAGATTAATCTTTTCTTTTACTTCACTAATATGGCTTAGCTTACCCAAAAAGAAATCTTCTTCTGTAAGGATTGATAAGCATGTTGCTTTATTATTGTTATAGATTTTTGCTATTTCAATAGGGTTATAACTACTCACTATAACACCAGCAGACGGGCTTGCTTTTTTTATTTCTGCAATTAAAGAAATCTTATTATTATCAACATTGTTTTGAATTTTATCCTTAAAATTTATAAATGATTTATTTAGATCAATTTGTTCATTTAAAGCATCTAATGAAATTGTTTTTTTTAATAAATCAATTTTTTCAATTTTTTTTTTTATAATTTCTTTTAGTACGTCTTTAGACATTTTGAATTTCCTTTAAGTTATTGTATGTTTTTCCTGATAAGATATGTTTTCTTGCTTCATTATACGCATCAATAAATACTGTATGTTTTTCTGAAACAATAAGGCCAGCTGCTGCATTTAAACAAACAGCTTTTGAAAAATCGTTATCCTTACCTTTAAATATATCCAGCATTTTATAAGCATTAAATTTTGCATCATCTCCAAGCAAATCTTTAAACTCATTTGCATCTATATTTAGTTTTATAGGGTCAATTAATATTTCAGAAATTTCACCATTTTTTAATTGAACAACATTAGTTTTTGAATAGGGTGATATTTCATCTAATCCATCTTCACTATTTACAATCCAGGCAAATTTAATGTTTAAATTATTCAAGGCACTAGCAAAAATTTTTAATAGCTTTTTATCAAAAACACCAACCACTTGTCTATCAACTAGGGCAGGGCTACTTAAAGGACCAATCATATTAAAGATTGTTCTTTTACCTATCTTTTTTCTAATAGGTCCAACAAATTTCATTGCACTATGATAGTTAGGTGCAAACATAAAACCAAAGTTATTTTTTTTAATTTGCTCCTCAATATCTTTTGGCTCTAAATCTATTTTTATGTTTAAAGCTTCTAAAACGTCACCTGAACCACATTTGGAGGAAACAGCTTTGTTGCCATGTTTTGCAACTTTAATACCCATACTAGATAGAAGTAGTGCTGATGCAGTCGATATATTGAGTGTATTCATGCCGTCTCCACCTGTTCCACACGTATCAATGCAATCATTAACATTAACTCTTTTAGATTTATTTCTTAGTACATAAACCCCCCCAGCAATTTCATCAGCGACCTCTCCTTTTGTTGAAAGTAGGGTTAAAAAATCAAAAATTTCATCATCTGCTGCTTTACCCTCCATGAGTATTTCAAAAGCTCTTTTACTCTCATTAAATGACAAGTCTTGGTTATTTCTTAATTTATCTATGAAAATTTTCATTTGTTTTTGTAAATAATAAAATTTTTTAATATCTTAATTCCAATGACAGTTTTTATACTTTCAGGGTGGAATTGAACACCGTGGATATTATATTCCTTATGCATTACACCCATAATAATTCCATCTTTTGTTTCAGCGGTAATTTCAAGTTGATTAGGTAATGTTTTTTTATCAATTATAAGACTATGGTATCTTGTAGCTTCAAATTCAGAAGGAAGGTTTTTAAGAATACCTATTTTTTTTGATTTTATGATGCTAGTTTTCCCATGCATTAACTTATTTGCTTGAATAATCTTAGAACCAAAAACTTGACCAATAATTTGATGACCCAAACACACACCAAGAATAGGTATCTTTTTATAAAGCTCTTTTACTATTTTAATGCAATTCCCTGATTGATTTGGATTACCAGGTCCAGGCGATATAATAATTTTGTCATATTTATTTTTTATTATTTGTTTGTGAGTAATTTCATCATTTCTAATTACATCAACTGTAACACCAAGAGATGATACATAGTGATATAAGTTAAACGTAAAACTATCATAATTATCTATTAATATAATTTTCATTATTTTAATGCATTCATTAAAGCTTTTGCTTTATATACAGTTTCTTCGTATTCTTTAATTGGATTGCTATCAGCTACAATGCCTGCACCAGCTTGAACGTAAAATTTTTTGTTTTTTGCAACAGCAGTTCTTAGTGCAATACATGTATCAAATTCACCATTTGCAGAAAAATAACCTATACCTCCAGCATAGACTTTTCTTTTAGTTGTTTCTAGCTCATCAATAATTTCCATAGCTCTAATTTTAGGTGCACCAGAAACAGTTCCTGCAGGAAATCCAGCAAGTAATGATTTAAATTTTGAAAATTGTTTATTGTAAACACCGATTACATTAGAAACGATATGCATTACATGTGAGTATTTTTCGATCATAAAACTTTCTGTCACTTTAATAGTTCCTATTTTGGAAACTTTACCAGCATCATTTCTACCTAAATCAAGTAACATTAAATGTTCAGAAAGTTCTTTTTTATCTTTAAGTAAATCTTTTGCAAAAAAATTATCTTGTTTTAAATTTTTACCTCTAGGTCTAGTTCCAGCAATTGGCCTAACGGTAATTTTGTTATCTCTTAGTCTAACTAAGATTTCTGGACTTGCTCCTATTATCTGAAAATCTTTAAAGTTAAAAAAATACATAAAGGGAGAAGGGTTAGTAATTCTCAGTTTTTTATAAATTTCCAAGGGTGTTTTGGATAATTTAGCTTCAAACCTTTGACTTAAAACGACTTGAAAAATATCTCCAATTCTTATGTATTTTTTTGCTTCATTAACCATTCTTAAAAACTTATTTTTTGAAGTGTTTGATTTAACCTTAATATTAGTTTTTGTATTACTATTAGAATTATTCTTTACTAGGGAGGCCTTTATTATGAGGTCATTAATTTCATTCTCAATTGCAAAATACTTTTTTTTATAATTTAGAATCTTTTCATCATTGAAAATATTAATAATATAGAAAATCTTTTTTTTTAAGTTATCGTGAATAACCAATGTTCTTGGTCTTAAAAGTCTAACGTCAGGTAGCTTTAAATCATCCTTACATTTATTGGGAATTTTTTCGATATATCTAATAGAATCGTAAGAAAAATACCCTGATATTAAAGAACAAATTGGTGGTAGACTTGCTGGAGTTTTAAACTTAAATTCTTCTATTATCTCTTCTATAATTTTCTCTGGAGCACCTTTTATTTTTTTTTTAATGTTATTGGTAGTCAGGTAAGAGTTTTTATTATTAAATTCCCAAATTCTATCTGGGTTTTTGCCAAAGATGGTATATCTCCCTCTTATCTTACCTTTCTCAACTGACTCAAAAATAAAACTATTTTTTTCCCTTAGAAAATTATCAATTAAGTTTAAAACTTCCTGATCATTTTGTACTTTTCGAGAGGTATATATGATTTGATTTTTGTTTCTTGAGTGTTGAAACTTAAAATCTTTAAAGTTTCTATTAAGTATCATCTAAAGTAACTTTTTACCCTATCAAGAGTTTTTTCGTTAACTATCACCTTATATTTATTGTTTAAAAGGTAATCATATGATTTTAATATTTCGTTTCTATTTTCTGCACTCGCTTCGTTAGAGATTGCATTAAATATATCTGAATCTGGAGAAATTTCAATATCTTCAAGCTTCATAACCTTAGCTATGAATACATTGTCTTCTCTATCAACAATCAGAGTAAATGTATTAATTGGTAGTGTATATAAAACTTTAACAGAATTATTTTCAAATTTATTAATATCCTTAATTGAGTTTAACTGAGTTTTTTCAACTTCACCATTCCCAAGTTTATCAAATGATTCTTGGTTAAATTCATTTTTATCTAATTGGTTTAGTATATTTTTATTAAATTCAAATTTTTCTTTTTGAAATAGAAGGTTTGTTATTTGTTTTAAAAATCTTTCATCATTCAAATTGGGTAATTTTTGAATCACATTATCTATTTGATAAAAGATGAATGTTCCATTGTCTTCAAGTATTTCAATCTCGTCTTTTCTAGAATTATAAATTTTATTTTCAATTGTCTCTTTATTTTCTAAATTAATATAATCTTTTTTTATAATCACATTGACATTTAATTCATTTGTAATTGTCTTAAAATCTATGTTTTTATATATCTTGTTGTCAATTTCATCAATTGCATCAAAAAAAACCTGATTAAATTCATCTACACCCAATAAGTTTTTAGGCGTTATTATCACATAAGAAAAATCAATATAATCTTGCTTAAGTTTTTCTGAATTTTCGTCAATAAAAATTTTAATTTCCTGATTAGTAAATTCATCCACTTTTTTATAAAATCTATTTAATTTAATAAATTCAATATCTAATTTTCTATTGTTTTCTATAAAATATTTATTAGTTAAAAAGTTGGGAGATTTCGCTCCACCACTTATATATGCAAATAGTTCTTTTTGTAGAACGTTATTCTTTAATTTTATTTCATACATCGCTGCACTCATACTATTTGTAAGTAAAAACTTTTCATAAAGAGTTCTTTGAAAATTACCATTTTCATCTAGAAAGTTTTTATTTTTCTTAAGAGTTTCTACAATTACTTCATCTGATATAACTAGGTCTAAATTTTTTATTTCAAGTTCAAGTAAAGTCATTGAAACCATAGAAGACAAAAGCTCCTCAATTACATTTTTATCGATATTCTCTTTTATTACTTGCTGACTTAAGCCAGATTGATTTAGGTAATCCATGAAATCTTGGGTAGAGATATTAGTGTTATTTATTTTAGCTATATTATTTTGATTTCCAGTACTAAATCCTCCACCAAATCCACCAAAGCCAAAAGCTATTATAATAACAAAAATCAGTATCAAGCCACCAATCTTTTTTTTTGTAAAATTTTTAAATGGATTTATCATTACATTATTAATTTATTGATCTTTAAAATATCAAGCTATAGATTAAATTTTTCATTATGACAAATAAATATATGTATTTTGTAGCCAATTGGAAAATGTATGGGAATTTATCTTCCTTAAATACATTGAATAAAGTTATTAAATTTTCAAAATCTAAAGAAATAAAGGGAGGTAGATTAATTTATTGCCCTCCAAATACTTTAATAAGTTCTTTTTCAAAAAAATTTAGTAATTGCCAAATTGGTATTGGTGGACAAAATTGTCATGAAAGTAAAGATTATGGTGCTCACACAGGTCATGTTAATTCCCGTATGTTAAAAAATATTGGTGCACATTTTGTAATCATTGGTCATTCAGAAAATAGAGAACAGGGTGAAAGTGATAAACTAATTAATCTAAAAATTAAAAGTGCTCTTGAAGCTAAATTAAAAGTTATTTTTTGTATCGGTGAAACTTTAAGTGAAAAAAGAAAAAAAAAGACACGCTCAACCTTATCCAAACAGATTAAAATTGGTTTAAAAAATATTAAAAATAAATCAAATATTTTTTTAGCTTATGAACCTGTTTGGGCTATAGGCAGTGGTCTTATACCGAAACCTCAAGATCTTTTTAAAACAGTAAAATTCATCAAAAGTAAATTTAAAGATAAATTACCAAAAATTTTATATGGGGGTTCTGTAAATCCCCAAAATATAACAATCTTAAGAGAAATTAATAATATTGATGGTTTTTTAATTGGTGGAGCATCTCAAAATGCTAAAAAATTTATTGATATAGTCAAAAAAACATATAGTTAACCCTCATGGAAAATATTCTACTAATAGTCAACTTAGTACTAGCAACAGTACTTGTGCTTTTGATACTAGTCCAAAAATCTGAAGGTGGAGCACTTGGTATAGGTGTTTCTCAAGATAATTTTATGCTTTCCAGATCTGCTGGTAATTTTATGGGCAAGGCTACAGCAGTAGTTGCAACTTTGTTCATAATTTGTAGCTTAGCTTTAACAATAATTTCTAGAGGTGAGTTAACACCTACATCTTCCGTATTGGATATCATTGAAGAAAAGTCTAGTGATACACCTTCAATTCCTGAAAACAATAATTAATCCTTTTAAACTCATTAATTAATCGCTATAAGATAATACCATGGCGCGATATATTTTTGTAACCGGCGGTGTGGTTTCTTCATTGGGAAAAGGTCTTTCTTCGGCTTCCCTTGCATACTTATTACAATCTAGAGGTTTTAACGTACGTTTAAGAAAATTAGATCCTTATTTAAATGTTGACCCAGGAACGATGAGTCCGTTTCAGCATGGTGAAGTTTTTGTAACAGATGATGGTGCAGAAACAGATTTAGATTTAGGTCATTATGAAAGATTTTCTGGAATATCTGCAAAAAAATCTGACAATATTACAACTGGAAAAATTTATAGCGATGTTTTAAAGAAAGAACGTAAAGGAGGATACCTTGGAAAAACAGTTCAAGTTATCCCACATATAACTGACCGTATTAAAGATTTTATAAAAAGTGACACATCAAAAGAAGACTTTGTAATTTGTGAAATTGGTGGAATAGTGGGTGACATAGAAAGCCTCCCATTCGTTGAAGCTATTAGACAATTTTCTAATGATGTAGGAAAAAAAAATGCTTTATTTATTCACTTAACTCTAGTCCCGTACCTTAGAGCATCAGATGAAATAAAAACAAAACCCACTCAACACTCTGTAAAAGAATTAAGAAGTCTTGGCATACAACCAGATATTATTATTTGTAGATCTGAAAGACCTATACCTTTAGAGCATAGAAAAAAAATATCCTTATTCTGTAATGTTGGAATTGAAAATGTAATTCAAACCGTTGATGTTAAAACTATTTATGAAGCACCGATTAGTTTCAATAGAGAAAATTTAGACAAACAGGTGTTGGGGTATTTTAAAATAAAATCTAGAAAAAAAGTCAATCTAAACCCTTGGAAAAAAATTACCAAAATTGTTCTGCATACAAAAAAATCAATCAATATTGCAATCATTGGAAAATATGTTGAACTTAAAGATGCTTATAAATCATTGGACGAAGCCTTAACTCACGGCGGCATTGATAATAATTTGAAAATTAATTTAGTGAGAATAGATTCTGAAAACTTAAAAATTTCTGAAATTAAAGAAAAATTAAAAGGAGTTTCTGGAATTTTGATACCTGGCGGATTTGGCAAAAGAGGAACAGAAGGAAAAATTGAAGCAATTAAATATGCTAGAGAGAAAAAAATTCCTTTTTTTGGAATCTGTTTTGGAATGCAGATGGCTATTATTGAATTTGCAAGGAATAAGTTAAATATAAAGAAAGCTACATCAAGTGAGTTTGGATCTGGAGGATCTCCAATCATTGGTTTAATCTCTGAATGGAATAAAGATGGCAAATTAATAAAAGGAACTGATAAAAATCTTGGTGGCACTATGAGACTTGGTCTTTATGAGGCCAAATTAAAAGAAAATTCTTTGATTAGAAAAATCTATAAATCAAATTCTATCCAAGAACGACATAGACATAGATACGAAGTTAATATTGGTTATAAGGATCAATTTGAAAAAAATGGCCTTATATTTTCAGGATTATCTCCAGATAAAAAATTACCAGAGGTTATTGAGCTAAAAAACCACCCATGGTTTATTGCTGTTCAATTTCACCCAGAATTTAAATCTAGACCTTTAGCTCCACATCCTTTATTCTCATCATTTATCAAGGCTGCTAAAAATCATAAATGAAAAATATAAAAGTTAATTGTGGAAATATAGAAATTTCAAATAATAACAAAATTTGTATTATTGCTGGACCGTGCCAACTTGAAACGGAGCAACATGCTATGGATATGGCTGGTAAAATTAAAGAAATAACTTCCAAGTTTAATATGGGTTTTATTTACAAAACATCTTTCGATAAAGCTAATAGAACAAGTCTAAAAGGACAAAGAGGTGCAGGTCTTGAACAATCTTTGCCTATTTTTGATAAAATTAAAAAAGAATTAAATGTTCCAATATTAACTGACATACACAACGCCGAACAATGTTCAGTGGTAGCCCCTCATGCAGATGTATTACAAATTCCAGCATTTTTATGTAGGCAAACAGATTTATTAATTGCGGCTGCCAAAACTGGGAAAATTATAAATGTTAAAAAAGGTCAATTCCTCGCACCATGGGATATGGTTAATGTTACAAAAAAAATTGCTGACTCAGGTAATAATAATATTTTAGTTACAGAAAGAGGGGCCAGCTTTGGTTACAATACTCTTGTCTCTGACATGAGGTCTCTACCTATAATGGCAAAAAATGGGTACCCTGTTATTTTTGATGCCACACATTCAGTCCAGCAACCTGGAGGTTTAGGCGAGACCAGTGGTGGTCAAAGAGAGTTTGTTGAATATTTAGCAAGAGCTGCGGTCGCAGTTGGTGTTGCGGGTGTTTTTATTGAAACACATCAAGATCCAGATAATGCCCCATCAGATGGACCTAATATGGTTCCACTAGATAAATTAGAAAAATTGCTATCTCAATTATTTGAAATAGATAATCTAATTAAAAAATAAATGAGTAAGATTTTAAAGATAAGAGCTCGTCAAGTTTTTGATAGCAGAGGGAACCCAACAATTGAAGCAGAAGTTTATTCAAAAAATTTAAGTGCCTCAGCTATTTGTCCATCAGGTGCCTCAACTGGAACGTACGAAGCATTTGAAAAAAAAGACAGTAATAATAAAAAATATTTAGGTAAAAGTGTTTTAGGTGCAGTCAATTTGGTTAATACAAAAATTTCAAAAAGATTAACAGGTGCAAATATTCACGATCAAACACGTATTGATACAATCTTAATTAATCTTGATGGTACCCGGCAAAAAACAAGCTTGGGAGCTAATACTATTTTAGCAGTGTCTATGGCGGCTAAGAAACTTTCTGCAAAAATCAAAAAAGTACCCTTATACAAAACATTTTTAGTAAAGAATAATTACAAACTACCTTACCCATTAATGAATATTATTAATGGAGGAGCGCATGCTAATAACGGATTAAGAATTCAAGAGTTTATGATTAGACCTGATAAGGCTAGGAGTTTTTCAGAAGCCATGAGAATATGCTTTGTTGTAATTAGCAATTTAAGAAAATTGATTATAAAAAATGGACTATCAACTTCTGTAGGAGATGAAGGGGGCTTTGCTCCAATGATCAGCAGCAATGAAAAAGCTTTAGATTTAGTTGTAGCTGCAATTAATAAATCTGGTTTTAAAAATGGTAAAGATGTCTCAATTTGTTTAGATGTAGCAGCAAATGAATTAATCAAGAAAGACAAATATTCTATTCATTCAAAGAAGTTTGTTTCAGTAGATCGATCTATTGAAAAATATAAAAAGATAATAAATAAATACAAAATTAAATCAATTGAAGATCCATTTGGTGAAAATGATTGGCCTGCATGGAGTGAATTAATGAAGCAAACTAACAATGTGCAAATTGTTGGTGATGATTTGTATGTAACTAATTTAGAAAGACTTAAAAAAGGTTTCTTAAACAGCTCATCTAATTCGATATTAATTAAACTTAACCAAATTGGTACAGTATCCGAAACACTTGAGGTTATTAAGTTTGCAAAAATTATTGGATATAAAACAATAATTTCTCATAGATCTGGAGACAGTGAAGATACCTTTATAGCAGATCTTGCTGTAGGTACAAATTCAAATCAGATTAAAACTGGATCGCTGGCAAGATCCGAACGTGTTGCAAAATATAATCAATTATTACGTATAGAAGAAGAGCTTGGAAAAAAAGCATCAATGAGTAAAATTCATTAATGCTGGGAAAATTAAAAAAAAATTATTTTTTATTAATCTCTACTTTTTTAATACTTTATTTTTTCTTTAACCTTCTAGATGGTGAAAGAGGTCTTTTTTCTTATTTCAAAAAAAAAGAAATTTTATTTAATCTAAAAATTGAAGAAGCTAATTTATCGAACAAAATCAAAGAGCTTGAATTTAAAAATTCTCTATTAAGTACTAAATTAGACCTAGATTATGTCGAAACCTTAATCAGAGAAAAATTTATGTTTGGCAAAGAAGGGGAGACCCTCTATATAATTAAAAAGAATGACAATTAAACCAAGACACCCAGAAAAAGTTAACAAACCTGTAAATCCAATTAAGAAAAAACCTGATTGGATAAGGTCTAAATTAACTAACAGTAAAGAATTCTTCTTAACCAAAACTATTGTTAATCAAAATAATTTAGTAACAGTTTGTCAGGAAGCTAATTGTCCAAATATTACAGAATGTTGGAGTAAGCGTCATGCTACATTTATGATTATGGGTGATACCTGTACAAGAGCATGTGCTTTTTGTGATGTAAAAACTGGCAAGCCTGGAAAACTAGACTCATTTGAACCCGTTAAGATTGCTGATGCTGTAAAAAAATTAGATTTAAAACATGTTGTAATTACCTCTGTTGACAGAGACGATCTTGAAGACGGAGGATCAAATCATTTTTATGAAGTAATTGATCAAACAAGAAAAAAAAATCCTAACACATCAATTGAAGTTTTAACACCTGATTTTCTTAGAAAAGGAGATGCTTATAAAAAAGTACTAGAAGCTAATCCAGATGTTTTTAATCATAACATTGAGACAGTGCCTAGACTTTATTTAAAAGTAAGACCAGGCTCTAGATATTTTTCATCATTAGAGCTTTTAAAGAATGCAAAGTTAGTAAATAAAAATGTTTTCACTAAATCAGGTTTAATGGTTGGATTAGGTGAGAATAAAGAAGAGATTGTTCAAGTCATGGATGATCTAAAAGCAGCAGAGGTAGATTTTTTAACCATTGGTCAATATTTACAGCCTTCTGTAAGACATCACCCTTTAGACCGCTATTACCATCCAGATGAATTTAAAGAGTTAGAAACTATTGCAAAATCAAAAGGATTTTTATTAGTTTCATCGACACCTTTAACTAGATCTTCATACCATGCAGATGAAGATTTTGCTAAACTTCAACAAAATAGAATTAACAATCATTAATGCCAAAGGCATCGGTTAAAAGAAACATAAATAAAAAAAAAGATAAACTTATTGAGTTTGTTTTGGATATAGAAAAATATCCAGAATTCATCCCTTTTTGCTTAGACTCGAAAATTTATGATAGAAAAGAAGAGGATAATCAAATCTTAATCATAGCAGATTTAACAATTGGAAAGGGTCCTTTTAGCGACACTTATAAAAGCGATGTTAGATTTAATAAAAAAGATGATACGATTAATGTTACTAATTTAGATGGCCCACTAAAGCACTTGCAAAATAATTGGAAATTTGTAGAAAATAACAACATGACGGAGGTTTATTTTGACGTTGATTTTGAAATTAAAAATAAGTTTTTGAATTTGTTAATGGAAAAATCATTTGAATTTGGTTTAAATAAAATTGCTGATGCTTTCCAAAAAAGAGCCGAAACAGTATAAAAAAATTGTAAATGATTGCTCAAATTAAAGAACTAACAATATCCAAAGCTCTTTTAACTGATGCTTTTTGAATTGAGTTTCTTGTTTTTTGTTTAAAAATATTTTTAGTTATTACTATTTTATTAGATTTTTTTACTCCGATATAAACTAGTCCGACTGGTTTGCTTTTAGTTCCACCATTAGGACCTGCAATGCCAGTGACAGATACATTTATTTGAGCTTTAGATATCTTTGCTAAATTCTTAACCATAGCCCCACAACATTCAGCACTAACAGCTCCGTATTTTTTGATAATATTTTTATTTACTTTTAAAATATCGATTTTTGCTTGGTTAGAATAGGTAATAAGACCTATGTTGAATATTTTAGATGCGCCACTAATAGAAGTAATAGATGCAGCTAACAACCCCCCCGTGCAAGACTCAGCAAAAGATATTTTAAGTTTTTTTTTGATTAATTTTTTAACAATATTTTTCATTATAAAATATAGCTCTTTAAAATCATGAAACATACAAGGGTTAAAACCACATAAAAACCTGCACAGATATCATCCATAATTACACCAAAACTGTTCTTAAAGTTTTTATCAAAAAAACTTACTGGAAATGGTTTCATGATGTCAAAATATCTAAAAAGGATAAAAAATAGAGCATAATAAACGATAGCTTCACCCGCATCTTTTGTTGTTCCATGGGATATCTCATAAAGATATATAGGAATTGATTGACCTAAAAATTCATCAATTATGATTTCACCAGGATCCTTATTTTCACTATTTTCTATATGACTTGAAACGGCATAAAATGAGTAAATAAATATTATTATTAACCCAACTAAAATTATATTTGGTGAAATATTTAAAGTGTGGAATAGATAATAAAGAATAATTATAGTTGCTATAGACCCAAAAGTTCCAGGCATATATTTAATCTTACCAAGACCAAACATTGTCACAAATAATGAGTTGAAAGATTTAATCATTTTTAATAACTGAGGCTATTACTTCGCAAGCTATTGCTTTTTCCTTACCAATCACACCTAATTTTTCAGTTGTTTTACCTTTTATATTAATTTGTGTAGGAGAAATATTACAGATTTTTGCGATGCAATTCGTTATTTGTTTTTTGTATTTTTGAATTTTAGGCTTTTGAGTAATGATATTAATATCGAGGTTATTAATTAGATAACCTTTTTTTATAGTTTGCTTAATTATTTCACTTAATAGAATGGTAGATCTAATATTTTTAAATTTCTTATTCTTATCGGAGAATTTTTCACCAATATCACCCATAGAGCAAGCTCCAAGAATTGCATCTGTTACAGCATGCAGAACTGGATCTCCATCAGAATGACCCAATGTACCAATAGGTGAGGGTATTTTAATTCCACCTATGTAAAGTTTTTTATTAGGAACTAACCTATGAACATCAAAACCAAGTCCAAATTTTATTAAATCATTAAATTTAATATCTTTTTTTATTGTAATTTTATTATTGGTAAACTCACCCTTAATAATCATTATTTTTTTACCAGCTCTTACAAATAAGTTGGCATCATCAGTAATTTCTTCACTTTTGTTATTTTGAAGTGCAAAAAGTTTTTTATAGTTAAATGCTTGTGGTGTCTGTATTAAGTAAATATCCTCTCTTTTTAAATTTCTAACTATATTTGAAGTTTTTTGTTTGACAGAATCTGTTGTTTGAATTGCAGGAATCGCACAATCATTTTTTTTTAATCCATCCATTAATTTCTTTAAAAGTTCTAGAGAAAAGTTTGGTCTTGCAGCATCATGAATTATTACATTTTTAAAATTATTTCTTTTAATGCTTTTTAAGGCAATATAAGCAGACTGTGCTCTTGTCTTACCACCGTTAATAATAGTGATATTTTTGATATCAAGTTTTTTGATATAATTTTTATGTTTTTTATTTATTACAAGAACAATCTTATTAAACTTATTAAATACTTTAGCTTTATCAATTGAATGCAATAATAAAGGCTTACCTTTATAATCTGTGTATGGTTTTGGAATATTTGAATTAAATCTTTTACTTTCACCACCAGCAAGTATTATAAAGCAACTATTCATGATAAAAATATATAACACATTATTTTGTTCACAATGATTGATTTTATTAAAAAAAATATATTTATCATTGTAATATTTTTAATCACTTTATTCATAGGTTTTGTAACTTTTTTAACGTTTATTGATAAAAGTTTTTTAAAATTATCTGATGATAATCTTCAGATTTTATTAATTGGAAATATTGCGTTGTTAATACTTCTTTTTTTTATGATATTCTCAGAAGTAAGAAATTCCTTAAAGATAGACGTTGACGTTAGTGGTTCTAAAGCCAATAGAAAATATATAACTTTTTTTGCATTATTTACTTTAATTCCTTCTATTTTAATTTCATTATTCTCTTTATTCCTTTTTTCTTTTGCACTTGATAAATATTTAGATAAAAAAATAACAACAGCAGTCAACAACTCTTATAAAATTGCGAAAAGCTATACTGAAGAAGTTAGAACAAAAACTCAATCAGAGATAATTTTAATAGCATTTGATTTAAACAAAAGTATCAATTTTTTGAAAAGAAATATTAATCAATTTAAAAGTTTTCTAAATACTCAAAAACTAATTAGAGGTATGGACGAAGTACATATAATTGAAGGTAATGGAAACTTATACTTATCAACCTTAGAAGATAATTCCTTGTATACACCTCCTTTGCTTGAAGCTTTAGAAATGGTCCAAAATGATAAAAGACCACTTAAGATTATTAATGCTTTTAAAAATCAAACAGCATCAATTATAAAACTTGAAAATTTTGATGGAAAGTATTTGTATATAGTCAAATATTTAGATAAAAAAATTTCTCGATATTTACTTGAGTCTCAAGAAGCTCTTAATTTTTACTACACAGTTTTAAACAAACAAACTGGAATCAAGATATCTTTTGTATTTATCTATCTTGTTATAGTTTCACTGTTATTATTTTTATCAATATCAATTGCTATAAGATTTTCATCAAGATTCTTTAGATCTATTAATAACTTAATTATCGCATCTTCCAATATTGGAAAAGGTAATCTAGATATTAAAGTACCAGAAATTAAAACTGATAAAGACATGGAGGTGTTAAATCAAAATTTTAATTTAATGATAGATAAATTAAAATCACAACAAGAAAAACTTATAATTAAAGAAAGACACGAAGCTTGGGAAAACTTAGCTAGAAAATTAGCTCATGAAATTAAAAATCCACTCACACCCATTCAGCTAACCATTGATAGATTAAAAGGTAAATATTCAGGAAAAATAGCAGAACATGAAAAAGATGATTTTTCTAAAAGTTTACTGATAATTGGAAAACAAATTAAACAAATTGAAAACTTAGTTAATGAATTTTCTGATTTTGCCAGAATGCCAAAGCCAATTCTTAAAGATAACAACTTGGTTCCCTTGATAAAAGATAACATTAAATTAATAAATGAATTGGATAGTAAAATTATAATTGATTTTAAGACAGGAAAATCAAGTATACTCTTAAATTCTGATAGTGAGCAAATAAGTAGAGTTTTCTTCAATTTAATTAAAAACTCCATTGAAAGTATACAGGATAAGATAATTGATGATGTTAATTTGATAGGAAAAATTGATATTTCCTTAAACGAGAATGTAGAAAGAATTAACTTTATAATTATTGATAACGGAATAGGATTTGGAATATTTGTAGACAATATAAAAAATATTCTAAATCCCTACTTTACAACAAAGAAAAAAGGCTCTGGTTTAGGTTTGTCTATTGTTAATAAGATAATAAATGATCATAATGGAAAAATAAATTTTGTTTCACTTGATAATGGAGCAAAAATAGAAATTATATTTACAAAATAATGAGTACTGAAATATTAATTATTGATGATAATGCAGATATTAGAAATATAATTAATGATCTAATTGTTGAAGCAGGTTATAAAACAAGATTAGCTGCTAACTACAATCAAGCTTTAAATGAGATAGACAAAAAACTTCCAGATGTTGCAATTATAGACGTTAAATTAGATAAAGGTGACAATGATGGTCTAGAGCTTTTATCACACATTAAAACTAAGGATAAAAATATTCCAGTTATAATAATTACAGGACACGCAAACGTAGAAATGGCAATTAAAGCATTAAAAGCTGGTGCTTTCGAATTTATTGAAAAACCTTTCAATCAAGAGAGATTATTAAATTTTGTTAATAGGGCTGTTGAAAATATTAATCTTAAAAATAAAAATAAGGAATTTGAAAGTAAACTTTTTTATTCTTACGAGTTAGTTGGATTTAGTGAGAATATTAAAAATATCAAAGACCAAATAAATAAAATCTCAGTATCTGAAAGCCGAATTTTTATCAATGGACCTACTGGCTCAGGTAAAGAGTTGATTGCAAGAAAAATACATAAAGAATCTAAAAGACAGAAGGGCCCCTTTATTATTCTGAATGGTGCATTACTAGATATAAAGAAATATGAACTAGAATTATTTGGTGAGGAAAAAGCTAATGGCTCTATAGCTTATGGTGCTTTAGAGAAATCATCAAAGGGTACCCTTTTAATTGATGAAATTTCTGAAATCCCACTTGATACTCAATCAAAAATTTTAAGAGTTTTAATAGATCAAAAATTTAAGAGAATTAATGGCAATCATGATATTAATGTGGATGTAAGAATTATATGCTCATCCAGTAAAGATATAAAAAAAGAAATAGAAAATGGTAATTTTAGAGAGGATTTATACCATCGACTTAATGTCTTCGAAATTAGTATTGATCCTTTAAAAGACAGAGTATCTGATATACCTTTACTAGTTGAATATTTCTCTGAAAAAATTTCAACAAACTATAATTTAAAAATATTTAAAATTAATGCGAATAATAATTATCTACTCAATTATGATTGGCCAGGTAACGTTAGAGAATTAAGAAATTTGATTGAGAGAATTGCAATACTTTCACCTGATAGTGCTGATAAAATTTCTAATATTATTAAAGAATCGTTAAAAACACCTGATACTGATAATATATCATCAGAAAACTCTTTATCTATACCGTTAAAAGAAGCTAGAGAAAATTTTGAAAAAGAGTATTTAACTACACAATTGAAAAAATTTAATGGCAATATATCAAAAACTGCTGACTTTATAGGAATGGAAAGATCTGCCTTACATAGAAAACTTAGAGGTTTAGGGATCAAGGGATTAAATTAGATGAATATTATAATTTGTGGTGCTGGTAGAGTAGGTTTTACTATAGCAAAAATTTTAAGTGAACAAGAGCACTCTATAACTGTAATTGATCAATCAAGTATAGATATACAAAAGATAGATGACACACTTGATGTTAAGTCTATTGTAGGCAAGGGCACTTACCCCTCTATTTTAGAAAAAGCAAACGCAATTGATGCTGACATGATTATTGCAGTAACACGTAATGATGAAATTAACATGTTGATATGTCAAATAGCATTTTCAATATTTAACGTTCCAAAAAAAATAGCAAGAATTAGATCGCAAGATTATTTAAATCCTAAATTTACAAAAGTTTATAATAAAGAAAATTTACCAATAGATGTTATTATCTCACCTGAAATAGAGATAGCAAAGTCTCTTCAAAGAAAATTAGAAGCTCCTGGCTCATTAGATAATGTCCCTTTTGCAAATAATAAAATTAGATTGCTTGAGATTTTGATAGATGCCAATTGTCCAATAAAAGATATTAAGCTTAACGAGCTTACCAAAAAGTTTCCAAAATTAAATTCAAATATAATGGGTGTAATTAGAGATGAAAAATTTTTTTTATTAAAAAAAACTGATGTAATGCTTAAAAATGATAAGGCTTATGTTATTATTAATGCCTCACAAATGAACGAAACTTTAGCAGCCTTTGGTCATACAGAAAAAATTTCTAATAAAATTTTGATTATTGGAGGAGGGAATATAGGTTTTAATCTAGCAAAAAATCTAGAAGAAAGTTTTGATTCTGCAAGAGTTAAGATAATAGAAAAAGACAAAGAAAGAGCAGAACTTATTGCAAGCCAATTAAATAACACAATTGTTATTAATGGAGATGCTCTTGATGAAGAAGTTTTATTAGAGGCAAATTTAGAAGAGGTTCAAACTGTTTTGGCTCTTACAAATGATGATGAAGATAATTTAATGGTAAGCGTATTAGTTGAAAAATTTGCTAAAGATAATGATGAGTTAAGTGACAAAAGAACTATGGCTTTGATTAACAAGCCTAATTATTCTCTCTTGCAAACTTCTTTAAAAATTGATGATTTTATTGATCCTAGAATGAATACTGTTTCCAGCATTTTAAAGCATATTCACAAGGGAACAATTGAAAATGCTTATAGTATCTTAAATGGTGAGTATGAAATCATTGAAGCAGAAATTATCGAAACCTCAGAGCTAGTAAATAAAGAATTAAAAAATTCAAATTTACCTGACGAAATAAGAATTGGTGCAGTTTTAAGAGGTGACAATGTCATTATTCCTAGGTCAAATTTTATATTTAAAAAACAAGATATTGTTGTTCTTTTAGCTAAAAAAGATTTCTTACATGTTGTAGAAAACATGTTTCGTATAAGCTCTATTTAATTTAATGAAATACTTTAAACTCATTTATTTGAGTGTTTTTTTTGGAATAGTTTCAATTTTAGCTTTTTTTAATATTACCTATTCCTATTATCTTAACCTTTACCTAAATTTAAATACTTACATATATACATTTATAGTATCAATTTTTTTAGCAATATTATTTTATTACATAAAAAATAATGATGAAAAAAAAATAACAATATATGATAAAATATTAACAATTCTTCTTGGTTATTTTTTATTACCATTGGTAATCTCAATACCTTTTTATTTTAGTATATATAATTTAACTTTTGTTAACGCTTTCTTCGAGTCAGTTTCTGGTTTTACGTCAACTGGATTTACTATTTTTGATAATATAAATCACATTGATCAAAGTTTAATATTATGGAGGTCTGCATCACAATGGGTAGGCGGTTTTTATTTTTTATTTTCCATAATATTATTGATTGATATCTTTGATCATAGTTTTAAAAAATCTTTAACTAATTTTTTATCATTTAATAAATCTGAAACTTTCAAGCAAGCATTAAAAATATTTCTATTTTATTCATTAATTACACTTTCAATTTTTATGATATTAAGTTTTTTTGATATTAGGTTATTTAATTCTTTAAATTTAGCTATGACCATAATTTCATCAGGTGGTTTTTTACCATCGAATAATTTGTCTAATATCTTGATCAATAATTCTCAAGTTATAATTATATCAATTTTATTACTATCTTCTTTTTTTAGTATTTTTTTGATTTACAATTTGATCTTTACTAAAAATCATAACCTACATTTCTTTAATGAAGACATTCATTTGTTATTTTATTTCTTATTCTTATTGATTATCTTTTTTGCATTTCTAAATTTTGAAAATAATTTTAGTGAATTATTTTTATCTTTAACAAGCAGTATATCTAATGCAGGATTTTCTTTAAATAACTCTCCTAACAATTTATCTTTTATATTTTTAATACTGGTTATTATTGGTGGTTCTTTTTTTTCTACAAGTTCTGGTATTAGATTTTTAAAAATTTATTCTTTATTTAAATACTCAATTAATGAAATTCTTTCTTACAGTAGGCCTAAGAATATTTACATAAACAAACACTTGTTTTCAAAAGATTCATTTAAATTAGATGAAATTTATAAATATTTTCTATCTGTAATAGTTTTTATAATTTCTATGTTAATCTTAACTTTTTTATTAACTCTAAGTGGAATTGATTTTGAAAGCTCTTTTAAACTCTCAATTTTAACCATAATGAATACAGTAAATTCTTCAATGTTTGGTTTGGGTGATTTCAGCTTTTATGATCTAAATTTTATGACTAAATATTATCTAATTTTCTTTATGATTATTGGTAGACTTGAGCTTCTAACTTTATTAATTATTTGTAAAAAATTTCTTTTTAAAAATTAAATTCGTACTATAAATACTCTTGTATTAATTTGCGCTCTTAGCTCAGCTGGATAGAGCATCGGTTTTCTAAACCGAGGGTCGGTGGTTCGAGTCCACCAGAGCGCACCATTACTAGATAGTACAGTCAATTCTTAACGTGACACTATATATGGGTGAAACAGCTCTAATAAGACCATTTTTACTTTGATCAACTTCATAAAATGATAAACATTTAACTTAATTCAAATCATTTTGAATTATTTGTTAACAAATAAATAAATAAATAAAAACAGAGGAATATAAATGTTTAAATACTCAAAACAATTATTTGCCGTTTTAGCTGCTGCTTCTATGCTTTTTGTTGTCGCTTGCGATCAACAAGGTGGAAAACAGTCAAAAGGTAAATCAAAAACTCTTAAGAATACTCAAAGTAAAGGTTTCGTAAGATGCGGTGTATCTCAAGGTCTACCTGGATTTTCAAATGCTGATGCAGCTGGAAATTGGACTGGTGTTGATGTTGATGTATGTAGAGCAGTTGCTGCTGCAGTACTGGGTGATGCAAGTAAAGTTAAATACACTCCACTAAGTGCTAAAGAAAGATTTACAGCTCTAACTTCTGGTGAGATTGATATCTTATCGAGAAACACAACTTGGACACTTTCTAGAGATGCTGACATTGGTTTAACATTCGTTGGAGTTAACTTCTACGATGGCCAAGGTTTCATGGTTAGAAAAGATTTAGGAATTAATTCTGTTGAAGATTTTTCTAATGGAATTTCTGCTTGTACTAATATTGGTACTACAACTGAACTTAATATGAGAGACTTCTTTAATTCTAGAGGAATTTCTTATGAGCCAGTTGCTTTTGAAAAAGCAGATGAAGTTGTTGCTGCTTATGATTTGGGCAGATGTGATACTTACACAACTGACAAATCTGGTCTTGCAGCACAAAGAACAAAAATGACTAACCCTGATGACCACATGGTGTTACCAGAGACTATTTCTAAAGAGCCTCTAGGACCAGTAGTACGTCAGGGTGATGCAGTTTGGGAAGACATCGTAAGATGGTCTCTAAACGTAATGATCGAAGCTGAAGAGTACGGTATCACTTCATCAAATGCAGATTCTATGAAATCTTCTGACAATCCACAAATCAAAAGACTTGTTGGTTCTGAAGGTGAATTAGGTGCAGCATTTGGTTTAGATAACGATTGGAGCTTAAGAATTATCAAACAAGTTGGTAATTATGGTGAAAGCTACAAGAGAAATATCGCTGATACTGGTATTTTACCTGACAGAGGTCCAAACCAATTATGGACTAAAGGTGGAATATTATACGTACCACCAGCAAGATAATTATTATCTAATTAAACACATAAAGGGCTAGATTTATCTAGCCCTTTTTTTATAATATCCACAAAATGAAATTAAAAAAAATCCTACCTCAACTGTTAACAGTATTATTTATAATTTTAATATTTGGTTTCTTTACCATGAATGCTCAAGAGAACATGGATACAAGAGGTATCCAGTTTGGTTTTGGTTTTTTAAGTCAAGAAGCTTCATTTGATATACAGTTTTCTTTAATTGATTATGATGGTTCACACTCTTATGCTAGAGCTTACCTTGTTGGTCTTTTAAATACCCTGTTAGTTGCATTCATTGGAATTATTCTAGCTACACTGTTGGGTCTTGTTGTTGGTATTGCAAGATTATCTCCAAATTATTTGATTAGAAAAACTGCTTCTTTTTACATAGAATTTTTTAGAAATATTCCATTGTTATTACAGATTTTCTTTTGGTATTTTGCTGCACTTAGAGCACTGCCAATGCCTCAAGATGCTACATTGTTATTAGGATCATCTTTTATGACTATAAAGGGTCTTTTTACACCAGCTCCGATTTGGACAAATTTTGATGTTTTTTTTATAACATTAATTGTTGCAATGATTCTAGTTTTCTTTTTTGTAAAATTTGCAAAAAAAAAACAAGAACAAGAAGGTAAACAGTTACCGGTATTAATTATCTCATTAGCTATTTTTATGGGTCTACCACTTTTAACATTTTTAGTAGGTGGTGTTGATTTATCCTTTAGTTTTCCAGAATTAAGAAAAATGTCTCAATCTTCTTATACATTTGATGGAGGTATGGGTATACCGCCTGAACTAATTGCATTAACTTTAGCATTAACTCTTTATACAGCAACATTTATTGCAGAAAATGTTAGGGCAGGTATTCAAGGTATTGGTAAGGGACAAAAAGAAGCCGCCGCATCAATTGGCTTAACACCTAGCCAAGTTTTGAAATTAGTAATTATGCCACAAGCATTAAGAATAATTATACCACCAACTACCAATCAATACTTAAATTTAACTAAAAACTCTTCTCTAGCTGCTGCTATTGCATACCCAGATTTAGTTTTAGTTTTTGCTGGTACTGCTATGATGCAAACAGGAAAAGCAATTGAAATTGTTGGTATTACAATGGCTACATATTTAACTATTAGTATTGCAATTTCATTATTAATGAATTGGTATAACCAAAAAATAGCAATTAAGGAAAAATAATGAGTTCAGATAATTTTAATTTGTTAAGATCTAAATACCAAAAAAACAGAAATTTTTCTCTGACTTTAGGAGCTTTATTTTTTTTCTTAGGTATTTTTGATTTTTGTTTAAATAATTTCTTAGGTACGAATATTACCTCTTTTTTACCTAGGGTTATCAACTTTTTTACTCCTTTAATCTTTGGAGTAATTGGGCTTCATTTTATTAGAATTGAATTTTCGGGTATTAAAATTCTAGATAGTCTAAATAAAAATATTAATCCAAGTAATTTCAATGCTGCTTTAAGTTTGTGTATTATTTTTCTTATAATATTTGCACTTCCTCCATTATTAAATTGGTTCATTTTTGATGCTAATATTTCTGGTGATACCAAAGAAGCGTGTACAGGTGGTGGTGCTTGTTGGGTTTATATTAAAGTTTGGTTTAATAGATTTATATATGGAATGTATCCTAATGCCGAACAATGGAGAATTAATGTAACATTTATTGCTGTATTAGCCTTCATGGCAGCTGGATTCTATACACCTGCTAAATTTAGAAATTATCTTTCTCTTTACTACACACTTATACTGCCAATTATTTCTTTTATCTTAATCTACTATTTGATTTCAGGGGGTTCTTTTGGACTTGAATGGGTTGAAACAGGTGCTTGGGGTGGTTTATCTTTAACTTTTATTGTTGCATTTTTTTCTTTAATTTTTTGTTTTCCAATAGGCATGATGTTAGCCCTTGGAAGAAGATCGGATTTACCCATCGTTAAATATTCTTCTCTTTCGTTTATAGAATTTTGGAGAGGTGTTCCTTTAATTACAGTTTTATTTATGTCAGCAGTTATGTTTCCAATGTTTTTACCAGATGGAACTTATGTAGATAAGTTAATTAGAGTAGTTGTAGCTATTACCTTATTTGAAGCAGCTTATACAGCAGAAGTTATAAGGGGAGGTTTACAGGCGTTACCTAGAGGTCAATACGATGCGGCCAAGTCACTTGGTATGGGTTATTGGAAACTTCATATCTTTGTTATTCTTCCACAAGCATTAAAATTAGTAATACCAGGTATTGCTAATACATTCTTAGCACTTGTAAAAGATACACCATTAATTTTTGTGGTAGGTCTTTTAGAGGTAGTTGGTATGTTAAATTTAGCCAAAACAAATCCAAAATGGCTAGGATTTTCAATGGAAGGATATGTATTTGCTGGAATAATATTCTGGATTATTTGTTATAGTATGAGTAAATATAGTCAAAAATTAGAATTAAAGTATAAAACAGATAGATAAATTATGTCAAATTCAATTATTCAAATTCAAAATGTAAACAAGTGGTTTGGAGACTTTCAAGTATTAAAAGAAATTAATCTTGAAGTTAAACCTAAAGAAAAAATTGTTGTTTGTGGACCATCTGGATCTGGTAAATCTACGCTAATTAGATGTATAAATAGATTAGAAGAACATCAAAAAGGATCAATCATTGTTGATGGTACTGAAATTTCAGAAGATACAAAAAATATAGAGCAAGTTAGAGCTGAAGTTGGTATGGTTTTCCAACAATTTAATTTATTCCCGCATTTATCTATTTTAGATAATTGTACGTTAGCTCCTATCTGGGTTAAAAAAATGTCTAAAAAAGAAGCAGAAAATTTAGCATTAGAACACCTTGAAAGAGTACAAATTTTAGATCAAGCTCAAAAATTCCCAGGTCAATTATCAGGTGGACAGCAACAAAGGGTAGCTATTGCAAGAGCACTTTGTATGGAACCTAAAATTATGTTATTTGATGAGCCTACATCAGCATTAGATCCTGAAATGATTAAAGAGGTGCTAGATGTTATGGTTAATTTAGCGAAACAAGGTATGACAATGATCGTTGTAACTCATGAGATGGGCTTCGCTAAAGAGGTAGCTGACCAAATGATTTTTATGGACGAGGGTATGATTGTGGAAAAAGCCACAACTAAAGACTTTTTTGCTAACCCCAAAAATGATCGTACTAAACTTTTCTTAAGCCAAATTTTATAAGGCTTTATTAGCTATACGGTACAACAACTTTTCTTATTAAACAAAATTATAATATCTTGACACAATTTACTTTTTTGTACCTAATTTTTTAAAATAAAAAAATATTTCTGTTGCGATAACATCTAAAAATTAGTTCAATAGGTCTTTTTAAACTAACTTTAAGAGGGGTCTTAATGGAAGATAATTTTAATAAACATTTAGGTAATAAATTAAAGCTAAGAAGATTAGCTTTAGGTCTCACACAAACAAAAGTAGCAAAAGCAATTAATGTAACATTTCAACAAATTCAAAAATATGAAAAAGGAACTAATGGAGTTAGCTCAATAAGACTTCTTCAATTAGCAAATTATTTAAAAGTTCCAGTAAATTATTTTTTTGAAGATTTTTCAGAATATTTATTAAACCTGGAAAGATCTCAAGAAGGTCATATGAATGTAAATTATAATTTTTTAGTTAAATTATATTCTGAGCTTAATAATGATCAAAAACTAAAGTTTAGTAAATCTTTACAAGTTTCAAACATTGGAATTTCAAAAGTAGGCTAATATAAAAATTTGTTTAAGACCCTAATTTAGTCTAATTACTTATAAAACTTATTTATAATATAATCTCTGCCTCACACATATAAATTTAAGCAAAAATAATCTTAATAAAGTTTTTATCAAAATGTTGAAGGTAAGGTTTTGGCTCCTCGGGTAGGACTCGAACCTACGACCAATTGATTAACAGTCAACTGCTCTACCAACTGAGCTACCGAGGAATATCAAAATCACAATCTACTTTTTTTTTAAAGTAAAACAAGATTTTTTTTGGAGGCAACGCCCAGAATCGAACTGGGATACAAGGATTTGCAATCCTCTGCGTAACCATTCCGCCACGTTGCCCTCACATCTCATAATAAATCAAATAGTGAACCTTTTATATATAAAATATTAATAATTAGTCTACCAAATAAGCTAACAAATTGATTATTGTTAATTGATATTATTAAATTATAAACTTATGAATACCCTATGAGTAATGATAAATACATACATTCTGATGTTGAAGATAAGATTTACTCTTATTGGGAAAAAAATAATTTATTTAAACTCACAACAAATAAAAAGAAATTTTCAGTAGTTATACCTCCACCCAATGTAACAGGTAGCCTTCATATGGGGCACGCTTTGAATAATTCAATTCAAGATCTTTTGGTTAGATACCACCGTATGAATAATTATGAAACGCTATGGCAACCAGGAACAGACCATGCAGGTATTGCTACACAGGCTTTAGTAGAGAAAAAATTAACCGCTGAAGGTATTGATAAAAATGAAATTGGAAGAGAAAAGTTTATAGAAAAGGTTTGGGAATGGAAGGAAGAGCATGGTGATATTATTTTAAATCAACTTAAAAAATTAGGTTGCTCTTGTGATTGGTCAAGAAATGCTTTTACAATGGATAGAAATCTTTCAAAATCAGTTTTAAAAGTTTTTGTAGAGCTTCATAAAAAAGATTTAATTTATAAAGATAAAAAACTAGTTAATTGGGACACAGTTTTAAAAACTGCAATATCTGATTTAGAGGTGGATCAAAGAGAGGTTAATTCTAAGATTTACTATATTCAATACCCTATAGAAGGTTCTAGTGATTTTATAACCATAGCAACAACCAGACCTGAAACCATGTTAGGTGACACAGCAATTGCTGTAAATCCAAAAGATGATCGATTTAAAAATTTGGTTGGTAAATTTGTAACAGTTCCAATTGTTGGAAGAAAAATAAAAATTATTGAAGATGAGTATGCTGATCCAGAGATGGGAACAGGTGCTTTAAAGATAACACCAGCCCATGATTTTAATGACTATGAAGTGGGACAAAGAAATAATTTAGAAATCATAAATATCTTTACTGAAGGTGGCAAAGTAAACGAAAATGCTCCTAAAGAATATATTGGACTTGATAGATTTGAAGCTAGAAAAAGAATTTTAAAAGAGCTTAAAGAAAAAGAGTTTTTTGTTAAGGAAGAAAATATAAAGAATAAGGTTCCCTATGGAGATAGGTCTAATTCGATAATTGAGCCTTTTTTAACTGAACAATGGTTTGTAGATGCAAAAAAACTATCAATTAAAGCTAAAGATATAGTTAACTCAAAAAAAATTAATTTTTTTCCAGCTAATTGGTCAAAGACTTATTTTCAGTGGATGAACAATATTGAACCATGGTGTATCTCAAGACAGCTTTGGTGGGGACACCAAATACCAGCATGGTATGGTCCAGATAAAAAGATCTTTGTTGCAATAAATGAAAATGAAGCAAAAGCTGAAGCTAAAAAATTTTACAATAAAGAGGTAGATTTAATTCGTGACCCAGATGTATTAGATACTTGGTTTTCATCAGGCTTATGGCCTTTTGCTACACTAGGGTGGCCTGACAATAAAGAATATGTTGATAAATTTTATCCAACATCAGTACTTGTTACAGGGTTTGATATTATATTTTTTTGGGTGGCACGTATGATTATGTTTGGAATGGAGTTTTTAGATAAAGAACCTTTTAAAGATGTTTATGTTCACGCTCTTGTTAAAGATGAGAAGGGACAAAAAATGTCCAAATCTAAAGGGAATGTAATTAATCCTTTAGACTTAATTGAAAAATATAGTGCTGACGCTTTAAGATTTACTCTTTTATCAATGGCGTCACCTGGCACTGATGTAAAACTTTCCGAAGATAGAGTTAAAGGTTATAGAAATTTTTTAAATAAATTATGGAATGCAAACAATTTCTTGATTACCAATAATTGTGATTTTTCTAAAATTGATAAAACACCAAATTTAACAATTAATATCAATAAGTGGATTTATTCTGAACTAATAGAAACTAAGGACAAAATTGAAAAAAATTTAAAAGATTACAGATTTGATGAAGCTGCAAAAAATGCTTATCAATTTACTTGGCACTCTTATTGTGACTGGTATTTAGAATTATCTAAAACAATACTATTTTCAGAGGATGAAAAAGCAAAAGATGAAGTAAGACAAGTATCAGCTTATATATTTAAACAAATATTAATTTTATTACATCCATTTATACCATTTGTTACTGAAGAAATTTGGCTAAATAATAAATTTGATAACTCAGGTAAAGATTTTCTAATGTTAGCTAATTGGCCAATTGGAAAATCAGACAAGGATTCAAGCACAAATCAAGTTGAAAAAATTATTAGTATTATCTCTGAATTAAGATCATTTAAAAATGAATTAAGTGTAAGCCCTGGGTCATTTATAGATATTTCAGTGGAAAGTGTTAGTGAAAAAGAACAATCATTTTTTACTGAAAATGAAATCATTCTAAAAAAATTAGGTCGAATTAATAATCTTTTTGATAAAGATTTAAAAAAACCTGCTGCGACATTAATGGTTTCTGGTGATTTATTTAAAGTTTATTTTGCTGAAGATGTTGATTTAGAATTAATCAAAGAAAATTTAAGAACTAGGCAGGGTAAATACCAAGAAGAAATGAATAAAATATCACAAAGATTAGATAATAAAGGATTTGTTGATAGGGCACCAAAAGATATTGTTGAACAAGAAAAAACTAATTATAATAATTTAGAAAATGATATTAAAAGAATATCAGTAACAATAGAAAGTTTATAATGGCAAAATTTAATAAAAAAAAATTACCAAGCAGACATACTTCATTAGGTGCTGATAGAGCTCCGCATAGATCTTTTTACTACGCGATGGGTGAAACTGAAAAAGATGTAGCAAAACCATTTGTTGGCGTTGTATCAACTTGGAATGAAGCTGCTCCTTGTAATATTGCTTTAATGAGACAAGCTCAATCTGTAAAAAAAGGTGTTAGAGCTTCAGGTGGAACTCCTAGAGAATTTTGCACAATTACTGTTACTGATGGTATTGCGATGGGTCATGAAGGAATGAAGTCTTCTTTAGTATCTCGTGAAATTATAGCTGACTCAACTGAACTAACTGTACGTGGTCATTGTTATGATGCACTAGTTGGTATTGCTGGTTGTGATAAATCTTTACCTGCCTTAATGATGGCAATGGTTAGATTAAATGTACCAAGTGTGTTTATTTATGGTGGCTCAATACTTCCAGGTCAATACAAAGGTAAAGATGTAACTGTTGTTGATGTTTTTGAAGCGGTTGGAAAACACTCAGCAGGAAAAATGTCTGCTAAAGAATTAAGAAAATTAGAGTTAGTTGCATGTCCAAGCGCTGGCGCATGTGGAGGACAATTTACTGCAAATACTATGGCCTGTGTTTCTGAAGCTATTGGTTTAGCTTTACCTTATTCAGCTGGAACACCTGCTCCATACGAAGAAAGAGATAAGTATGCATTATTGAGTGGAAAGACTGTAATGAATTTATTAGAAAAAAATATTCGTCCAAGAGATATTGTTACAAAAAAATCTTTAGAAAATGCTGCAACAATTGTTGCTGCTACAGGTGGATCAACAAATGCTGCGTTACACTTACCAGCTATTGCTAATGAAATTGGAATTAAGTTTGATTTAATGGATGTTGCTAAAATATTTAAAAAAACTCCATACCTTGCTGATTTAAAACCAGGTGGAAAATATGTTGCAAAAGACATGTGGTTAGCTGGTGGAGTTCCTATGTTATTAAAAACTCTTTTTGATGGTGGTTTTATACATGGTGATTGCATGACTGTTACTGGAAAAACAATGAAGCAAAATTTAAAAAATATTAAATTTAATCCTAAACAAAAAGTTTTAAGAGCTTATGACAATCCTTTATCACCAGATGGTGGTGTTGTGGGTCTTAAAGGTAATTTAGCTCCTGATGGTGGAATTGTTAAAATTGCTGGTTTAAAGAAATTACAATTTACTGGTAAAGCTAGATGTTTTGATAATGAAGAAGCTGCAATGGCTTGTGTGCAAAAGAAAAAATATAAAGAAGGCGATGTAATTATTATTCGTTATGAAGGACCAGTTGGGGGACCAGGTATGAGAGAAATGCTTTCAACAACAGGTGCTATTTATGGTCAAGGTATGGGTGAGAAGGTTGCCCTAATTACAGATGGTAGATTCTCTGGTGCTACTAGAGGTTTTTGCGTGGGTCATGTTGGCCCTGAGGCGGCCTTAGGCGGCCCTTTAGCTCTTTTACGTAATGGTGATGTAATTGATATAGATGCCAAAAAAGGAACTATTAACGTTAGATTAACTAAATCACAATTAGCTACAAGACGAAAACAGTGGAAAGCAAAAAAATCAAGCTTTGGATCTGGTACTATTTGGAAATATGCTCAAACAGTAGGTCCTGCTTATTTAGGTGCACCAACGCATCCAGGTAAAAGAAAAGAAGTAAAAGTTTACGCTGATATTTAATGAAAATTAGACCCGTTATATTATGTGGTGGAGCCGGAACAAGACTTTGGCCTAATTCTAAAAATCATCATGCAAAACAATTTATTGATTTTGGTAATTGGACTTTATTTGAAAAAACTCTAGATAGAGTTAAATCTTCAACTTTTGACACGCCGATCATAAGTACAAATCTTAAATATTTAAAAGAGGTAAAAAAACATCTTAAGAAACATAAGATAAATAAATATAAAATTGTTTTAGAGCCCACAAAAAGAAATACAGCACCAGCAATTCTTGCATCAGCACTAATTAAAGACATTCCCAATGAGCAACCTTTGATGTTTTTTGCAGCCGATCACTTGATAGAAAAAGCAAGCATTTTTAATAAAGCTATAAATAAAAATAAAGCCAATTTAACTGACCAAAATATATTCATTTTTGGTATTAAACCAACAGCACCTTCTAGTGAATATGGTTATTTTTTAACAAAAAAAGTTAGAGGAAATATTAATAAAGTAACCAAATTTATTGAAAAACCAAAAGAAGCTAAAGCCAAACAAGTTATTAAACAAAAAGGTTATTGGAATTCTGGTATGTTTTTTTTAAGAAAAGACTCAATAATAAATAACTTTAAAAAATACCAACCTATAATATATAAAAATTGTGTTAATGCTGTTTCAAAAGCTAAACTTAAAGATAACACTTATTACCTAAATAAAGCATCCTTTGAAAAGGCTACTGCTAAATCTTTTGATTATGCAATTTTAGAAAAAACTAAACAGATTAATGCAATTAAATTAGATATCCCTTGGTCAGATCTTGGCAGCTGGAAAGAGATCTTAAAAATGTATGACAAAAATAAGAACAAGTATTACAAGAAAAAAAAAGTTTATTACCGACCTTGGGGTAGGTATGTTAATTTGTTTGAAGGCAAAGGTTTTTTAATTAAAGAGTTATTTGTTAAATCAAAAGGTATCTTAAGTTTACAAAAACATCATCATAGATCAGAACATTGGTTGGTAACTCAAGGAACTCCCAAAATTACACTTAATAAAGATAGCTTTTCTAAAAAAAAAAACGATCATATTTTCATTCCATTAGAAGCAATTCATAGAATTGAAAATCCTGGTAATAAACCTGTTAAGATTATTGAAGCTCAAGTAGGCTCAATTTTAAAAGAGAGTGATATTGTTAGATATCAAGACGTATACGGCAGAGTAAAATAGATTTTAAGGTTTTTCAGAAATTTTTAAGGGCAGATCTAATGTTACATCAAATCTTTCTTTTTTTGTCACATCATCGACTTGTTTAGCTTTTTTTTCTAAACACCATTTTTCATAAATTTTACAAAATGTGAATATCCCATTGTATCTATCAATCATTCTTACATTATCTAATTCATCTTTTATCAAAAATTTAATATCATATAATTCCTTAATATTAACTTCTGTTAAAATTTCTCTTGAGTCTGGATTGTAATATCCAGAACCATCTTCACAGGGGGTTTCTAGAACTTCATCAATATATTTTTGAAAAACTTTTCCTCTAATAAACTTATCTTCAAAGTCTTGAGAGTTAATAGTTTCATAAATTAATCTTCTTAAAGGAGGCTTGTTCATCTCAAACCACATTATAAGTAATTCGTAATAAATTAATTCATACAATCTTATATGTATGGGTTTGCCCTTAACTATTCTTGACCAATTAAGATATCTTCTTATATCTATATTTCTTTCAATACTTTTCATGACAAGTATCTTTTATTAACCTCCTTTAATTGTAGTGTAGCCACATCTTTTGCACTCAAGTGTTGTAACTCTATCTGTTGGTCCAAAACCAAACTCAATATTTAACGTTTTGTAGTCATGTATGCCCATAAAACAGAGTATTTTTATCATTTTCAAAAACATAATTTTGACACTTTAAATTGTTAAATTTATTTTTTGATGGTCAGCAGATAGCTGAAATGATTGCGGAGATTAGAGAAATTATTATACCGCAGAATTAGATAAAGTTCTACAAGTGTTCAGCTATTTTAAACTTATTTAATTAAGTAGAGATCTTTTTAAACTTTTTTTAAAAAATATTTTTTAAAACCAACTATTTGGAATAATAATGTAGTGAATTGCTAATACAATTGCCACTGACACAGTTAATCCCAAAGTCATTTTAAGAAAGTCTTTACCAATAAGTGGGAAAACATATTTGAATTTGTAATCACTATTCATTGAAGCAATTGCTAATTCTCTTCCACATAACAGTCCAACAAATACCCACGTGGTAGACATTGGTAAGTCATTAAGTTCTTTAAAATAATAAAGTACAGCAGCATATATAATGTTTATTATTGTTGCTGATCTTGCATATCTTGTTCCAGTTTTCTCCAAAACAACTTTTTGGATAGTTCCACCATGAATGTAGAAAATATAAAACAATAGTACTGTAAAATAACCTAGAACCACTAATAGTAGCGATACATCTAATTGCCTTGGTAAATAAACTGCAATGTTTGCTACGTCATGCGATAACCAAACCCACCATAACCAACCAGATGTAAACCAAACAGAGTTACGCCAAAAGCCAATCCATTTGTCTTCTACTTCATCTAGCTTTTCATTGATAAATTTTGAAATAACGATCCAACAAATATAAGCAGCTGTTGCAGCTAAACCATAGCCCACAACACTCTTCATAAGCATCTTCTCAAGCACTACTGTTGATGCAAAAGCAGACAAAACTAAGAATGTAGTTGAAACAGGTATTCCAAATCTTGTTAATATTAAAAGTATTCCAGGAGCTACAGCGTGATACCACTGAATTTCTTGATAAGGTATCTGCGTTAACCTCCCGTATGAGATATCTCCATTATTACTATACCAGCCCCAAGTGATTGCTAAAATTAATACAAATGATGCAGCACTTGCAAGTGTGTACCATTTGAACCATTTTTGTTTTGAGGCGATAAAAGTTCCCAATGTTTGAATTGAGTCATTTGCAATAACGCTATACCCCGCTAAAGCAAAACCAACAATTGTGTAAATTAAGGTAAGTGTCATCTGATATTTTTTGTTTTATATAGTTAATTATTAATTACAAATTTAATTTTGAAGTTATAATGCTACCTGTGGTTTTAAAATTATGAGTTCTTTAGCAAAAACAAACTTTCAAGAAATGTCATTTCTTGATGAGATGATCGATCAGGTAATCATCCTTGATAAGTCTAAAAATGTTTGCTGTGCAAACAAAAGTGCCCTTACAAGATTTGGAAACGACATTAATGGGAAAAATATTTCATTAATTTTAAGAGATGCAAAACTTTTAGAAAGTATAGATTTAGCAATCAACAACAAGAAAACTCAAATTGTTGACATTGAAATAAAATTACCCAATTTTGAATTTTATAAAGCTAATATCATTCCTGGTCCTTCAAAACTTTGCAATGAAGATCAGTCAGTAATGATATTCTTAAAAGACCTAACAGAGATCTATAAAACTCAACAATTAAAATCTGATTTTGTAGCAAATGTTTCTCATGAACTAAGAACACCATTGCAATCAATTAAATTAGGACTTGAAACCATTAATGAAGGTCACGCAACAAATGATTTTGAAAGTCAAAAAAAGTTTTTACCTATTATGCTTCAACAAACTGAACGTATGGAAAGTTTAGTTAGTGATTTACTTTCTTTATCTAAAATTGAATTACAAGAACATATAAGACCAAGTATAGAAATTGATTTAGACGAAATAATAAACCATGTTATTAAAATTAATTCTGACTTGATTAAAAAAAGAAAAATGAAAATTGAATACAGTGCCGATAAAGACGCTCATAAGATATTGGGTGATAGAAATAGATTAATAGAAATTTTTACCAACCTAATAGATAATGCATGCAAGTATAGTGAGGAAAATACCCTCATCAATATATCCCTACATAAAAAAAGTGATAATTTTTTATTTTCAATTAAAGATCATGGTGTAGGCATTCCCAAGAAATTTTTACCTAGAATCACTGAAAGATTTTTCAGAGTTGATCCTGCTAGAAGTAAAGAAGCTGGCGGTACAGGTCTTGGTCTAGCTATTGTAAAACATATAGTTAATCAACATCGTGCATCCATGGATATTATAAGTGATGAAGGTAAAGGTACTGAAGTTACTATAGAATTTCCTAAAGCTTAATACCAATTACAACTAAAAAGTTATTTTTTGTAATAAAACTTTCATAAAGCTGTAATAAAATTGAAATACAAAAATTCTATAAGCACAGAATATAAATAAACAAAGGAAAAATAAAAATGAAAAATGTTAAAACTATTTTATCAATCTTGACGGTGATGCTATTTGTGTCAAATGCTCAAGCAAGAGATCAAATTCGGATAGTGGGGTCATCAACCGTTTACCCTTACGCTACTGTTGTTGCAGAAAATTTTGGTAAAACAGGAAAATTTAAAACACCTGTAATTGAAAGCACTGGAACGGGTGGGGGTATGAAATTATTTTGTGCTGGAGTTGGCACTGATCACCCAGATATTACTAATGCATCAAGAGCTATAAAATCTAAAGAAAAAGCATTATGTGAAAAAAATGGTGTAACTGAAATTATAGAAATTATTGTAGGAAATGATGGTATTTCATTTGCACATTCAGTAAATTCTCCAGATGCAAATTTTACTAAAGAGCAATTATGGAGAGCTTTAGCAAATGAAGTAGATGTAGATGGAAAAATAGTTGCAAACCCATACAAACAATGGAGCGATATCGATCCGTCACTTCCTTCTAAAAAAATAGAAATTCTTATAGCCCCACCAACATCTGGTACGAGAGATGCTTGGAATTCATTGGTAATGGGTAAAGGTTGTTCTACAGAAGCCAAAGCACTTTTTGGTGATAAAGCTAAAAGCGAATGTACTAAGATGAGAGAAGATGGCTATGCAGTAGAAGCTGGTGAAAATGATACTTTAATTGTACAAAAACTTGCATCAAACCCTGACGCATATGGCTTCTTTGGCTACAGCTACTTAATTGGTAACAAAGACAAGGTTAAAGCTGCAGCAATTAATGGAGTTAGACCTAGTCTTGAAGGTATTCAAGATTACTCTTACCCAATAGCTAGACCTTTATTCTTTTATGTAAAAAAAGCACATATTGGAGTAGTTCCTGGAATTGACGCATTTATTAAAGATTTTACGTCAAAAAAAGCAATGGGACCAAGAGGTTACTTAGCTGACATTGGTTTAGTGCCTTTAGCTAAAGCAAAATATGATGTTGTAAGAACTGCAGCAGTCAAATTAAACACTATTAGCATCAAGTAATTTAAACTCCTCAAACATAATCAAGGCCAGAATAAACTTCTGGCCTTTTTTATTTATACAATTTGTAGTTTAAAATTGTAATAAAACTGTAACATTAAAATCATATTGTCTCGGACAATGAATATTATAATTTTATTACTGGTTACAATATTTAGTTATTTGTCGTTCTTATATGGACGCTCAAGAATTAGAAAAATTACATCTACTCAATCTATAAAGATTAACGCACTACCAAATTATTATGGTTATTATTTAGCCTTGTGGTGTGCCATACCCGCTTTAATTATACTATTACTTTGGTCTATATTTGAACCCGCTATTATTAAATTTTTAATTTCACAAACTTTAATTCAAAACGAGTTAAATTATTCAAGTGATCAAATTAATCTAATTTATCAAAAAATTATATCTCTATACGAGGGAAATTTTTCAGGAACTTTAACTGATGAAATTTTATTAGGAGTAAAAAATTATGAATCGTTCTATGCAATAGCTCAAAGTTCTAAAATTGTTTTATTATTATCAACTTTCATTGCAACTATCTCTTATGGGATTATTAGAATTTCAAAAAATAATAAAGCAAGACACGATGTTGAAAAAATTCTAACAGGATTACTTTTTGCATGCTCTTTAGTTGCTATATTAACAACGATGGGAATTATTTTCTCTCTATTATTTGAAAGTATAAAATTCTTTTCAGCGATTAACATTTTTGATTTTTTATTTGGATTGTCTTGGAGCCCACAAAGAGCATTCGTTAGTGATGCCTCAGCAATTACAGCTCTAGAATATGAAAATTTAAAAGGTGCCTTTGGCTCTGTGCCATTATTTGCTGGAACTGCGTTCATAGCTTTTATTGCAATGATTGTAGCCGTCCCCATTGGACTGTTTTCAGGAATTTATATGGCAGAGTATGCGAGCCCTAAAGTTAGAAAATATTCTAAACCTATTATTGAAATTCTTGCTGGAATTCCGACAGTGGTTTATGGTTTTTTTGCAGCCCTTACCGTTGGACCCTTTTTTAGAGAACTGGGGGAAAGTTTAGGATTAGAAGTATCTTCCGAGAGTGCACTAGCTGCAGGATTGGTGATGGGTGTTATGATTATTCCATATGTATCGTCCTTATCTGACGATGTTATTAATGCTGTACCTCAATCATTAAGAGATGGATCTTATGCAATTGGTGCTACTAAATCAGAAACTATTAAAAAAGTTGTAATACCTGCAGCACTACCGGGGATTGTGGGTTCAGTTTTGTTAGCGGTATCAAGAGCTATTGGTGAAACGATGATTGTTGTAATGGCCGCTGGTTTAGCGGCAAATTTAACAATTAACCCGCTTGAGTCGACCACTACGATCACTACTCAAATTGTAATGCTTTTAATTGGTGACCAGGAGTTTGATAGTCCAAAAACCCAATCTGCTTTTGCATTGGGGTTAACACTTTTTTTTGCAACATTAATCTTAAACTACATAGCCTTAAGATTTGTTAAAAAATATAGAGAAAAATATGAATAAAGAACAACGGTTAAAAAAACGACATAATGCTGAAAAACGATTTAGATTTTATGGTCTAGCTTCTATTTTATTAGCAATTTTTTTCGTATTCTTTTTATTAAACGCTATCTTTTCAAAGGGCAGTGGTGCTTTTTTAAAAACAACAATCGATGTTGAAGTAAACTTTAACGTAGAGACTTTAGAGTTAAGTGAAAAGCCTACCACCGAAGATTTGAAAAATGCAGATTACTATGATTTAGCCATTGATAGTATTCTTAATGTAATAAATGTTAGTGGTCTAGATGAAGAAAAATCATTAATTAATTTATTTAGTCCTGATTATGAATATGAAATAAGACGTTTTTTAATTAACAATCCAAATGTTTTAAAACAAACTGTTGTATTAAAATTAACCTCATCAGATGATTTTGATCAATTACACAAAGGTAATTACCCAAGAGATCTACCTGAAGATAGAAGACGAATTGATAATTTTCAATTAAACATATACGACACATTAGTTGAAGAAGACAAAGTTGATAAAATATTTAACTCATATTTATTTACTAAGGGAGATTCTAGAAATCCTGAACTAGCAGGAATTGGTGGTGCATTAGTTGGTTCTTTTTTTACTATTGTCATTACTCTATTATTATCTTTTCCAATTGCTATAGCGGCATCGATTTATTTAGAAGAGTTTGCTCCAAAAAATAAAATTACTGATTTTATAGAAATTAATATTAATAATTTAGCAGCAGTACCTTCTATTGTTTTTGGATTATTGGGTTTAGGAATTTTACTGGGTACATTTCATCTGCCAAGATCAACTCCATTAGTTGCGGGTATTACTTTAGCCTTAATGACTTTACCTAGAATTATTATTCCATGCAGAGCTTCACTAAAAGCAGTACCACCTTCAATAAGAGAAGGCGCTCTTGCAATTGGTGCATCTAAAGTACAATCCGTTATGCATCATGTTGTGCCCTTAGCAATTCCAGGAACTTTATCCGGAACTATTATTGGATTAGCACAAGCTCTTGGAGAAACTGCTCCATTAATTTTAATTGGTATGGTTGCATTCGTGGTAGACATTCCATCTATTCCAACAGATCCTTCGGCATCGTTACCAGTACAGGTTTATTTATGGTCCGAACAAGCGGAGAGAGGCTTTGTTGAGAAAACTTCAGCAACTATTATGGTACTCTTAAGTTTTCTTATTACGTTAAATTTTATAGCAGTTTATTTAAGACAAAAATTTGAAAGGAAGTGGTAATGAAAAATAATAAACTAAAGATTAAAGCTAGTAATTTGAATGTGTATTATGGAGAGAAGCAAGCGCTTTTCAACGTTGATTTAGATATTTACAGCAAAGAAGTTACAGCTTTAATTGGCCCTTCTGGATGTGGAAAATCAACTTTTATAAGATGCATTAATAGAATGAATGATGTCATTGATATTTGTAAAATTGACGGTTCCATTACAATCGATAACGAAGAGATCATTGATAAAAATCTTGATGTTGTAAGTCTTCGAGAGAAAATTGGAATGGTTTTCCAAAAACCCAATCCTTTTCCAAAAAGTATTTATGATAATATTGCTTATGGACCTACCATTCATGGTTTAGCTGAAAACAAAACGGATATGGATGAAATTGTTGAGAACAGTTTAAAAAAAGCAGCTTTATGGAATGAGGTTAAAGATAGATTGAATGAAGCTGGCACAGGTTTATCAGGTGGTCAGCAACAAAGATTATGTATAGCAAGAGCTATATCCGTTAATCCTGAAGTAATTTTAATGGATGAACCGTGTTCAGCACTAGATCCTATAGCAACTGCCAAAATTGAAGAATTAATTGATGAACTTAAAAAAAGTTATACAATAGTAATTGTTACTCATTCAATGTCACAAGCAGTAAGAGTTTCTCAAAGAACTGGATTTTTCCATTTAGGAAAAATAATTGAAGTAGATACAACTGAAAAAATATTTAAAAACCCTGGCAATAAAATGACTCAGGATTATATAACAGGAAGGTTTGGTTAAAAATGTCTGACATAACACATATAGTAAAATCATATGAAGAAGAGCTACAAAATTTAAATGATAATTTAATCAAAATGGGAAGTTTAGTTGAGGCTCAACTATCAGACTCTATGGAGGCCATAATTAAAGTTGATAAAGAAGCCGCAGATAAAATTATAAGTAACGACGCTAAAGTTAATGAATTGAGAGCTACTATTGAAGAACAAATAGTTACTGTTTTAGTTAAGAGAGCTCCTATGGCGATAGATTTAAGACTTACAATATCAACTTTAAAGATTTCAAGTGATTTAGAGCGTATTGGAGATTTAGCAAAAAGTGTTGCAAAAAAAATAAAGCCTTTACCTCACGATCTTCCTGCTGAATTAATTTCCAGCCTAAGAAGATTAGGCGATCTAGTTCAAAGACAATTGAAAGATGTTTTAGATGCTTATTTAAATAAATCAAAAGATTCTGCTATAAAAATTTGGAAAACAGATGAAAAAGTTGATGACCTAACTCATGCCGCAATGAATGAGGTGGCTGATTTTTTAGGACAGGATAAAAAGAATTTAGATTTGGCAACTCATCTACTTTTTGTAACAAAGAATATTGAAAGAGCAGGAGACCACATTACTAATATTGCAGAGTCTTTATTTTATCTGATAGAAGGTGAACATATTGAGGGCGCTAGACCCAAAGGTAAGGATTTTGATCCAAGTTAATGAGCGCTAACATTTACATCGTTGAAGATGAAGAGCCGATCATTACATTAATTAAATATAATTTAGAAAAAGAGGGGTACAAAGTTTTTTTTTCTGAAAATGGGAATGATGGTATCAAAGGTATAAAAAATTCATTGCCTGACCTTGTTTTACTAGATTGGATGTTGCCCGATTTCTCTGGTGTAGAAATCTGTAAAAATTTAAAAAAGGATATTAAATTTAAAAATATTCCAATCATAATGTTAACCGCAAAGGGTGAAGAAGAGGATAAGATTAAAGGCCTTAACTCTGGTGCTGATGATTATATAACTAAACCTTTTAGCTTTCCTGAGTTGTTAGCTAGAGTTAAGGCTCTATTAAGAAGATCTAAGCCATCAGTTGTTGCTGATATTGTAGAATTTGAAGATCTTAAAATTGATAGAATGACTCGTAGAGTTTATAGAAAAAAGAAAGAAATCCATCTTGGTCCTAAAGAATATGATCTGTTAAATTTCTTTATCAAAAATCCTAAAAGAGTTTATTCTAGAGAACAAATACTAGAAAATGTTTGGTCAGAAAATATCAATGTTGAAAACAGAACAATAGATGTTCACATAAGAAGACTTAGACAAAATATTAATATTATTGGAGTTAAAGAGCTTATTAGAACTGTTAGATCAGCAGGTTATTCTTTGAGTTAAAATATTATTTTATAAATCCCTATTAAAAATAGTGGTATCTGTAACCCAAAGTTAGTTAATATAGCTTTATCTTTTGATATAAATCCAGCTATCGTCCAACCAATAACTCCAAGGCCATGAAAGTAAATATTAATAGGGTAGATATTTAAATTAGTTAATAATATTCCAGTTAATACTAAGGCAGTACTGATCCATTTAAGGTATTTTTTAATAAACATAGTGTCCTCTATATGTAAGTTTTATTACTAATTTATTACAATTATAGAGGAAACTAAAATCTTAATTTATAAAATCCCTTAAATTAACAACCTTTAAATGAAGCAGACATATTTCTAATTAGATCAAAATATAAATCTTTTCCTGGGCTTAAAGTAGCTCCAAGTGGATCTACAACACCAGTTTTAATATTCATATCTTTAGCAACTACCTTTATTATATCAGGATTAAATTGAGGTTCTGAGAAAATACATTTTACTTTATCATGTTCAATTATTTCTCTAATTTCTGATAATTGTTCTGCACCAGGCATTACGTCAGTATTAACTGTAAAAGCACCCAATATTTTTACATTAAATCTTTTTTCAAAATATTGATATGCATCATGGAAAACAATAGATGAAGTACTTTCATTTAATTCAGTCATTACATCCATAGTAAGTTTATCTATATCTTTAAGTGCCTTATCTAAGTTACTTTTGTAAGTAGATGCATTTTTTGAATCATTTTCAATTAAATGCTCAGTCATTTCCTTTAAAATAACTTTTGCATTGATAGGATCTAACCAAACGTGGGGATCGTATTCACCGTGCCCATGTCCTTCATGGTCATCATGATCATCTTCTTTTTTAGCGTGATCGTCATGGTCGTCATGATCATCTTCTTTTTTAGCGTGATCGTCATGGTCGTCATGATCATCTTCTTTTTTAGCGTGATCGTCATGGTCGTCATGATCATCTTCTTTTTTAGCGTGATCGTCATGGTCGTCATGATCATCTTCTTTTTTAGCGTGACCGTCATGATCATGCTCATCAAAAATATTTCTTTCTCTAAACTTTAATACATTCAAACCTTTAATTTCAATTAATTCAATTTTTTCAGCTTTTTTTGCAATTGAATTTAATGGTTTTTCTAAAAAACTTTCTAAATCTTCACCTATCCAAAAGATAAGATCTGCATTTTGCAACATTTTTGCATGAGATGGTTTCATAGAAAATCCATGTGGTGAGTTAAAACCATCTACAATTAAATCTGGTTTTCCAACTCCATCCATAAGATAACTCGCTAATGAATGAATAGGTTTAATTGATGTAACTACTTTTATTTCAGCATTAGCTGGTGTAAAGATCGTTAATAATGATAAAATTGATAGAATAAATGATATTTTTTTTAGTTTTTTCATAATTTAAATATTTTAATGGTTGTTATAATATAACAGTATGTAATAATATAACATTTAAATGTCAATAGATAAATGAATTCAGATAATAATATATTAGTTAAATTAAATAATGCAGGTTTTCGCCAAAATAATAAATGGCTAGTAGAAGATGTATCTCTACAAGTTGAGAAGGGTAAAATTGTAACTCTCATTGGTCCCAATGGTTCAGGAAAAAGTACAACTGCCAAAATTGCATTAGGTATTTATAAAAATATTGAAGGAAGTATTGAAAAAAATACTAATAAAATTGGATATGTTCCTCAAAAAATTTCCATAGATTGGACATTACCACTCAGAGTTAAAGACTTTATGGTTTTAACTGAAAATATTAAGGATGATCAGATTAATGAAGCTTTATCATTAACTGGAGTAATGCATCTTAAAAATAAAAATTTAGGTAATTTATCTGGAGGGGAGTTTCAAAGAGTTTTGCTTGCTAGAGCTATTTCAAAAAAACCAGAACTGTTAGTACTTGATGAACCAGTTCAAGGTGTCGATTATACTGGTGAGATAGCGTTGTATGCATTAATTAAAAAAATATCAGATACTTTAAATTGTGGAATTTTATTGATTTCACATGACTTACATACGGTAATGACTGCAACAGACCATGTTGTCTGTTTAAACGGCCATGTTTGTTGTTCAGGTTCACCTATTGATGTTGCAAAAAATAGTGAATATAAAACCTTATTTGGAGAACAAGCGTCTCAGATCCTTTCAGTTTATGAACATAAACATGATCACGAGCATTCTGATGAAGGCAGGATAAAAAAAAATTAAATGTTTGATGATTTTTTTGTAAGAGCATTGGTGGCTGGAATTGGAATTGCCTTAGTTGCAGGACCACTTGGATGTTTTGTTGTTTGGAGAAGATTATCTTATTTTGGTGATACACTTTCTCATTCAGCATTACTGGGTGTTACAATGGCATATACATTTGATCTAAATATTGCTCTTTCAGTATTTTTGATTTCATCAGTAATAGCCTTAATATTAATACAACTTCAAAAAAAAACTAATTTACCTGGTGATGCTTTACTTGGTCTCTTAGCTCACTCTTCATTAGCTGTTGGATTGGTAGTAATTGGTTTTTTAACTTTTATAAGATTTGATATCATGGGACTATTATTTGGAGATATATTGGCTGTAACAACTAATGATATATTTGTTGTATGGGGTGGTGGTGCTATAATTTTAGTTATACTTAAATTAATTTGGAAACCTTTATTTGCCTCTACTGTTAATTATGAATTAGCTGAAGCCGAAGGTTTGAATCCTGATAGATCAAAAGCTATATTTACAATTTTACTAGCTGCCGTTATTGCCATATCAATTAAAATGGTAGGATTGCTATTGATTACTGGAATGTTGATTATCCCCGCTGCAATGGCTAGAAATATGTCAGACAGTCCACAAAAAATGGTAATTTACTCGGTTATAGGAGGATTATTGTCTGTAATTTTGGGATTATTTTCTTCATTAGAGTTTAATACTTCCTCGGGACCCTCAATAATTGTAGCGTCCTTGATCTTATTTATTTTATCTTTACTAAATATAAAACAGTCGATTAAATTGAAAAACTAATGAGTTATTGTTAAACTTTCGATTATGCATAAAGAAATCAATCTATCAAAAAATCAACAAATTATTTTTGATTTTATAGAAAAAGCTAAAGAACCACTTAAGGCTTATTCTATTTTATTTAATGTTCAAAAAAAGGGAATTAAAGCTCCATTACAAGTTTACAGGGCATTAGATAAGCTGATCGAAATAGGAAAAATACATAAAGTAGAAAGTAGAAATGCTTTTATAGCATGTAAAAGTTCAAGTTGTGAAATTTCACAAGCAACGGCTTTTTCAATATGTAATAAGTGTGAAAATGTTTCTGAAATTAATAATCCAAAACTTTCAAAATATTTAACTAATTTTGAAGACAATACCGGAATGCAATATAATAAATATAATTTAGAGTTTTTTGGTTTATGCAAAAAATGTAAAGCAAAATAAATGAGCACAGTATCCTTAACATTAAATGAAATTTTAGAATTAGCTAAAAAAACATTATTAGCTAATAGTTGTGATGAAGAAAATGCTAGTATCCTAGCAGATACTATTATGAGAGCTGAAAGAGATGGTTCTGTTTCTCATGGTTTGTTTAGATTGCCTGCTTACGTGGCTGGCTTAAAAAGTAAAAAAATTAATGGTAAAGCAAGACCTGAATTAGAAAATGTTGCTCCAAGTATTATTAAAGTATTAGGTAATAATGCAGTTGCACCTATGGTTTTAAGTTTAGGATTACCTGCTGTTATTGATTTGGCTAAAAAAAATGGTGTAGCAGTTCTTGCTATAAAAAATTCACATCACATGGCAGCTCTTTGGCCCGAAACTGAAGCTATTGCAGAAGCAGGCCTTGTTGGTATTGCTTGCACATCTTATAAGCCTGCCGTTGCACCAGCGGGTGCTACTAAAGCTTTATATGGTACAAATCCAATTTCTTTTGCATGGCCTAGACCTGGTAAAACTCCAGTTGTCTATGATATGGCAACAGCCTCAATGGCAATGGGTGAAGTTCAGATTGCAAAAAGAGAAAGGCATAAAGTTCCTCTTGGAACAGGTTTAACTAAAGACGGCAAAGAAACAACTGATCCTGGAGAAATTGCTGATGGTGGAGTTATACTTCCTTTTGGAGGCTATAAAGGATCCAGTATAGCAATGATGGTTGAATTATTAGCTGGTGCATTGATTGGTGAAAATTTTAGTTTTGAAACTGCTGCTAAAGATAATAACGATGGAGGTCCTCCAAGTGGTGGTGAATTTATTATAGCAATCTCACCTGAGAAAATTTCTGGTAAAGGTTGGGATAAACATGCTGATGAATTTTTTAGTAAAATGTCAGCTATGGAGGGTGTTAGACTTCCAGGTGAAAGAAGACATAAAAATAGACTAGATAAAGGACCAAGAAATATTAATGAAGAACTTGTTAATAAAATTAAATCTTTAAGTTAATTCAATTTCGATAGGTGTGTGATCAGAGGGTTTTTCTTTTCCTCTAGGGTCTTTGTTAATTTTAATATTCTTAACTATATTTAATAATGAATTAGATACTAAAAAGTGATCAATTCTCAGCCCATTATTTTTTTGCCAGGCACCTCTCATATAATCCCAATAAGTATAACCTTCTTTTTCACCATGAATATGACGGTAGGCATCATGAAAACCAAGATTAATCATTTCTCTATATTTTTTTCTAATCTCAAGTCGGTATAAAGCGTCATCTTCAAACCCTTTAATATTATAAGCGTCTTCTGCTGAAGGGAGGATATTGAAGTCACCAGCTAAAATAATATTTTCATTTTTCTTTGAAAGAGTTTTTAGCTGTTTAATCAAAGTATCTAACCATTCTTTTTTATAAGTGTATTTATCAGTATCTACAGGATTACCGTTTGGAGTGTAAATGTTAATCAGTTGAATGTTTTTTTTCTTATGTTTTAATTCTGCTGAAATAATTCTTGATTGTTTTAACTTATCTTTAATTAAATCTATTCTAACATTTTCTAGTTTATGTTTAGAAATGATTGCAACTCCGTTATAACTTTTTTGTCCAAATACATGACTTTCATAATCTAATGCTGAAAAATCATCATATGGAAAAGTTTCATCTTGTGTTTTAATCTCTTGCATCATGACAATGTCTGGGGAAAATTTTTGTAGATATTCTTTAATATTTTCAATTCTAGCCCTAACAGAATTTACATTCCAAGATGTGATAATCATTATACCGAGAATGAAACACCACAACCGCAAGAAGATTTGCTTTGTGGATTAGAGATTTTGAATTGATCTCCAATTAGTTCCGAGACAAAGTCCACTTCTGAACCTTTTAATAAGTCTGCTGAAGTTTTATCAATGAGAATATTTTCATGTTTTAAGTCATCTGCTTCTAATTTTTTGTCAAAAGTAAATTCATATTGAAAACCTGAGCAACCACCACCCTTGATAGCGATTCTAAAAAATGACCCTGGATCTTTTTGAGACAACAAATTATTAATCTGTTTTATAGCTTTATCTGTAAATTTAATTTCTTTAATCATATAACAACACTGATATTACTAATATAATATCAATTTATTTAATTTAAAGTATGAATAATTACTCAAATTTAGCTCTATCTAAAAGTAAAGGTCGTATTTTTAAAGAAGCCAATTCACTTTATAGAACACCATTTCAAAGAGATAGAGACAGGATTATTCACAGTGCCTCATTCAGAAGGCTAAAGCATAAAACACAAGTTTTTGTTAATACAGAAGGGGATCATTTTAGAACTAGAATTACTCATTCAATTGAAGTTGCACAAATTGCAAGATCAATAGCTAAACATTTAGGTTTAAACGATGATCTGGCTGAAACTTTAAGCTTGGCTCATGACTTGGGACATACACCGTTTGGACACGCTGGAGAAGATGCTCTTAATGAATGCATGGTTAACTTTGGAGGCTTTGATCACAACCTTCAAACTTTAAGAATAATTATGTTTCTTGAGCATAAATACCTTAAATTTAAAGGCCTCAACCTAACGCTGGAAACTTTAGATGGATTATTAAAGCACAATGGTCCAATTGATGATCTTTCTACAGTTAATAGGCTGATTGGATTGAAAAGTTTTAAGAATAAAATAAATTTTACTAACTCTGGATCATTGGAAGCTCAAATATCAGCAATCTCCGATGATATTGCCTATAACAATCATGACATACAAGATGGAATTAGGGCAAAAATGTTTAATTTAAACGACTTGATTGAAATTAATTTTTTTAAAGATATTTATAAATCTCACAAAAATAATATTAAAAATAATAATAAAGATATTTTGATATATCAAATAATACGAGATTCAATTGATTTAATGGTTAGAGATTTGATTAAAAATACTAAAAATAATTTAAAAACTAATAAGATCAAATCTTTAAATGATGTTTATAAATTAGATAATCCTATAGTATGCTTTTCTAGTAAATTTCTAAAAATTGAAAAAGAAGTTAGGTTTTTCTTAAGAAGCAAAATGTACAACAACAAGAAAGTATTATTAAAAAATAATCATGGAAAAAAAATTGTTAATAAACTTTTTTATAAAATTAATAATAAGCCCAAAAAATTCTTAAATGTTGACCAATTAAAAAATGACCCCAATAGAGCAATTGCTGATTTTATTTCAGGTATGACAGATAGATATGCAATCAATTTAAATAAAAGTATTTAATGAACATTTTTGATCTCTACTTAGATAAAATAATAATTTTGATTAAAAAACTAAATAAAGATGGTTCTTTAGAAATACCTGAATCTTTAAACGGAATTAATGTAGATATACCACCATCAAATTTTGACTGCGATATATCAACCAATGCAGCCATGGTACTCTCTAAAGCGAATAAAAAATCTCCAATTGATATTGCAAACACTCTAATTGATTTAATTAAAAATGAAGATGAAAAAATTGAAACTATTTCTGTAGCAAAACCTGGATTTATTAATATTAAATTTAAAACGATATATTGGAACAATTTTATTAAAAATGTTAACCAAAATTACAAAGATTTTGGTGTTAATATAAAAGAAAAAAAACAGAAATATCTTGTAGAATTTGTTTCAGCTAATCCAACAGGTCCTCTCCACGTGGGACATTGTAGGGGCGCAATATTAGGAGATGTAATTTCAAATATATTAATTTTTAACAAGCATGATGTTTCGAAAGAATATTATGTAAACGACTATGGCAATCAGATCATAAATTTTACAAAGTCTGTTTTTTTTAGAATTAGAGAAATACTTTTTAATGAAAAATTTCCCAATGAAAATTCAGATTTATACCCTGGTGATTACTTAGTTGATATTGCTAAAAATATTATAGAATCTAACAAAGTTTTAAAATTTGATAAATTTGAAGATGTTTCAGAAGAATTAACTTTATTGTCAGTCTCAGAATCATTAAAATTAATTAAAAACAATTTATCAAACCTTGGAATTGTGCACGATAAATTTACCAGTGAAACTGATATTGTCCTAAATAATGAAGTTCAAAAAGCAATTGACAAATTAAAGGATAAAAAACTAGTTTATAGTGGAAAAATTAAAGCCCCTAAAGGTGAGGATGATCAAAACTGGGTCGAAAGAGAGCAACTTTTATTTAAATCAACAGATTTTGGAGATGACAAAGATAGAGCACTTCAAAAATCTGATAAATCATGGACTTACTTTGCTAGTGATGTGGCTTATCACGATAATAAATTAGATAGAAATTACGATACACTTATTAATATATTAGGAGCCGACCATGCAGGTTATATAAAAAGAATAACTTCTGTCGTTGAAGCGTTATCTGGAGATAAAAAAAAATTAATTTGTAAGGTAAGCCAACTTGTTAAACTAATTAAAGATGGAAAACCTTTCAAAATGTCGAAAAGAAAAGGTGACTATATAACAGTTGAAGACTTGATTGCTGAAGTTGGTAGGGATGCTACTAGATTTATTATGCTTAATAGAAGTAGCGATGTAGAGTTAGATTTTGACTTTACAAAAGTTAAAGAAAAATCAAAAGATAATCCTCTTTATTATGTTCAATATTGTTATGCTAGAATATCATCTGTTTTTAGACATGTAGATCTTAATATAGAAAATGATTTGAATATAAAAGATTATGAATTTGAGTACACTGGAGATGAAATCAAGATATTAAAAAAAATAGCCGAATGGCCCAAATGTATTGAAGCTGCAAGCTTAAGACTTGAACCTCACAGAATACCAGTTTATCTTTATGAGTTATCATCGGAATTTCACTCTTATTGGAATATGGGTAAAGATGATCCATCAAAAAGATTTATTAACGAACAAAAGAAAATATCAAATGATAAGTTAGTTTTTTTAAAAGTTATATCTAATGTTATCAAATCTGGAATGGATATTGTTGGAGTGGATACTCCGCATAAAATGTAATGTTAAAAGAACTTAAATATCTTTTATTTTTAATTGTCATAGTTTTATTTTTTTTTCTATCTTTCAAATACTACTTTTCAAATGAAAATAAAAAAAATTCATATAGATCTTTAAAAAATATTGAAGATAAAACTGAAAATTATTCTCGTAATCTTATTTTACTTAATAGTGATACTGTTAATATCGTAGAATATGTTGAAAAAAGCATAGATAAAAACAAAAAGAATTACAATTTTTGGAAATTAATAAATAATGATGGATGATCGTAAAAGTTTTATAGTTGGTTTAAAATCAACTAAATTATTGATTAAAGAAAAAAAATTTCTAATTAAACATAAGCCCTGGGGAATAATACTTTTTTCACGTAATATCAAAAATATTGGACAAGTTAAAAAATTAACAGATGAAATTAGAAAAATATTTAATGATAAGAAATACCCTATTTTAATTGATCAAGAGGGTGGGAGAGTAAATAGATTAAGTAAATTTTTTAAAGCTGATAAGTTTACAGGTGAATTTTTTGGCAATCTTTATCTTAAAGATAAAAAAGAATTTTATACTGAATATAAAAAGTTTATAAAAAAAACTGTCTTATTATTAAAAACTGTAGGCATAAATATTAATACTTTACCCGTTCTTGACGTAAGATCAAAAGGGTCTAGCTCAATAATTGGTGACAGAGCATTTTCAAGTAATGCAAAGATTGTTTCACAAATTGGAGATATTTGTATTAAAGAATTTCATAATAATAAAATTGCCACTGTAATAAAACATATACCTGGTCACGGTTTGGCAAAAGTGGATAGTCACAAAAAAACCCCTACAATCAATAAAGAATTAACGCATCTAAATAATAATGATTTTATGGCATTCAAAAATAAAAACAGTCTGTTTGCAATGACAGCGCATCTTATTTATAAAAATATCGATAAAGCAAATACAGCAACACATTCGAAGAAAATTATAAAATTAATAAGAAATCAAATTAAATTTAAAAATATTTTGATGTCTGATGATATATCAATGAAGAGTTTAAAAGGCTCTACAGCAATTAATACAAAAAAATCCTTTAGCGCTGGTTGCGATCTAGTTCTTCATTGTAATGGAAATTTAAAAGAAATGAATGATGTGGCTCTGTATTCACCATTTATAAGTAAGTTTATTATTAAAAAAACATCACAATTTTATAAGATTATAAGTTAATATTTACTATGTCTTATAGCGATTCTAAAAATTTTAATGTAAATCTTGATAATTATAACGGCCCACTTGATGTTTTATTGGATTTGGCAAAAGCTCAAAAGGTTAACCTTGAAGATATTTCAATAACATTACTGGCTGATCAATTTCATAATTATATTACTAACGAAAAAGATCTTAATCTAGAGTCTGCATCAGAATATTTATTGATGGCTACCTGGTTAACTTATCTTAAATCAAAACTTTTGTTGCCAGGAAATCCAGAAGAAGAATTTAAAGTTTTAGAAGTTGCTGAAAAATTAAAATTACAATTAAAAAAATTAGAGTTGATTAGATTGCTTTCTGACCAAATGTTAAAAAGAAAAAGACTTGGAAGAGAAATAAGACTTAGAGGAATTAAAGGAAACATAAGATCTATATACAGTACTGAATATAAACTAAATCTTTACGAACTATTAAAATCTTATTCATCAATTATCATGACTAAAGATTTTCAAAGAATGAATATTCCTAAACTTCCAGTCTTTACTACTGAAGATGGCATAAAAAGAATAAAAGAATTTTTTGGTAAGTTAATTGATTGGAGGAATATTAATGAATTAATACCACCTTCATTTAAGAATAGTTCAAAATATAAAAGAACAGGTAAAGCTGGAATTTTTGCAGGATCTTTAGAGCTGGTTAAAGAAGGTAATTTAACTATAAAACAAGAAAATTTATTTGATGATATTTATATTAAAGAACTAAAATGACAAAAATAAAAAAGAAAACAAAAAAAATAAATGACAATATAGTTACTTTCCCATCAAAAATGAATGCTGGTGAAAGAGAAGTTGAGGCAATTGTTTTTGCTGCTGCTGAACCGTTAGATATCGACACTATCGAATCTAAAATTTCAAAAAAAATTGATGTTTTAAAATCATTGGAGAAGTTACAAAAAGAATATTCATCAAGAGGAATTAATTTAGTTTGCATTTCTAAAAGATGGTCTTTTAGAACATCTGAAAATTTATCAAATCTCATGTCTCAAGAAAAAACTGTAGAAAAAAAATTATCTAGAGCTGCAATAGAGACTTTAGCAATAATTGTTTATCACCAACCTGTCACTAGAGCTGAAATTGAAGAAATTAGAGGTGTTGCTTTTGGAACGAATACACTTGAGATTTTAATGGAGCTAAATTGGGTAAAACCACAAGGCCGTAAAGATGTACCCGGTAAACCAATTCAGTATGGAACTACTAATGATTTCTTAAGTCATTTTAGTCTTCAAAAACTGTCTGATTTACCTACAGTTGACGAATTGGGATCTGCTGGTCTGATTGATAGCTCAAACATAGATAATGCAATATTTGGTACTGGTAAATTTTACAAAGAAAAACAAGTAGAAAAAAAAGAAGATATTTATGAAAATATTGATGAGATGCTAGTTGGAACACTAAGTCCAGAAGAAGAAAAGTAAAAAGTTACTTTAAAATTAAATTTAAAAGAGGTATAAAATGTTATGAGCATTGGAATTTGGCAAATAGCAATTGTAGTAATTTTAGTTGTCCTTTTATTTGGTAGAGGTAAAATTTCTAGTCTAATGGGTGATGTGGCTAAAGGTATAAAAAGTTTTAAAAAAGGTATGGCCACAGATATTACTGATGAGTCTGAGCCTGAGCCTAAAAACGTTTCAGAAAATAATCAAGACAGCAAAGACAAAGAATAAATTAAATGCCCACTATTGGCTGGTTTGAGATTTTAATAGTAGTAGCTGTTGCAATCATTGTTATTGGCCCAAAAGATTTCCCACATATGTTAAAAAAAGTTGGTTCATGGATTGGAACAACAAAAAGATATATTAGCAATATACAAAATGAGGTAGCTGACCTTGACATTAATTCTAATGAGATAGAAAAACCTATAGAAGAAAAAAAAGATAATGACAAAATCTGAAAATGATGGCGGTTTTGTAAGCCATCTAACTGAACTTAGAAAAAGATTAATTCACTCTTTTATTTTTTTATTCATCTTTTTTATCGGATGTTATTTTTTTTCAGAACATCTCTATGGTTTTTTAGTTGAGCCTTTTGCTAAAGCGGTAAATGAAAGTGGAACTGATAGAAGATTAATTTTTACAGCCTTACAGGAAACATTTTTAACATACTTAAAGGTTTCTTTTTTTGCAGCATTCTTTGTTACTTGTCCCTATATATTGGTACAAATATGGAAATTTATTGCACCAGGTCTCTATAAGCATGAAAAAATTGCAATCGTTCCATATCTTGTTTTAACACCTATATTATTTTTTCTAGGAGGAATGCTTGTTTATTATTTAATAATGCCACTAGCCATAAAGTTTTTTCTCTCTTTCGAAAGCACAGGGGCTTCAACAGGATTACCCATCCAATTGGAAGCAAAAGTTAGTGAATATCTTTCACTTGTAATGAAATTAATTTTTGCATTTGGTATAAGTTTTCAGCTACCAGTTGTTCTTAGTTTGTTAGCTAGAGTTGGCATAGTTAATGCTAAGTTTCTTAGAGAAAAAAGAAAATATGTTGTTGTGATGATTTTCGCAGCAGCTGCATTATTAACACCACCTGATCCTATAACTCAAATTGGACTAGCAATACCATTATTGATTTTATTTGAATTATCTATATTTTCTGTAAACATTATTGATAAGAAAAATAAAAAAAATGCATAATATAAAAGAAATTAGAAATGATATTGAGGCTTTTAAAAAAGCTTTAAATAAAAGATTCCTAGATATAGATGTCGATAAGATTTTATCATTGGATGAGAGCAATAGAGAATATATCCAACAAAGAGAACTGCTGGAAAAAGAAAAAAAAGATATTTCAAAGTCTAAAGATCAGTCACTTTTTGAAAAATCTAAAAAAATTTCATCTGAAATAGATAATATTAATAAACTACAAACTAATGTTAAAAATGAATTAGAAACTATTTTATCATCAATACCAAATATACCTCATTCTGACGTTCCTACAGGTAAAAATGAAAATTCAAATATAGAAATTTCTAAATCAGGAACAATACATAATTTTACATTTAAGCCTAAATCTCATTATGAATTAGGTGAAAACTTAAACATGCTTGATTTTGATCTAGCCACAAAAACTACTGGCTCTAGGTTTGTTTTTGTAAAAGATAAATTGGCCTTGTTAGAAAGAGCTTTATCAAATTTTATGCTTGATACACATGTTAATACTAATGGTTATGAAGAAATATCACCGCCACTAATTGCAACAGATGCTACTATGTATGGTACAGGACAATTACCTAAATTTGATAATGATCAGTTTGAACTTAAATTAGATGATTCTACTGACAGAAAGTTTTTAATTCCAACTGCCGAAGTTATTTTAACTAATATTGTAAAAGATCAAATTATTGATAAAAAAAAACTTCCTATGCGAATGGTTGCTTCAACTCCATGTTTTAGAAAAGAAGCAGGCAGCTATGGTAAAGATACAAAAGGTATGATTAGACAGCACCAATTTTACAAAGTTGAAATGGTGAGTATTGTTGAGGCAGATAAGTGCTTACCAGAACTCGATAGAATGACTGATTGTGCAACTAAAATTTTAGATTTACTAAAACTTCCATATAGAAAAATAGTTTTGTGTACTGGTGATATGGGGTTTAGTGCTGAAAAAACTTTTGATATTGAGGTGTGGCTTCCATCTGAGGATAAATATAGAGAAATCTCAAGTTGCTCTTCATGTGGATCGTTTCAAGCAAGAAGAATGAAAGCTAGATATAAAAACGAAAAAAAAGAAACAGTTTTTGTTGGAACACTTAATGGCAGTGGTTTAGCGATTGGCAGAACATTAGTTTCTATATTGGAAAATTATCAACAAGAAGATGGCTCTATTATTGTACCTGAAGTTTTAAGGCCTTACATGAATAATATTGAGAAAATCAATAAGATTTAAAGTTGTTTTAATTTAATAGATGTTGTAAGTATTCACTTTAATCAAGGAGAAAAATGGATTCAGGAATAGGACAATTTATACCGTTAATTTTAATTTTTGTTATTTTTTACTTTTTTTTAATAAGACCTCAACAAAAGAAAGTTAAAGAGCATAAAGCCATGGTAGAAAACTTATCAAGAGGAGACAAGGTTGTAACGTCTGCTGGTATTATTGGGACAGTTGAAAGAATTATTGATAATGAAAAAGTTGAAGTGCAAATTGCTGACAACGTTAAAGTTGAAATTATCAAATCTACAGGTATCCAAGGATTACTTAACTCCCCTGAAGTAAAAAAATAACATTTAACTAAAGTGTTATACTTTTCTAAATTAAGAATTACCTTAGTTTCATTATTATCTATTTTTTTTATTTTTATTGCTGCATCAAATTTTCAGAACTCTGAAGATAGCTTTATTTCAAAAAAGATAAATCTAGGTTTAGATTTACAGGGTGGTTCATATCTTTTACTTGAGATTGATAACGGTCCAGTTGAAATTCAAAAATTACAAAATACAACAACTGTTATTAGAAATTTTTTAAAAGATAAGAAAATAACTTTTAATGATCTGAGAATAGAAAATAAAAAAATAATATTTAATGTTTCTAATGATAATGCTAAATTAGTTGAAACTTTTTTTCTTGATAAAGAAAGCGAAATTAATCCTTATTATAACCAATATAAATCTCATCAGTTTGATTTAGAAATACAAAATAATGAATTTACTTTAACTCTTTCAAAGTATGGACTTATTGAAATCAAAACTTCTTCACAAGATCAAGCTTTAGAAATAGTTAGAAGAAGAGTTGATGAGGTTGGTACTAATGAGCCTAATATATTAAAAAGAGGTAATAATAGAATTTTAGTTGAACTTCCAGGTCTAGATGATCCTATGCGTATAAAGTCACTTTTAGGAAAAACTGCAAATTTAACATTTAGATTTGTCACTCAAAATAATAATGACACTTTTGGAACTGAAATGCTTCAGTTTGAAGATGGAACTAGCGAAGCAATGGTTAGTAAAAGAATAATCTTAAATGGTGAGAATTTATTGGATGCTCAACCACAAATGAATAATCAAACAAATGAAACGGTAGTATCATTTACTCTTGATAGAGTGGGGGCTAAAAGATTTGGTAAAGCAACTAGTACCGGTGTTGGCAAGCAATTGGCTATCGTTCTAGATGGTAAAATTGTTAGTGCTCCAGTAATTAGAGATACTATAGCAAGTGGAAATGGCCAGATCAGTGGAAATTTTACGTTCCAATCTGCAACAGACTTAGCTCTACTATTAAGATCGGGAGCATTACCAGCTCCACTTAATATAATTGAAGAAAGAACAGTAGGACCTGACCTTGGTCAAGACTCAATTAATGCTGGAGTTATTGCTCTTATGATTGGTTTTTTATTAGTTATAATTTTTATGTTTTTTAAATACAAAATATTTGGTCTAATTGCTAATATAACACTACTAATTAACTTATTCATTTTAGTTGGTATTTTAACTTTATTTGAAGCAACATTAACTCTTCCTGGAATAGCAGGTATCATTTTAACAGTAGGTATGGCAGTTGACGCTAATGTATTAATTTTTGAAAGAATTAAAGAAGAATGCAAGAAAGAAAAAAATAATATAATAGCTTTTGATACAGGTTATGTAAAATCAAAAACTGCAATTATAGATGCAAATATAACTACATTAATTGCAGCTGTAATCTTATTCTTTATGGGCTCCGGACCTGTTAAAGGTTTCTCTGTGACCTTAGCTGTAGGAATTTTTACTACACTGTTTTCAGTTTATTTTATTGCAAGAATGCTTACTGGTCTTTACGTGGTAAGAAATAAAGAAAAAACTAACCTAATATAAATGATTAATTTTAATAAATTTTATAAACTATTTAATCTTATCTCTTTAACTCTAGTCGTTGCATCAGTTCTATTGTTATTTTTTAAAGGACTTAATTTTGGTGTAGATTTTAAAGGTGGGACCTTAATAGAACTAAGGTCTAATGATAAAAATATTAATGTCACTTCTTTAAGACAATCTTTTAATAAAATGAATTTAGGAGATTTTAATGTTAAAAAATTTGGTAATGAAAATGATTTTTTAATTAAGATAGAGAAAAAAGATACAAGTGCAAACGCTATTGAGGTTATTAAAAAAGATTTAACATCTTCTTTGGGGGGCTCTTTTAATTTCAGAAGAGTTGAAAATGTAGGTCCAAAAGTTAGCTCTGAATTATTAAAGTCTGGTATTATTGCAATTGCACTATCTCTAGCTGCAATGTTATTTTACATATGGATAAGATTCGAATGGCAATTTAGTTTAGGTGCTATTTTAGCCTTATTCCATGATGTCATTATAACACTAGGTCTTTTCTCGCTATTCAGTCTAGAAATAAATCTATCAATAGTTGCCGCCGTTTTAACTATAGTTGGTTATTCAATGAACGATACTGTTGTTATTTATGACAGAGTTAGGGAAAATTTAAGAAAGTTCTCCGATATCAAGATTTATGAACTTACAAATATCTCAATCAATGAAACTCTTTCCAGAACTATAATTACATCAGCCACAACATTGCTTGCTTTAGTCTCAATTTATTTATTTGGTGGGGAAATATTAAAAGGTTTTTCTTTAGCCATGATAATGGGTGTTGTATTTGGAACTTATTCTTCAATTTATATAGCTAATCCAATACTTGTAAAACTTAGAGTTTCACAAAAAACAATCCTAAAAGAAGATACCGAGTAGATTTAATAAAGATTTTGAGCTGCTACCATTGAAAGTAACATTGGTAACGATAAAAGAGTATTTGTTCTTGAAAACAACATTGCTGTTCTTGCTGATTTTGCTTTAACATCAGGTTCGCACTCAACCATACCTAATGCTCTTTTTTGATTTGGCCAAATTATAAACCAAACATTAAATGCCATATATAGACCAAGCCACATACCGATACCGATAGCTGTATTTTTTCCACCACCACCTAAAGTCATAGCATCGTGTAAATAACCATTTAAATAAGCTAAAATTAATCCTGACAGAACTGTCAGTAATGCAGCGTATCTAAAATAAAATAATGCTGCTGGAGCAATAACTTTACCTATAGCAGGTTTTTGTTCATCAGGGATTTTTGGCATATTTGGAATTTGTACAAAGTTAAAATACCAAAGCAAACCAATCCACATTATAGCAACCGTTACATGAATAAATCTTGTTAACCAACTCCAAAAAATTAGATCAAAATCAAAACCACCATTACCATAAAATAACCCTAGAAAAAAAATTATTGCTAAAGCTAATGATGCGTGAATAGTTTTTGTAAGTGATGATAGTAAATTACCCATAATTAGAATCATTTATACACTAATTGTTTAAATCTTTAACTTCTTTTTAAATTTTTCTTCCAGCATGGGTTTTAAGAATTCACCAGTATAACTACCTTTTATTTTGATAATATCCTCAGGTTTGCCCTCTGCGATAATATTTCCACCTTTGACACCACCTTCAGGTCCCATATCGACGATATAATCTGCTGTTTTAATTACATCCAAATTATGCTCAATAACAACAACTGTATTTCCTAGAGCTACAAATGTATGAAGTATTTCTAGTAGTTTTTTAATATCATGCTGATGAAGACCCGTTGTTGGTTCATCTAATATGTACATGGTTCTTCCTGTAGATCTTTTTGATAATTCCTTAGCTAATTTAATACGTTGAGCTTCACCACCAGATAGTGTTGTTGCCTGCTGTCCAATTTTTATATAACCAAGCCCAACTTTTTTTAATGTTAATAGCTTAGTTTTTATGTTTGAAATGTTTTCAAAATATTCACATCCCTCATCAACAGACATATCTAATACATCGGCAATACTTTTATCTTTAAATTTTATCTCAAGAGTTTCTCTATTGTACCTAGTTCCCTTACATTCATCACACTGGATATAAACATCAGGTAAGAAGTGCATCTCGTATGTAATTACACCATCACCTTCACAAGCTTCACATCTTCCACCTTTAACATTAAAAGAAAATCTGCCTGGCTTATATCCTCTTGTTTTTGACTCTGGTAGTGCTGTAAACCAATCTCTAATGGGGCCAAAAGCTCCTGTATAAGTTGCTGGGTTTGACCTAGGTGTTCTTCCAATAGGAGACTGATCTATATCTATTATCTTATCTATAAGCTCTACACCCTTATAACTCTTAAACTCTTTAGGAACTTTTCTAGCTTTATTGTTTAAGGTTAAATTTAGTGCATGATATAACGTTTGTAATATTAGAGTTGATTTACCACTTCCAGAAACACCTGTTACACAAGTAAAACTGCCTGTTGGAATTTTAAGATTAACGTTATTCAAATTATTTCCACTAGCACCGTTAATTTCAACAAACCTTCCATTTTTTGCAAGCCTTCTAGTTCTTGGAATTTCTATATATTTTTTATGAGACAGGTATTGACCGGTGATACTGTTTTTATTTTTTAGTATTTCATCATAAGTGCCTTGTGCAATTATTTCACCACCATTAGTTCCAGCTTCTGGACCCATATCTATTATATGATCTGCATTTTCCATAGTTTCTGTATCATGCTCAACAACAATTACAGTGTTACCTAAATCTCTCAGTCTTTTTAATGCATTTATTAATTTAACATTATCCTTTTGATGCAATCCAATAGAAGGTTCATCAAGAACATATAATACACCAGTTAATCCAGAACCAATTTGTGATGCGAGTCTTATTCTTTGAGCCTCACCCCCAGAAAGAGTGCCTGACTCTCTTGATAACGTTAAATATTCAAGCCCAACATTTAAAAGGAACGTTAGTCTTTCATTAATTTCTTTTAAAATATGTTCTGCTATCTTAAATTGTCGTTTATCAAGGTTTTGCTCTAAACCTTTGAACCATTTAGCTGCATCTAGAATAGATTTTTTAGTTACTTCGCTTATATTCTGATTATCAATTTTAACACATAAGGCTTCTTCTTTTAATCTATTACCGTTACATCCTTCACAAGCAGAATCAGATTGGTATTCAGCTATCGCTTCTCTTTTCCATTCACTGTCAGATTCAAGAAATCTTCTTTCAAGATTATTTATTACACCTTCAAAAGTTTTTTTATGAGAATATTTTTCATAACCATCATCATAAACAAACTTAATTTCTTCTTCATCAGATCCAAACAATATTACATCTCTAAATTTTTTTGGAAGTTTTTTCCATCTCTCATCTAAAGAAATTCCATAATGTTTAGCAATAGAGGCTAAGGTTTGAGCATAATATAGTGTTGTTGATTTGGCCCATGGTTCTATAGCACCATCAGCTATACTTTTTTTCTCATCAGGAACTACTAAATTTGGATCTACATTCAATTTAATACCTATACCCTCGCATTCTGCGCACGCTCCGTAAGGACTATTAAAAGAAAAAAGTCTTGGTTCAATCTCTTCAATTGTAAAACCACTTTCTGGACAAGCAAATTTTGTAGAATAAATTAATTTTTCAATTTTTCTAAATTTTTGTGGCAATGTTTCATCTTCGTACTCAACAAATACCAATCCATTTGATAAATTTACAGCTGTCTCAATACTTTCAGCAAGTCTATTACCAAGATTAGAATTCAAGACAATTCTATCAACTAAAACTGATATGTCATGCTTGAGTTTTTTATCTAAATTAGGTGCATTATCTATTTCATATATGACTTCATCAATTTTAATTTTTCTAAAACCTCTTCTTTTATAACTTAAAATATCTTTTCTATACTCACCTTTACGACCTCTAACCACAGGCGCAAAAATATAAATTGTAGATTTTTTTGGTAATTTTTTTATTAAATCAACGATTTGAGTTATCGTTTGTGATGTAATTGGCTTTCCTGTGAATGGTGAGTAGGGAACACCAGCCCTTGCATACAACACTCTCATATAGTCATAAATTTCAGTAACTGTTGCAACAGTTGATCTTGGATTTTTAGATGTATTTTTTTGCTCTATGGCTATAGCTGGACTTAATCCCTCGATAAGATCAACATTTGGTTTTTTCATTTTATCCAAAAATTGACGAGCATAAGCTGATAAACTTTCAACGTATCTTCTTTGTCCTTCGGCATAGACAGTATCAAATGCTAATGAGGATTTTCCTGAACCAGAAAGACCAGTAATTACAACAAACTGATCTTTAGGTATTTCTACTGAAACATTCTTTAAGTTATGCTCTTTTGCACCCTTAATAACTATCTTTTTAATCATAATTTTAGTTGCTTTAAATTAATAAAATTAATATTGAGTTTATATTGTGATATAAAATTAATTAAATTAATAAAGAATTATAAATATTATGGCTGGAAGTTTAAATAAAGTATTATTAATTGGGCGTTTAGGCGCAGACCCAGAAATCAAACAAATGTCAAATGGCAAAAGTCTTGCTACCTTAAGTTTAGCTACTAGCCAATCTTGGAAAGATAAAGCAACTGGCGAAAAAAAAGAAAAAACAGAATGGCATCGAATAGTTGTATTTAATGAAGGGTTAGTCAATGTTGTTCAGCAATATTTGAAAAAAGGTGCTCAAATTTATGTTGAGGGACAGATAACGACTAGAAAATGGAAAGATGAACAATCTGGTCAAGACAAGTATTCAACTGAAATTGTAATTCAAGGATACAATTCTTCACTTACTATGTTGGGCGGTGGAAACACTGGCGGTGGTGGTATTCAAAATGACAATTCGCAAGCTGTTGCTAGCAATCCTGATGATAGCCCCCAAGCCCCTAATGATATGGATGACGAAATTCCATTTTAGTTTCTATGAAAGACACAGAAATACCTAAAGACAAAAATATTAAACTTATCTCAATGCATGATGAGATGAGCTCATCGTACTTGTCATATGCAATGAGTGTAATTGTGAGCAGGGCTCTTCCTGATGTTAGAGATGGACTTAAACCAGTTCATAGAAGAATATTATTTGCCATGTATAAAGGTGGTTACGATTGGTCAAAACAATTTAGAAAATCTGCAAGAATAGTAGGGGATGTTATTGGTAAATATCACCCACATGGAGATCAATCTGTTTATGACGCTCTTGTGAGAATGGTTCAAGATTTTTCTATGAGTTTACCTCTTGTTCAAGGCCAAGGTAACTTTGGATCCATTGATGGAGATCCAGCTGCGGCTATGAGATATACAGAAACAAGATTAGCTAAAGTTTCTCAATACTTAATTGATGATATAGAAAAAAATACCGTTGATTATAAAAGTAATTACGATGAAACTGAAAAAGAACCAACAGTTTTACCTGCTCAATATCCTAATTTACTAGTAAACGGTGCTGGTGGTATTGCGGTTGGAATGGCAACAAGTATTCCCCCACATAATTTAGGTGAAATTATAGATGGAACATTAGCTTTAATTGAAAATAAAGATGTTAAAATTAAAGAGTTAATGAAGCATATACCAGGTCCTGATTTTCCAACAGGTGGTGTCATCATTGGAAAAGAAATTATTAAAGCTGGATATAATGTAGGTCGTGGGTCGTTTAAAATTAGAGGTGAAATTAGTATTGAAGCACAAAAAAATGGTAGAGAGAGACTAGTTATAACTTCTGTACCATATCAGGTAAATAAATCAGTTTTAAATGAGAGAATTGCCCAACTTGTTAGAGAGAAAAAAATAGAGGGAATAAAAGATATTAGAGACGAATCTAACAGAGAAGGGATTAGAGTTGCTATTGATTTAAGAAATGGTGTTGAACCAGAAACTATTAAAAGATTACTTTATAAAAATACATCTATAGAAAGCTCCTTTGGATTTAACACTTTAGCTATTGTTGACGGCAAACCTAAAATTTGTAATTTAAAAGAATTTTTATCAAATTTCTTAACATTCCGTGAAGACGTAGTAATCAAAAAAACTAAGTTTGATTTAAAGAAAGCTGAAGACAGAGCTCATATCCTTATTGGATTATCGGTATCTGTTGAGAACTTAGATAAGATTATAAAAATTATACGGTCTTCAAAAACTCCTGATGATGCTAAAAAATCATTATTAAGTACTAAGTGGAAAATAAATAAATCTTTAAAGCTAATTTCACTTGTTGAAGATAAAAAGGGAAAAAATTTATACTCACTTACCGATCCTCAAGTAATTGCTATTTTAGAACTTAGACTACAAAAACTTACAGCTCTTGGAATTAATGAAATAGAAGTTGAAATTAAAAAATTAGCTGACCTGATTAAAGGTTATAAAAAAATAATTAATTCTAAAAAAGAACTTTTAAACGTAATAAGTGAAGAGCTTAAAACTATCAAAGAAAAATTTGCAGTTCCAAGAAGAACTAAAATTATAGATGCCGTTTTAAACTATGATATCGAAGAGACTATTCAAAAAGAAGAAGTGATTATTACAGTTACTCTTCAGGGCTACATTAAAAGAGGAGCTTTAAGTAGTGTCAAACAACAAAAAAGAGGTGGTAAAGGAAAATCTGGAATCACAACGAGAGATGAAGATTCTGTGGTTCAAACCTTATCAGTTAACACTCGTACTTCTGTTCTTTTCTTTTCAACAGAAGGTCTTGTCTACAAAATTAAAGCTTGGAAAATACCTGAAGGATCAACTACATCAAAAGGTAAATCTCTATTCAACATCTTGCCATTAAAAAATCATCAATCTATCAGTTCAATAATGCCATTTCCAGATGATGAGAGCGATATGAAAAATCTTCAAATTGTTTTTGCAACTGCAAAAGGCAAAGTTAGAAAAAATAGTTTAGAAGACTTTTCTTCAATTAATTCAGCTGGAAAAATTGCAATAAAGTTAGACCCTAATGACAAAATTGTAGGTGTTGAAATTTGTAAGGATGATCAGGATGTAATGTTAAGTACAAAAAATGGTAAATGCATTAGATTTGAATCAAAAAAACTACGAATATTTAAGGGTAGATCGTCTAAAGGTATCAAAGGTATTGAGTTATCACCTAACGATGAGATCGTTTCTCTCTCAATAGCAAATAAAGAAAAAACAAAAAAAGATTCAAAGTCTGAAGAAAGATTTGTTTTATCTATTACAGAAAATGGATACGGCAAAAAAACTTTGAATAATGAATATAGAGTTACCAATAGAGGTGGTAAGGGTATAATTGGAATTATTAACTCACCAAGAAACGGTAGTATATGTTCGTCGTTTCCAGTTATTGAAGGCGATGATGTAATGATTTCAACAAATAAAGGAAGAGTAATTAGAGTTGCTGTTAAAGAGATAAGAACAGCTGGAAGAAATACTCAGGGTGTAAGAATTATCAAATTATCCGGTGATGAAAAAGTTGTTTCGGCAATAAAAATTGATGATAACTTGGAGTAATGAAAAAAGTTGCTGTATATCCTGGAACATTTGACCCAATAACCTTTGGTCATATTGACGTTATAAAAAAAGCTTTAAAGTTATTTGATAAAGTTATTGTTGCTGCTTCTGATGGTACTAATAAAAATTATCTTTTTAATTCACTTGAAAGAATACAGTTAATTAAAAAAGCTCTATTTGTTGATTTAAAGTTTGATAAAAAAAAGATTGAAGTTATTTCATTTACATCGTTAACAACCGATTTATGTAAAAAATACAAATCTAATATTATTTTAAGGGGTTTAAGAGCTGTATCTGACTTTGAATATGAATTTCAATTAGCTGGAATGAATAGAAAATTAAGCAATAATATAGAAACAATCTTTTTAATGTCTGATGTTGAAAATCAAATTATTTCATCAAGATTTGTTAAAGAAATAGTGAGACTAAAAGGTGATATAAAAAAATTTACTACAAAAAGTACAATAAAGTCTTTAAAAGAGAAATATGAATAAATTTATAACAAAATTTTTAATTTTATTTTTTATACTAACCAACAATATAATCGCAGAGGAGAATATAATGATTTTAAAACTTAAAGATGGAGATATTAAAATAGAACTTTTTGAAGATGTTGCCCCCAATCATGTTAAAAGAATTAAACAATTAGCAAAAGATGGTAAATACGATGGTGTTGTATTTCACAGGGTAATTGATGGTTTTATGGCTCAAACAGGAGATGTGCAATTTGGTAACTCCTCTAATGACCAATTTGATTTAAAAAGAGCAGGAATGGGTGGTTCTGATTTACCAGATCTTAAAGAAGAATTTAGCGACTTACCCCATGAAAGAGGAACCCTGTCTATGGCTAGATCACAAGATCCAAATAGTGCTAATAGTCAATTTTTTATTTGTTTCAAAAAGTCATCATTCCTAGATAGACAATATACTGTTTTTGGTAAAGTTATTGAAGGTATGGACCTAGTTGATAAAATTAAAAGAGGAGACCAAAATAATAACGGTTCCGTTTCTAACCCAGATAAAATTATTAGCTTTAATTAATATTAATACACATTTCAATGACATTAAAAAATTTCAAATTTAATGTCATTGAAAATGATAAATTTGTCAGAACTGGTATTATTGAAACCCATAGAGGAAACATTCAAACACCTGCTTTCATGCCTGTCGGTACACAGGCTACTGTAAAAGCTTGTCTTATTGACGATGTTATTAAAACTGGTGCTGAAATAATATTATCTAACACCTATCATTTAATGATTAGACCTGGTGTAGATAGAATAATTTCTGCAGGAGGACTTCACAAATTTATGAATTGTAAGCTTCCTATACTTACAGATTCTGGTGGGTTTCAAGTTATGTCACTTTCAAAATTAAACAAAGTAGACAGAGAAAAAGGTGCAATATTTAACTCTCATGTAGATGGTAAAAAATTCATATTAAGTCCCGAAGAAAGCATTAGAGTTCAAAAAGGATTAGACTCAGATATTGTTATGATCATGGATGAGTGTCCTAAAAAAACTACTGACTATAATATAATTAATAAATCTATGGAATTATCCATATATTGGGCTGAAAGATCTAAAACAGCTTTTGGTTTAAACCCACATAAAGCTTTATTTGGAATAGTTCAGGGTGGTTTATTCAAAGATTTAAGAACAAAATCTCTTAATGAGTTAATTAAAATTGGATTTGATGGCTATGCAATAGGAGGTCTTGCAGTAGGGGAGAGTCAAAATGAAATGTTTAGTGTTCTAGATGATTTAAAGAATATTATGCCTGATGATAAACCAAGATATTTAATGGGCGTTGGAACACCAGCTGATATTCTGGGAGCTGTTAAGAGAGGTGTTGATATGTTTGATTGTGTAATGCCAACGAGATCTGGAAGAACTGGTTTAGCTTTCACTTGGAATGGACGTATAAATATTAAAAATAACAAATTTAAAAATGACAATGAACCTCTTGATCCTAATTGTTCAAATTTAAATCTCAACAAATATTCAAAAAACTATCTAAATCATCTCTTTAATACGAATGAAATCTTAGGTTCTACACTTTTAACCTTACATAACATCAACTTTTATCAAGAATTAATGTCTTCTATTAGAGAAAATATTAAAAAAGGTACATTTGATAAATTTCATGATGAATACGTTGATAGGTTGTAATTTAAATATTTGCAATTTGTGATGTTATGGAATAAATAATTGTTTTTTGGTAATAAAAATTATTCAAGTTTGATATTTTTTTATTGTTTAAATTTTTAAGTGTAAAGAAATTTAAAAATTTTAAAGAAGACTTCACCAAAAGTTTTTTTTTAAAATTAAATAAAAAAAAACATTTATCTCAACTTTAGTAATTTATATGTGGGCCCTTAGCTCAGTTGGTAGAGCAATTCCCTTTTAAGGAATGGGTCGATGGTTCGAGTCCATCAGGGCTCACCACTAAAATAATCTCTTAAATATTAACTAATTGTAATCGGTGGATAGTCTAAAATTACACTATTTTCCCATTCTGATAAATCTTTTATTCTTTTAGAAGATGATGGGTGTGTGCTCATAAATTGAGGGGGTTCTTTGCCTTTATTTTCTGCTTTCATTCTTTCCCATAACTTTTTAGTTTCCCTGATATCAAAACCAGATAATGATGCAAAAATCATTCCCAGGTAATCAGCTTCACTTTCTTGGGTTCTTGAGAAAGGATTCATTATACCTATTTGAGATAATAGCCCTACAGTGTTCATACCCGTTGCTTGATTGATCTGTCCTAACTTTCCACCTGAAAAAATATCGATCAAAGATGTTCCAGTTTGTAAAAGTACACTTCTACTTGCTCTTTCAACCGAATGTTTAGCAACAGCATGCGCAATTTCATGACCCATAACTGAGGCAAGACCATTTGTATTTTTTGTAACGTCAAGTATTCCTGTGTACACAGCAATTTTACCACCAGGCATACACCAAGCATTTTTAACTTTTTTATTATCTATTAAAATATATTCCCAATCAAAATTAACTGTAGGATCATTTAGACCCGCTCTATAAAAGTATTCAGATATAGAGTCTTCCATTTTTTTTCCAATATCTTTAATTTCATTTAGTGTTTTAGTGTCATCACTCATTCTCTCTTTTTCTTTGACCTTTTCAAAAATTTGAGCTGCTTGAGCGTTTAATTTAGATTCGGGTATAATTCTTAATTGTCTTCTGTCAGTTATTGGTGCTGTAGAACAAGCACCTAGCATCAAGCCTGAACATCCACACCCAATATAATTTAAAAATTTTCTTCTATTCATTTAATTAAATTTTTGATAATCATATAAATATATACTTTTATGAATTTAAACAATAAAATCTTAGTTACACTTTTCATCATAGCCGTTTCATTCGTTCTTTATTCTAGTTATAACTAAATTATCTATGCCTATTAAGAAAAAAAAATCATTAGCTCTTAAATTAAGAAACTATTTTTTTACAGGTGTAATTGTTTTAATACCAATTGGGTTTACACTATATCTAAGTAAATTCTTAATAAATTTTTCAACGAAATTAGTACCATCAGGATTAAATCCTAATACTTATCTTCCATATGCAATTCCAGGCATTGAAATAATTTTAACAATTATTTTTATTACAGTTGTTGGTGGCCTTTCTTTAACTTTTATAGGTAAAAAATTTTTACAAATAATTGATGATTTATTTAAAAGAATGCCGATACTAAGAACTATTTACTCTGCGATTGGACAAATGACAGATTCTTTTAGAGAGCAAGAGGGTAATAAAAAAAGTGTAGTGCTAGTTGAGTATCCAAGAAAAGGATCTTGGGCCGTAGGTTTTGCCACCAAAGAAAATACAGGTGAAATTAAAGCTAAAACAAATATTAACTTGGTTAATGTTTTTGTTCCAACAACGCCCAACCCAACAAGTGGCTTTCTGCTAATGATACCAAAAGAAGATTTGATTTATTTGGATATGACATTTGAAGAAGCGTCAAAATTTATAGTTTCGGCGGGAACCTCTAAGCCAAAAAGCTAAACCATATCGTTAATTATATCTGCTTGATCGTATAACTTGAGTAATGCTTTATATTTTTTAATATCAATATTTTCTAATTCTATTTTTTTAATTTGTTTCTCTGCCATTAAAAATAAGTCTTCGTTTTGAATGGGGTCCGCCAATCTAAAATTTTTAACCCCACTTTGTTTAAACCCAAGTAAATCACCAAAACCTCTTAACTTCATATCTTCTTCTGAAATTTCAAAACCATCATTGGAATTCTTTAGGATATTTATTCTTTTTTTAGCATTAATGGTTAAATTAGACTTAAACATCAATATACAACTAGCTTGTTTTGTTCCACGTCCAACTCTGCCTCTTAATTGATGTAACTGTGATAATCCAAATTTATTAGCATTTTCTATTATGATTACATTGGCATTAGGAAAATCAATACCAACTTCTATAATTGTGGTTGAAACTAAGATTGAATATTTTTTGTTTAAAAATTTATTCAATATTTTTTCTTTTTCTTCATTGTCAATTTTTCCATGGAGTAATGCAACATTATTTGGGAAAATTTCATTAAGAAATTTGTATTTAGTAACTGACGATTGGTGATCTAATTTTTTTGATTCTTCTATCAAGGGACATACCCAGAAAATTTGGTTTCCTTCTTTTATTTCTTTTTTTACAAAATTAATAACATCATCTATTTTACTTTCTAATTTACTATAAGTTTTAACCTCTTTTCTATTACTTGGTTTTTCCTTAATAATAGAAACATCCATATCACCATAAACTGACATAGTTAGGGTTCTTGGAATTGGCGTTGCTGACATTAAAAGAACATCACAATTATCACCACCCTTATCTGATAAAAGCTTTCTTTGCCTAACTCCAAATTTATGCTGTTCATCAATTATAATATAACCAAGGTTTGCAAAAACTATTTTTTTTTGAAAAATTGCATGCGTGCCAAAAACCATTTGAATTTTATTGTTTTCTAATTCTTTTACAATTCTTTTTTTTTCACTATTTTCACTCTTACTGGAAAGTAATTCAATTTTAATATTTTTAGGAAATAGTTTTTTTGCCAAACTATAATGCTGTCTAGCTAATATTTCAGTAGGGGCCATTAATGCAACTTGGAACCCTGAACTAATGACACTTAAAGAAGAAATTAATGCAACAATAGTTTTGCCACTTCCAACGTCACCCTGCAAAAGTCTAAACATTTTACTTTTAGAATTTAGGTCATTATTGATATCATTTAATGAAATTTTTTGATCATTAGTAAGGGTAAAATCTAATTTATTAACTATATTATTATGGGCTTTTTCAGTAAAATTTTTTGATATTTTTTTTATTTTTTTTATTTTTTTTCTAATTTCTGAATTAACTAAAAATGATGCCAGTATTTCATCATAAGCAAGCCTTTTATAAAAATCAGATTTATAATTTTCAATATTTTTTGGATCATGTAATTTTATTATTGATTCATTCCAGCTTTGATTATTAAAATTTTTTAATATGTCTTTGTCATGCCACTCAGTTAAAGTAGGTAAGTTTTTTAATATTTGATTAATGATTTTATTATAAGTTTTTTCAGTAATCCCATCTGTTAGCGAATACTTATTATCAATATTTTCAATTAAAGAGCTGTCCTGTGAAATATACGTGGGATTTGTAATTTGATATCGCCCTTTATAATTACTTATCTTACCACTAATTGTCACCTCTTCATTTAACGGTAAAATTTTCCTCACATATCCTTCGTGACTATTAAAAAATATACAATCAATCTTTCCAGTTTCATCAATACAATTTACTCTATTTGGTAAGTTTCGAATTCTTGGAAATTGATATTTTAGTGGAACAATTCTGATAGTTTGAATAACACCTATTTGGAGGTCACAAATTTTACTAACTAGGGTTCTGTCTGTATAAGACTTGGGCAATCTCCACAGTAAGTCAAAAATATTATTTACTTTTTTTTTCTTTAAAATTTCCATGGTTTTTTTACCCACCCCATTTAATTTAGTGAGATCAGCCAATAAATAATCGTAATTATTCTTATTTTTCATGTTAGATGTAATATAATAATTTTTATGACCATTAATATAAAGGATTTAAAAAATAAAATAATTTATAGAGCCAACTATAGAGGCACTAAAGAAATGGATAAACTGCTAGGTTCATTTACTAAAAAATATATTGATCATTTTAATGAACAAGAGTTAAAGCTTTTATGTGATTTGCTGGATTATGATGATGAAAATCTTTATAAATTTAATCAAGGTCAAAATTTAACAATTCAAATTAAGCTAAATAAAGTTTCGGAGATTTTTAAAAATTATAAATACATCAGTGAATAGTGGCGGAGAGACTGAGATTCGAACTCAGGAAAGAGTTGCCCCTTTGCCGGTTTTCAAGACCGGTGCATTCAACCGCTCTGCCATCTCTCCGTTAGCAACGTTTTATTATTATAAATTTTTAATTCAACAATAAAATTGATAAATTGAACAGATAATCATTTAATAAGTATAATTTTATTACTATGGAAAAGAAAAAATTCAATAAAGGTATAGGTTTAACCGCATTAGGATCTTTTTGGTGGGGTGTTATTGGGGTTATTTACTTTAAATATATTTCTTTTGCTGGGTCTATAGAGGTAGTGATCCATCGTTGCGTATGGACATCTGTATTTTTAATAATAACTACTTTTTATTTTTCTAAATGGGATGTTTTTTTTGAAATTATAAAAAATAAAAGAAACATAATTTATTTATTTTTTTCAAGCTTACTAATTTTTATAAATTGGGCAACTTGGATTTATGCTGTAGGTACGGAAAAAATTATTGATGCTAGCTTTGGTTATTTTATCATGCCGATCTTAAGTGTATTCTTAGGGTATATTTTTTATGGTGAAAAAATAAACAAAAGAAGAGGCATTTCCATACTGCTAGTTTTGTTATCTATATTATTTCTCCTATTTAAAAGTTTTCACTCAATCCCTTGGGTCGGAATAATTGTTGCTCTAAGTTGGGGTTTTTACAACCTTCTTAGAAAAAAAGTTAATGTTGATACTGATGTTGGCCTTTTAATAGAAAGTCTTTTCATATTACCGTTTGCTTTATTTGCATTTTTTTTACTTTTTAAAAACAATCTAAATATCTTTAGTTTGAATGATCCTTCGCTGATGTTTATATTAATGTTAGCGGGACCAATGACTGTCATACCATTATTTTTATATGTAAGGGGTGTTGAACTATGTGGACTTGGGCCTACTGGAATGATTTTTTATATAACTCCAACATTTCAGTTTTTATTAGGTTTTTTTTATTATGATGAGGCTTTTTCCTTTGATAAATCATTAAGTTTCATTTTAATATGGATTGCTGTAATTATTTATTTAAAAGATTTATATGAAAATAATTAAATATTTTATAATTATATTTTTCACAATTATTCATGGAACATTAAATGCCAATGAAAAAGAATTTAATGAGTGGTTGGTAAAATTTAAAGTTTATGCTTTAGAAAAAAAAATTTCAGAAAAGACATTCAATCTAGCAATGTCTGATGTTGTGTTTTTACCTAAGGTAATAAAATATGACCGTTTTCAACCTGAGTTCTATGAGGATACAAAAACTTACATATCCAAAAGAACTTCTAAACAAAAAGTAAATAAGGGTGCTCAACTTTATGAATTGAATAGGGATTTCATAAATATGATAGATAATAAATTTTCAGTTGAGAAAGAGTTACTTTTAGCATTAATGGGAATAGAGACTAATTTTGGAACTTATGTAGGAAAAATGGATATACTGTCATCACTTGCAACTTTAAGTTTTGATCAACGTAGATCTGATTTTTTTACTAATGAGTTAATTACAATTCTTCAATTAATAGATGCAGGGAAAATAGACCATGATATTTTATATGGTTCGTGGGCAGGAGCTTTTGGTTTTTTTCAATTTATGCCCTCTACTATAGACAACTATGCAATAGACTATGATAAAAATAACATTATTGAGCTTAAATCAACTGTAGATTCATTTGCTTCTGCAGCTAACTATATAAATAAAATAGGATGGAAGAAAAACCAACCTTGTTTCATAAAAGTCAAATTAAAAAAGAATATACCTAACGATATATTAAACACATCCGCAAAAAAACTTCACAATAAAAATAAGTTTAAACTGTTAAAAAAATATTTAATTAATGAAGATAGTTTTAATGTTGTTGACGAAAATTTGATTGCATCAATAATAACTCCAGATAAAGATATTATACCTGATGCTCAAAATTTAGATCCAGCCTACATAGTTTTTGAAAATTATGAAAAAATACTACAATGGAATAGGTCCTTACGATTTGGTCTTGCAGTATGTACTTTAAAAGAAAAATTTGAAAATGCTTTATAAGAAATTATTAATCTTGTGCTGCTTCATTTTGTTAAATAGCTGTACGGCAACTACCTTAACAAAATATAAAATTTCCAATTCATTGGATAATCCATTTATAAACAAAGGATTTAGTCTTATTTATAGTGATAAGTTTTATGATAATAAGATTATTTCAAAAAAGATTGACGAACGAAGCCTGGTTATTTTTCAAAAAAATTTAAAAAAAAATACAATTGTTAAAATTACCAATATTTTAAATAATAAATCTGTTATAGCAACTGTTGGTAGTAATGCTGATTATCCCTTATTTAATAATGCAGTATTATCATTGAGAATAGCAGATGAAATAGGGTTAAATGAAAATGAACCTTATGTAGAGATTTTAGAAGTACTAGAAGGCGCACTATTTGTAGCAAAAAGAGCAAAAATGTTTGAAGAAGAAAAAAAAGTTGCTAACAAGGCTCCAGTTAATAATATTAATATTAGTGATCTTAACATTAAAGAAACAAATACCAAAAATGAACTAAGTAAAAAATTTTCTTATAAAATAAAAATAGCTGATTTTTATTTTAATGATACAGCATCATTGCTAGTTGATAGAATCATTAAAGAAACAAAGATTAGGGGTGCCAAAATCAAAAAAATTAATGAAAAAAAATATAGAGTATATGCTGGTCCTTTTAATAACATTAACTCTCTACAAAAATCATTTAATGATATAAGCATACTTGAATTTGAAAATATCGAAATTATAAAAAATGATTAAATTAAGACTTTTAACAATTTTGTTGATACTCTTACTAACAGCTAATTCTAATGCTGCGTTTGATGTGAAGGCTAGAACAGCAATATTACAAGACTATCTTTCAGGTGAAATATTATTTGAAAAAGATGCTGATAAATCCATTTATCCAGCTTCAATGACAAAGATTATGACTACCATTATTGCGTTTGATTTAATTAGAAGTGGTGATTTAAATCTAGATGAAAAATTTTTAGTGTCCGAGAATGCTTGGAGACTTTCGTCAGCTGGCTATTCTTCGATGTTTATAATGGTTGGTGATGAAGTTAGTGTAGAAAATTTACTTAAGGGAATAATTATTGCATCTGGTAATGATGCATGTGTTGCGTTAGCTGAAGGTATAGCTGGTACAGAGGATGAATTTGCAGTGATGATGACAGCTAAAGCTAAAGAATTAGGAATGGATAATACTAATTTTGCTAATTCATCAGGGATTAATAATACTGAAAACGTATCAACTGTAAGAGATATTATGCTTATGTCCAGATATCTTATTAAAGAATTTCCTGAAGAATATAAGTATTTTGCAGAAAAAGAATTTACTTGGGATAGAACAGGGGGTGACCCCATTACTCAAGGTAATAGAAATCCTCTATTATATAAAAGCCTTGGAGCAGATGGAATTAAAACTGGTTATTTAGCTGTTGAAAAATATTCACTAGCGTCATCTGTAGAAAGAAATGGAAGACGATTAATAGCAGTAGGAAGTGGCTTCAATACTAAAAATGATAGATCTCGTGAAAGTGCGAAACTTTTAACGTGGGGTTTAACTAATTTTGACTTAGTTGAAATCACAAAAGCAAACACGCCAATAGATGATATTGATGTTTGGTTGGGTAAAAAAGATACTGTTAAAACTTATATAAAAAATGATATCTATAAAACTATTCCAAAAGCAAAAAAAAGACTATTAAAGGTATCATTGAATTATAATGGTCCAATTCAAGCTCCTATTAAAGAAGATGATATTTTGGGAAAATTAAAGCTAACCTTTGATGGTGAGCTTATTGAAGAATATGATTTACTTGCTTATGAAGATGTTAAAAAATTAAATGTTTTTTCAAGGTTGATGAAGTCAATTAATTTTTTAATTTGGGGCGATGTCTAAAAAACCAATAATAGCATTTGAGGGTATAGAGGGTACTGGTAAATCCCATCATATAAAAAAAATTGCAGATTACTTAACTCGTAAAAAAATTAAATTTATTAAAATTAGAGAACCAGGTGGTAGTGCAAATTCAGAAAAAATAAGAAATCTTATTCTGGATAACAAATCTACATTTAATAAAGAAACTGATTTACTACTTTATCTTTCTGCAAGAAGTGAAAACTTAGAAATTATAAGACAAAATGCTGGTAAAAAAATCATACTTATAGATAGATTTTCAGACTCAACAATTGCTTACCAACATTATGGAATGGGTGTAAACCTTAAATTTATACAAAATATCAACAATCATCTTTTAAGAAATATTAAAATTAATTTTACTTTTTTAAATACTGTTAATTTATTAAATATGAAAAAAAGACTTAGACTAAGAAAAAAGCTTAATAGATACGATAAATTTAACAGTAAGTTTTATGAAAAAGTACAAGATGGTTTTATAAAAATACTAAAAAAAAACCCAAAAAAATATATTAGAATAAATTCAAATCTAGATATAGATGTTAATGAAAATATAATATTAAATAAAATTAACGACTTAATTTAGATTTATGAATTTAAAACCATCAGAAAACACTAAGATTTATGGTATGGAAAGTTTCTTTAACGAGTTAGTAGGACTATATAAGCAGAAAAAAATACCTAATAAAATTTTACTGTCTGGAAAAAAAGGATCAGGAAAATCAACATTAGCCTACCATTTAATCAACTATATTTTATCCAAAAATGAGGAGTACAAATATAATTTAGAAAATTTTAGCATCAATAAGGATAATAAATCCTATAAACTTTTACAAAATAACTCACATCCTAATTTCTATTTAATAGATCTATTAACTGAAAAAAAAAGCATTGATGTGGGTCAAATACGTGAAATGATTAATTACACAAATAAATCAACATTTAATAATATGGCAAGATTTATTTTAATAGATAATGTTGAAAATCTAAATAAGAATTCTGTTAACGCACTACTTAAAATCATTGAAGAGCCAAATGAAAATGTTTTTTTTATCTTAATAAACAATAGTGAAAAAAATATACTACCAACACTTAAATCTCGATGTTTAACATTTAAGATTAGTTTAACATTTAATGAGTCTTTAAATATTTCAAACTCAATACTTAAAAAAAATGTACTTGAATTTGTTAATTATGACCTACTAAGTTATTATAATTCTCCTGGTGAAATCATTAGTTTATTTAATTTTGCTGAAGAAAAATTAATTAATTTAAAAGATCATACTATTTCAAGTTTTATAAACTTAATAATAGAAAATAATTATTACAAGAAAAATAAACCTATTAAAGTTTTATTAATTAACTTAATTGAGTTATTCTTTTTAAAAAAATACATGATAACAAATACAAAGATTTCATTAATTAATTTTTATCATAGATTTATAAAAAAAATTTATAATACAGAAAAATTTAATCTGGATGAGGAAAGTTTATTTTTAGAATTTAAATCAAAGTTATTATAAATGGAAAAAAATTACTATATTACAACTCCAATTTACTACCCATCAGCGAAACCTCATATGGGTCATGCATATTCAAGTATTGCTGCTGATTTTTTTGCTAGATTTAAACGTATAGATGGTTTCAATGTACATTTTTTAACAGGTACTGATGAGCACGGTTTAAAAATACAAAGAGCAGCGGAGAAAAGAAATGTTGATCCTCAAGCTTTTTGTGATGAAATTAGTCAAACATTTAGAGATCTTTCAAAAACATTAAATTTATCTAATACTGATTTCATTAGAACTACTGAAGAAAGACACAAAAAAACAGTTCAACATTTATGGAATGAGCTTGAAAAAAATGACGATATCTATTTATCAAAATATTCTGGTTGGTATTCTGTTTCTGATGAAGCCTTTTATAGTGATGAAGAGATTAGTGAAAAAGAAAACATTAAGATAGCTACCTCATCTGGTTCTCCTGTTGAATGGATAGAGGAAGAGTCTTATTTTTTTAGGCTGTCTAAGTGGCAAGATAAATTACTAAATTATTATGAAAAAAATCCTGACTTTATTTCACCAAAATCTAGAAAAAATGAAGTAATTAGCTTTGTAAAAGGTGGGTTAAAAGACCTCTCTATTAGTCGTAAAGCATTCACTTGGGGTATCAAAGTCCCTAATAGTCCAGATCATGTAATTTACGTTTGGCTCGATGCTCTAACTAATTATATAAGCGCTTTAAACTATCCAGATACAAATGATGTGTTGTTTAAAAAATTTTGGCCTGCATCTGTTCATTTAATAGGAAAGGATATATTAAGATTTCACTCTGTATATTGGCCTGCATTTTTAATGGCTGCAAAAATACCCTTACCTAAGAAAGTTTATGGTCATGGCTGGATTTTATCTGGTGATGAAAAGATGTCCAAGTCAAAAGGAAATATTCTTGATCCTTTAGATATTATTGAAATTTATGGACTTGATCCCTTAAGATATTATTTAATTAAGGAAGTTTCATTTGGAAATGATGGTAACATTTCACAAGATAGGTTAGAGGATTGTATCAATAGTGATTTGGCTAATAATTATGGAAATCTATGTCAAAGAGTCACTGCATTTGCTGAGAAAAATTGCTCTTCATTAGTTCCAGATAATAAAAAATTTAATGATGAAGATTTAGTGATGCTAAATAAATTTACTGACAATTTAGAAGCAATACGTAGTGAAATTGATAGTCAAAATATTAATTATTATATTAATTTTATTGTTAGTGCTTTATTTGAAGCAAATAAATATTTTAATGATCAAGAACCTTGGAAAAAAAAAGATGATAAGGACAGATTAAATACAATTGTTTATACCTCCTTAGAGATGATTAGAAAAATTTCATTCATGCTTTATCCTATAATCCCAAGTTCAATAGAAAAAGCTTTAAAGATTTTTAATTTAAATGTTGATGCAATTAATTTCGAATCTATTACAAAACATGATTATCTCGTATCTGGTAAGCCTATTAACAAAATAGATATTTTATTTAAAAAAATTGAGAAGAAAGATGATTGATTCTCATTGCCATTTAGATCATGAGCCTTTATTTGAAAATTTAAGTGATGTTATAAAAAGATCTAAAGAAGTTGGTATCACGAAACTATTAACAATATGCACTACGGTAGAAAGTTTTGATAGGATAAAGAATATTATTAAATTAGATCCAATGATTTATGGTACGTTTGGTATTCACCCTCATGAAACTGAGGAAAGTCTTTTAATTGATAAAAATTATATAATTAATCAAATAAATCAAAATGAAAGAATTATTGGTATAGGTGAAACAGGCTTAGATTTTTTTTATAATCATAGTAACAAAGAAAGGCAAATTGATAGCTTTAAAGCTCATATAGAGGCTTCTATAGAGCTTAATATGCCTATTATCATACATTCTAGAAATGCTGAGGATGAAACATTTGAAATTTTAAATTCATATAAATCAGAAAAATTAAAAATTTTAATGCATTGTTTTACTGGTTCATTAAATTTTGCAAATCAATTACTTGAAATAAATGCATTTTTTTCTGCAAGTGGAATAATTACTTTTAAAAATAGTTTAGACCTTCAGGAAACTTTTAAAAATATTCCCTTAGATAAACTGCTTGTTGAAACAGATAGCCCATTTTTAGCTCCCATACCAATGAGAGGAAAAAAAAATGAACCAAGTTTTATCAAATATACTCTAGAAAAATTATCCATTTTAAAAGGAAAGCCTGATCAGGAAATGTCCGATTTAACTACTAAAAATTTTAATAAACTTTTTAATCTATAATGTCTCTTAAATTTGTCATTTTGGGTAGTGGTAGCTCAATGGGTGTGCCTAGAGCAGATGGATATTCTGGCGATTGTGATTTAAGAAATAAAAAAAATTTTAGAACGAGATGTTCTGCTTTAATTAAATTTAACGATCAAAATATTTTAATAGATACATCTCCAGATTTGAGGTCACAACTACTGGAAAATAAGATTAGATCTATTAGTAAAGTTTTTTATACTCATCCCCACGCAGATCAAACACATGGTATTAACGATCTTCGTCCATTTTTTTTAATAAACAAGAAACAAATTCCAGTCTATGCTGACTCTAATACTAAAAAATATTTATTTTCTACTTTTAAATATTGTTTTAAATCATCTTATGGTTATCCATCAACTTTAAGTATCAATAGTCTTAAAAAACTACACCAAATTACAAATAAAAATAAAAAAATTAAAATAGAATCAATACCTGTTCAGCATGGTAAAATTAAAAGCATATGCTATCTAATTAATAATAAATTAGCTTATGCAAGTGATATTAGTTTGTTCTTTAAAAAAGATTACAAAAAATTAAAAAATTTAGAATACTTGATTATTGACTGTCTATGGTACCGTAATCACTCTGCGCATTTCAATTTAGATCAAGTTTTAGAATTAGTTAAAATCTTAACTCCTAGAAAAACGATTTTAACAAATATGCACAGTGACTTAGATTACGCTAAACTTAAAAAAAGATTACCTAAAAATATTATTCCTGGTTTTGATGGTTTGACTGTTGAATTATAGAATTAAATCTATTTGTTTTGTTATTTTGTCTGACATTGGTGTAATAAAAGAATTGAACGTGTCTTGTATTTTTCCTTCTTTATTGATTAAAATTTTATGAAAATTCCACTTAGGAACAGTCGATTTACCATAGTTTTTTTTTGCCCATTTATATAAATCATGAGCATCTTCACCTTTAACGTCTGTTTTGTCAGTTATTGGAAATGTAATATTAAAATTAGTTTCACAAAAATCCTTAATTTCGGAATTAGACCCCGGTTCTTGTCCACCAAACTGATTTGACGGAACACCAATTACATAGAAACCTCTGTTTTTATACTTCTCATAAAGATCTTGAAGGCCTGTATATTGTTTAGTAAAACCACATTTGCTAGCAACATTTACTAAAAGTATAGTTTTTCCTTTGTATTGATTTAAATCAATAGTTTCATTATCAATATTCTTTATTGAGTGATCAAAAAATAGCTTTTCATATTTAGCGTCAACTTTTTCAAAAAATGTGAACATAGATATAATTAGTAAGATTAATAAATTATTTTTATAAAGCATTAATTATTTTTTAGAAGCATACAATAATATAAAATATCCAAATACTGTAGAAAGTAATGATCCTGCAAGAACACCAATTTTTACACCGTCAATATACTGAATATTTTCAGCAAATGCTAAGTTTCCAACAAATAAACTCATTGTAAAACCAACACCTGTTAATATTGAAACTCCATATAGACTTAACCAGTTAGACCTATCTGGCATTTGTGCCACACCGAATTTAACTGCAAAGAAAGAAATAAGCATAACTCCAACTTGTTTACCCACAAACAACCCTAAAAGAATTCCCAATGGAACAGGTTCTAATAAAGATGACAATGATAATCCTTCTAAAGACACACCTGCATTAGCAAATGCAAATATAGGCATTATCATAAAAGCAACATAAGGACTGATTGCATGCTCAAGTTTAATTAATAAGGAGAAATCTTTGTCTTTAATTCTATGAGGTATGGTCGTAGCTAAAAGAACACCTGCTATTGTTGCATGAATTCCAGACTTATATGTGAAGAACCACATGAAGGCACCAATTATTAAATAGGGTATAAACTTTTTAACACCAAATTTATTTAAAGTAAGTAATAAAATATATGAGATTAAGATTAAACTTAAATAGCTTATGCTTAAATCACCAGAATAGAAAAAAGCGATAATCAATATCGCACCAAGGTCATCAATAATAGCAAGAGCTGTTAAAAAAATTTTTAAAGAAATAGGAACTCTTGAACCAAGTAAAGATAAAATTCCCAGTGAAAACGCAATGTCTGTAGCCGATGGAATTGCCCAACCATTTAATGTTTCAGTATTACCAAAGTTTATAAAAACATAGACTAGAGCAGGGACTACCATTCCCCCAACAGCTCCTATAATTGGAAGTAACGCTTTTTTTAAATTAGAGAGTTCACCTTGAATAAATTCTCGTTTAATTTCTAGTGTTACAAAGAAAAAGAAAATTGCCATCAATAAATCATTAATCCAGTGATGTACGGAAAGTTTTAAACCAAAATCATTAATACCAACAAACAAGTATTGGTTTAATGTATCAAAATATAAATTACTAAAACTAGAATTACTTATTACAAGAGCAATAATTGCAGCAATTAATAATACAAGACCACTTGCTGCTTCTAACTGAAAAAACCATTTAAAAGGCTTTGAAAGATTTTTGATCATAATTTTATGTTAAATCTCTAATAAATAATGAGATATCTTTAATACTTTCATAAAGATTATAAAGTATAAATTCGACATTTGGGACAATTTTCCCGATAGGATATTTAAACGTATCTACAATAATTATAAAAGCTACGAATGAAATAATTGCTACAACAAAAATATTTAATATTTTAAAATTTTTTTGTTTTTTTGGTTTAGCATTTACTTGTGTGTTTTTATTTATGTTAACCTCAATTTTTTCCTTAGTCTCTTCCTCTAAATCTACTTCAACTTCATCTATAGGTGGATTTGATACACTTTCTTCTTCATTGATGGATGGGTTATTTTGGTCAAAAATATTAATACTATCAATACCGGTTTCTTCATCAGCAGGGCTTACCGTGTTTTCAAGAACTTCTTTTTTAAAAAACCATTTATGATCACAACTAGCACATTGTAACAAGCGACCCTTATCTGAAATCAAATTTGAGTCTATATCAAATTTTTTATTACAATTATTACAAGTAATGATCATTATCGATGTATATCTGATTCTTATAAAAAAGCCTTGTTTTTGATGTTCTTTATTCTTTGAAATTATCAATATCTAATGTATTAGTACCTCAATCGGGGCGTAGCGCAGCCTGGTAGCGCATCTGGTTTGGGACCAGAGGGTCGCAGGTTCAAATCCTGCCGCCCCGACCACTCTCACAACACTTCTAGACGAAGTGTCAGTGAAAGTGACAGTGAAATATCTAAAAAAAATTTAGAGCAAGTTTTTAGCTCATAGGGGCGGCAGGATAGAAACCTACCACCCCTAAAAACTCTTATTAAAAAAATTTACAAAATGTTGTCAGTGAGCGATGTCTCACCGTGATACTTCTCTTTAAAAACAACCCTCATTCAATAGGAAAAAGTGACAACTAGATCTTTGCTAACAGGGGTTGAAGTGTTATATAACAACGTATCGAGGCGAAATGATTACCAGTTTCAAATCCTGCCGCCCCGACCAATTTATGAAAAAAGCAAAAATTTATATCCCTACAAAAAATTCAATGCAGTCTGGTCTTGGCAAATCAGACAAATGGTTAATTGAATTTGAAACTGAGAATACTGGTATAAATCCTTTGATGGGTTGGGAGACAAACTCCAATACACTCTCAGAGTTAAATTTAGAATTTTCCTCTAAAGAATTAGCAATAGAATATGCAAAAAAAAATAAAATTGATTTTGAAATAATTGAACCTCAAAAAAGAAAAACTGTTAAAAAATCATATGCAGATAATTTTCTAAGATAATGTTTAAATTTTTTACAAAAAAAAAATGGCAGTTATGGTCTTGGTTAGGTTCATTTGTGATTTTATTATCATTGTGGGTTCAAGTAAAAATTGATGTAAAGATAAATGAATGGTTTGGTGTCTTCTACGATATGATTCAAAAAGCACTTGCTAAACCCAACGCTATTACAATTGAAGAGTACTGGGCAAATTTAGCATCATTTATTACACTAGCTGGAATATATATAGCTCTTTACGTTGTAATTAGTTTTTTTACAGCACACTTCTTGTTTAGATGGAGAACTGCGATGGTAGAATGGTATCATTCTGTTTATGATAGAGCTCGTAAAATAGAAGGTGCCTCACAAAGAGTTCAAGAAGATACAATTAAGTTTACCCGTATTATGGAATCTCTAGGTACAAGTTTTATTGAATCGGTCATGGTATTAATACAATTTACTCCAATTTTATTAGGGCTATCAATCGGTATACCAATCTTCTTTTTTGGTGATTGGCAATATGGATTGATAACCGGTGCATTACTTTGGACATTAGGTGGTACAGCATTCTTGATAGGGTTAGGTTGGATATTACGTTTAGTTGGAGTGGAATATGATCTGCAAAAAAAAGAGGCTGCATACAGAAAGATATTAGTAGTAGCTGAAGATGATGGTAACATTAGACCTAAAACAATAAATGAATTATTTGATGACGTTCGTTCAATTCACTTTTTAAGCTACACAAGGTATTTATATTTTAATATTGGTCGTATGGCTTACTTACAAGCAAATGTATTATCAGCTTATGTTTTCTTGGCTCCAGCTATTGTAGCAGGCGTTGTAACATTAGGTGTTATGCAACAAATTATAAGAGCTTTTGGAAGAGTTGAAGGTTCTATGCAATACCTATTAAAAGCTTGGCCTACCATTATAGAGTTAGCAAGTGTTTATAAACGTCTACGAGAATTTGAGAGTGTAATAAATTCTACTGAAATAGTTATTCAAAAAGATTAATGTCTATTGATAAAAAATATGTCTATCAAATTATAAAAGTTTCTGAAAAAGCAGCTTTGGCATCCTCTTTTTTAGTTGGGAAAAAAGACAAGATTGCAGCAGATCAAGCAGCTGTTGATGCAATGCGATCTGAATTGAATAAAATAAATATGAATGGCGAAGTTGTTATTGGTGAAGGTTCACTTGATGAAGCGCCAATGCTTTACACTGGTGAAAAACTTGGTAATAAAAATGGACCATATTTTGATATTGCTGTTGATCCTTTAGAGGGAACAAATTTTGCAGCAAATAATTTACCTGGTGCAACTTCTGTTATTGCTATTGCTGAAAAAGGAAATCTTTTTAATGCACCTGAAACCTATATGGATAAAATTGCAACTGGCCCAATTGAAAAAGGCTTAGTTGATCTAGATTTTTCATTAAAGAAAAATACTTCAAATCTTGCTGATTTTTTAAACAAAGATATTTCATCACTCACAGCATGTGTAATGGATAGACCAAGGCATCAAAAAATTATTAATGAGCTTAAGCAATTAAATATTAAGATTAAATTAATCACTGATGGTGATGTCCTTGGTGCACTCTATGTAACAGATCCAAAATACAAAGTTGATATATTTTTAGGTATAGGAGGTGGACCAGAAGGGGTTTTAGCTGCATCAGCCCTCGATGCCTTTGACTGTCATTTTCAATGTAGATTTATATTTGAGAATGATAGAGACATTAAAGATGCAAATAAAATGGGAATAAATGATTTAAATAAAAAATATGAATTAAATGAGATTATAAAAGGAGACTCGATTTTTTGTTCTACAGGAATTACTTCTAGTGAGATGTTAAACGGTGTGGAGATAGATGAAAATAAGTATATTACCGAAACACTAGTTACTCATAAAAGTTTAAGATTTAAAGAAATAATTAAAAGAACAAATCTTATTGAAGAATGATTTCTATTTCAGGTAAGAAGTGGGAACAAAAAAAAATCAGTCAAAACTTGGTTGACAAATTAAAGCAGGATTTTGATTTTAGTGACATTTTATCTAGACTAATTGTTTCAAGAAAATTTGATGATAATGAGATTGCAACAGTTAATTCAGATTTAAATTTAAACAATGTTTTTTTAAATAATAAAGATTTTAATCAATCTATTAAGCTTGTTGTAAATTGTATTAATAATAATGAAAAAATATGTATTTTAGGTGATTATGATGTGGATGGCTCTGCTGCTACTTCGTTATTTGTAAAAATATTAGAAAGCATAAATCACCCTTTTTTTTATTATATACCAGACAGGGAAAAGGATGGCTATGGTGCTACCAAAAAATTATTCCAAAAACTGATCTTAGAAAAACCCAAATTAATTATAATGGTTGATTGTGGTTCTACATCAAATGAAGCAATAAATTTTTTAAATGAAAATAAAATTAAATCTTTAATTATTGATCATCACGAAATGCACAAACCTTTTCCAGAGGCAAACTCAATTATAAATCCCAAAAAAGATAACGGTTATAAAGAATATGACTATTTATGCGCCACAACACTTACATATTTTTTTTTAGAATTACTAATTAAAGAAACCAAAAGTGAAATAAATATATCAGATTATTTAATATATGTTTTATTAGCCACTGTATGTGATGTCATGCCTCTAAGAAAACTTAACAGACTGATTGCATTAAGTGCTCTTAAAAATTTTGATATAACAAAAAATTTACCTCTGAACACTTTGTTTGAATTAAATGAAAAAAAAAATAAAATTAATATTAATGATTTGGGTTATTTAATTGGTCCAATATTAAATGCTGGCGGAAGACTGGGTAAGTCTCGATATGCTACAGAATTATTATCTTCTAATAATGATCAGGTTATCAATGATAGGTCTACTTATTTAATTAAATTGAATAATAAAAGAAAAGAAATTGAAAATTTAGTATTAGATGAAATTGATTTTCAAAAAATTGAAAAAGAAAATAAAGAGGTAATTATTTATTATAATCCAAATATAAACGAAGGTTTAATTGGAATTATTGCAGCAAGATTAAAAGATTATTTTAATAAACCCTCCATTGTTATTACCGCGTCTAATGAATTATTAAAAGGATCTGCAAGATCAGTTTATAATTATAATATTGGTCGTATAATTAAAAATTCACTAGATAAAGATATAATTATAAGTGGCGGTGGTCATAATATGGCTGCAGGATTTACCCTAAATAAAGCAAACCTTAAAGATTTTGAAAATTATATATTAGAGGATTTTTTAAAATCTAATACTGTAAATAATAATATATTTTCATATGAATCAGAAGTTTCGCCATTAGCATTTAATCAAGATTTTTATGATGATATAAAAAAATTAGAACCTTTCGGTACAGGAAACTCAGTGCCAACATTCATGTTAAGAGATCTAAAAATAATTAAACCCATAGTGCTAAATAACAAGCATATATCTGCAATATTAAAATCAAAAACAGGATTTTCAATTAAATCAATATCGTTTAATTCTATTAATACTAAGATTGGTGAACACTTAATGAGTTATATAAATAACATTAATGTAATAGGTCAAATCAATGAAAATATCTGGAATAATAAAAAAAATCTGCAATTAACTATTAGAGACCTTATCCTATAACTTAATTACGCTTGATAAATAATGACTTTTAAAATAAAAGATCTCAATATGGTCCCTTCGTCTATCGGTTAGGACAGCTGGTTTTCATCCTGCAAAGGGGGGTTCGATTCCCCCAGGGACCGCCAAAATAGATCTATCTATGGTTTACTATGTTTATTTAATAAAAACTGTAAAAGGCTTCTTAAATAAATCATACGTAGGATATACAAATAATTTCAATAAAAGATTGGACAATCATAATGAAAATAAAGGTGCAAAATCAACAAAAGGTTATAAATGGGAACTTGTTTATAAGAAAAGGTTTTATTCAAAAAGCAAAGCACTTTCATTTGAATATGAGCTTAAAAAAGATAGAAAAGAAAGAACTAAATTGTTAAATGAATTCAAAAAAAAAAATTAATATTGCCACAATTCTACCCTACAAAGAAAACTATTCTTTGGAAAAAGCTTCTGCAGCATCTCTTTGGGTTTCAGAATTTTTTAAAGATTCAAAATTTAAAAACAATAATTTTATTTTTGGAAATACAAATTCTAAGAATTATTTAACAAAAAATTACATAAATATAAATCTTAAAAGTTTAAAATCAAAATTACAGAGTACAACAAGAGAGTATAGCAACAATCTAATCAAGGAAATTAATAAAAAAAAATTTGATTTAATTGAAATTCATAATCGGCCCTTAATTTTATCTAATTTAGTAAAGCAAATTCAAAATAGATTTATTTTTTATTTTCACAATGATCCACTATCAATGAACGGATCTAAAACAGTTAAAGAGAGATTGTTTATATTAAAAAATGTTGAAAAAATAATTTTTGTAAGCCAGTGGGTGAAAGATAGATTTTTTTTAGATATAGATCTTAAGCTTAATACTAAAGCAGAAATTGTTTACCCAAGTGTAAATAAACAAAAGGCTAAAAAAAAATATAAATACATTACATTTGTTGGAAGACTTAATCACTCTAAAGGTTATGACATTTTTCAAAAATCTATAGAAAAAATTTTGGATGAATTTCCAGATTGGAAATCATTATCTGTTGGTGATGAGGACCGTAGATCAATTTATATAAATCATAATCAACATAAAGAATTAGGTTTTTTAAGTCATAAAAAAACTTTAGGTATATTAAATAAAACTGAAATTGCCGTTGTACCATCTAGATGGGATGAGCCTTTTGGAAGAACAGCTTTAGAGGCCTCATCTAATGGATGTGCTACAATCATCTCTAACAAAGGTGGTTTAATAGAAACTACAGACCAAGCTATTATCCTAAAAAAACTCGATGAGATTAATCTTTATAAAGAAATTAAAAAATTAATTCTTAACAATAAAAAAAGGAAACATATTCAGATATATAGCAGAAAAAATGTTAAGCACAGAATAGGAACTAATACAAAAATAATTGACCAAATACGTGAAAGTATCTTTCCTAGATATAAAATAAATCTTTTAAAAAATAGGATAAAAATTATAAATTTATACAATCAAGGACAAAAGCTTAATCATAGATTATTTAATATCTCCTTGGGTAAAAAATTTACAAATGGCTTTATTAGAAATGGCCATGATGTTTTAGAAATAAGTGATCGAGATTTTATAAAAAACAATAAAACATTTAATTTACTTCAGGATAGTAGGGTTAACTTTCAAAATTATTTAATTGAAACATGTAAAAACTATAATCCGGACCTTTTATTTTTTGGTCATAGCAAAAATATTGACTTAGATACTATTCAGGAATTAAAAAATTTAAATAAAAATCTAATTATCTCACAATGGAACGAGGATCCAGTAATGCCTGACCTTAATTATTCAAAAAAAAATATTTATAATATAAGCACATACGCTCCCTTTGTTGATCATAATTTTATAACAACAGATCCATTTGTTATAAAAAATAAAATTAATTCCGATAATTTTCATTTTTTCTTTGTTCCTGTAGATAAAAATATTGAACGTTTTGATGTTTTTAATATGGATCCAAAAAAAGATCTTTTTTATGCAATGAGTCATGGTGTGAATAGAGCGGTTCTTAAAGAGGGAATTGAAGATAATAGAGTTAAATTTTTAGATAAACTTGTAAAAAAAATATCAAAAATAAAATATGACTTCTACGGTTTTGCCAATAAACAACCCATTTGGGGTGACAACTTTAATAACGCTCTTATCAATTCAAAAATGGCTTTAAATTTAAGTCGTGGTAAACCAACAAAATACTATTCAAGTAATAGAATAGCTTCTGTTGTTGGTAACGGATTGCTAACTTTTATTGATAAAAAAGTTCAAATGAGTGATTTTTTTAATGATAATGAAATGATTTTTTACAATAACATGGATGATTTATCGGATAAAATTAAATTTTACTCAGTAAATGATAAACTGAGAAAAAAAATAGCCGAGAATGGTAAGAAAAAATATTTTAAACTTTTTAGCGAAGTTAAAATTACCAAATATTTTATTGATATTTCTTTAGGAAATAAACCATCTTTAATCTAAATAATGACAAATGGTTTTGTAATAATTTGAACTTTCTAAGTAGTAGTTTTAAAAGTGTAATCAGCATAAAAAACATTTTAGAAATAGGATCATATGAAGGACGTAGTGCTATTTTTTTTTAAATAATTTTATATATAGTAACATACATTGTATCGGTACTTGGTCTCGTAGTGATGAACATGATAATTTTGACTTCAGTGTTATAGAAAAAACTTTGATTCTAATACTTCAACATTTGAGACAAATAATCATTAAAAAAATTTAAAATGAATTCAAATAAATTCTTTCTGAGCAACTCTAAGAAATATGATTTAATCTTTGTTGATGGTGATCACTCGTCCGATCAAGTAAAAATTGATATTGAGAATTCTTGGAAAGTTTTAAATAAAGGAGGGTATTTGATTTTAGATGATTATATGTGGTGGTTTTATAAAGATTTAAAGAAAAATCCTTCATCTTCGATTAATAAATTTATTGTCGATTATATTTCTGAAATAAGCTCTTTAAAAATTTGGCATCAAATTATTATTAAAAAAAATATTTAGTTATATTTTTATTTTATTCAAAGCATTATTCTTAAATAAATTTGCTTCTTTAATATATCTTCTAACCATTTCGGTAGATTTATGACCAGTCATTGCCATTATGTTTCTCTCTTCAACTCCTGATTCAGCTGCAGAAGTTGCAAATCCTGATCTTAGACTGTGGCCAGAATAATGCTTGCTGTCTATACCTGCTAGATTTAAATATTTCTTTATAAGTAATGCTACAGTTTGATCTGTTAATCTATTTTCTGATAACTTTGATCCTTTAACAAATCTTCTGAATACAGGACCTGAGGTTATTTTTGATATGTCTAGCCAGTTTTTTAATGATACCACGGGGCAATATTGAGAGCTATCAAAGTAGGGTAGAGCTTTCGTAAAACCTTCACCAAATTGATCTGTTTTAGATCTCTTAATATTAATTTTTAAACCTTCTGGAACAAAATCTAGGTCATCGCTGTCTAATGAAACTATCTCATTTCTACGGAATCCACCTGAAAATCCAATTAATATTATAGATCTATCCCTAAATTTTTTAATTTCTTCCTTATTTTGCTGATCTATAGCATCAATTATTAATTTTAAACTGTTGATTAATATGGGCTTTTTAGCTTTTTGAATGCTACCTTTCCTTCTTTTAATACCCATAATATTTTCAATAATTGTAGGATGTTTTGTATCTAAATAATGCCCTTTTAACTTATGGATGACACCTATTGATACCAACCTACGCTTTAAAGTGCTCATTTTGGCGTCTTTGGTTGATAAATTAGTTAAATACAAAGAAACTATTTTAGGGTCTGATGGAAGGGACTTAAATCCATTCTGAGCACAAAAAGTTCCAAAATCATTGAAGTCTGATTTATAAGCTCTTATTGTATTTTTAGCTTTTGAGCTTTGAAGATTTAATAAAGTTTCTTCTTGTAAAGCTTTTATGTCTGTTATTATTTTGTTCATGTCTATTACTATTGATAACCATTAATTATCGTTAGTAATATATTAAGTTGTTTATGTTGTCAATATGTTAAATATATAAAAATGATAAAAATATTTATTTTTATAAGTATTATTTGGTCAACCTTTGTACTTATATCAATCATAGATCATCCAACTTTAATAGCCTTGGGAATACATTCTATACCAACAAAAGACGGTTTGTTTTTAGCTTTTTTACCAATTATTTTATTTAATATAGCTGGATGGATAAGAAAAATTTTTAATAAAAATAAATAAAAATGTTAAATATCAACAATTTAAAGGTTAAAATTTAAGTAAATGATTAGGAAATTAGAGCTAAAAGATAAGGAAAATTGGGCAAAATTATATAACAGTTATGCCGATTTCTACAAAGTCCCAATGAATACTAGGATTTTAGATACTCTTTGGAGTTGGATTCATGATGAAACCCATGTTGTGAATGGTATTTGCTTTGAGTTAGAGGATAAAATCGTTGCTATTGCTCATTATAGAACAATGCCAAGACCAATTAAAGGCCAATATATTGGGTTTTTAGACGATTTGTTCGTAGAGCCAAAATTTAGAGGTCAAAAAATAGCTCAAAAACTCATTAGTCACCTAAAATTATTATCTAAAGCCAATAATTGGAATGGAATTCGTTGGATAACCCACTCTTCCAATAAAAATGCAAAGAAATTATACGATAAAATAGCCAATAACACTGGATTTGAACTCTATGAACTTAAAGGGAACTAAGTTTCAACTAAAAGTGTGGAATTACCTGAAGAAAATACCCAAAGGAAAAGTTAAGACCTACTTAGAGGTTGCTAAAGCCATTGGAAAACCTAAGGCATTCAGAGCTGTTGCTAATGCTGTAGGTAAAAACCCATATCCACCCAAAATACCCTGTCATAGAGTGATTAGATCCGATGGAAGCCTTGGCGGATACTCTGGAAAAGGTGGAATCCATGAAAAAAGAAGATTATTGAGATCTGAGAAGGTCTTCATAAAAAAGTACTTTTAACCCCAAAAAACCACAAAAACATTTGATATTAAACACTTTTTAAGTATTTAGCTATATTTTTTTCTAATTGCTGTAATGCATCCTTCAGTTGTACTGCAAATGGACTTTCAGCTGAAATAGGCTATCCTATGGACGTTTAAACAGTATATTCTCATACTGCATTGCTCTACTTGTCAACAATAGCAAGGATTATAGAAGGAGTAAAAAAGACCATTTTACTGGCTTTTTTAGCCCCCTATTCTACTCCATAAATAATCTAGTTTTAACAAAACTACCCTATTAATTGAAATAAGTATTTAATATCAATACTAAATCACCATTTTACCTAGCTACAAAACTATATTTAATTTACTAAAAATTAAAATTTCTCAATTCTCACTTTTTCAACTATAGAAAAAAAGATCTATGCTACTTTTATTTTATTTTAGGCCTATTTTTAGTAACTATAATTTAACTATTTGTTAAATATTATTATATTTTATATATAATTTTATAAATTTATAAGATTGTATTTAAATCAATAATTACAGTAGTTTAATATATACTATTAATGTATAATATTAAGTATTAGTAAACAAATAATACCTAATTAATTTGATTTAATATAAATTTCTCTCCTTGAAATATATAATCCACTAAGAACAATTATAAATAAACCAAGGTAAGTCCAGTTATCAGGCAATTCATTAAAGAAATAATAGCTAATGACGATATTAGTAATAATCTCAGTATATCCTAATGGAGCTAGTTTAGATGCGTCAGCATATTTTAATGATAAAATTATAAAAAGATGAGCCACAGAAGCTATAAGACCTATTATAGCCATCATAAACCACTCATTAAGGCTTGGATTAACCCATACAGATGGCATAAATAGACTAAATATGACTAACCCTACTACCCCTGTAAATAACAGTGTTAAAAGCGAGTTATCTGAGGTGCTGAGCTTTCTGGTTATTACTAAATAAAAACCATAACAAATCCCACACGCTAATGCAGCTAAAGTAGCTAAATTTACATCTAAAAAACCCGGTCTAATAACAATAAGAGTTCCGGAAAATCCTATCAAAACTGCAGTCCATCTTCTAATTCCGACTTTTTCAGATAGAAAAAAAGGTGACAGTGCCGTACAAGTTATTGGAGCAACAAATGCTAATGTTAAAGCTTTTGGCAGCGAAATTACTGATATGGAATAAAAAAAGCATAGAGTAGAAAAAGCAAGTATTACACCTCTAACTGATTGTAAAATAGGCCTTTTACTCCAAACAAGAGTTTCCCTGTAAAAAAATAGCATCAAGGAAGCTGTAAAAACAACTGTAAAAAAATATCTAGCCCATGTTATCTGTAATACAGGCATAGTAGCTGTTAAATGCTTAGCAAAGGCATCCATAACTGGAACTATCATCCATGCTGATGCATTTAATATTATTGCCTTCATTAACTGAGATTACTTCTTAATAGAAGTATTTTAAAGCAAAGAATACAGTTAACGGAACTGTAATAAATGACATTATGGTTGAAACAACAATCATACTAGCGATGCTATCAACAACTTTTTTTGAAGAATACAGTGACCCAACTAAATATGTCAAAACGGCACTTGGCATTGAGCATTGAATTAATAACACTCCTGCAGCAAATCCTGATAAATTAAAAGTCTTTATAATAAGAAAACCAATAATTGGACCAATAATAACCCTCGCTATAGATGAGATTAAAGCTGATTTAAATGAAAAAACTTTAAACCTTGTTAGTGCTATACCCAATGACATCAAAATTAAAAATATAGCAGCATAAGTAAGCATCATTGTTGTATTGATCAAAAAAACTGGCGTTTCTATATCGAAGTATAAAAATAAAACTGAAATAATAATTGCATAAAAAGGTGGACTTCTAAATAAGAGAGTTAAATCAAATTTTTTACTAGCAAGAAAAACTCCTAAGGTAAAATGAAATAATATAACTAGAGATGAGATTGTTGCTGCTATACCAAGGCCTTGACTACCATAAGCAAATAAACAAATTGGAAGACCCATGTTACCAGTATTTGGTAAAATAAAAGGTGGTAATTCAGATATGATATCTTTATTTAAAAATTTTAGAAAAATAACACCAGTAAGGGCAAACCCAGTTACTGCTAATAATGAATACCAAAAATATTCAATAAAAATATTAAAAGATATCCCTGTTGTTGTAACGGCATAAAAAACCATTGCTGGACTACCTATGTTTGCTGCAAAGTTTGCTATAAAAGAAGTATCTAATTTAGGATTTTTTTTACCTAAAAAGTAACCAATAGCAACAATAAAAAAGACCGGGAACAAAACTTCAAAAAGTTTAGCGTATATATCCATTAACCAAGTAATCTTATCAATATAGGTATTTTAAGAATATTTTTATTATTTTTAAATATAGCTAAACAATTAATAGAATTAAGTTCTGATGTTTTGTGTGTAATAATAACAATCGTTGCTTTGTTATTTTTTTTATCAGGTGTTTGGATAAGTCTTTTTACTGATATATCATATTTTGCTAAACGATTTGTAATTTGTGATAATACTCCAGGTTTATCTTTAACTTCAAATCTTAAGTACAATGAATTAGTATAATTATCTATATTATAAGGTTTTAAAGATTTCAGATTAGAAACACTCACACCAAAGGGATTGTTAATATTACCTTTTAAAATAAGTAATAAATCTGAAAGTAGTGCAGATGAGGTTGGACCAGGACCTGCCCCTTCTCCTTGTAGAATGCTTTCTCCAACTGGTTTTCCTTCAATAATAACCGCATTCATAACACCGCCAACATTACCAATATAAGATTTTTTACTAACAAGACATGGATGTACAGTTTCAAAAAGTTGATTATTTTTTAGTTCAGAAATACCTAAAAGTTTAATTCTTAAATCCAATTGATTTGCAATTTTAATATCCTTTAGTTCAATCTTTTCTATTCCCTCCATCAAACACTTGTGTTTTGATATTTTATTGTTGAACGCTAGAGCAGATAAAATTCTAACTTTAGCAAAGGCATCAAAACCATTTAAATCTAATTTAGGATTACCTGGTTCAGCATAACCAAGTTTTTGAGCTTTTTTTAAAACTTCAGGAAAACTTTGGTTAGAATTTTCCATCTCAGTAAGTATATAATTGGTAGTTCCATTTAAAATTCCATAAACTTTTAAAATCTTATTTGTTGCAAGGCCCTCTTTAATAGCTCTTAATATTGGAATTCCACCTGCAACCGAGGCTTCAAATTCTAAGTTAACATCATTGTCTTCAGCTAACTTTCCCAGATAATCACCATGTTTAGAAATAAGTGCTTTATTAGGAGTGATTACATGTATTTTATTTTTTAAAGCAGTTTCTACAACTTTTTTAGATATACCATCTGACATGCCTATAGCTTCAAATAAAATATTAACTTTAGTCTTATTAAAAATTTCTAATGGGTTTTTAAAAAATATTTTCTTATTAACTTTAAATCTTCTCTTTTTAGAAATACTTCTTGCTGAAACAGCTACTATATTAATTTTTTTACCTGTTTTAAGTTCAATATCTTTTTTTTTTGTATTAAGTTCATTTAACAAATAGATACCAACTTGTCCTAGACCAACAACAGCAATGTTAATAATATTTTTCATTTATTGGTTAATATCAGGGTATTCCGCGTTATTTGAATAATCTTTAAGAAAAAGGTTAAATTCATCAAAGGTCATAGATTTATAATCACCAGTTTTCTTTATTATCTTAGATAATTTTTTATCTTCAGTAGATTTTTTTATTGGATCATCATTCCAGTAAGCTGAGTCTTTACTTAATGAGCAAGAAGTTAAAAACAAAGTTAAAGATAAAAATAAGTATTTCAAATTAATCCTTTTGTTTCTTTAAAACCATATTTGATATTCATATTTTGTATAGCTTGACCTGCTCCACCTTTAATTAGATTATCAATAACGGATAAAATAATAACTCTATTTTTATACTTAGTTTTACAAATTACTATAGAGCAATTATTTGTGTTAATTACGTCGTTTGTACTTAACAATGAATTTGTTTTTAAAATTTTAACGAATCTTTTTTCTGAATATTCACTATTTAAAGTTTTTTCTAATTTTTTAATACTTACACCTTTGTTAAGATCTACATAAATAGTACTAAATATACCTCTATGCATTGGTGTTAGATGAGGAGTAAATGTAAAATAAAATTTCTTTTTACTATGGCTGTTAATTTCTTGTTGTATTTCGGAGTTATGTCTGTGAAAGCCCACACCATAAGCGCTTAAAAACTCGTAAAGGTTTTTATCCTTATATTTATTATGCACACCTCTACCAGCTCCAGAGTAACCAGATTTAGAATCTATAATAACATTATCTGTCTTTATTAAATTTTTCTTAACTAAAGGAATAAGCGGTAAAAGTATTGAAGTTGGGTAACATCCTGGACATCCAATAATATTAAATTTCTTTACTTTGTCACCATTAATTTCTGGTAATGAGTAAATCGATTTATTAATATTTTTTACTGATCTGTGTTTTTGCTTGTACCATTTTAGATAATCAGATGCTTTATTAAGTCTAAAGTCTGCAGCTAAATCAATTAATACATTATGTTTAAATAAATCATTTGAAATATCTTGCGCCTCACCATTAGGTAGAGCTGTAAAAACAAGATCTATGTTTTTTAAAAGTGCCTTGTTGTATCTAATAATTTTAGGTAACTTTTTTGAAGTAAATGATTTTTCATAATAAGAGATATTTTTTCCAACAGAGGAATTTCCACAAAGATATTTAATCTTAACATCGCTATGTTTAACTAATAGTTTAATTAATTGAACACCGATATAACCAGTTGATCCAGCAACTAAAACATTAAGCTTAGGCATTTTTTTATTATAGCAGTTTAGTGTTAAAAAAGAATTATCTTTTAGAGAATTGGAAGCTTCTTCTAGCTTTTCTACGACCAGGTTTTTTTCTCTCAACTGATCTAGAATCTCTGGTATTTAGCTTTTCGGTCTTAAGTATAGCTCTATTCTCTGAGTCAAATAAGATTAGTGCTTTAGCAATACCATGAACCATTGCCCCTGCTTGACCTGTATGACCACCACCTGCAACACTACATCTTACGTCATAATCAGTTGCTTGGTTTATAATTTCAAATGGTCTTGTAATTTGCATTTTATGACTTCCACTAGTGAAATATTCATCCATAATTCTGCCATTAACGTAAATCTTGCCAGTACCTTTTTTCACCCAAATTTTTGCAATAGATTTTTTTCTTCTACCAGTTGCGTATTTACTATCTTTAAAATCTAATTTAATTTTAGGTTTTTTTGTAGATACTTTAGTTGGTACAGCTGCTGTTTCCATATTAATTTCTTATTAAATTTTTACTGTTTAATTTACCTAGGTCTAAAAGTTTAGGGTTTTGTGCTGCATGAGGGTGTTCTTCACCTGCATAAATTTTTACTTTAGTTAACTGTTTTCTTCCAAGAACTCCGCCAGGTAACATTCTTTTAATAGCTAATTTTAATGTCTCACCAGGTTTGTTTTTTTCTAATAATTTTTCAGGAGTAATTTCTTTAATTCCACCAGGGTGACCAGTATGTCTATAATATTTTTTATCTTTGAATTTTTTTCCTGTGAACTTTGCTTGCTCAACATTTTTAACTACAACAAAGTCACCATCATCCATGTGAGGTGTAAAAGTAGTTTTGTTTTTTCCTCTAACAATCATAGCTATGATTGAAGCTAATCTACCAACTACAGCATTTTTAGCATCTATTTCAAACCAGTCGCTGTTTAATTCACTACTTTTTAGAAATTTTGTCATTATGCGAGGATTAATACTATTATTAGATATAATGTCAATTTTATATTTCCCTTGTAATATCATACTTAAATGATAGTTTGATTGAGCCGATTTGTTCCTATTGCAGGCTAGTTAATGCTAAAAAGGATTTTTACATACATTATCGGTAGGTGCATTTGAACTGTATTGTACGCCTTGCATTAAGCAAAAGTACTAAAAAAGGAGTATTAAGATGAGCACAAAAAGACAAAACCCTGAGACTATAGCCATACATGGTGGAGATTATAGAAGTGATCCAACAACTAAAGCTGTAGCTGTTCCAATTTATAGAACTACTTCTTATCAATTTGACAGTACTGAACACGCTGCAAATTTATTTGCTTTAAAAGAGTTTGGTAATATCTACACAAGAATAATGAATCCTACTAATGATGCCCTAGAAAAAAGGCTTGCTGCATTAGAGGGGGGCTTAGCTTGTTTAACGGTATCATCTGGTCAAACGGCATCAACTTTTTCAATTTTAAACGTCGCAAAAGCTGGAGACAATATTGTGAGTTCAACAGATCTATATGGAGGTACTATTTCGTTATTCACGCATACTTTAAGTAAACTTGGTATTGAAGTTAGGTATGCAGACCCTGCTGATCCTAAAAACTTTGAAAAAGCCATAGATGATAAAACAAGAGCATTTTATGGAGAAACTTTACCGAATCCATACTTAAGAGTTTTTCCTATTAAAGAAGTATCTGACATAGGTAGAAAATATAATATACCACTAATAATGGATAATACGGCCTCTCCCGTTCTATGTAAGCCCTTAGAGCACGGTGCTGCTATAGTTGTTTATTCACTTACTAAATACATAGGTGGACATGGTACAGTTGTAGGTGGAGCTTTAATCGATGGTGGTAATTTTGATTGGACAGCAGATCCTAAAAGACAGCCTCTATTTAATGAGCCTGATGCAAGTTATGGTGGTGCAGTATGGGGCAAAGTAGTACCCGAGTTAACTGGTGCGAATGTTTCTTTTGCAGTTAGAGCTAGAGTTGTTTTATTAAGAGATTTGGGTGCAGCATTATCTCCTGATAATGCATTTGGATTAATCCAAGGACTTGAAACTGTAGCTTTAAGAATGAAACAACATTGCTCAAATGCTGAAAAAGTTGTCGACTATTTAGTTAAACATACTGAAGTTTCCAGAGTTATTTATCCAAATCAATACAAAGGTGAAATTGGAAATAGAGCTAAAAAATACCTAAGTGGTGGAAATGGTGCTTTAGTTGGTATCGAGTTAAAGGGCGGTATTGAAGCAGGTAAAAAATTTATAGAAGCTTTAAAAATGTTTTATCATGTAGCAAATATTGGTGATGCTAGAAGTCTAGCAATACATCCCGCAACAACAACACACAGTCAATTAAATGAAGAAGAGCTTTTAGCTTCAGGTGTAACACCAGGATATGTAAGGCTGTGTATTGGTCTTGAGCATATTGACGACATTATTGAAGATTTAGAACAAGCTCTAAAAAGAACAGATAATGTTGAAGACATTAATAAAGCTAAAGCTGTTGGTTAGAGTTTTTATATATAATTGCAAGATAAGTAGTTAATACAAAAATTGAACCTAACTGGTGTAGTGATGCATATTTAATCTCTACACCAGATAGTAAAGTTATAATTCCCAAAAAAATCTGAACCAATATCGCAATATCAAACAGTATGATATTTTTAGTTCCATAATTATTTTTTATATAGAGATAATTTAAAATAATAATAAAAAATAAAAGTAAATAAGCTGTAACTCTATGTAGAAATTGAACAATTGATGGGTTGTTAAATAATTGAGTATTAATTACGTCGTTATAACCAACGTCATTTGGAAAAAAGCTACCATTCATATCAGGCCATGAATTATAGATTAGACCACCATCTAAGCCCGATAAAAAAGCACCCAATACAATCTGTAAAACTATCAACTTGAGTATGAATAATAAAAGTAAATTTGGAATTCTTTTATGAAATTTTTTAGTTTTATAAATGTCTAAAATATACCAGAAAATTAAACATAGGATGAATAAAGCTAAAGATAAATGAATGCTAAGTCTAAAGTGACTAACGTCATTATTTTCAATTAATCCACTAGAGACCATATACCAACCTATGAATCCTTGAAGGCACACAAGAAAAAATATCCAATAATATTTATTTGAATAATGTTGGGTATTTTTAAAATATAGACTAAAGAAAAGCAAAGGTACCAATGTAAACAGTCCAACAAATCTTGCTAATAATCTATGAGCATATTCCCAATAGAAAATTATTTTAAACTCATCTAAAGACATGCCGTAATTAATATTTTTATATTCAGGTATTTTTTTGTACTCTGAAAAATAAAAATTCCAGTCATTAACATTCAATGGAGGAAGTATTCCAGTAAAAAGCTCCCAAGTTGTGATTGATAGACCTGAGTCCGTTAATCTAGTAAGACCACCAACCGCTACCATGAGAACAATTAACGAAAATAAAGTTATTAACCACAATTTTAAATATTTTATATAGTTGTCGCTATTTACAAACATAAATTATACTTATAATAATTATCTTAATAACCAATTGAATAAATGTCGCCTACTAATAAAATAAAACTAAATCAGATAAGAATAAAGCTTGATAGACTTGATAATGATTTACTTAAATTAATCAAAAAAAGATCATCACTAGTTAATGAAGTATTAAAAATAAAAATACATAAGAAAGAAATAATTGATCAAAAAAGGATCAATTTTATCCTTAAAAAGATTAAAAAAAAATCAATACAAACTAACATAGACCCAAAAATTACAAATAGAATATGGAAAAATATGATTTGGTCTTTTATTGATTACGAAAAAAGAAATTTTAGAAAAAAGTAATACTATTTACTGTGTGGAGGTAATTTTTTTTCAACAAACATTTCATGTTTTCTTGTAGAAGGATTATATTTCTTAGCAGATAATTTAACTTTAGCTTTTTCACCACCTGCTGGTTTTTTAACATAATAAAAAAATGGACTATCTGGTTTAGCCTCTGGTACTAATCTAACTTTAACGTGTGTTTTTTTTGCCATATTATTTTAATCTTTTAATCTTTTTTATTAGTTCAGAAATCTTCTTAAGTTTATTTTTTATACTATAATCAGCATTTATAGAATTATTTGGTAATTCGTCAAGTTTTAATGATTTATCAGAATTAAGAACTTTTTTAACACCAATAATTGTCATTCCCTGATCTTTAAGGAGATATTTAACTTTTTTTAAAACTTCTATTGTATCATTGTTATAATACCTTCTATTCCCATTTAAAATTTTTGGCTTAATTTGCTTAAATTCCTTCTCCCAAAAACGAATGGTATGAGTATTTAGGGTTCCCTTTTTTTTATTTACAAGATCAAGAATTTTAGCAACCTCGCCTATTGATTTATAAGCATCATTATTTTTATGAATCATTCTTAGAATTTACCAAATCTTTAAATTCCTTAGAAGCTTTAAATAAAACAACATCTCTATTAGATATGGTTGTTTGCTCTTTTGTTTTGGGATTTCGTCCAATTCTACTTTTTTTGGCCCTTATAGAAAAAGTGCCAAATTTTGAGAGCTTTAATTTTTTTTCTTTTTTTAAATTTTCCACTATTGTGATTAGAAAATCATCAATCAAATTTTCAGATATATTTTTTGAAAAACCAATCTGCATATAAATTGAGTTTATAAGGTCTTTTTTTGTTAAGTTAGTTCTTTGCATTAACTGATGTTGTTTCTTATCTTTTCTATTAAATTACCACTAACAATTCTAGTACAAACACTTAAAGAGTTTGAAAAGCCTATATAATCTGTTCCACCATGGCTTTTAATAACAGGAGAATCTAAACCTATAAAAATTGCACCATTGTAAAGTCTTGGATCTAGTCTTGCTTTAAATTTTCTTAAATTTGAAATATTTAATAAAGATGAAATTTTACCAATAATATTACCTGTCATAGCTTTCTTTAATTCACTAGTAATAAAGTTTGCAGTTCCCTCAGCTGTTTTTAAAGCAACATTTCCAGTAAATCCATCTGCAACAATAACATTTACATCGCCATTCATTAACTGATTACCTTCGATATAACCTTTAAATTCAAAACCAGTATTATTTCTTTGATTAAGTTGCTGATAAGTTTCTTTTATTATTTCATTTCCTTTAAGTTCTTCTGATCCAATATTTAATAAGGCAACTTTTGCCGTGTCGTCTGGATATAGAGATTTAAATAATGAAGATCCCATAATAGAAAAGTCAATTAAGTTTTTTGGGCTGCATTCAATATTTGCCCCCAAATCTAATACAACACTCATGTTATTTTTATTTGGCCATAAAGCTGAGAGTGCTGGTTTATCAATATTTTCAATCATCTTAAGGTTAAGCTTTGAAATGACAAGTAACGCCCCAGTGTTACCAGCAGATATAACTATATCAGATTTTTTTTCTTTAACACTTTGTATGGCTAACCACATGCTAGTATTTTTTCCTCTTTTGGCTCCCTCTAAAGGACTATCGGTTCCTTTAACTATATCTGTGGTATGAATTATTTCAAATGAAGATGGGGGTAACTGGTCATTGATATGATTTTGGATTTTTTCCTTATCACCAAAAACTTTATAAAAAGTATTAGCATTACTCTTATAGTGATGATTAATTCCATCTATAACTTTTTTTGGTGAATTATCTCCACCCATTGCATCAACTGCAATTTTTATTATTTTACTCATTTAATTTTTTGGACTTTTATTCTTTAGGATCTAAAACTTGTCTACCTCTGTACATGCCAGTCTTTAGATCTAAGTGATGAGGTAATCTGTATTCTCCAGATTTTTTATCTTCAACAATATTGGTAGATTTGAACTTCATATTCTGAGCTCTTCTCATTCCAGTTCTTGACGGTGATTGTTTTCGTTTAGGTACAGCCATAATAAAATTAATGCTTAAGTACACCTTTTATATAAGAATTTAAAGTATTATTTTTTAAATTTAACCTATAATTTTCAAAATATTTAACCAAATACTCAATATTAGGTGAATTATCTAAAAAATTTACCAAAATAGAGTTTCTAGATTCTATATCTAATTCATCCCAACTATGAATTTTATCAATCATTCCATAGAATAAGTTTAGGTAGTCTTTCATTTTTTTATTAATTGATTGGTCACCATAACCAATTTCCCTGATACTTAATTCAACTTGCCTGAAAGTAAAATCATAAATTTCTTGAAGTAGTTTTTTATCATTATTTTCCTTATAGACTTTCAAAAAGAAAGCGAAATGCAGCAAAAAGAATATCAATCTATCAGAAAAAGTATCTTGATTTTTAAAATCTTTATACAAATCTTTATTTCTAGTTAATTTAACTAAATTGTTGTAAATATTTATGTAGTTTTTATCCATGAAAAAATTATTTATATTTTTTATAATATCATTATTTATTTCAGCTTGTACTTTAAAAAAAGTTGAAAAGCACCACGGTGTTCATTTTTTAAATAAAAAACAAGAAAAGCTTACCGTTAATCAGTCAAATAAAAATGATATTTTAAAATTATTAGGTTCACCATCAACAAAAAGTACTTTTGATAATGATTTATGGATTTATATTGAAAGAAAAACTGATAATTCATCTCTTACAAAATTTGGTAGTGAAAGAATTATAGTTAATAACGTACTATTACTGGAGGTCAATAGTATGGGTCTTCTAGAAACAAAAGAATTTCTAGATCTCAATAATATGCAGGAATTAAAGTTTTCTGAACAAACTACTGAAAATCAATACAAGAAAAATACATTTGTATACGACTTTCTATCTAGCATGAGACAGAAAATTAATGACCCTTTAGGTAAAAGAAAAAGATAAACTTATTCTTTTTATCCAGCAATTACAGCCAATAATAATAAAGCTACAATATTAGTGATCTTAATCATTGGGTTTACAGCAGGACCAGCAGTATCTTTGTACGGATCTCCAACAGTGTCTCCAGTTACTGCAGCTTTATGAGCTTCAGAACCTTTTCCACCATGATTTCCATCTTCAATATATTTCTTAGCATTATCCCAAGCTCCGCCACCTGCAGTCATTGAAACAGCAACAAACAGACCTGTTATGATCACACCAAGTAACATTGCACCAACAGCAGCTAACGCTTCTGCTTGACCACCGATAGGTAGAATTACAAAATATAAAACTATTGGGGATAGAACTGGTAGTAAAGATGGTATTACCATCTCTTTAATTGCAGCTTGAGTTAATAAATCAACAAGTTTGGCGTAATCTGGTTTTTGGGTACCCTTCATAATTCCTGGGAACTTTTTAAATTGCCTTCTAACCTCTACAACTACAGCTCCACCTGCTCTGCCAACGGCTTGCATTCCCATTGATCCAAATAAATATGGAAGCATTCCACCAATTAATAAACCAACAACAACATAAGGATTGGTTAAATCAAAGGTTACAACTATTCCCTCTAATTTAGATCCTGCCGTTCCAGAAAAATGTTTAATATCTTCAACGTAAGCTGCAAATAAAACTAATGCACCTAAACCAGCTGAACCAATTGCGTAACCTTTAGTAACAGCTTTAGTTGTGTTACCTACTGCATCCAATGCATCTGTGGTCTTTCTCACATTATTAGGTAATTTAGCCATTTCAGCAATACCACCAGCATTATCAGTTACAGGACCATAAGCGTCAAGAGCAACAACCATTCCAGCTAAAGCTAACATTGTAGTAACAGATATTGCAATACCATAAAGACCAGCAATTGAGTTTGTAGCTAAAATCCCAGCAACAATAATTAATGCAGGTATTGCTGTAGCTTCCATTGATACAGCTAAGCCTTGAATAACGTTTGTTCCATGTCCTGTTGTTGAGGATTTTGCAATACTTCTTACTGGTCTATATTCTGTTCCAGTGTAATATTCTGTGATCCAAATTAATAACCCAGTAATAACTAAACCAATTATTCCACAATAATATAAGCTCATACCAGTAAAGCTTTTACCATTAACAGTATACTCGCTTGCAAAACCAATTACATAATCAGTTACAGGGTATAAAATTACCAATGAAGAAACAGCAGAGACAACAAATCCTTTATATAAAGCATTCATAACATTCTTGCTTCTTCCAAGTTTAACAAAGAAAGTTCCTAAAATTGAAGTTAAAATACAGGCTCCACCAATTGTTAAAGGGTAGATCATCATATTCATATCACCTACAAAAAATATTGAAGATAAAACCATTGTTGCAACAATAGTTACAGCATAAGTTTCAAATAAATCTGCCGCCATTCCAGCGCAGTCACCAACATTGTCTCCAACGTTATCTGCTATAACCGCTGGGTTTCTAGGATCATCCTCAGGTATTCCAGCTTCAACTTTACCAACTAAGTCAGCACCAACATCGGCACCTTTAGTAAAAATTCCACCACCTAATCTAGCAAAAATTGAAATTAATGAAGCACCAAAACCTAATGCAACCAATGCATTAACTACCTCTCTATCGGCAACGCCCATTCTTAATAAAATATAATAATAAACTGCTATAGCTAATAAAGCTAAACCGGCAACAAGCATTCCTGTGACAGCACCCGATTTAAAAGCTACGGCAAGACCACTTGCTAAACCTTTTCTTGATGCTTCTGCAGTTCTAACATTAGCTTGAACCGAAACTAACATTCCAACATATCCAGCTATTCCAGATAGTGTTGCACCAATAAAATAACCAAGACCAACTAAAGGGCTAAACACTGCACAAATAATAACTAAAACAACAACTCCAACCACGGCTATCGTTTTATATTGTCTTGTTAGATAGGCTTTAGCTCCAATCTGAATTGCAGATGCAATTTCTTGCATTTTTGCATTTCCAGCACTTAGATTAAGAATATTTAAACCAGTAAAAAACCCATAAACAATTGCAAGTGATCCAGCTGCTATGGTGTAAAGTAATATTGTTTCTATAAGTGAGTTCATGATGCCTTTTTAGTTGTTTGGTTGTTAAATTTTATTATTTAAAGTCCGGACAATACAAAAAAAGCAATAAAAGGCAATATTTAACTTGCTAAAAATTATGAAAATAACCCTTGTTTTTAAGGGATATTTGAAGATTTTTGCCACCAATAATGGATGATTTTTCAACATAGCTTTGGATTGAGCCAATTTTTGTAAGCTTAACTCTACAATTAGAGGCCATTTTCTTTATGATTCCCATCTTGTTTTTTGAGGCCGTAAATAAAATCTGATAATCATCACCGTTAGAAATGTAGTTGATCTTAGATAGTTTCTTAAAATCAAGTACTTTTTTAAGATTATCTGAAATTGGAATATCTTTTAAAAAAAGTTTGTATGATAATTTTTGGCTATTAATCATTTTATCAAGATCCGCTAATAATCCATCAGAGATATCAATTGACGTGTTGGCAAATTTCTTAATTTTGTCTGTTAATTGTAATTGAATATTTGGCATAAAATACTGGTTAATAAAATATTTTTTTAATCGCTGATTAAGTTTAATTTTATTTTTTAAAACTAATAAACCCAAATAACTATCACCTAGATTGCCAGATACATAAATATCATCATTAATTTTAGCTTTATTTCTATAGATAATATTATTAGCAAAACCAATTGAGGTAATTGTAAAACTTAACTTATTTGAAAAAACTGTATCTCCACCACTTAAAAATATCTTATATTTATTTTGTTCTTGGTTAAGAGCTTTGCTGATTTTTGATAAATTTGATTTAGAAAAACTTTTTTTATTACCTGAACCTGAAATAAAATAATATTTTGGCTTAACACCTTTACAAATAAGATCTGATATTGACGATCTAATTATCTTTTTAATAACTAATTCTGGCTTTTTAAAATCTATAAAGTGATTACCTTCAGTATATGTGTCAACTGAAACAGCTAATCTATTTTTTTTATCAAAAAAAACATCATCATTTAAATTTAGGGCACTAGGAGATTTTGTGGAAAGTTTTTGAAAGTAATTTTTTATTAATTCAAATTCATGCATTAGTTGTTCTTATTTTTTTAGCTATTTTATCTAGTATAGCATTCAAGTATTTTGTTTGAGAGTCTTCTAAAAAAAAATTTGATGCATCAAGATATTCTTTAATAATTATTTTTGTAGATACTTTTGGCTTATATAAAAACTCGAATATAGCTGATTTAACAATTATTTGAAAAACTTTATCTAAATTAGTTAGTTGAATATCTTCACTTAAATATTTTTTAACTTCTTCTTTAATCACTTCGTCTCTTTCTATTGTGCCTAAAACCACATCCTTAATAAACTTTTTAAATCTATGTTTAGGAAAAGTTAAATCTGTGTCATCATTAAAAAAATTTCCATATAATTTTTGGATAATTATAACTCTTGGACTTTGATTGGGATTGTATGGAGTTCTCATATTTATTGAGACAAGACAGATATAACAGCTTGAGCTGCCTCTCTCCCCTTTTTTTTCTAGCTATAGCTTGACGCATATTTAGACAGGTAATAATTCCGTTACCAATAGGTTTTTTATTTTCTATAGATAGTTTCATTATTGCTTCAGTTGAAGCATGAGAAATGAAATCAAAGTGTGGTGTCTCACCCTTTATAACGCAGCCAAGCGCTAAAAAAGCATCATATTTCTTAATATTTTTTGAAATTGTGACTGGTATCTCAAAAGCACCTGGAACACTAATAACTTTTATTAAGCCAGATTTTGGTAATACTTCTTTAGCACTACCAAGTAACCCCTTAGCAATGTCCTTATAATAATCCGCAATAACTATTAAGATTTTTTTTTTCATTAAATGATTTCCTGTTTAGTAATCTTTATATCATAACCTTCTAACCCAATAACTTTTTTGAGAGATTTAGTAATTAATATCATATTTTTGATCTTTAAATCTTTGATTATCTGAGCACCAATGCCATAATTTCTTATAAGTTTATCATTTCCCTTTTTGTAGAAATCTTTATTCTTATAATCCTTGAGTGTCTGCGTAACCGATCTTAAGTTTGTGTCTTTAATAAATACTAAAACACAATTATTAAATCTTTTAAAATAATTTAAAGTTTTGTTAAATGAGTTTGGTAACTGCTGATTGATTAAATAATTTTGAACCACGTTAGATGAAATTACTCTAACTCTTGGTACTATCCCTTTTTTAATATTTCCTTTAATTAGAGCAAAATGCTCAGATCCATCTAAAAGATTTTCATAAATTCTAATTTTATATTTCTGATTTTTAACCTCAATATCAGATTGTTTTTTAAGTTTAATTAGTTTTTCTTTTTTTAAACGATAAGCAATAAGATCTTCAATTTTACCTATCTTTAAATTATGTTTTTTTGCAAAGTTAAATAAATCTTGACCCTTAGCCATTGTACCATCTTCATTCATTATTTCACAAATAACTGCTGAATTATTTTTTTTAGCTAGCTTTGAGATATCCACAGATGCTTCTGTGTGACCGGCTCTAACTAAAACACCTCCATCTTTGGCAATGATTGGAAAAACATGACCAGGCGAAACAATATCTTTTTTATTTACATTTTTCTTTGATGCAATTTTAATTGTCTTAGCTCTATCTTTTGCTGAAATCCCAGTTGTAATTCCTTTTTTTGCTTCGATAGAAATTGTAAAAGCAGTTTTATTCCTTGATTGATTTATTGGTGACATTAAGGATAAATTTAACCGTTTTGCCTGTACGCTATCTAGTGCTAGGCAAATTAATCCACGACCATATTTGGCCATAAAATTAATATTTTTAGCACTTGAGTCTGTTGTTGATATTATTAAGTCTCCTTCATTTTCTCTTTTTTCATCATCAACCAAAATAAACATGCCACCTCTCTTGGCAATGGCAATTATGTTTTCTATTGGAGTAAAACTATTTTTTTTCATTAAAATAATTTCTAACGTATTTAGATAAGATATCTATCTCTATATTAATGAGACTGTTTTTCTTTAGAGATGATAAATTGGTGAGATTATATGTGTGTGGTATTACCCATATTTGAAAACCCTTTTTAGTTACTTTAGAAATTGTTAAAGAAATTCCATTGATACAAATAGAAGCTTTTTCAATTAAGTTTGCTCTTTCTTTTTTAACAAGCTCAAAATCAAATAAATATGACTTATCAATCTTCTTAATGCTCTGAATTTTACCTACTGCATCAATGTGACCTTGGCAAATGTGACCTGATATTTTTTGACCAAATTTTAAAGGAAGCTCAAGGTTAATTTTATCATTAATTTTTAAGAATTTGAACTTTGATCTTTGTATAGTTTCATCTGAAAGATAAAATTCCATTATTTTATTTTTAATATCAATTAATGTTAAACAAACACCGTCACAGGCAACTGATACACCTAGATCTTTACGTGTTAATTTTAAATCAGCTTTTACAAAAATATTAATACCCTTTGATCTTTTTTCAAATTTAGTGATTAAGCCTTGATTGAAAATTATTCCATTAAACATAATATTATTTGTAAAGTGTAATTAAGTCTTTGCCTAATTTTTTATTAATTTTCAATTTATTTTTATAATTTTTCTTTAATTCATTAAGAAAATTAAACTCTTTATAGTTAACTAACTTTGATAATCTTTTTGCACACTTGTATAGATAAAACTCATTAAATAGTCTTTTTTTAACAATGTGTTTAGAAAGATCATTTCCTCCTTCAACTAATAAATTTCTGCAGCCAAGGACATAAAGTTTTTTTAAAATTGACTTAATATCAAAGCTATTTTTAATCAATTTACCTTTGATTAAAGTTATACCTTTTTTTTTAAACATTGCTTTTTCTTTAGTTTTAGCATTATGATAAAAAATTATAGTATTATTTTTATTTGCTGTTTTAAAAATATACGAATTTTTTTTTGTTTCTAAATTTCTGTCTAAAATTATTCTTTTAGGAGAAAATTTATTTAAACCTTCTAGTCTACAGTTAAGTTTTGAGTTGTCTTTTTTTAGAGTCTTGGATGAAATCATTAATGAGTCATTTTTATATCTAAGAAAATGTGTAAATTTATCGGTATGAATATCTGAAATTCTTTTTGTATCTTTGCTGTATATTAAATTATTTTTAGAAATTGCAATTTTACCAGTAACATAAGGAAGTTTATTTTTTCTATTAAAGAAATAAGGTATGTAAAATTTATTAATTTCATTTTTAAGTAAATTTTTTTTTACTAAAATATCTTTGGATTGAAGAATTTTTAAAGTTTTACCTTTAACTTTTTTATCAATATCTTCTACCGCATACACAACTTCTTTAATTTTATTTTTAATTATAATATTTGTGCATGGAGGAGTTTTTCCATAATGACTACAGGGTTCAAGAGTTACATACATTTTTGAATCTTCTAGGTTTTCATTTGAATTTTTAATTGCATTAAATTCAGCATGAGGTGTGCCATCAAAACCTGTTTGACCAATTGAAAGTATTTCATTATTTTTAACAATTACACATCCAACGGAAGGATTAACTCCAGTCAGTCCATGTCGTGCTTTAGCCAAATTTAAGGCAAGCTTCATAAAAGTTTTATCTTTTTTTGAAAATTTATCTTTTTTTGTAGACATCTAATTTGTCCACGAATTGCACAAAGTCTTTTTCTTCTCTAAAATTTCGATATACAGATGCAAATCTAACGTACGCAACTGGATCAAGATCTTTCAAACCTTCCATAACCATTGTGCCAATTGTATTCGATGAAATTTCACTTTGGCCAAGTTCCTCTAATGCTCTTGAAGTCCTGCTAATAAACTTTTCTGCTGTTTCAGTATCAATTGGTCTTTTCTTTAATGCTATGTAAATTGATTTTGAAAGCTTATCTCTATCAAAAGATGATTTTCTTCCATTCTTTTTAATAACCATTATTTCTCTAAATTGTACTCTTTCAAAAGTTGTGAATCTGGCTCCACATACACAAAGTCTTCTTCTTCTTATAGCGGTACCATCTTCTGTAGGTCTAGAGTCTACAACTGATGTTTCACCTTTTTTACAAATCGAACAAATCATTATTTTAAATTTTTATATATTGGGAAGTGAGAGGTAAGCTCTATAACTTCATTTCTAACTTCTTCTTCAATTTTACTATTGTCTTCGGGATTGTCAGATAAACCTTTTACAACTTTAGTTATTAATTCACCTACTTTTTCGAATTCTTTTAATCCAAAACCTCTAGTTGTAGCAGCTTGAGTTCCCAATCTTATACCAGAAGTAATCATCGGCTTTTCTGAATCGAAAGGTATACCATTTTTATTACAGGTAATATTAGCATTAGAAAGGCTTTCGGCTGCTAAATTACCCTTAACATTAAAAGGTCTTAGATCAACTAACATTAAGTGTGTATCCGTTCCGCCAGAATAAATCTTAAAGCCATTATTCTTAAGTGTCTCTGATAAAATTTTAGCATTAGCTAAAACTGATTTAATATAATCTTTAAAATCTGGTCTTAATGCTTCTAAAAAACCAGCTGCCTTTGCTGCAATGACATGCATCAATGGTCCACCTTGATAACCAGGAAATACTGCTGTGTTAAATTTTTTTGCTAAGTCTTCATGATTAGTTAAGATAATTCCACCTCTAGCACTTCTAAAAACTTTATGAGTTGTTGATGTTACTACGTGTGCATGTTCACATGGATTTGGATAACCTTTACCAGCAACTAAACCTGAAAAGTGTGCCATATCTACCATTAAATATGCACCTACTTTGTCAGCTATATCTCTAAATCTTTTAAAATCAATTACTCTAGAGTAAGCACTGCCCCCACAAATTATAAGTTTTGGTTTGTGTTCTAATGCAAGTTTTTCAACATTGTCATAATCGATAAGTTCTGATTCTTTATCAACATCATACCCTATTGGATTGAACCATTTACCTGACATTGAAATTTTTAATCCATGCGTAATATGACCACCAGAATTTAAGCTCATCCCCATAAAAGTATCACCAGGATTTAATAGTGCTAAAAATACAGCTCCATTCGCTTGAGCTCCAGAATGTGGTTGAGCGTTAGCAAATTTACAATCAAATAATTTTTTTAATCTTTCAATGGCTAAGTTTTCAGCAACATCAACATGTTCACATCCATTGTAGTATCTTTTCCCAGGATATCCTTCTGCATATTTATTTGTTAAAACAGAACCTTGCGCCTCTAGAACGGCTTGTGAAACAATATTCTCAGAAGCAATTAATTCTATATGCTGTTGTTGTCTTTTTAATTCATCACTTATTGCTTTATGTAATTCTGGATCAGTTACAGATAAGCTATCTTCAAAAAAGCTTTTATAGTTTTCGTTTAAATAGTTTTTTTCACTAGACATAATTAAATTTTCTTAATTCTTTTTGCGTGTCTTCCACCTTCAAACTTTGTATTTAAAAAAACACTAACACAATTTAAAGCATTTTTTTTAGTAAGCAGTCTAGATCCCAATGTAATGATATTTGCATCATTATGCAATCTTGATAATTTAGTAGATTTTAAATTAAAACATTGAGCTGCACGTATATTTTTATGTCTATTTGCAGCAATATTCATTCCCATCCCAGAGCCACAAACTAATATACCAGTATGATTGTTATTGGTTTTAACTTTTCTTGCAACTTTATGAGCATAATCAGGATAATCGACTCTATCACTATTGTATGGGCCCAAGTCTGTATAATTAATTTTTTTTTTATCTAAATGAAGTTTAATTAATTCCTTTAACTTATAACCAGCATGATCTGAGGATAAAAAAATTTTTTTCAATCTAGTTAAACTTATAATCTAAAACACATGCTACTAGATGAACTCTATTTTCTTCTCCACCATTAAAAGCATTATGATATTTTGTATTGTTAGTAACCCACACCGATCCATCTGCAGGCATATGTTTTGCAACATTGTCTATAACCATTAGGCAGCCTGGATTTGAAATTAGGGGTATATGCAACCTTGGTTCTGGATCTCTATGCCAACTCAATGTTGATCTTGGCTCCTTTAATAAAATCCTAACTCTACCTAATTTATATTTTGAAGAAAGCACATCATACACTTCTTTAAAGTAGGTGTTTTCATAGTCGGGTATAAATTCTGAATAAGCAGCTTCATCAATTGAAACATCTCTTGAAACTTCTTTTCCTGACTTATCTGGTTTTGTCCAATAAACACCTCTAGCTTTGCTTCCTTTAACAGAGTCTGGGTCACCAGGAATTTGTGTTAGAGAAATAGCTCCAAAGTGGGCAATTCCTCCACCATCATCAAATTTTTTAGTTTGAATAATTTGATTGTAGGCTTCTTGTAATTTATCAATATCAAACTTGATATTTTGTTTTTGAAAGTCACTAAAATCTAAAATCTTCTCTTTTTTTTTTAGGTCTAAGTTTACAATATTTTTATTTTCAATACTCATGCTGATTGTTTTTTACTTAATTTAATATATATTTGTATAATACATTTGTCGCATTTTAAAAATAGATTTAAACATGATTACAGGAAATTATCCAAATTTAAGGCTTAGGCGCAGTCGTAAAAACGATTGGTCTAGAAGGTTAATTCAAGAAAATAGCCTTTCGTCTAGTGATTTTATATTACCTATATTCTTAATTGATGGAAAAAATATAAAACAATCCATTAAAACAATGCCTGATGTTTATAGGTACACAATAGATAAACTTGGAATTATTATTGATAAAGCAATCAAGAATAAAATACCTATGGTCGCATTGTTCCCCTATACAAATAAAACCAAAAAAAATGAGATTGGAACTGAAGCATTAAATGAGGACAATCTTGTTTGCAAAGCCATTCAATATATTAAAAAAAGATATAAAAACGAAATTGGTATTATGTGTGATGTAGCTTTAGATCCTTATACTTCTCATGGTCATGATGGTTTAATAAAATCAGGTTACGTATTAAATGACGAAACTATTGAAGTCTTGATAAACCAATCATTGCTACAAGCAGAAATTGGTTGTGATGTTTTGGCTCCATCAGACATGATGGATGGAAGAATCGGTAAAATAAGAAAAGCTTTAGATAAAGAAGGTCACGAAATGGTTCAGATACTTTCTTATGCAGTAAAATATGCATCAAGTTTTTATGGTCCGTTCAGAGATGCAGTTGGTTCAAAAGGATTGCTAAAAGGTGATAAGAAAAATTACCAAATGGACTTTAGAAACAGTGATGAAGCGATAAGAGAGGTAGCTCTAGATATTAAAGAAGGAGCTGATATGGTTATGGTTAAACCTGGCATGCCTTATCTAGACATAATTAAAGTAGTTAAAGATAATTTTAAAATTCCTGTTCTAGCCTATCAAGTCTCAGGTGAATACAGTCTATTAAGTAATAGTATAAAAAAAGGGCTGATAGATAAAAACTCAGTATTAGAAAGTTTGATTTCATTTAAAAGAGCTGGGGCAAACGCTATAGTAAGCTATTACGCTGATAGAATTAACAATTTAATCAAATAATTATTTTAAAAGATTAATAAAATGAGTCCTGGAAGTTGGAAGGTTTAGATTGTTTGGTTTTAGAATACTTTTTTCAAGGTAATCACTAACAAGTTTTAAACCTTTGAGTAAATTTTTTAAATTAACATCTGGATTGCTTTCATCTATTAGAAAATTTGGAATACTTTTTTTCTCAGTTGAGGATTTAACAAAATAATTGATTTCACTATCAACAATCTCTTTTTCAACCATATTTTTTAATTCTAAATCATATCCTAATAATTTTAAAAGTTCTAACTCCCAGAAAATATATTTTTGTATCCAATTATCATAAGTTAATATTTCAAAAAAATTATCAATTAATTTAAAAATTTCTTTATTAGACTGAGCTTCAGCAGTGAGAAGCTTTATAAGATGCATAGCCGAGGTAATACATGATAGTTTTTGATTTTCATCAAAATAGAGTGGAGTTAAAGCTTTCAGAATTTCTATTTTAAAATAACCAATTCTAGTAACACTTTTAGAATTATAGTTTACATAAATTTTATTACCGATTTGTAAATAGTTTTTGATTTTCTTTGATGTACCACCAAAAATTATCCCCGAAATTTTTCCATGATTTTCAGTAAAAACTTCAGCAATTATTGAATTTTCACTGTATCTATTTTTGGAAACTAAATAAGCACTATCATCCCAATTCATTTTTTAAAAACATCCTCAATGCATAAAGAGGCAGCATTCTGTTCTGCGTCTTTTTTAGAAGATCCCTCTGCTGTAAAAAATTTAGTATTTTTTAATTTAACAGCAACTTTAAAGAGTGGTTTATGGCGAGGCCCAGTATTGGATATTAGCTTATAAATAGGCAAGACTTTAAAAATCTTAAGCGAGTATTCTTGAAGTTTTGTCTTTGCGTCAATTTGGGTTACAACACTCGCTGTAATATGCTCACTCCATAAATTGAGAATAAATTTTTCAGTCAAATTTAAACCTTTGTCAAGATAGATCGCTCCAATTAAAGCCTCTAAACAGTCCGCTACTATTTTATCTTCAATTTCAATTTTTTTATTTTTAGGATTTAAAACTAAAATATATTTCTCTAATTCAATTTTTTTAGCAATTTCTAGACATTTTTTTTTATTTACTAATGAAGCAAATTTTTTATCCAATACCCCTTCTCTTTCTTCAGGATAAAGTTCTAATAATTTTTTTGCAATAATAAGACCTAAAACTCTATCTCCTAAAAATTCAATTTTTTCATTATTGTTTATTGAATCAAAGCTTTTGTGCGTTAAGCTTTTAATGAAAATTTTTTGATCTGAAAACTTTAATTTTAATTTCTTTTCTAATGCTGTCGGATTAATTTTCATTAAATAATTTTCTTAAAAAACCTGTCAAATCTAATTGTTTTATGCCATTTCCAAAAAGAAAAAATACTTCCAATTCTAAAATCAGATGAAAAAAAAATAAATTGAGCTTTGCCGACTAAATTATCTTCATGAACATAACCGACACTAGTCAGGTATCTACTATCTTTAGAGCAGTCTCTGTTGTCACCTAAAAAAAAGTAGTGTTTAGAAGGAACTATAAAATTATCAGAATTTTGAAAACTATAACTTTTTAAATATACACTGGTATATGTTTTGCCGTTTGGAAGTTTTTCCTCAAATGTATTAACGTCTATAGTTTGTTTTCCACAATAAATTTTATCATTTTGGGAAATTCTAGATTTGAATATTTGATTATTGTTTACAAATAGATCACCGTTAATGAATTGAATATTATCACCTGGTAGACCAATTAATCTTTTAATATAATCTGTCCTATTATCAGCTGGTGTTTTAAAAACAATAACATCACCAACCTTAGGTTTCTTTGAAAATAGTCTTCCATTTATTATTGGTGGGCTAAAAGGGAAAGAATGCTTGCTGTAACCATAAGAATACTTCGTAACAAACAGTCTATCACCAATTAAAAGTGTTGGTTCCATTGATGACGAAGGAATGTAGAAAGGTTGAATAAAAAGAGATCTGATAACAATAGCTATTACTAAAGCATAAAAAATTGTTTTAACATTATCAATTATAATATTTTTGGTTATCATTTTTTTTGTAAAATTACGTAGGCTATAGAATATTTTTTTTCATCTGAAATTGACAGAAAGAAATCAAAGGATGATATCTTAAATTGCTTTTTAATAATTTTTTTAATTTTATCGGTGACTACAAAAGAGGGTTTTCCTAATTTATCGTTAGTTATAGTTATATCTTTAAAATTCAAATTACCCCTAAAACCTGTTCCAATTGCTTTAGAAAATGCTTCTTTAGCAGCAAATCTTTTTGAATAATAAGATTTTTTATTTGTTATGTTTTTGGATAACAATATTTCTGAGCTTGAAAAAACTCTTTTAATAAAACTAACATTTTTTAAAGATTTATGTATTCTAATATTTTCTACTATATCGACACCGATACCAAGAATTTTCATATCTATTTATTGGTTATTTTTTTAAATGTCTTTATAGTATTTTTTAAACCATGAGTGAGCGACTCACCGATTATAAAATGACCAATATTAAATTCTGTAATTTCTTTAATTTTACTTAATATAGCAGTAGTTTTATAGTCAAGACCATGGCCAGCATGAACCTCAATTCCAAGTTTAACACCAAGTTCTGAACATTTCTTAATTTTTAAATATTCATTTTTATAATTTTTATTTTCTTTTACTAAATTAGAAATTTTCCCAGTATGTAATTCAACACAAGATGAATTTAATTCTTTTGCAATTTTTATATCTTTTAACGTTGGGTCAATAAATAAACTTGTTCTAATATTTTTCTTATTAAATAATGATATTATTTCTTTTATTTTTTTTTTATTTTTTATTAGGTTTAATCCACCTTCTGTTGTTACTTCCTTTCTTTTTTCTGGAACTATGCAAATAAAATTGGGTTTATTTTTTAATGCTATATTTATTATTTTTCTGTTTAGTGAAATTTCTAAATTAGTGATTATTTTTTTATTTTTACAAATTTTAATAACATCAATATCTTTTATATGTCTTCTGTCTTCTCTCAAATGTATAGTTACTGAATGAGCTCCACATTTAGTTACATGCTTGGCAATGGTTAGCGGATCTGGGTGGAACGATCCTCTTGCATTTCTTATTGTAGCAACATGATCAATATTAATACCTAGTCTTTTCATTTTATAAATCTACTTCCGGGAACTGTAATCGGAGTATTTTTAAGACTTTCTGGAAGGTTATTTTTCTTAAATGTTGGAACGTCAATCTTCATGTGTGCGATAATATTCTTTTTTATCTTTAGTGAGTTCTTGGTTGATCTATCGATAATCGAGGCAAAGCCGATAAGTTTTGCACCTGGTTTTGTAATCAACTTAACGCATTCTAAACTTGATTTTCCTGTTGTTATAACATCTTCAATTATTAAAACTTTTGATCCTTTTTTTATATGAAACCCACGTCTTAAAGCAAATTTACCATTAACTCTTTCACAGAATATTGTCTCTTTTTTTAGAAGTTTACCGATTTCATAACCAATAATAACTCCCCCCATTGCGGGGGCTAAAATCAAATCTATAGATTTAAAATTTTTTTTAATTTTTTTTGCTAAAGAATTACAAATATCCTTAGCTAAATGTGGAAAGCTTAAAAGTTTAGCACACTGAATATATTTAGGTGAATGCAAGCCTGATGAAAGAATAAAATGGCCTTCTAAAAGTGCGTTAGTTTTTTTTAAAATATTTAAAGATTTTTCGTGTGAAAGCATTACGTTCCTTTAACCAGTTATCCTCATGTCTAATGATTTTAAATTTTATTTCCTTTTGTTTTAACTCACTGATAAAATTTGTAAAGTTCTTCAAGTCTCTTATAATTAGATTGAATTTAAAATTAATATATTCTTTAGACTTTTCTTTCATTTCAACACTCGAGATGTTTAAACTATGGCTACCAAGTAAAGTTGTTATCTCTCCTAGCTTTCCTGGTTTATCAGGCAAAGAAATCCATAGCGTAGTATTGTATTTTTTAATTCTTTGAGCCTTCTCTTCTCCTTTTCTATACCAATACTTTCTAATTGCTGATCTTGCTTTTCCAGTTTTTGTAACAGGTATCCAGTGCAATGAAGGTGATTTATTTTTAGAGGTGATAATATCAACAACATCTCCATTATAAAGTATACTTTGTAACTCACTATCGTTACCATTAATCTTACAAGCTATGGTGCTATTGCCTATTTTGGTATGCACAGCATAAGCAAAATCGATTGGTGTCGCGTCCTTTGGTAATTTAATTACAGATCCTTTTGGGGTAAAACAAAAAACATTTTCCTGAAACATTTGTAGCTTGGTATACTCATAAGAATGTTCTGGGTTTTCATTCTTATCAATAATCTCAACTAAATCCGCAAGCCAATCATATTCTTTCCACGTTAATGAATTAAATTTTTCAGAAGATTTATATTTCCAATGTGATGCTATGCCTCTTTCTGCATACTCGTGCATTTGCAATGTTCTGAGCTGTATTTCAATTGGTCTTCTATTGGGTCCCATAATTGAAGTATGTAATGATTGATATTTATTAATCTTAGGCGACGAAATATAATCTTTAAATTTTCCAGGTATACAATTCCACTCTTTGTGAAATATACCAAGAGCCTTATAGCAGTCTTCAATGTTATCGAGTATTATTCTAAATCCAATGATATCCGAAATTTGCTCTAGTGATATTCTTTTTTTTTGAACTTTTCTCCAAATAGAAAAAGGAGTTTTTTCTCTGCCAACAATTTCAGCATTTATTTTGTGTTCATTTAACAATCCACTGAATTGTAATGAAATTGAATTAAAGCTATTTACTTTATCATCTTTAATTTCATCTAATCTTTTTTTTATAAGTTCTCTTGCATTGTTATTTAGAACTTTAAAAGATAAATCTTCTAGTTCATCCCTAATTCTATGCATCCCCATTCTGTCTGCTAATGGTGCATAAATTTCCATAGTTTCTTTAGCGATACGTTCTTTTTTTTCAATTTTTGAAATTGCATCAATGGTCCTCATGTTATGTAATCGATCGGCGATTTTAACAAGAAGAACTCTAATATCTTTTGAGGTTGCTATAATTAATTTTCTAAAATTTTCTGCTTTTGATGTTGATGTGGCTTGATTTTCAAAGACTGATATTTTTGTTACACCATCAACTAAATCGGCAACCTCTTGCCCAAACTCATTTTTTATAGTTTCGTAAGTAGCATGTGTATCTTCAATAGTATCATGAAGCAATCCTGTTGCTATAGTTGCGCTATCTAGCTTTAGTTCAGTTAATATATTAGCTACCGCAATAGGGTGAATTGAGTATGGGTCGCCAGAATCGCGTTTTTGATTTTCATGTGCTTTAACAGCAAAATTATAAGCTTTATTTAATTTTTCTGGATTTAAAAACTTATTATAAACTTTGACTTTATTTATTAACTCTTCTGAATTAAGCATTCTTAACTATAACATCAATTTATATTTGTTTGATAGATCTTAAATCTTTAATTGGTAAAGAATTAATTAAATTAACTATATTAATCTTAGATTCTGGATGTTTCCAACCCCTATCTATTTCAAATAATGGCAACAAAACAAAATTTCTCTTAGTCATCTTTGGATGAGGAGTTGTTAGTTTATTGCTGTTTATATTCAAAATTTTTTTATCATAATCAATTATATCAATATCGCATGTTCTTGGATCATTTTTTTTTGATCTAACCCTGCCTAATTTTAATTCAATAAAGTTACAAATTTTTAATAATTCTAACGGTTCTAAGATTGTCTCAATTTTTATAACAGTATTTATAAAATTTGGCATTAAAGGGTTTGGCCAAGATTTTGATGAATAATAAGATGATACTTTTGTTATCTTAATTTTATTTTTTTCTAATTCAGACATAGCCATATGAATGTTAGTAATTTTGTTACCTAAATTTGATCCTATTGCTAAGTATGATTGTTTAACTTGATTTTCTAATGTGTCTTGCTTTTTCACGATTCCAATCTCTATTTTTTTTAGTAGCTCTTTTATCAAATTGTTTTTTACCTTTTGCTACTGCTATTTCTATTTTAGCTTTTCCCTTTTTAAAATACATCTTTGTTGGAACAAGAGTAAAACCATCTCTCTGCATTTTACCAATTAATTTGTTAATTTCTTTTTTATTTAACAACAACTTTCGTTCATCAGTTGGATTATGATTCGAATAACTGGCTTGTTTAAAGGCTGCAATATGAGAATTAATCAAAACTATTTCACCTTCTTTCTCTACAGCATAAGAGTCTGCAATATTCACCTTTCCCTCTCTAATAGATTTAATTTCTGATCCTTTAAGAACTATTCCTGCTTCAATTAAGTCTTCAAAAAAAAAGTTAAAACTTGCTTTTCTATTTAAGCAAATAATTTTTAAACCAGAATTGGCTTTTTTGTTCATTAGAGTAGATTTGCTGATACTAAAGCTTTTTTAACAATATCCTTGGCTGGGTCTGTAACCTTGACCAAAGGTAATCTAACATCGTCATCGCAAAGACCCAAAAGTTTTGCAGCATACTTAACGGGGCTTGGATTGCTTTCTACAAACATGGAGTTATGAACAGGTTGTAAAATTTTATCTAGTCTGATCGCTTCAAGCTTGCTCTCATCATTTTCTATTTTTGAGGCTTTCTGAAAATCAGAACATAACTTAGGAGCAATATTTGCAGTTACACTTATAGATCCAATACCACCTCTGTTATTAAATTCTAAAGCGTTATCGTCATTACCTGTCAGCTGAACAAAATCAGTTCCCATTTTATCTTTTTGTTGATTAACTCTATCTAAATCACCAGTAGCATCTTTAACTCCGACAATATTTTTCAATTCAAATAATCTAGCCATTGTATCAACAGTCATATCAATTACAGATCTTCCAGGAATATTGTAAATTATAATTGGTATCCCACATTTGTCGTTTATTGCTTTATAATGCTGATATAATCCTTCTTGTGTTGGCTTGTTATAATATGGGGTTACTATTAAAGCTGCATCCGCGCCTGCTTTTTCAGCGTGTGTTGTTAGAGAAATTGCTTCTTTAGTTGAATTAGAACCAGTACCAGCAATAACTATAGTTTTTCCATCACTTTCTTTAACACATAAATCTATTACTTTTTGATGTTCATCGTGGCTTAATGTTGGTGATTCACCTGTTGTTCCAGCAGGCACCAAACCGTTAGTACCATTTGATATTTGAAAATGAATAAGCTTAATATAAGCTTCTACATCGAGCTCATTATTCTTGAATGGGGTTATTAAAGCAACATTTGATCCTTTGAACATAAATACTTATAACATAGTTTAAAGATTCATTTAGTAAATTTATGCCCAGAAAGATATTTTTTTTTATAAAATCACTATTATTAAGTTTGATAGTAATAGGAAATGTATTTGCTGCTGAAATATCAATAATTCCTTTAAAAAAACCTTTTTTAAATGAAGAGGCTCAGAGCGCAAAAATATCACAGGGTATACTTAAACCCAAACCTAAACCATCCAAAGAAAAAGATGAACCTAAAACTATAATAGTCAAAAAAGATCTAAAAAAAATTAATTTTCTTATTCCTAAAAGTAAACCTTTAGTTGTTAAAAAGAGTAAATCAGTAGTCAAAAGTATGTCAAAATATTATAGTCAAAAAGATTATGGAATTGCAAAAAAATCTATTGCATCAATGCAAAAAAGTCAGTGGTTAACAGCACTATCACAGTCTAAAAAAGCTAAGGACAAATCTATATACAATTTCATTCAATGGAGACATTTGCTAACTACAGGCAACCAAGCAAGTTTTTATGACTATTTAACGTTTATAAAAAATAATGAAAACTACCCAAGAATAAGTAGAGTTCGGTATTTAGCTGAACACAAACTTTCAACAGATAAGATTTCGCCAAATAAGATCATAGGTTGGTTTAATTCTGAGGAACCATTAAGTGGTTATGGAAAACTAATACTTGGAGAAAGCTTTATATTAACAGGTGATATCACCAAAGGTACTTCTCTAATCAAGGATGGCTGGATAACTGCAGATCTAAATAGGTCTAATATGAAATTTTTTAGGAAAAGATATAAAAAATATTTAGATGCAAATGATTATATCAAACGTGCAGATTATTTAGCTTGGGAAGGTAAATTTTGGGATTTAAAAAGAATGTTAAAATATTTACCTAAAGACTATGAGTTGCTTTATACAGCTAGACAAATTTTAATGAGCAAGTCTTATGGTGTTGATAATGCAATCAAAAATGTTCCAACAAAACTTAAAAATGATGCTGGACTAAATTACGATCGACTTAAATGGAGAAGAAAAAGAGGAAGAATTGACGATTTTTAGAGATTATATTTAAAGTTCCAAACAATAAAGATTATTTAGTTAGGCCAGACAAGTGGTGGAAAGAAAGAGCAATAATGACACGAGCTCTTATTTATAAGAAGAAATATGAGTCAGCTTATAAAGTTGTGAGCAAACATTCTTTGAACATAGGCCCAGAATATGCAGACGCTGAATGGATGAGTGGTTGGATTGCATTAAGCTTTTTAGATGATCCTATTTTAGCAATAGACCATTTTAATAATTTTTATCAAAATGTGAGTTACCCAATTAGTTTATCTCGTGGCGCTTATTGGCTTGGGAGATCTTATGAAAAAATTGGTGACAAAGAACAATCTAAACAATGGTATGAAGAAGCAACCAAATATTTATCAACATATTATGGTCAACTAGCATTTTTAAGAATTAGACCGAATGAAACATTTGAGTTAGATGAACAAGCTATTGTACCTGATACTTATAGAAAATATTTTTATAAAAAAGAATTAGTAAAAATTGTTTATCTTTTAGATGAGCTAAATAAGGATAGGTATACAAAAAATATATTAAGACACTTAGCTAATGATAATATTAAAGGTGGAAGTGAAATTTTAGCAGCCGAACTTGCAACTAATATATCAAGATATGATTTTGCAATACAAGTTTCAAAGATTGCATCTTATCAAAAAAGATTTCACTATAATTTTAACTATCCAATAATGAGTACACCAGAATACGTTAATGGAAGAAAAATACCAGAAACTGCTTTTATTCTTTCTCTTATTCGTCAAGAAAGTGAGTTTGATATGAGAGCAAACAGTCATGTTGGTGCTCAGGGATTAATGCAATTAATGCCTTACACTGCTAAGCTGGTTGCCAAACAAGCAAAGTTACCCTATTCAAAATCAAGATTAACATCCGATCCTGAATACAATATTAATCTAGGGTCTCATTATATAGCTGGTTTAATTTTACAATATGATGGGGCCTATCCTTTTGCTGCAGCTGCTTATAACGCTGGTCCAAAAAGAGTTAAATATTGGAAAAAGATAAATAAAAACCCACAAAAAAAACAAGTTGATTTTGTAGATTGGGTTGAATTAATTAAATTTAAAGAGACAAGAAATTATGTTCAGCGTGTTATGGAAAACTATAATGTGTATAGATATATCTTGGAAAAAAAGCCTATTAAAATGAAGAACTTTTTTAAAGATCACCCTTTATTTTAATGGCGGAAGAGGAGGGGATTCGAACCCTCGGTACAAGTTTCCCCGCACGGTCATTTAGCAAACGACTGGTTTCAGCCTCTCACCCACTCTTCCACTGCGACATTGATATAACCGATTGTATTGAATATTCAATATTTATAAAGTAATTCTTGAATAATATTATGAAAAATAAGTATTCAATATTCTCATTAGTCAAAAATGCTTTTTCCTATCATGAAAATTGGCAAAAAGCCTGGAAAGATCCCACTATAAAAAAAGAATATGATGCAGTTATTATTGGTGGTGGTGGTCATGGTTTAGCAACTGCGTATTATTTAGCAAAAAAACATAATATGAAAAATATTGCTGTTGTAGAAAAAGGCTGGATTGGTGGTGGTAATACTGGAAGAAATACTACGATTATACGATCCAATTATTTATGGGATGCTAGCGCTGGTCTTTATAATCATGCATTAAAATTGTGGGAAGGTTTATCTCAAGAAATAAATTACAATGTTATGTTTAGTCAAAGAGGTGTGATGAATCTTGCACATAACTTACAAGACGTTAGAGATTTAAAAAGAAGAACACATGCTAATAGATTAAATGGCATAGATGCAGTTTACTTAAGCACTGAAGAAGTTAAAAAATTTTGTCCTATCATTAATACTTCAAAAGATATTCGATACCCCGTATTGGGTGGAACTTTACAAAGAAGAGCTGGTACCGCAAGACATGATGCTGTCGCTTGGGGATATGCTAGGGGTGCAGATGAAATGGGAGTAGATATAATTCAAAATTGTGAAGTTAAAGGAATTAAAAGAAACGGTGATGAAGCAGAAGGTATAGAGACAACAAAAGGTTTTATAAAAACTAAAAAAGTTGGAGTAGTTGCTGCTGGTCATTCAAGTGTATTAGCAAATATGGCAGGCTTAAGGTTGCCTTTAGAGAGTAAACCTCTTCAAGCTCTAGTTTCAGAGCCAGTCAAACCAATTATTGATACAGTGGTAATGTCTAACGCTGTTCATGCTTATGTTAGTCAGTCTGACAAAGGTGAACTTGTAATAGGTGCTGGTACTGATGATTATATTTCTTATTCACAAAAAGGCAGTCATGATATTGTTGAGGGTACATTGAATGCAATCTTAGAGCTTTATCCAATTTTTAGTAGAATGAGAATGCTACGACAATGGGGTGGAATTGTTGATATCTGTCCAGATGCTAGTCCTATTATTAGTAAAACGACAGTAAAAGGTTTGTACTTTAATTGTGGTTGGGGAACTGGTGGATTTAAAGCAACACCTGGATCGGGTGATTTATTCGCTCATACAATAGCAAATGATGAACCACATAAATTAAATGCTGCATTTAATTTAAATAGATTTATTAGCGGAGACCTTGTTGATGAACATGGTGCAGCGGCGGTAGCTCACTAATGTTTTTAATTACCTGTCCTTTTTGTGGTGAACGTGAACAAAGTGAATTTAAAGCTGGTGGTGAAGCACATATTGAAAGACCTAAACAACCTACAGAATTAAGTGATGCTGAATGGGCAGAATATTTATTTATGAGAAAAAATATTAAAGGTATTCAATTTGAAAGATGGAACCATGCACATGGTTGTAGAAAATGGTTCAACATGGTTAGGGATACTTCTAATGACAAAATTAGAGCCATATATAAAATGGGTGAAAAACCTCCTGTAAAATAATTTAATGCTGAAAAATTTAAGAGTTACAACCAGTAAATATATTGATGAAACCTCCAGAGTTTCTTTTAAATTCAATGGAAAATCTTATTTTGGATACAAGGGTGATACTCTTGCTTCAGCTCTACTCGCTAATGATATTCATTTAGTGGGGAGAAGTTTTAAATATCATAGACCACGGGGAATAATGACTTCTGGGTCTGAAGAGCCTAATGCAATTGTGCAAGTTAATAACAACACAGCACTAACAGAACCAAATGTTAGAGCAACTGAACTTGAAATATATCACGGTCTTGAGGCAAATAGCCAAAATTGTTGGCCTAGTGTTGATTTTGATATTGGAGGTATAAATAACTTCTTATCCCCTCTTCTACCTGCTGGTTTTTATTACAAAACTTTTATGTGGCCTGCTAGCTTTTGGGAGAAGTACGAATACGTTATAAGACATTCTGCTGGATTAGGAAAATCACCAACTGAGCCTGACCCTGACATATATGATCATAAATACATCCATTGTGATGTTTTGGTAATTGGAGCTGGTATTGGCGGGATTATGGCCGCTAAAACTGCAGCAAAAAATAATCTTAAAACATTGTTACTTGATGAAAAAAATGAAATTGGAGGATCTACAATTTTCCAAAACTCAGAACATGTAAAAATAAATGATCAAAATTCTTCTGCGTGGTTAGAGAATGAAATTAACGAATTAAGAAACATTGAAAATCTAGAAATTAAAACAAGAACTAGTGTTGCCGCTTATCATGGATACAATTATTTATTAGCAAGAGAAAACTTAACTGATCACCTTCCTAAAAATGAAAAAAATAAAAAGGTAAGACAAAGATTGTTAAAAATTAGAGCTAAAAAAGTTATTGTTGCTACTGGCTCTTTAGAAAGACCTCTGGTATTTAACAATAATGACAGACCAGGCATTATGCTTTCATCTGCAGTTAAAAAATATGCAGACTATTATGGTGTTGCAACAGGTCGAAAAAATATATTTTTTACTAATAATGATACGGCTTATGAAAGTGCAATTTCACTAAATAAAAAAGGTATTAAGGTTGAAGCAATCATAGATATTAGAGAACAATCTAATACTGTATTTACTAAAGAAGCTGAAGATTTAGGGATTAAAGTTTATAGATCACACACAGTTGTAAATACGGAAGGCTATAAAAAAATTAATAGAATTACGATAATGGAATTATCAAAAGACGGACAGTCTTTTACTAGCCAAGAGAAAATTAATCTTGATTGTGATTGTCTAGCTATTGCTGGTGGATGGACACCAGCAGTTCATTTATTTACTCAATCTGGAGGTAAATTAAAATTTAGAGAAAAAGATCAAGTTTTTATTCCAGATACATACCCATCCGATCAAATTAGCATTGGCTCAAGCAATGGGGATTTTGAATTAGATGATATTATAAAAAATTCTACAAAATCTTTAAAAGAATTTCTAAATATAAAAGAAACTGAATTTGACAATTTAAAAATAAATTGTCCAAAAGATAATGAGATTAGAACTATTTGGTTACTTCCATCTAATAAAGTTTTAGGAAAAACAAAACCTTTTGTTGATTATCAAAATGATGCAACTGCAAAAGATATTAAACTTGCTTTAAGAGAAGGCTTTAGATCAATTGAACATGTAAAAAGATATACAACAACTGGAATGGGTACAGATCAAGGTAAGCTTGGTAATATGCATGCCCTTGGTATTATTGCGGAAACTGCTGGAATTAAGATGGGTGAGCTTGGAACAACAACGTTTAGACCCCCTTACACACCTTTAACATTTGGAACAATTGTTGGTCGAAATGTTGGTGAATATTTTGATACATTTAGAAGAACGCCAATAAATGACTGGCATATAGAAAATAAAGCTGAATTTGAAAATGTAGGTCAGTGGAAAAGAGCTTGGTACCATCCAAAAAATAACGAAACTATGCATGATGCAGTTCAAAGGGAAAGTAAAGCCGCAAGAAATAGCGCTGGCATATTAGATGCATCAACACTTGGTAAAATTGACATTCAAGGAACTGATGCTTCAGAATTTTTAAATAGAGTTTACACAAATGCATGGTCAAAACTAGCCATAGGAAAATGTCGTTATGGTTTAATGCTCAATGAAGATGGTATGGTTTATGATGATGGAGTTACAACTAGACTTGATGAAAATCATTATATCATGACAACAACAACTGGTGGTGCTGCAAATGTATTAGGAAAATTAGAAGATTACCTTCAAACAGAATGGCCTGAGCTAGATGTTTACTTGTCATCAGTTACTGATCATTATGCAACAGCTAGTATCTGCGGTCCAAACAGTAAAAAAATTCTAAATAAATTAATACCTGATCTTGATCTTTCAGATGAAAGCTTTCCACACATGTCTTTCAAGAATGCAAAAATTGATAATATTAAATGTAGGATTATGCGTATTAGTTTTACAGGCGAACATAGTTATGAAATCAATATTCAGGCAAACTATGGTGAAGATTTATGGAAAAAATGCATGGAAGCAGGTGAAGAGTTTAATATCACTCCTTATGGTACTGAAACAATGCACTTATTAAGAGCTGAAAAAGGATTTATTATTGTTGGCCAAGATACTGATGGAACAATGACACCTATAGATTTACAAATGGATTGGATTGTTAGTAAAAAGAAATATGACTTTATTGGTAAAAGATCTCTTTATAGATCTGACACCATGAAAGAAGATAGAAAACAATTAGTAGGTCTTATAACAGATAATCCAACTGAAGTTTTAGAAGAAGGAGCTCAGATAATTGCTAACACTAGTTTAAAACCAGTTGAAATGTTAGGCCATGTAACATCAAGTTACTATAGCCCTAATTTAAATAAATCAATTGCACTAGCTGTAGTTAGGGGTGGTAAAAATATGCTAGGTCAAAAATTGTTTATTCCAATGGAAGATAAAAATATAAATGTAACAATTGTTGATCCTGTTTTTTTTGATAAAGAAAATGTGAGGTTAAATGCTTAATTATAAAACTTCTATTAAAGGTGATGTCACTTATTCTGATTTAGTTATTAAAGAAATTAAACCCATTATGAAGTTAATCATAAGAGGCAAAACAAAAGATTTTATTACAGCTATTGGTAAAAATCTTAATATGGTCTTACCTACAGAAGCTAATACATCAACAACAGCAGAGAAATTAACTGCATTTTGGTTAAGTCCTGATGAATGGATGCTGATATCAAATGAAACTTTGAGTGAGGACAGTAATACTTATCAAGTTGAAGATGAATTAATCAAAAACATATCTAAAGTGAAATTGGGTGCAGTAACTGATGTGAGTGACCAATTTGTAATGCTGAATATAAAAGGCAATAAAGTTTTTGATCTATTTGCCACTGGATCTCCTTTTAACTTTAATGAATTTAAAAATAAGAAAGGTTCAGTTGTTCAAACAATACTGTCGCATATTGATGTAATTATCCATCTTACGGAAATAAATGATGTTAATTTACTTGTTAGACGCTCTTTTTCGGAGCATTTGTACTCTTGGATGAGTGATAGTGCGTCAAGGTTATAGTCTTAAATTTATTAAAATTATTGTTATATGTGGAATATGAAAAAAATAATCCTTGTGGTGCTATTAGCACTTTTACCCTTCTCTCTTAACGCAGAAACTAAACTTGATCAGATTTTATCTTCTGGTGAGTTAAAAGTTGGAACTACAGGCGACTGGGATCCAATGACAATGAAAGATCCAGCTACTAATAAATATGTTGGTTTTGATATTGATGTAATGAGTGAATTAGCAAAAGATATGGGTGTAAAAATTATTTTTGTACCTACTGAATGGAAAACTATTGTTTCAGGGATTACTGCAGGAAGATATGATATTTCTACAAGTGTAACTAAAACTCCAAAAAGAGCAGAGGTTGCTGGATTTACAGATACTTACTACAAGTATGGGACTGTTCCACTAGTACTTAAAAAGAATTTAAAAAAATATTCAACGTGGAACTCTTTGAATAATAAAAGTGTAACTATTGCAACAACACTTGGAACTTCTCAGGAAGAAAAAGCTAAAGAGTTCTTTCCTATGTCCAAATTGCAATCAGTCGAATCTCCTGCAAGAGACTTTCAAGAAGTTTTAGCTGGAAGAGCAGATGGAAACATTACAAGTTCAACAGAGGCCAATAAATTAGTTATAAAATACCCTCAATTAGCAATTGTTCCTGATGGAGAAAAAAATCCTGCCTTTTTAGCAATGATGGTTGGTAAGAATGATCAAATTTGGAATGATTATGTTAATGCGTGGATTAAGGATAAGAAATCATCTGGTTTCTTTAATAAACTACTCGCTAAATATAATTTAAAAAGCTTATAAAAAATTAGATATTAATCTCTAATTCATTATAACTTTAAGAGTGAAAAATTTAATTTTTTTACTTTTAATTTTACCCCTTAACTCTTGTAGTGGTCAAGAGTTAGGGTGGTTTATTCTTTCACCTAATAATGTTGAGGGATTAACTAACTTAAAATTTTTACTAAGTGGTTTAACAACAACTATTTATATTTCAGTAATATCAATAATTATTTCTGCAATTTTAGGTTTTATTGTTGCAATACCCTCTTTAGCTAAAAATAAACTTTTAACATACATAAATATTGGATATGTAGAAATTGTAAGAGCAATACCTCTGCTTGTTTTAATCTTATGGATTTATTACGGTCTACCTATAATGACTGGTTTAAGTTTCAGTCCATTTGTGTCTGGAATAATTGCACTAGCAATAAGTGAGAGTGCTTTTCAAGCAGAAATCTTTAGAGCAGGCATAAACTCAATTAAAAAATCACAGTGGGAAGCAGGTTCGTCACTAGGTTTAACTTTCTATAAAAGATTAAGATTAGTAATCCTTCCACAAGCAATTAAAAACATCTTACCTGCATTAGGTAACCAGTTTGTATATGTATTAAAGATGTCTTCATTGGTGTCAATTATAGGTATTGGTGACTTAACAAGAAAAGCTAATGAATTAGTTGTATCAACTTATAGACCATTAGAAATTTATACATTTTTAATTTTAGAGTATTTAATTTTGATATTAATTGTTTCATTTTTTGTAAGAAAATTGGAAAAAAAACTTGAACAAGATGGAAATAATTGATGAATAATTTAAATAATACAAATTACGATATAGATCTAAGTGATGGTGTTATTACATTTAAAAACATTAATACTACACTTGGTTTTGTTAGATATAATGAGACAGCTGAAGTAGAATATATTTTTGTTAATCCCATGTTTAGACGTCAAGGACTTGCTAAAAAGCTACTAAGTATTGTTGAGGAAAAAACTAAACTCAAACCTACGCCTCAAGACCCAATCAGTCCCCTAGGTGAAAAACTCTTTAAGATCAACTAAATAGAGGTTAGTTAAAATTCTGAGATACCAGGTAACAACATTCCTTATCTTGAGCTTAATTAATAATATCGATTAACGTTTAAATTATTTTTGAAAGCTTATCTTTCATTGTTAATTTAAGTTTTTTTAAAGTTCTTAAATCGTACCAAGTTTTTTGTCCTCTTTTTGATTTTCTTTCCTTTTCAGCAATATTTACTTGTTTTTTAAGATCTTTATGTATTTCTTTAATTTTCATAATTTAATAAATTTCTTCTTTCATATAAATCAAAATTAATTAACAAAAATTAAAACAGTAAACTTTACCCGTGACAGAGTGTAAATAGGTAGTCTGGGGCACCGGATAACAGAACGCCCCTTCATACTCACCTACTTCTCTTTATATATAATGATGATTATTCCTTAAGTAGACCTTTGGCACACTAGTGGCACAATTTATAAATTAATCCTAATTTAAGTTTTCTTTTATGAATTTTGCACTTTTAAGAAGCATTTTATTATCCACTTGATGTCCTAAGTTTTTTGGGCTTTCAAATTTAACATTATCTACAATTTGATTTATGTATTTTTGAGAATTTTTCCACATCACAGTATTAACTTCTAAAGAAACAGGACTTGATTCAAAAAGTAGCCCATCTACAAAAAGTTTTTTTACTATTCCAAACTCTTTATCTGTTAAATCTTCAGCACCTTTCCTAAATGGATTTGATTTATCTTTTGTTCCTTGCCAGTAAAATTGAGGTGTATTTTTGTATTCTTCTAGATTAAATTTTTTTCCAGTAATTTTTACAAAATCATACGTTCCAATAGGGTATATAGTTTCAATTCCATTAATTTTATCAGCTGGAACAGGTAGCAAACCTCCTATTCCTCCACCAACTGCAACTGATACTCTGTCTGGATTTAAAAAAGTAAATCTTGCTGCAAATAGAGAGGATGATGAAAAACCAGTAAAAATAACCTTTTCATTTATACTTTGATTATTTTCTTTCAACAATCTTTCTCTTGCATCGTCAATCATGGCAATTAACTGCAAATCAATTCTTTTGTATTTATCATTATTTATCTTTATAGTGTCGCTATCTAATTGAGGAAAATAATAATGCCATTTTAAATTGGGTAGATCTTTTTCAATTTCTTTAGTAGCGAATGGAAAAATAGGCATTAATAAAGGGAAATTTAATTTTTTTGCAATTTCAGAACCCAAAACCCGACCTAGAGACTTTTTAGCTTTACTGGTCATATCTTTTATTGATTTACCGTTACCAGTGTTATTTGACTCAACAATTAAATATTTTGCATCTGAAGTTTTTTTTGAAGTTTTTAACAAATAAGGAAAATTAAAACCTTTTTCTGGATTAGCTTTTACCACTATTGTTTTAGAATTAACATTACTGCTCAGTAACAAGCAAAGAACCACGATCCCTAAAAGTTTTTTCATTTAACTTTTGAAACAATAAAATCTAAAATTTGAGGATAGTAATCTTGAAAACAAGAATAATAAAGCATTACATGCCCTCTAGCTTTTTTCTTCATTTCTTTCCTTTCTTTTTTATCAACTGGCTTAAATCCTTTATGTTTTTTTTTAACATCATGGGTCTCTTCCCATCCCGCTTGCATTCTTGGCAAATCTTTACACAGTTTTCCATTTACAGAAATTTCTCTACCATTTTTTGCATTGTGGCCAGGTAATTCAATCATAGTGGCACCCTGTATATCTCCTATCCATTTTAAATATTTGTAATCACTATGCCAGTCTGCATGACCGTCAATGGGACTTGAAAAACTAATTGAAGAAAGTTCTTTAAAAGTTTTCATTTCATCAACCAACATTTTTCTTATAGGTCCATTTGGTTTTCTGTCCCAACAATTAGGCATATAGGCGATAGCACTGTTAAAGGCATCAGGGTATTTTCCTTTAAGCCTAAGTGCGTTCCATGCACCACAAGAATGTCCTGATAAAAATATTTGGTTTCTAGGTGTGCCTTTACTTGCAAAATAATCTATAGCTTCTTTTGTTCTTTTTTCTCTTAAATAAGTAGGAAAATTATTTATAACACAGTCATACCATGGGGGATGATAACCTCCTCTATGTTTCCATCCGCAAGCATATCCAATTTCTTTCCCTTTAAAAGGATCATTCTTTTTGTCAATTAAACTTCCATTCATCCATAAAACAGTTTCTTTTCCTTTAATATTTTTTCCAGAAAGATTAGGTGCCATTAATTTTGCTAAGCTAGAAGCCCAGCCTGGTCCCCAGCTTCCATCCCATCCCCATCCACCATGATTGAAGATGATTATGATTTTGTTTTCTGGGTTTTCAATATCTCTACCTTTCTGAATTGTTAATTTTTTTCCATCTGACCAAACAAAAGCATCAAAATTATTTGGCTTATGGTCGTTAGCAAAAGAAGTATTAGCCCACAACAAACCCAGAACTATAACGCCTAAAATCTTTTTCATGAATCAAGACCTTAGCACCAATATTTTTGTCGGGCTAGTGTCGGGATTTTAGGTAATTTTCTGGCTTTCAGTATTTCAACTTTGTTACAAAATAAGGATTATAGAAGCCAAGTTCATGGCACCGGGTAACAGAACTACCCTGCTAGTTTTAATTTTTCTTAGATTTTCTATAATCCCAAGGATAATCAAACTCCATAGACCACATACCAATTTTATTGATTCTTGCATAATCTTCATCAGGTACAAACTTTTTTGAATATCTTCTGTAGGCAAATGCATAACCACTTCTAACTAGATAGCTTGATAGACTTTCATTATTAACAAAACATTCTGCCAATGTTCTTTTGTATTGATCTTTTCCTTCACTAATACATTCAACATTATTATTTCCAATTTTATCAATAAGAATTTGCTTTGCTGTAACACCACAAAGATCTTTAATACCTTCTTTAAGACAACTTTGTTTCAATTCAGGTGTATCTATTCCAGTAAATCTAATTTTTTCTCCATTAAGATGGATTGTATCGCCATCAACAATTTTGATTGTTTGAGATTTGACTTGGTTAATAGTTAAAATAAATATTAGTGCTGAGACACTAATAAGAAAAATGGCTTTTCTTTTGTTTAAAAACATTATTTAAAAAGTATCCAATAAAGATGATTACCGCAATACCCATAAACCAATTGGTTGCCATAATGGTGTAAAAAATATCTGCGTAATCTCCACCTCTAATATTAATTACATACCATAATGATAAGAAAGGAAATGCGGTTAACCTTAGAACACTTAAGTAAAGACTGTAAACTGGCTTTTTAAGTGCCTGAAAGACAGCTGTTGTAATAAAGAACACAGGATAAATAGGAGCTATTAATGCAGCAACTTTTAAATATATAGCACCATGATAAATGGCTTCTGCATTATCTGTAAATTGAGATACAAAAAATTCTGCTCCAAAGAATAAAATGATACCCGCTACAGCCATAAATGAAGATCCAAAAAATAATGCCTTAGTATAAAGCTCTCTTATACGGTTATAATTTTTAGCACCAAAGTTTTGTCCACCAATAGAAAGTACAGCTGTATTTAAACCAATTACTGGAAGTAAGAAGACTTGTTCAACTCTTAAAGCTGCACCATAACCTGCTGTCGCAAGGTCACCAAATTGCCCAATAAAATATAGAATATTAAAAATACCTACACCAATAAACAGCATACTAATCATTATTGGCATTGCTTGTGAGAACAATTCTTTAAGAAGAATAAATTTAGGAATAAAGCATTTAATAGACAAATACTTTCTTAATTTACATGAGTTTATTTTGTAAGCTAAATAAATAGTACCAATAGATTGAGCGATAACAGTTGCTATTGCAAGGCCACTTATACCATAAGCTGGAACAATTCCGTATCCCCAGATAAATAATGGATTTAGAAAAATATTTAAAAAGAAACTAAAGATAAGAACATTTCTATAACTCTTGGTGTCTCCTTGTGCATTCAAAGCTCCATTTAAAGAGATTTGGATCATAACTATAAATGTTCCGTAAAAAATTATATCTAAATATTCTCTAGTTAAAGCAATACCAACAGCATTAGATCCCATAACACCCAAGAGAAAATCAGAAGCATTTAATCCAAATAAAGTAACGACAATTGAAGTGACTAATGCAAAAATTACTGATTGGGCAATAAATAGTGATGCTTTATTAATTTTTTTAGCACCTAATAAATTACCTATACAAGAGTTCGTTGCAGCACCAATACCAACTCCAACAGCAATAATGACAAAGTATATAGGAAATGATTTGGCTATTGCACTTATTGCTTCTGCAGAAATTCTACCTGCAAACCATGTATCAACTAAATTATAGAATGTTTGAAACAAAGAACCAACACTAGCTGGAATAGTTACTTTTTTAAGTAGTGACCAAATTGGATCCTTGGTTAAATTTATGACTTTTGACAATTGTTTTTCCTATTTAAATTCTTTTTGAAATATATGCTTTGAACCGGTCTTTTTAGCAAGGTTTATTTGCTTTTGTCTCATTCGAAATCTCTCTTTTTGAGTTTGAGTTAAATTATCATGACAGTTTAAGCATGAAACACCCTCCTCATATTTTTTAGACTTTTTATCTTTCGGTGAAAAAGGTTTTCTACATCCACTGCAAATTGAATATGTGCCAGCTATCAATCCATGTTTAACACTGATTCTGTTATCAAAAACAAAACATTCGCCATTCCATAGACTTTCTTTTTTCTTAACATTTCTTAAGTAATTTAAAATTCCACCTTTTAATTGATAAACATTTTTAAAGCCTTTTTTTTCTAAAAATACTGAAGCTTTCTCACATCTTATTCCACCAGTACAAAACATTGCAATTGGCTTTGTTTTTTTTAGTTTATTTAAGTATTTTGGAAATTCTCTAAAATTATCAACATCAGGATTAACAGATCTTTTAAATGTACCCACATTATACTCAAATGATTTTCTTGAATCTAAAACTAATGTTTCTTTATCATTAATTAACTTATTCCATTTTTTTGGGTCAACATGATTATCTTTTTTATTTTTTGATGATAAAGAAAGACCCATAGGAACTACTTCTTTTTTAATCTTAACTTTTGGTTTGTGAAACGGTTGAAATTTACTTTTTGAAATATTTTCACTATCAAACTTTTTAAAATCTAATATCTTTTTAATCTCTGTGATAGTTGACTTTAGATCGCTAGCTTTTCCTGAGATTGTTGCATTTACTCCTTCACTAGCTATAATTATTGTTCCTCGGATATTTTTCTTTATTAAAAAATCCTGTAGTAAAATCTTATTTTTTTTTAAAGAGGTAAGTTTTTTAAATTTGTAAAAACCAAATATATCGAACATTATAACACTCTACAAACAGTCATTCCATCACCTAAGGGTACAATGATTTGCTCAACTCTTTTATCGTTTGCAACATAAGTATTAAAATCTCTAATATTTATTGTATATTTATCTAAATTATCTTCATCAGCAACTTCACCGTGCCACAAAACATTGTCTACAATAATCAATCCACCTTTATCTAATAACTTCAGTGATCTTTCGTAATATTCTTTATAGTTCATTTTATCGGCATCAATAAAAACCATATCAAATTTACTATTCTTTAATTCATCTAAACTATCTAATGCAGGCTTAACAATTGTTTGAATTTTATTATCCAGATTAGCTTTTTTAAAAAAACTTACTGCAATCTTGTTGGTCTCTTTGTCTTTATCTAGTGCTGTAAGTTTGCCATCGTCTGGTAATGCTAATGCTATAGAAAGTGCGCTTAACCCAGTAAAAGTACCAATCTCGAGTACATTTTTAATGTTAGAAGTTTTTATAATCAAATGAAGAAAATGACATTGAGATGTTGCTACTTGCATTCTCTTAACGTCTCCAAGTGTATTGTTATAATCGATTATTTTTTGCTGAATGGGATTTAACTTTAAACTAAAATTATTTATATATTTTTCAAGTTTTTCAGTAATTTCAAGGTTCTTACCCATGATATTAAAGTTTCTTCTTCAATATCTCATTTATTAATTGAGGATTAGCTTTACCACTTGAAGCTTTCATTGCTTGTCCTACAAAGAAACCAAACAACTTTTCCTTACCATTCTTATATTCAATAGCTTTTTCTCTATTATTATTGATAATCTTATCAATTAAAGCTTCTAATGCTTTAGGGTCACTTTCTTGTTTTAAACCTTTTTCTTCAACAATTATTTGTGGATCTATGTCTCCATCCATCATTAATTCAAATATTGTTTTAGCTATTTTTCCAGAAATTGTTCCATTCTTAATTAAATTAATTAACTTTGCCAAATTTTTTGCACTTATTGGACTTTGTGTAATTTCTAAGTTTTTATTATTTAAAACAGCAAACAATTCACCTGTAATCCAGTTAACGGCTAATTTCATATCTCGGTTTTTGCCCATCTTTGCAACTACTTCTTCAAAGTATTTTGCAGTATCAATATCTGATACTAAAATTGTTGCTTCGTAGGCGGAGACTTTAAATTCATCAATAAATCTTTTTTTCTTATCGTCTGGTAATTCCGGGATATCTGCTTTAAGTTTTTCAATAAATTCATCAGTTACTTCTAGTGGTAATAAATCTGGATCTGGAAAATATCTATAATCATGAGCATCTTCTTTAGACCTCATAGATCTTGTTTCATTTTTTTTAGTATCAAATAATCTTGTTTCTTGGTCAATTGTTTTACCTTCTTCAATTAAATCAACTTGTCTGTTAGCTTCATAATCAATAGCCATTTGCATAAATTTAATTGAGTTAACATTTTTAATCTCACAACGTGTTCCAAGTTTATCAGAGCCTTTAATTCTAACCGAAATATTAACATCAGCTCTTAAAGAGCCTTCCTGCATATTTCCATCACACGTACCAAGGTATCTCATAATAGATCTTAATTTTTTAACATAAGCACTAACTTCATCTGGAGTTCTCATGTCTGGTTTACTAACAATTTCCATTAAAGCTACACCTGATCTATTTAAATCAACCAAAGTATTTTGTGGGTCCATATCATGAATACTTTTTCCAGCATCTTGCTCTAAGTGTAATCTTTCTATACCAACTTCCTTTTGACCATGTGCCATATCAAGAATAACAATTCCCTCTCCTACTATTGGATATTTAAATTGTGAAATTTGATAACCCTGTGGAAGATCTGCATAAAAATAATTTTTTCTATCAAAAACGGATCTTTTATTAATTTGAGCTCTTAAGCCTATACCCGTTTTAATTGCTTGTTTTACACAGTACTCATTAATAACTGGAAGCATTCCTGGAAATGCGGCATCAACTAGACTTACTTGCGTATTAGGTTCAGCACCAAAGGTAGTTGATGAAGACGAAAATAGTTTTGAATTTGATGTAACTTGCGCATGAACTTCAAGGCCAATTACCACTTCGTAAACATTTTCTCGTCTTTCAATTAAGTATTCTGAATTATCTTTGGTCATCTATTTAATCCACCAATCAGTAATTTTATTTTTAAACTGAATTTTCTCTTCCATAGCATAAGCAATATTTAAAATATTTTGTTCATCAAAAGCTTTTCCAATAATTTGTAGCCCTAAAGGGTAACCTTTAGCGTCTACACCTGCTGGAATAGAAATTGCAGGTAATCCAGCTAAGTTAACTGGAACTGTGAATATATCATTTAAATACATTGAAACTGGGTCGTTAGTTTTTTCACCAATTTTAAATGCTGCACTTGGTGTAGATGGAGTTAAAATTGCATCAACTTTTTTGTAAGCTTCATCAAAATCATTTTTGATTAATTTTCTAACTTTTTGTGCCTTTAGATAATAAGCGTCATAATAACCAGAGGACAAAACATATGTTCCAATCATTATTCTTCTTTGAACTTCACTGCCAAAACCTTCAGATCTTGTTTTTTCATACATATCAATAAGGTTTTCACCTTTAGATCTAAAACCATACTTAACACCATCATATCTAGCTAAGTTTGAAGAAGCTTCAGCTGGGGCTACTATATAATAAGCAGGTAAAGCATAATTTGTATGAGGCAATGAAATATCAACAATTTCAGCACCACAATCTTTTGCATACTCAATTCCCTTAGTCCATAAATCTTCTATCTCTTTTGGCATTCCATCAACTCTATATTCTTTTGGAATACCAATTTTCTTACCTTTGATATTGTTTGTTAATTCTTTGCTGTATTCATTTCTTTTAAAATCAATTGATGTTGAATCTTTTTCATCATAAGTACTGATTACTTCTTGAAGCAATGCACAATCTTTTACATCTTTAGACATTGGCCCTGCTTGATCTAATGAAGATGCAAAAGCAACAATTCCATATCTTGAGCAACTTCCATAAGTGGGCTTTAATCCAACGGTACCTGTAAATGAAGCAGGTTGTCTAATGGAACCACCTGTATCAGTTCCAATTGTAATGGGGGTTAAATTAGCTGCTAGAGCCGATGCAGAGCCTCCTGAAGAGCCTCCAGGTACTAAACCTTTATCTATTGGACTTTGTACATTTCCAAAAAAACTGGTTTCATTAGATGAGCCCATTGCAAATTCATCACAATTTAATTTGCCAAGTAATATTGCACCTTCATTCCAAATATTTTGAGTAACAGTAGACTCATACGGTGGAATAAAATTATTTAAAATTTTACTACCTGCTGTAGTTTTTACATCTTTGGTGCAAAACAAATCTTTAATTGCCATTGGAACGCCTGGAAGCTTTAAATCAAAGTTGGGTTTTTGATCAAAACTTTTAGCTTTCAAAAGTGTGTTAGAAAAATCTTCAGTTATATATGCATTTAAATCTCTAGACTTTTCTCCTCTATCAATAAAAGCTTTAGTAGTTTCCTCAGAAGAAATTTTTTTATCTTTAATATTTTTAACTAATTCAGTTAAAGTAAGTGATGTGATATCAGACATTATTCAACTACCCTTGGTACAACAAAAAAATCTTCATTTTCATCTGGAGAATTTTTTAAAACTTGCTCTCTAATATTTCCACTTTTAACTTCATCTACTCTTAGTTTTAGTGTTATTTCTGCAACAGAAGTTAAAGGTTCAATGTTATCAGTATTGAGTTCTTTTAATTTTTCAATAAAATCAAATATTGAGTTCATATCTCCAGCTAATTTTTTAGCTTTTTCATCATCAACTGAAATTCTTGATAATTTAGATATGTGCTTTATTGTTTTAAGATCAATTGTCATGTGGTAATTAAATATGTCGGCAAACTATCACTTAAGTATAAAATATACAATATGATCACAATTGAAGATTTTAAAATAAAACACTCAAATAAAGTACGATTTATTGGTTTAGACCTTGGATCAAAAAGAATTGGTGTCTCTATTTGTGACGAAAGACAATCAATTGCGACACCGTTTAAAACTATAAATAAAACTAATACTAATGAGCTTATTGATCAACTTAAGGCAATTATTGAAGAAAATAATATTGGTGGAATCATTATTGGTAATCCAGTAAATATGGATGGCTCTTTAGGAAGATCTTCCCAATCCGTCAATGATGTTGCATCAAACATATCTAAATCTATTGATCTTCCTGTAATGCTTTGGGATGAAAGACTTTCAACAGTTGGGGCGTTTAACCTCTCTAGTCTATTAGATGTTAATGTATCAAAAAGAGTAAAAACTATTGATCAAAACGCAGCGGCATTTATTTTACAAGGTGCAATAGACTTTTTAAACAATTAATACTTGCCATAGCCATGCTTAATAGTTATAGAGTTAATTTTAATGGCAATCAAAACTAATAAAGCTATTAAGATTTCTCAAAAACACCTCCTAGGTATTCAAGATCTATCCATTAACGATGTTAATTTAATTCTAGATGAAGCTAAAACATTTATTAAACTTAACCAAAGTAAAAATAAAAGATTAAATATCCTAAGTGGAAAAACACAAATTAATCTATTTTTTGAACCATCAACAAGAACTCAGAGTTCTTTTGAACTAGCTGGAAAAAGACTGGGTGCAGATGTGATGTCTATGAACATGGCAAACTCAGCGGTTAAAAAAGGTGAAACACTTATTGATACAGCAATGACTTTAAATGCAATGCATCCAGATATAATTGTAATTAGACACCAGGATTCAGGTGCATGTAATCTTTTATCTCAAAAAGTAAATTGTGCAGTGCTTAATGCTGGTGATGGAAGCCGTGAACACCCTACTCAAGCTTTATTAGATGCTTTAACAATTATAAATCGTAAAAAGAAAATTGAAGGTTTAAAAGTTGCGATTTGTGGTGACATAACTCATTCACGTGTTGCAAGATCAAATATTTATCTTCTAAATATGTTGGGTGCAGAAGTTAATATTATTGCACCATCAAACTTAATGCCAAAAGAAATAGAAAAGTTTGGCGTTAATACATTTACAGATATGAAAAAAGGTTTGAAAGATTGTGATATTGTAATGATGCTAAGGTTACAAAATGAAAGGATGACAAGTTCTTTCCTGTCTTCTAATAGAGAATATTATGAGTATTATGGACTAACTCCAGATAAGCTTGCTCATGCAAAAGATGATGCTTTGATTATGCATCCAGGTCCAATGAATAGAGGGATCGAAATTGATACAAAATTGGCAGATGACATTAACAGAAGCGTGATTAAGGAACAGGTCGAACTAGGTGTTGCAGTTAGAATGGCTTGTTTAAAAATATTTTGTGAATAAATGAAAAAACAATACTTTATAAATGCAAATATAATTGACCCTCATAACTCTATTAATGAGAATGGTGGATTAATTATTGGTGAAGATGGTTTAATTGAAGCTATTGGTAAAAAAGTAAACTCTAACAACATTCCATCAAGAGAAAAGACAATAGACTTAAATGGCAAATATATATTCCCAGGTCTAGTTGATATGCGTGTCTTTGCAGGTGAACCTGGTTATGAATATAAAGAAAATTTTAGAACTTTAAGTAATGCAGCACTTGCAGGAGGTGTTACTTCAGTTGTTACTATGCCTAATACAGATCCAATTATTGATAACGTTTCAATAGTAGATTTTTTAAAAAGACGTGGAAGAGACAAATCTAAAATTAATGTTTTTCCAAGTGCCGCCCTTACCAAAAATATTGAAGGAACTACCATGACTGAATTTGGTCTACTTCAAAGTAGAGGAATAATTGGATTTACTGATGGGGTTAAAACAATTCAAAATACTAGACTGATGTCTCGAATAATGAACTCAACTAAAGATTTGGGAACTTTAATCATGCAGCATGCTGAAGATTATGATTTGTCTAAAAATGGAATGATTAATTCTGGAATTATTGCAACCAAACTTGGGTTATCTGGAATACCTGCTGTTGCTGAAAGAATAATTATTGAAAGAGATTTAACGTTGCTTGAGAATATTAAATGTAGATATCATATATCACAAATCTCAGCCGCAAAATCAGTTGAAATTATTGAAGAAAGAAAAAATAAAGTTAAGTTTACGACAGGTGTCTCCATAAATAACCTTTCATTAAATGAAAATGACATAGGTGATTTCAGAACTTTCTTGAAATTATCACCACCATTAAGAACTGAAGAAGATAGAATTGCTTTAGTGCAAGGATTAAAAGATGAAACGATAGATGTTATTGTATCTGATCATAAACCAGAAGATGAAGAACAAAAAAGATTAACGTTTGCACAAGCATCAACAGGAGCTTCTGGAATAGAAACACTTTTATCACTAAGTCTAGAGTTATATCACAATGGTTCTGTTAAATTAGAAACAATAATTAAAGCCTTAACATCAAACCCTGCAAAAATTTTAAAAATTGATAAGGGTAATCTTTCAGTGGGTAATGAAGCAGATTTTTGTATTGTAGACATTGATAAGCCATGGGTTGTCAAAAAAGATAAGCTTATATCCAAATCAAAAAATACCTCCATTGAAGACAAAAAACTCCAAGGTAAAGTCACTAATACATTTGTAAAAGGTGAAGAATTATTTAAGTTATAATAATGGAATATTTAATTGTTGCATTAAGCTCATATTTATTAGGATCAATACCTTTTGGTTTTATACTTACAAAAATATTTTTAAAAAAAGATATCAGAGATATTGGCTCAGGAAACATTGGAGCTACAAATGCTCTTAGAACAGGTAATAAAACATTAGGTTACGCAACTTTATTACTGGATATAACAAAAGCTGTATTGCCTGTTTTATATGTAAAATTTAATTATCCCGATTATATCTTTATTGCATCATTAAGCGCGTTTTTAGGTCACGTTTTTCCAGTATGGCTTAAGTTTAAAGGGGGCAAAGGTGTTGCAACATATGTTGGAATATTATTTTCAATAAACATAATTTTGGGTTTAGTATTTATTATTAGTTGGGCTGTTACATTTCTTATTTCAAAATACTCATCACTTTCATCACTAGTTGGTAGTTTAATGGTTCCAATGTATTTAATGATTTTTGAAAATTATAATTCAATTTTTTTCATAATAATGTTTGTGCTTATATTCTACACGCACAGAGAAAACGTCAAACGATTGAAAAATAAAGAAGAAACCAAGACTAAAATTTATTGATTTGACTATCTAAGTCTTATAAGTAATTTGTTTAGTAATGAATCTTGTAGTCGTTGAAAGCCCAGCTAAAGCAAAAACTATAAATAAATATCTAGGTGATGATTATATTGTATTAGCAAGTTATGGTCATATTAGAGACCTTCCCTCAAAAAATGGCTCTGTTGATCCAGAAAATAATTTTAAAATGGAATGGGAAGTAGATAGTTTCTCTAAAAAATATCTTAAAGAAATTACAGATGCAGCTAAAATTTCATCAAAAATTATATTAGCAACTGACCCTGACCGTGAGGGAGAGGCGATTGCTTGGCATGTTAAAGAATATTTAAATGAGAAAAAATTAATTAAAGACAAACATGTAGAAAGAGTTGTTTTTAATGAAATTACAAAAAAAGCTGTTATTCATGGAATTGAAAACCCACGACAAATAGAGCCACTACTTGTTGATGCCTATATGGCTAGAAGAGCCTTAGACTATTTAGTTGGCTTTAACATATCACCAATTTTATGGACAAAGTTACCTGGTTCTAAATCTGCAGGTCGTGTTCAGTCAGTTGCCTTAAAATTAATTACAGAACGAGAACATGAAATTGAGCTTTTTGATCCTGAAGAATTTTGGACTTTAAGTGTTCAATTCAACGACAATGATAAAAATTCTATATTAGCAAGTATCACTCAATTGAATGATAAAAAAATTGAAAAATTTTCTTTTAAAAATAAAGCTGAAATTGATAAAGCAATGGATGAAGTTAAGTCTAAGAAGTTCAATATAAATGACATCTCAAGCAAAGTTGTTAACAGAAACCCTTCGGGCCCTTTTACTACCTCTACATTACAGCAAGTTTCTTCTAGTAGACTGGGATTTGGAGCGTCACGTACAATGCAAATAGCTCAAAAACTTTATCAAGGTATAGAAATAGACGGTGAAACTATTGGTCTTATCACGTACATGCGAACAGATGGCACCAACTTATCTACGGACGCTATAGACACCTTTAGGAAATATATAAAAAATGAGTTTGGCGATGAATATGTTCCAGATAATGCAGCAAGTTACTCTGGGAAAAAAGCTAAAAATGCTCAAGAAGCACATGAAGCAATTAGACCTACAGATATTATGCGAGCACCAGGAACAGTTAAAAAATTTCTAAGTCCAGATCAGCATAAATTATATGATTTAATTTGGAGTAGAGCCCTATCCTCTCAAATGAAACCTGCTCAATTTGATAGAAATACTATAACGATAACCTCAGACGATAATGGAACAATCTGTAAAGCTAGCGGATCTGTAATTAAGTTTGATGGCTTTTTAAAGGTTATGAAAGATACGAAAAAAGATGATGATGAAGATATCCTTCCTAAAATGAACAAAGGTCCAGTTAATATAGAGGCTCTATTAGATGAACAACATTTTACACAGCCACCACCAAGATACTCTGAAGCAAGTTTAGTTAAAAAATTAGAAGAACTGGGTATTGGAAGACCCTCAACATATGCAAGTATAATATCTGTTATATCTACTAGAGGGTATGCAGAAGCAATTAATAAAAGATTTCACCCAACAGATCGTGGTAAACTAATTTCTGCTTTTCTTGAAAAACTTTTTTCTAAATATGTTGACTATAACTTCACTGCAAGTTTAGAAAATCAACTTGATGATATTACTACCGGTAAGGAAGGATGGATAAAAGTTCTAGAGTTATTTTGGAAAGACTTTAATCAAAATGTATCTGAAGTTAAAGAGAAAAGAACTAGAGAAGTTTTAGATCTATTAAACGATAGTCTAGGAAGTTTAATTTTTGAAAGAGATACAGATGGAAATATTAATAGACAATGTAAGTTATGTGAAAGTGGATCATTAAGTTTAAAAAATAGTTTTAGAGGTGGTGCTTTTATTGGTTGTTCAAATTATCCAGATTGTAAATTTACCAGACCCCTGTCTAAAGCTAAAGCAGCTGCACAATCTCAACTAGCTAAACCAAAGTTTATAGGAAAACATGAAAATGGTAATGATATGTATCTTAAAAATGGAAGATTTGGCCCCTATTTGCAATATGAAAAAATTGATGAAGTGAAAGAAGAAGCTGTTATTAAAACAAAAAAGAAAAAGAAAACAAAAAAAAATAAGATAGAAAAAGAAGATAATAATTTAAGAAATGTTTCTATACCTAAAGGAATTACATTGGATAGTGTAGATATTGATAGGGCTAAATTTTTATGCTCATTACCAAAAAGTTTAGGTATTAACCCTGAAAATCAAAAAGATATAATTTTAAATTCAGGAAGATTTGGTCCATATTTAAAATGTGAAAATAAGTCAGCAAGAATTGAGAATGTTGAAGAAATCTTCTCAATTGGTCTAAACAGAGCAATCACTCTAATAGCAGAGGCTAAACCAGGCAGAATGTCTGCATCAATAATAAAAGATTTAGGGGAACACCCTGAAGATAAAAGACCTGTTAGGGTAATGAAAGGTCAATATGGACCTTATATCAAATATAAATCTCTAAATGCAACAATTCCTGAAGAAAAGGATCCTTTAGAACTTAATATGGAGGAAGCCTTAATATTGATTGAGAAAAGAAAAGAATACGATAAAAATAAGAAAAGAAAAAAAAGGAAAAAATGAATAAAATAACTTATTTTGTGATAGCAACAACATTAATGTTAAGTTCTGCATCTGCACTTGAAAAAAAAGATTGTTCAGGGTTAAAAAAACTATCCAAAGCTTTTATAGCATGCAAGTCAGGAAACCTTAAAGCTGGAATAGTTAATACTGGAAGTGCTATAAAAAAAGGAACTGTTGGGAAAATTAAAAAAAACAATGAAAACACAAATGAAAATTCAGAAGGATTAAAAGAAAAAGTTAGTATAAAAGCAGAAGAAATTAAAAAGAAGGCTAGCAATCTATTTGATGGTTCAACTAAACAATACCCAAAATATTCAAAAAGCAAAAAAAAATGAATTTTGAAGAAAAAATAAAAGAATTAAATTTAGAACTTCCTGAAGCTAGAGATCCTGTTGGTTCCTATGTGGCGGCTAAACAAATTGGTAAAATGTTATTCATCTCAGGACAAATTTCTATCGCAGTAGATGGAGAATTAATCAAAGGTAAAGTTGGCAAAGATTTAAAAACTGAAGATGGATATGAGGCAGCTAAACGTTGTGGCTTAAATATAATATCCCAAGTTAAAAAAGCTTGTGATAACGATCTTTCAAAAGTTAAATCTTGTGTGAAACTGACAGGATTTGTTAATTCAACAGAAGACTTTATAGAACAGCCTAAAGTAATAAATGGTGCTTCAGATTTAATAGTTTCAGTTTTTGGAGACTGTGGAATGCATACAAGAGCTGCAGTTAGTACAAACAGTTTACCACTTGGTGTATCAGTCGAAGTTGATGCTATTTTTGAATTAAATTAATTTCCAATACTAAAGTATTTAATTTTGTGATCTTTCATCTTGTTAACTGAGTAAATATTTCTCATATCAAAAATTGAGAACTTTTTATTTTTCACATCTTTTTTGAAATTAATAGTTTTAAAATCATTCCACTCTGTGTGAATAATTATTAAATCTGATTTTTTAATTGCATCTTTAATATTATTTGAAAAAATAACATTCTTAAATTTTTTAAAATCTGGCTTTTCTCCGGTAGGATCAAAATAATTGATTTTTGCACCTTTTTTGATCAATGTAGGGATCATAGATAAACATGAAGAATCTCTCATGTCATCAGTATTTGCCTTAAATGTTACCCCTAAGAAACAAATATTTTTATTTTTTATTTTATTTTTTAAAATATCAAAAACTCTTTTTAACATTAACGATGATCTATTATCATTTGATTTAATAACACTTTTAATAACCGTTAAATTTGTTTTAAATTTATTTGCAGTAACTGTAATGGCCTTAGTATCTTTTGGAAAACAAGACCCGCCATAGGCAGGACCTGCTCTTAAAAAACGGCCACCAATTCTATTATCAAGACCCATGCCTATAGAGACATCTTCAATATTAACATCAATTTTTTCGCATAAATTAGCTAATTCATTAATAAATGTTATTTTAGTGGCTAAAAAAGCATTAGAAGCATATTTTATTAATTCTGCAGCTCTTCTAGAGGTATTAACGTACTTTGCACCTTTTGATATCTGTGGCAAATAAAGATTTTTTAAAATCTTATTAGATTTTTTATTATTAGTACCTATGACAATTCTGTCAGGATAGATAAAATCTCTTATAGCATCACCTTCTCTTAGAAATTCAGGATTTGAAACTACTGAAAAAAGTTTTTTTGATACTTTTTTTGAAATAATTTTTTCTATTTCATCACCTGTTGTTACTGGAACGGTAGATTTAGTTATAATAATTTTAAATTTTTTAATTGATTTACTAATTTCTTTTACAACGTTGTATACCTGACTTAAGTCAGCATCGTTTCCATTTTTTTTAGTGGGTGTGCCAACGCAAATAAAAATAATGTCAGATTTTAAAATTGAAACTTTTAAATTTGTAGAGAACTTTAGACGTTTATTTTTATAATTTTTAATAACCAATTGATCCAATCCAGGTTCATATATGGGGATAATACCATTTTTTAAGTTTTCAATTTTACTTAAATCTTTATCAACACAAATGACATCATTTCCTAAATCAGAAAAACAAACACCACTTACTAAACCAACATACCCAGTTCCTATCATGCAAAGTTTCATTTTTTGGAAATCTCCAACGTTGATTTAATATATCCTTGCATTGTTCCGCAATCTAAGTATTTACCAGAAAAATTGTGACCAATGAATTGATAATCATCCTCTATTAAAGCTTGAATAGCATCCGTGATATGAAATTCTCCGCTTTTGCCTGGTTTTAATGATTTTAATTTAGAAAAAATTGTTTTAGGTAATATATATCTTCCAATTACAGCATTATTAGAAGGTGAAGTTTTTATAGAAGGCTTTTCAATAACATTATTTATAATAAAATTATTTTTATCAATTTTTTTTTTTATGCTGTAGATACCCCATCTAGATACATCACTTTTATTAACCTTCATGCTTGCCATAACTGGTGCTTTAAATTTTTGATGAACGGCTATCATAGACTTTGAGCAGTTTTCTTTAATTATCAAATCATCAGGTAATAACATTAAAAAATATTTATCTGTGATAAATTTTTTAGTTTTATAGACGGCATCACCAGTTCCTAATGGTTTATCCTGAAAAACAAATTTAATCATTTTTTTGTATTTAAGAATTTTTTTATATTCTTTGATAATTTTTGGATCGGCTTTTTTTTTGATTATATCTTTATAAAATTTATCATTATAGAAATAATTCTTTATCATCATCTTTTTTTTAGAAATGATAAATACAACCTCCTTAATGCCCGCTTCAATACATTCGTCGAGAATATATTCAAGGCCAGGTTTTCCATTAATAGGTAAAAGCTCTTTTGCAAAAACACTAGTTAGTGGTAGTAGTCTAGTTCCGAGACCAGCCAAAGGAATTATAGCTTGTTTAATCATATAAATGTTTTACTTATTAATATTCTTATTACAAATGAAATTAATAAAATTAAAAACTGATTTAATTAAGGCAATTGAGTTTGATAAAAAATTAGGTTTTGTACCAACAATGGGAAGTTTACATAATGGTCACAAAGCATTAATCGAAAAATCAAAGAAAAACTGTAAAAAAACATTAGTAAGTATTTTTATTAACCCAACTCAATTTAATAATAAAAAAGATTACAAAACATATCCAAAAAATTTAAAGAAGGATTTGAATTACCTTAAAAAACTTAAAGTTGATTACGTATACTTACCAACCGTTAATCAAATTTATTGGAAGAAAAATGATGAGATTAAGCTAAATAAATCACAAAATATATTGTGTGCAAAATTTAGAAAAGGACATTTTGAAGGTGTACTTGATGTTTTGAGTCGTTTTGTTGAGTTAATTTTCCCGCAAAAAATATTTATGGGACAGAAAGATTTTCAACAATTTTTCTTAGTGAAAAACTACATTGAAAATAAGTATGATACTAAAGTTTACGTATGTAGAACAATTAGGGATAAAAACAAGTTAGCTTTATCTTCAAGAAACTCTTTATTAAATAAGAAAAGTTTTATTGAATCAGGAGTAATTACGAAAAAATTGCTAAAATTAAAAAATAAAATTAACAGAAATAGAAAAAATTACAAAAAATTAATATTTGATTTAAAGAAAGAACTATCTAAAAATTTTGATATTAAAATTGAATATTTGGAATGTAGAAACACACAAAATCTAAGTACTAGTATTTTGAAGAAACCTTTTAAACTTTTTGTAGCTTACTATATCAATAATGTCCGATTAATTGATAATTTTTAAAGAAAATAAGCACTAACACCAAGAAATGAAACAAAACCAATAACATCAGTAATAGTTGTTACAAATACACTTGATGCAATAGCGGGATCAATGTCCATTTTTTTTAAAGTAATAGGTACTAAAATTCCAAATAACCCAGCAACAATCATCGTAACTATCATTGACATAGAAATAATTAGAGAAAGTAAAGAATCTTGAAACCAAACTTGAACTACTAACGCACTTATTATTGCAAATATAATGCCATTTAAAATACCAATATTAAATTCCTTTAAAATATTTTGTGAAAAGTTATTTTTTGTTAAATCATTTGTTGCTAAAGTTCTTACTGTAACAGCTAATGTTTGCATTCCAGCATTACCCCCCATAGAAGCAACGATTGGCATTAGAAATGCAAGTACAATCATTTGTTCGATTGTTGCACCAAATAGACTAATTACCCATGTTGCAAGAAATGCAGTAAATAGATTTAATAAAAGCCAGTTAAACCTTCTTCTAGTTTTCTTAAAAACACCATCAGTAATTTCTTCATCACCTACCCCAGCTAATCTTAAAGCATCTTCCTCAGCTTCTTCTTTTAAAACTGTTAAGACATCATCATACATGATCATACCAACTAACTTGTTTGATTTATCGACAACAGCTGCTGAATTTAAGTTATAGTTTTCAAATACGTTACCAACCTCCTCTTTGTCCATATCTACAGGAATAAGTAGCTGAGATTCTGACATAATAGAAAGCATTTTAGTTTCTCTCGAAGTAGTTAAAACTTTTGATGATGGAACAGTTCCAATTGGCTTAAAACCCTCATCTATAATGAAAATTTCTAAAAATTCTTCAGGTAAATCTTTATTTTCTCTTAAATAATCAATCGTTTGGCCAACAGACCAATTACTAGGAACGGCCGTAAACTCACGTTGCATTATTCTAGCTGCTGTGTCTTCCGGGTAACTTAAGCTTTCTAGTAAAGCAAATCTATCTTTTGGAGGTAAAGAACTTAATATTGTATTCTTATCTTTTTCGTCAACATTTTCTAAAATTGTTATGGCATCATCAGATTCAAGGTTTTTTAAAAGTTTAACAATTGTATCAGGTGATAAATAAGCTATGATTTCAGACTGTACTGACTCGTTTAATTCAATAAAAACTTCTGGATCTATATTGAAATTATTAAGTTTTATTAAACTTTCTCTATCATTTTGACCAAGATGTTCAATTATATCAGCTGCATCGGCTGGGTGCATTTCATTAAAAGAATTCGTAATAAATTGAGCATCATTATTAGTTATCTTGGAAGTAACAACTTTTATGTACTCTTTATTAAACTCAAAATTAACTTTTTTATCTTTTATTTTTTTTATTAAAGACATAAATTTACCTATAAATCAATTTTGCACTAATAGTGCATAATAAGAATAATACAATTTATAAATGAATATTGAGATTAAAAAGTCAATAAAACCAATAAAATACGAGGATGCAATAAAATTCCTTGAGGAAAGATTGTTAGAGATAAACAGTGGTCAAAAAAAGGATTTAATATGGATATTAGAACATGAAGAGGTTTATTCAGCCGGTACTAATTATAAAGAAAAAGAAATTATTAATAAAGATATAAATCTAATAAAAACAAATCGTGGAGGAAAAATTACCTATCATGGTCCAGGTCAAATGATTTGTTATTTTGTTATAGATTTAAGAAAAAGAAAAAAGGATATTAGGAAATTTATAACTTTAATTGAAGAGACAATTATTGATAGCTTATCAAAATTTAACATTAAAACATTTGGTGATCCAAAAAATATTGGTATTTGGACTGACCATAAAGGTGAAATTAACAAAGTTGCAGCAATAGGAGTAAGGGTAAGTAAATGGATAGCTTATCATGGATTTGCAATAAATATTAATAATGATCTTTCAAAATATAAAAATATTATTCCATGTGGTATTTCAGATAAAGGCGTAATCAATCTTAAAGAAATTAAAGACCAAGACTATAAGGATTTAGATAAGATTATTATTGATACGTTTTCTAAGAATTTGGAAATCTAAGTCTTTTTGTTTTCAAAAGCTTTTTAAAATAATCTGGTAACAATGCTGTATAGGTATATTTTTTATCATTAATCATAAATTTAATTTGGTATGAATGAAGCATTAAATTTTTATTTATTGCTTTATCGGTATTACTAAATTTATATTTTTGATCCCCGTAGATTGGACACCCTACTGCGTAAAGCTGTTTTCTTAATTGATGCTTTCTTCCTGTAATTGGCTTCATTTCAACAAGACTACATATAGAATTTTTATCTAATACTTTATAAAGAGTTCTAGCTTTTTCAACCACCTCCCTATCATTGTCATATCTAGTTAAATCATCATTCCACTCGCCAAAGTCTTTCTGCAATTCTCCATGACATATCGCCAAGTAAGTTTTATGAACTTTTCTAAGTCTAAATAAAGAGGTTAATAACTGGGCGGACTCTCTATGTTTTGCCATAATAAAAACTCCAGATGTATCTTTATCAAGTCTATGTACAGAAAATGGTTTTGTGTCTTGAAAAATTTCACTACGAGCAAATATATCTACAAGATTTTTTTTTGATTTAGTTCCACCTTGAACTGATATACCAGAGCTTTTATTAAGAACAATGAAATCATCATTGTTATCAATTATTAATTCTTCATTCTCTTTAATAACTTCTTCCGAAGGCATAAATTTGATTGTTTTTTGAACAATTGTTTCTTTAAAATCAAAATTAAATAAATCTATAATGTCACCAGTCTTTACTTTATGAGAACTTTTTATTTTTTTACTATTAATTTTAACCTTTCCACTCTTTAAACTTTTTTCAATTAGGCCTTGTGGGTAATTACCTAGATTGTTTCGTATCCATCTATCAATACGCATATCGTTAAACGTTGAATCAACGTTAAAAGACTTTTTCATGATGATATGATTTTATATAAAAAATTAAGCAGTAGCTAATTTTTTCTCTTCTGTTTTATCTTTTGCTGGATCTTTTTTCTTTCTATCCACTCTTTTTGCTTCAACATCCCTATCTACAAATTCAATTACAGCCATAGGTGCATTATCTCCATATCTAAATCCAGCTTTAATAATTCTAGTGTACCCACCATTTCTTTTTTCGTATCTTTTAGAAAGGGTTTTTGTAACTTTACGAGCTGAAGTAATGTCTTGCAATTTAGTCATCAGCATCTTTGTTGTTAGTAACGTTTCTTTTTTACCCAGTGTAATAATCTTATCTGCTTGAGGTTTTAAGAATTTAGCTTTTGGAAGTGTTGTAGTTATCTGCTCATATTTTATTAAAGAATTAAGCATATTCTTTAATAAAGCTTTTCTATGTTCAGAAGTTCTATTTAACTTCTTATTAGCCATTCCGTGTCTCATTAGATTTGCTCCTCTAACTTTTTAGACATTTCAGCTATATTTTCTGGTGGCCAGTTTGGTATTTCCATACCTAAATATAAAGACATACCAGTTAAAACTTCTTTTATTTCATTAAGTGATTTTCTTCCAAAGTTGGGAGTTCTAAGCATTTCACCTTCTGACTTTTGAACTAAATCTCCAATGTAAATAATATTATCATTTTTAAGACAATTCATAGAACGCACAGATAATTCAAGCTCATCAACTTTTCTTAATAAATTCTTGTTGAATTCAGGCTCAGATGAAACTTCTTTTATCGGTACTTCAACTGGTTCGTCAAAATTAACAAACATATTTAGCTGATCTTGGAAAATTCTAGCAGAATAAGCAACGGCATCTTCAGCAGAAATAGATCCATTAGTTTCAACTTCCATAGTTAATTTGTCGTAATCCAGGGCTTTCCCTTCTCTTGCGGTACTTATAGAGTATGAAACCTTCTTAACTGGACTATATAAAGAATCTATAGCAATTAACCCTAAAGGTGGCTCTTCTGGCTTATTCATCACTGCTGGTACGTATCCCTTACCTGTTCCAACATTCATTTCCATATGAAAGTGAGTGTTTTCATCCAAATTACAAATAACTAAATCAGGATTTAAAATTTCAATATCAGCTACTGGTACTATGTCAGAAGCTTTAATTTCTCCAGGACCTTTAGCATCTAAAATAAGTTTTTTAGTACCGTCTGAAGAGCTTTTTAAAGCCAATGATTTAACATTTAAAACTATATCAGTAACATCTTCTCTAATACCTTTGATAGATGTAAATTCATGTAAAACACCATCAATTTGAATTGAAGTTACAGCAGCACCTCTTATTGATGAAAGTAAAATTCTTCTTAAAGAATTACCTAAAGTTAAACCATAACCTTTTTCTAAAGGTTCGGCGATAATTTTTGCATGTGATTTGTCATCACTAATTTTAACATCTAATTGAGCTGGTTTAATTAATGCTTTCCAATTTTTAGCATTTACATTTAAACTTTCCATTTATTAAACTCTCCTTTTTTTTGGTGGTCTTACGCCGTTATGTGGCATTGGTGTAGTATCTTTTATTGAAAGAATCTTAAATCCTTTCGCTTGTAAAGCTCTCAAGGCAGTTTCTCTTCCTGAACCAGGTCCTTTAACTTGCACAGTTAATGTTTTCATTCCAAACTCTAGGGCCTTAGAGGCTGCAGAATCTGCAGCAATTTGTGCGGCATACGGTGTTGATTTTCTTGAACCCTTAAAACCTTTTTGTCCAGCAGATGCCCAAGAAATTACATTCCCATTAGTATCTGCAATTGAAATTATTGTATTGTTAAAAGTAGACTGTACGTAAGCAATACCATTAAGAATATTTTTTTTTATTTTTTTTTTTTTTGAATAAGAGCTTTTCTTAGATTTTTTATCAACTTTTTTTTCTACAACAGCTTCTTTATTCTCAACTTTATCTACTTTAGCCATAAATTAATTATTTTTTAAGTGGAGTTAATTTTTTACCAGCAATTGCGATTGCTTTACCTTTTCTTGTTCTTGCATTACATCTTGTTCTTTGTCCTCTAACAGGAAGTTTTTTTCTGTGTCTAGATCCTCTATAGCATGCAAGATCGATTAATCTTTTAATAGTTAAAGAATAATCTCTTCTAAGATCGCCTTCTACTTTAAAGTTTGCATCAATATATTCTCTAATTTTTAAAATATCTTCATCTGTAAGTTCGTTGATTCTTTTTGCTTTAGGAATTTCTAAAGAAGTGCAAATTTGGTTAGAAAATTTATCACCTATACCATAGATGTACGTTAGCCCTATGAAGACGAGTTTATTTTGTGGAATGTTTACACCTGCTATACGAGCCATATTTCTGAGAATAAATTTAGCCTTTTATATAAGAAGATGTTCCAAAGTCAACGTCTTAAACCTTAAGAATTTCATTAATTTTATTGGTTATTTGATCAATTTCACCTGCACCGTCGATTTCAGTGAAATTTAAATCTTTTGAATAGAAATCTAATACTGGTTTTGTAGAGGACATATAGGTGTCATATCTAGAAATAACAATGTCAAGATTGTCATCTTTTCTTTTCTTTAAATGTTCAACACCACATGGATGAAGCTCTATTTCTTCTTTATTGAAATACTCATTTAACGTCATATTACATTTTTCACAGGTCATTCTGCCCATAATACGCTTTTCAATAATGTCTCTTGAGACATTTAAGAATATAATGTGCCCTATTTTTTGTTTAAACTCATTTAATATAACTTCCAAGTTATTAGCTTGCTCAACATTTCTTGGATATCCGTCAAAAATAATTCTATCTCTATATTTTAAATTAGTTAAGGATTGTCTCAACAAGGTATTAACAGTTTCATCTGAAACAAATTTACCATTAGATATCAACTTTTCAATTTCAGTACCAAGATCTGTTTTAGATTTAACTTCGTCTCTTAATAGGTTTCCTGTTGATAGTTGAAAGTAATTATGTTTTTTGACTATAGATTGAGCTTGAGTCCCCTTACCTGCTCCTGGAGGACCAAAAAGAATTATATTCACTTGGTTATTTTCCGAATTTTGTTTTTTTAATTAATTGCTCGTATTGAGAGCTCATTAATCTAGTTTGGATTTGTGTAACAGTATCAATTGCGACTACAACAACAATCAAAATAGAAGTTCCACCTAGATAAAAAGGTATTGGATAATTGGCAATTAAAAATTCTGGCATTAAACAAACTATTGTTAAATACAGCGCACCTATTGTTGTAAGTTTTGTTACAATTTTATCAATATACAAAGCAGTGTTTTCACCTGGTCTAATCCCTGGAATAAAGCCACCATATTTTCTTAAATTATCAGCAGTCTCAGTTGGATTAAATGTTATCGATGTATAGAAAAAAGTAAAAAATATTATTCCAGAAGCATAAAGCAACATGTAAAGAGGTTGCCCCTGTGTAAAGTATGAACTTATGTTTAAGAATGCATCATTATCTGAAAAACTAAAATTAGAAAAAGTTACAGGTAATAATAATAAAGCTGATGCAAAAATTGCTGGAATAACACCAGCTTGGTTAATTTTTAAAGGTAAGTGAGAAGACTCACCACCATACATTTTATTTCCCATTTGTCTTTTGGGGTAATTTATTAAAATTTTTCTTAATGCTCTTTCCATAAAAACAATGAACATTATTGTTGCAATTAATAATACAAAAATTCCAATAATCATAATTGTAGATACTGCACCAGTTCTACCAAGTTCAAATGTAGTAACTAAAGCACGTGGAATTTCAGCAACAATACCAGCAAAAATAATTAATGAAATACCATTACCAATACCTCTTTGTGTTATTTGCTCACCAAGCCACATTAAAAACATTGTACCAGCAACAATTGTTGAGACTGCTGTTACAGTAAAAAATAAACCTGGATTAATAACTAAGTCAGGAGAAGATTGTAAACCTATAGATAATCCATAACCTTGAACAGTAGCAAGAACAACTGTTCCATATCTTGTGATCTGAGTGATTTTTGCTCTTCCAGTTTCACCTTGTGCCTTTAAATTTTTAAAATAATCAGAAACACCAGTTAACAACTGAACTATAATTGAGGACGAAATATATGGCATGATCCCAAGTGCAAATATAGCCATTCTACTTACAGCACCACCAGAAAAAACGTTAAACATTCCAAGTAATCCTTTTTGATTACCACTCATCATTGTCTGTAATTGTTCAGGATCAATACCTGGAATTGGCACAAAAGTACCAAATCTATAAACTGCTAGGATAAAAATTGTAAAGATTATTCGATTTTTAAGATCATTAGTTTGAGAAGATGCACTCATAATATCTTAATTATTTTTTTAATTGTATTGTGCCACCAGCTTTTTCTAATTTAACTACAGCAGCTTTTGATATTAGATCAGCTTCAATGCTAACTTTGTCTTTAATGTCACCTGTGCCTAGTATTTTTAATTTTTGAGAATTCTTGTTAATTAATTTCAATTTTATAAGCAAAGCCATGTTTATTACATCGCTTGAATTAATAGTTTTTTCATCAATGTACGATTGAATTTTTTCTAAATTCATTATTGCTATAACAGCCTGATATCTTTTAATTGCATTAAAGCCTCTTTTAGGTAATCTTCTATATAAAGGCATTTGACCACCTTCAAAAGCTTTGATAGCAACACCAGATCTAGATTTTTGACCCTTAACTCCTCTTCCAGAAGTTTTACCTTTTCCAGAACCGATACCTCTACCAACTCTCATTTTTTTTTTATATAAAACTTTTCCAGTAGTATTTAATGTGCTCATTATCCTCTTTTTTCAATTACGTCAGAAATTTTTTTATTTCTAATTGTTGCTATATGTTTTGGTGAATTTTGTTTTGAAAGAGCCTTCATTGTAGCTCTTATCATGTTATGAGGGTTTGATGTGCCCATCGATTTAGCAACTATATCTTTAATTCCTAAAACTTCACAAACTGCTCTCACAGGACCCCCAGCAATGATACCAGTTCCTTTTGGAGCTGATCTTAAAATAATCTTACCTGCCCCATCTTTACCATAAACGTCATGGTGTATAGTTCTACCCTCTCTTAAAGGTATATGAATTAATTTTCTTCTAGCAGTTTCATTTGCTTTTTTAATTGCGTCTGGAACTTGTTTAGCTTTAGCATGAGCTATACCAATTTTACCTGCTTGATTTCCTACAACAACTAGTGCTGAAAAACCAAATCTACGTCCACCTTTTACAACTTTAGTAATTCTATTAATGTGAACTAGTTTTTCTAAAATTCCGTCGTCAATTTTTTTTTTAAAGTCCATAATTAAAATTCCATTCCATTTTTACGCAACGTTTCAGCAAATGCCTTAACTCTACCATGATATTTATATACACCTCTATCAAAATAGATTTTTGTTATTTTTTTTTCTACAGCTTTTTTTGCTAGTTTTTCAGCAACAATTTTAGAAATATCCGTTTTATTAACTTTGCTCATAGCTTTAATATCTTTTTCGATTGAAGAAGAAGAAACTAGAGTAATATTTTTTACATCATCAATTATTTGAGCAGATATATTTTTTGAAGACCTTGAAATACTTAATCTTAATCTATCAGGAGAAGAAACCTTTTTTACTTTATTGGTTACTCTGAACTTTTTTCTTTCAATTGCATTTAGTTTCATTATTTTTTCTTTCCTTCTTTTCTTAATATATACTGTCCTTTTTCTCTAATCCCTTTACCCTTATAAGGCTCAGGTTTTCTAAAAGATTTGATCACAGAACAAACCATACCAACTTGTTGTTTGTCAGATCCACTAACTTTAACAGTTGTTTGTTTTTCAACAACAATCTTAATACCCTCTGGTATATCAAAATTTATATCATGACTATAACCAAGCTGTAGATTTAATTGTTTTTCTTTAAGCGCAGCTCTATAACCAACACCAACTAACTCTAATATTTTTTCATATCCAGTGCTAGAGCCAATAACAGCATTGTTTATTAAACTTCTATTCATTCCCCATAGTCTTTTTGAATTTTGGTCAACTTTTTTTGGTTTGATTGATATTTCTTTTCCTTCAGTAATATCAACATTAAACATTTCTAAATCGACATTAAGAGATTTTTTCCCTAATGGTCCTTCAATATTAAGCACGTTACCGGATAGTACTGCTTTAACTTTTTCAGGGATTGAAATACTTATTTTACCAATTTTAGACATTAAAATACCTTACAGATTATTTCACCACCAACTTTTTGCTTTCTAGCATCAACATCCGTCATAACACCTTTTGGAGTAGAAACTATTGCCACACCAAGCCCACCATTAATTTTTGGTAAACTGTCAGCACTTGAGAAAATTCTTCTTCCTGGCTTTGATACTCTTTCAAATGTGCTAATAACTGGATTTCCTGAATAGTATTTTAGATCTATAGATAAAACTGGTTTTTTATCTTCAGTATCAATTTTATATTCTTTAATAAAACCCTCATTTTTTAAGATATCTGCAATTTTTACTTTAAAGTTAGAAGAAGGCAGTGCAACTTTTTTGTGATTTCTCACTAAAGCATTTTTTATTCTTGCGATCATATCCCCAATTGGGTCACTTAAGCTCATATATTCCTTTCTACCAGCTCGACTTCGTCATACCTGGAATTAATCCATGTAATCCTAAGTCTCTTAAAGCTATTCTTGATATTTTTAATTTTCTGTAAACACCATGTGGTCTTCCAGTAATTTGACACCTATTCATCACTCTATTTTTTGCTGAATTTCTGGGCAAATTAGATAATTTTTGTTGTGCTTTAAATCTTTCTTCAAGAGAAATTTTCTTATCCATAATTATTTTTTTTAAAGCTAATCTTTTTTTAAACAATCTATCTGAAAGTTTAATCCTTTTATCGTTTTTTTGAACTGCACTTACTTTAGCCATTTTTAGTTATCTCCTTTTTTAATAAATGGAAAATTTAATTTTTCCAAAAGTGCGAAACTATGATCTTTGTTCATAGCAGCAATTACAACCACCACATCAAGACCTCTAATTTTGTCTATTCTGTCAAAATTAACTTCAGGGAAAATAATATGCTCTTTAATTCCAAAAGTGTAATTACCAAATTTATCAAAACCTTTAGGTGATAGGCCTCTAAAGTCTTTAATTCTAGGTAGCGCAATGTTAACTAATCTATCAATAAATTCATACATCTTGTTACCTCTTAAAGTAACTTTTAGTCCTGCATTAGTACCTTTTCTTGTTTTAAAATTGGCAACAGATTTCTTAAATTTTGTAACTGTAGGTTTTTGTCCTGTAATTTTTCCCAAATCCTCTTCAGTAGATTTCATAATCTTAGCGTCAGCACCATCTAGACCTAAACCCATATTAATGACAACTTTAAGTACTTTTGGTCCCTGAAAGGTATTTTTAAATCCTAATTGCTCTTTAAGCGCAGGTTGAATTTCTTTGTAATAAAGCTCTTTTAATCTTGGTATCATTATTTTTTAGCCTCAGTTTTTTTTATTTTTTCTTTTGCATCAACAAGTGCAAGGTTTGAAATATGAATAAAACTTTCTTTAGAAATAATTCCACCTTTTTTTTCTTTTGTAGTCTTTACATGCTTCTTCACAATATTAATTCCTTGAACTTTTGCCCTGTTGTTGGGTCTGTCTATTTCAATAACTTCACCTTCTTTTTTTTTATCTCTTCCGGTTAATACTTTTACTTTAGAACCTTTTTTAATCATTTTATAATACCTCAGGGGCTAGTGAAATTATTTTCATTTGACCTCTATTTCTTAATTCTCTTGTTACAGGTCCAAAAATTCTAGTTCCAACTGGTTCACCTTTATCATCAACCAACACTGCTGCATTGTTATCAAATTTAACTTTTGAACCATCGTCTCTATGAATTCCATATTTAACCCGAACTACGACTGCTTTGTGGACAGAACCTTTTTTCACTTTACCCTTAGGTATCGCTTCTTTTACAGCAACAACAATTGTGTCACCAATACTAGCATATCTACGTTTTGATCCACCTAGAACCTTAATACATTCAATTCTTTTTGCACCAGTGTTATCTGCAACTAACATTTCAGTTTGTACCTGTATCATTTAGAACCATCCATTACTTGAAATTTTTTATTTTTTGAAAACGGTTTACATTCAATAATCGAAACCTTATCTCCAGTTTTGAATTTATTATTCTCATCATGCGCATTGTATTTCTTTTGAACTTTAACAACTTTTTTTAGCACAGGATGTGAATATTTTCTCTCTACCGCTACAGTAATAGTTTTATTAGGCTTATCACTAGTAACTACTCCAGTTAATATTTTTTTAGGCATTTAATTTTCCTTTTAGTATAGTTTTTAACCTTGCTATCGTTTTTTTTGTTTGTCCAATTTTTGATGGATCTTTAATTTCAGAATTAATTCTTTGAAATCTAAAATTAAATAAATCTTTTTTCAACTTATCTATGTTTTTTAAAACTTCGTCTTTAGATAATTTTTTTATTTCTTGTATTTTCATATTATGCAAATCTTTTTATAAACTTAGTTTTAATAGGTAATTTAGCTGATGCTTTATAAAGAGCTTCTTTTGCAATTGCTTCAGAAACACCGTCTATTTCAAATAAAATTCTACCAGGTTTAACTCTACATGCCCAATATTCAGGAGCACCCTTACCTTTACCCATTCTTACTTCAACAGGTTTTTTTGAAACTGGAATATTTGGAAAAATTCTAGTCCAAACACGTCCTTGTCTTTTCATATGTCTTGTTAAAGCGACCCTAGCAGCTTCAATTTGTTTACCAATAATTCTTTCAGGAGCCATAGCTTTTAAAGCAAATGATCCATAATTAATCTTCGCAGCACGTGTAGCTGTTCCATGAATTCTACCTTTATGAGCTTTTCTATATTTTGTCCTTACTGGCTGTAACATAATTACTCTTTAACCTCTTTAGGCTTAACTTTATTTGTTTCCTGACTAAATTCTCTTGCGAAAACTTCACCTTTGTAAATCCAAACTTTAATTCCAATAATTCCAAATGTTGTTAAAGCTTCTGCTTCATCATAATCAATATCTGCTCTTAATGTGTGAGAAGGAATGCTACCCTCTCTCAACCACTCTGTTCTTGCGATTTCGTTACCACCAAGTCTACCACTTATTGCAACCTTAATTCCCTTGGCACCTAACCTCATACAAGACTGCATGGCTCTCTTCATTGCTCTTCTGTATGATATTCTTTTTACTAGTTGCTGTGCAATATTTTCAGCTACTAAAAAAGCATTAGTTTCAGGTTTTTTAACTTCTTTAATGTTTAAAGATACTTCATTGCTTGTAAACTTAGATAAATTGTTTTTAATTTTATCAATATCACTACCTTTTTTACCAATAACAAACCCTGGTCTTGAAGTGTAAATTGTAACAAAACATTTATTTGAAGTTCTCTCTATCATTACTTTTGATACACCAGAGTTAACTACATTTTTCTTGATATAGGCTCTAATTTTAAAATCTTCAATTAGATAATTTCCAAAATCTTTCTTTTTAGCATACCAAACAGAGTCCCAACCTCTATTCACACCAAGTCTAAAACCTATTGGATTAACTTTTTGTCCCATGACTCTCCATTTGTTTTGCTTCTGATAATATAATTGTAATTGTTGAATATGGTTTTAAAATTGGTGCAGCTCTACCTTTTGCTCTAGGTCTAAATCTTTTCATAACAACTTTTTTCCCACAATAAGCTTCTTTAACAATTAACTTATCAATATCATATTGATTGTTATTTTCAGCATTAGCGATAGCTGATGAAACTGTTTTTCTGATCTCTCTAGTTATTCTTTTTGCAGAAAATTGTAATTCTCTAATAGCAACATCAACTTTTTTTCCAACAATTGCCTTAAGAATTGGATTAAGTTTTCTCACACTAGATCTAATATTATTATTTACTGATCTAACTGTATCTACTTTAATTCTATTAATTTTCTTTTTCTTATTCATGGTTATTTCTTAGCTGTTGCTGGTTTTGCTTTTTTATCTGCAGGTGTATGTCCAAAAAATGTTCTTGTTGGTGAAAACTCACCAAGTTTGTGTCCAACCATATCTTCAGAAATGGTAACAGGTATAAATTTTTTTCCATTATAAATCAAAAAACTAACACCAATAAATTCAGGAATTATAGTTGATTTTCTTGACCAAGTTTTAATTGGCATTTTTTTGGGGTCTAATTTTTGTTTTTCAACTTTTTTAATTAAGCTCTCTTCGACAAAAGGACCCTTCCATACTGATCTAGCCATTATTTTTTAGTATCCTTTCTTTTATTTCTTCTTTTAACTATAAACTTATCTGTTCTTGCGTTTGTTCTTGTTTTTAATCCTTTTGCACCTTGACCTGTCGGAGATACTGGATGTCTACCACCAGCACTCTTACCTTCACCACCACCGTGTGGGTGATCAACTGGGTTCATCACAACTCCTCTTGTATGGGGTCTTCTACCTAGCCATCTTGATCTTCCAGCTTTACCAATTTTAATATTTTTTTGGTCTGGGTTTGACAAAACACCAATTGTTGCCATGCATCTTGAGTCTATTCTTCTAACTTCGCCAGAGGTCATCTTAACTAATGAATAATTGCCATCTAAACCGCTTATAGTCACAGAAGTGCCAGCGGATCTAGCTATTTTTCCACCACCACCTGGTTGTAATTCAACGTTATGCACGTTTACACCCACTGGAATGTCTCTTAAAGGCATACAATTACCAACTTTAATTTCTTTTGCAGGGCCATTTTCAACAACATCACCAACATTAATTTTTTGAGGTGCTAAATAGTAAAAATGAGTTCCGTCTTCAAACTTAATTAACATAATATAACATGATCTGTTTGGGTCATACTCGATACGCTCAACTGTACCAGGCACATCAAATTTTTTTCTATAAAAATCTACAAGTCTATACATTTTCTTATGGCCGCCACCTGACATATTTCTAGAAGTGATATGACCATTGTTGTTTCTTCCACGCATTGAATTTTTAGGCTCAACAAGCATTTTAAAAGGTTTACCCTTCCATAGACCCGTTCTATCAACAAGAACGGTTCCTCTAGTAGATTTTGTATATGGTTTGAATGTTTTTAATGCCATTATTTAAATTCCTGTTGTTAGATCGATACTTTGACCTTTTTTTAGAGTTATAATTGCCTTTTTATACCCTTGAATATTTACTTTTTTCCCTCTTTTAACAACTTTTCTGTTTTGCTTATTGATTATGTTAATTTTAATAACATTTACTTTAAAAATTTTTTCAATATTTTTTTTTAAATTAGTTTTGTTAGCTTCTCTTGGAACTTTAAATACAATTTTATTTTGCTCGGAAAGATTTGTTGTCTTTTCAGTTAGCATTGGTGATAAAATTTTATCATATAAATGTATCTTATCCATTTTAAGAATATCTCTTTTCTAGTTCTTTTATTGAACTTTCAGTAAACACAACTTTTTTAAATTTAATAATATCAAAGGCACTAAAGTGGTTTACGTCAGTAACTTTAACATTTGGTATGTTTCTCATTGATTTTTCAACTTTATCTTTTGAAATCTTATCTAGAATTATTAATGAATGAGTTAAATTAAATTTTTTGATGATTGATTGCATTTCTTTAGTTTTTTTAATTTCAGTAGCAAAATCACTAAAGATTAATAGATTATTAAGCTTATTCTTTTCAGTAATTAGTGATGCTACACTCAATTTTTTTTCACTTTTGTTAAGTTTTCTTTTTTTATAGGCTAATTGACCTTTTGGACCATGTGCTACACCACCACCAACAAATATAGGAGCTTTTCTACTCGCATGACGTGCTCCACCTGTTCCTTTTTGAGCATAAATCTTCGAAGTAGATCCAGCAATTTCATTCTGTTGTTTTGTTTTAGCGTGCCTACCTTTGTAGTTAGCATTAGTTTTGTATAAAACATTATCTACCAGTTTTTTATTTATTTTTGCTGAAAAAATTTTATCCAAAACCTCAATTGAGTCTTTTTTCCCATCTAAATTTATTTTATCAATTTTCATTATCTTTTCTTTTTATCTGGTGTTTTTTTAGCCTCTTCTGCAGCAGCAATTTTTTCTTTAATAGTTAGTTTATTAATAGCTTTAACTGATTGTTTGACTAATACTTCTGAGTTCTTAGAGCCTGGTATTGAACCTTTTAAGTATAATAATTCGTTTTCTAAATCAGTTTTAATTATCTCTAAATTTAGCATTGTTCTAACTCTGTCCCCCATATGACCAGCCATTTTTTTTCCTTTAAAAACTTTACCAGGATCTTGTCTTTGACCTGTTGAGCCATGAGATCTATGTGAAACAGAAACACCATGTGTAGCTCTTAAACCACCAAAGTTGTGTCTTTTCATCGCTCCAGCAAAACCTTTTCCAATAGTTTTTGAAGTAGTGTCAACAAATTTGACTTCATTAAAAATTTCTAAACCAAATTCATTACCTTCTTTGTATGGCTCTGTATCTTTTACTCTAAATTCTTTTAATTTTTTCTTTGCTTCAGTATTTTTTTTAGCATACATGCCCTTCATTGCTTTTGTAAGTTTTGAGCTTTTAATGTTGCCAAAACCTAATTGTATAGCTTTATATCCACGTTTATCTTCTTCAATCACACTAATAACTCTAGCTTTTTCCATTTTAATTACTGTAACAGGAACTAAACGACCAGTATGGTAAAACTCTCTTGTCATACCTATTTTTTTTCCAACTAAAGCTATTTCAGTCATAATTAAATTTTTATCTCCACATCGACACCAGATGCTAAATCTAGTTTCATTAAAGCTTCTACAGTTTGAGGTGTAGGTTCAATGATATCAATCAATCTTTTATGTGTTCTTGTTTCAAATTGCTCTCTACTTTTTTTATCAATGTGAGGTCCTTTTAAAACTGTGTATTTTTCAATTCTAGTTGGTAGTGGTATTGGCCCTTTAACTGTGGCACCCGTTCTCTTAACAGTGTTTACAATTTCTTCAGTAGAGGCGTCCAAGATCTTATTGTCGTAAGCTCTTAATTTAATTCTAATGTTTTGTTTTTCCATAATATTTATCCAGCAATCTTCTTAGTTACTTCATCCTGCACGTTTTGTGGGACTTTAGAGTAATGATCAAAAAACATTGAGTACTGAGCTCTTCCTTGAGACATTGATCTTAAGCTGTTTATATATCCAAACATATTCGCTAAAGGAACCATTGCAGTTATAACTGTCGCATTTCCTCTGCTTTCTTGCTCACTTATTTGGCCTCTTCTACTATTTAAATCACCAATAACATCGCCCATGTAATCTTCAGGAGTTACAACTTCAACTCTCATTACTGGCTCTAATAATTTCAATCCACCTCTAGTACAAGCTTCTTTAAAGCAAGCTCTACCAGCAAGTTCAAATGCAAGCACACTAGAGTCAACATCATGGTGTAATCCATCTAAAATTGTAACTTTGAAATCAATCATGGGAAATCCAGCTAGAATTCCACCATCAGATATTGTTTCAATACCTTTCTCAACACCTGGAATAAACTCTTTAGGAATTGATCCACCTTTAATTTTGCTATCAACCTCCCTACCTTTGCCTGGTTCTTGAGGTTCTACTAAAAGTTTAACTTTTGCAAACTGTCCCGCACCACCACTTTGTTTTTTGTGTGTGTATTCAAACTCAGATGCGTTTTGAATAGTTTCACGGTAAGCAACCTGAGGTGCTCCAATATTTGCTTCAACATTAAATTCTCTTTTCATTCGATCAACAATAATATCTAGGTGTAATTCCCCCATACCTTTGATTATTGTTTGACCAGATTCTTCATCTGAAGTTACTCTAAATGAAGGGTCTTCTTTTGCTAATCTAGCTAAAGCTTCACCCATTTTTTCTTGGTCAGCTTTTGTTTTAGGTTCAACTGCAATTTCAATTACTGGCTCCGGAAACTCCATTGGCTCAAGCAAAACTGGGTTGGCCTCATCACATAAAGTGTGACCAGTTATTGTATATTTAAGACCAGCTAATGCAACGATATCACCGGCATTTGCCTCTTTAATATCTTCTCTAGAATTTGCATGCATTAAAAGCATTCTGCCGACTCTTTCCTCTTTTTCTTTTGAAGTATTATAAACAGCAGTTCCAGTTTTAATTGTTCCAGAGTAAATTCTTATAAAAGTTAATGATCCAACAAATGGATCGTTCGCAACTTTAAAAGCTAAAGCTGAAAAACCAGCTCCATCTTCAAATTTCATTTCTTTGATATCTTCGGTTCCTGGTATTGTTCCATTAATTGAACCAATATCAATTGGGCTTGGTAAATAATTAATAACAGCATCAAGTAAAGGTTGAACACCTTTGTTTTTAAATGCTGAACCAGTAGTTATCGGAACAAAGTTGAAATTTAGTGTTCCTTTTCTTATACACTTAACTAAATCTTCTTCTTTAATTTCTTCACCATTTAAATAGCTTTCCATTAATTTTTCGTCCTGTTCTACAGCAGTTTCAACAAGTTCAGTTCTATATTTTTGAGAAATCTCTTTTAAATCATCAGGAATCTCTTTGTATTCCCACTCTGCACCTAAGGCTTCATTTTTCCAAACCTGGGCTTTCATCTTAACTAAGTCAACAACTCCAACTAGATCTGCTTCCATACCAATTGGAACTTGTATAACCAAAGGTTTGCAACCAAGTCTATCTCTAATCATATCCACACATCTATAAAAATCTGCACCAGTTCTATCTAGTTTATTTACAAAGCAAATTCTTGGAACTTTATATTTATCAGCTTGTCTCCATACTGTTTCTGATTGAGGCTCAACACCTGCAACACCATCAAAAACGCATACAGCACCGTCTAAAACTTTTAATGATCTTTCAACTTCAATGGTAAAATCTACGTGACCAGGAGTATCGATAATATTAATTCTATGGTCATTCCAAAAACAAGTAGTTGCAGCTGAAGTAATTGTGATTCCTCTTTCTTGTTCTTGCTCCATCCAATCCATTGTTGCTGCACCATCATGAACTTCACCAATTTTGTGACTTTTTCCAGTGTAGTATAAAATTCTTTCAGTAGTAGTGGTTTTACCGGCATCAATATGAGCCATAATTCCAATGTTACGATATGTGTCTAATGTATTAATTCTAGCCATAATTTTTTACCACCTAAAATGAGCAAAGGCCTTATTCGACTCAGCCATTTTATGCACATCTTCTCTTTTTTTAACTGCTGATCCTTTTTTTTCATACGCATCATACAGTTCATTAAAAATTTTATCAGACATATGTTTGTCTTTTCTTTTTCTTGAAGCATCAACTAGCCATCTAATCGCAAGTGCTTGAGCTCTGTTAGATTTTACTTCAACAGGAACTTGATAGGTTGCACCACCAACTCTACGAGATCTAACTTCTACAGTAGGTTTGATATTGTTTATTGCTTCGTTAAATACGTTAATTGGCTCTTCTTTAGTTTTTGATTTAATTTTTTCAATTGCTTCATATACAATTTTTTCAGCAACAACTTTTTTTCCATCGTACATGATTGAGTTAATTAGTTTTGGAATAATAGTTGATTTAAAAATCGGATCTGGAGTGACAACTTTTTTTGGTTGCGTTTTTTTTCTAGACATAATTATTTACCTTTTTTAGTTCCATACAAAGATCTACGTTTCTTTCTATTTGCAACTGCTTGTGTATCTAGATTTCCTCTAAGAATATGATAACGAACACCAGGTAAATCTTTAACACGACCACCTCTAATTAAAACTACTGAGTGCTCTTGAAGGTTATGCCCTTCACCACCAATGTAAGCTGTAACTTCAAAGCCATTTGAAAGTCTAACTCTTGCAACTTTTCTTAGTGCAGAATTCGGCTTTTTAGGAGTTGTTGTGTAAACTTTAAGACACACACCTCTTTTTAAGGGTTGTTTTTCAAGTGCAGGAACTTTATTTCTTGCAACAGGTCTAGTTCTTTTCTTTCTTAACAACTGATTAATAGTTGGCATAAATTTTTTTAATTAATTAATTAATTTATTTTTGAATGAAAATAACTGACAGGTTATTTTGTGGCAGCGTTTAGTTCCGTAAAGTAGGTACTACATTCCAACCAAAAACATCGTCAAAATACTATTAAATCTCTGATTGTCAAACTAAAACTACAAGTTAAAAGTGTTTTTTTAATTAATTAGCAGGAGTTTCTGTAGCTTCTACAGGCTCAATTTTTTCCTGATCAGCTAAAAATTTATTGTCAGCTTCAATGGCATTTTCATTCCATTTGTTCTTGATATGACCAGTTCCGGCTGGAACTAATCTACCAACAATAACGTTCTCTTTTAAGCCATTTAAAGGGTCAACTTTACCTTTAATAGCAGCATCAGTTAAAACTCTTGTAGTTTCTTGGAATGAAGCTGCAGAGATAAATGACTCTGTTTGAAGTGAGGCTTTAGTAATACCCATTAAAACTCTTTCGCCTGATGCAGGATTTTTTCCTTCAGCAACAAGTTTTTCATTTGCATTATCAAACTTAATTCTATCAATCATTTCACCAGGTAAGTAAGACGAATCACCGGACACTTTAATTTCAACTTTTTTAAGCATTTGTCTTAATATTGTTTCAATGTGTTTGTCATTAATAACAACACCTTGTAATCTATAAACTTCTTGAACCTGATTAACAAAATATTCTGTTAAATCTTTAATGCCTAAAATTCTCAAAATATCATGAGGTAAAGGCTGACCATCTAAAAGATATTCACCCTTTTTAATTTTCTCACCTTGGTTAAAGTTGATATGTTTACCTTTAGGTATTAAATAATTTGAAGGTTCTCCATCATCTGGTTGAATTGAAATTTTTTGTTTACCTCTAACTTCTTTACCAAACAACACTTGTCCATCGTTCTCAGCAATAATTGCACTATCTTTTGCTTTTCTAGCTTCAAATAATTCAGCTACACGTGGCAATCCTCCAGTAATATCTTTTGTTTTAGTTGTTTCTTTCGGAAGTCTGGCGATTATATCACCAGCAAATATTTTTTGACCATCTTTAACAGAAAGAATTGAATCAGGAACTAAATAGTATCTTGCTTCATTATCATCTGCTTTTTTAATAACATTACCCTTCTCATCTCTTAAGGTAATTCTTGGTTTTAAATCTGTGTTTTTAGATTGTGCTCTCCAATCAACAACTGATTTAGAAGAAATTCCAGTAGCATCATCAGTTGTCTCTTGAATAGAAACACCATCGATTAAATCTACATACCCAGCAATACCACTTTTTTCTGCAATAACTGGCGTTGTATAAGGATCCCACTCACAAATTTTTTCATTAGCTTTTATTTTATCACCATTTTGGAAAAATAATTTTGATCCATAAGCAACTTTATAAATTGCAACTTGAACACCGTTATTATCTTCAATTGATAGTTGGGTATTTCTTCCCATAACAATTAGATTTTTCTTAGAATCTTCTAATAAATTAGTGTTAATAATTTTCAAAGTACCTGCAGATTTTGCAACAATTTCAAACTCTTGCTTAACAGAAGCGGTGCCACCAACATGGAAGGTTCTCATTGTTAACTGGGTACCTGGCTCTCCAATTGATTGAGCTGAAATCATACCTATTGCTTCACCAACGTGAACCATTTTTCCTCTAGATAGATCTCTTCCATAACAAGTAGCACAAACACCGATTTTAGAGCTACAAGTCATAACTGAATAAGCTTTGATAAATTTAACACCAGCTGCATCAATTTTATCACAACCTGATTCGTCAATCATAGTTTCTTTTTTAATAACTACTTCACCAGTGATAGGATTTTTTACATCAAAAGCTGTAACTCTACCAAGCGCTCTTTCTGATAAACTAACAACTACATTTCCACCTTCTAAAATTTCTGCTAACTCAATAAACCCTGGATTATCACATTTAATTTTTGAAATTGTAAGGTCTTGAGCTACATCACAAAGTCTTCTAGTTAAATAACCTGAGCTTGCAGTCTTTAGGGCTGTATCAGCCAAACCTTTTCTGGCTCCGTGCGTTGAATTGAAATATTCTAAAGCAGTTAAACCTTCTTTAAAATTAGAAATAATAGGAGTTTCAATAATTTCACCAGATGGTTTTGCAATAAGACCCCTCATACCAGCCAACTGTTTCATTTGAGCAGCTGAACCCCTAGCTCCACTATCCGCCATCATAAATACTGAGTTAATCTTCATGCCATCAGGAGTACTTTCAGTAGCTGAAATACCTCTCATCATTTCACCAGCTACTTTGTCAGTACATTTTGACCAAGCATCAACTACTTTGTTGTATTTCTCGCCTCTAGTAATTAAACCTTCTGAATATTGATTTTCATAATCAGCAATTAATTTTTTAGTATCATCAATCAATTTTCCTTTGTTTGCAGGAATAACCAAATCATCTTTACCAAAAGAAATACCTGCTTTAAATGCGTGTTTGAAGCCTAAATCTTTTAAATGATCACAAAAAATAACTGTAGTTTTCTGACCACAAAACCTGAAAACACTATCAATAATTTCTGAAACGGTTTTTTTAGGAAGCAGTCTATCAATCATTGAAAAAGTAATATCTTTATTTTTTGGTAATAAATTAGCTAATAAAAATCTTCCAGCAGTTGTTGTATGTTTTTCAACCCTTTTATTACCCTTCTCATCAAGTGTTTCAAACCTTGAAACAATAGTGGAGTGTACTTTTATCTGACCCGTTGATAAAGCATGTTCAATTTCATCATTATTTATAAAGTAACCATCTGGCTTTTCCGTTTGAAATGGTGCTTGAGATAAATAGTATAGACCTAAAATCATATCCTGGCTCGGTACTATGATAGGTTTGCCATTTGATGGACTTAAAATATTGTTCGTTGATAGCATTAAAATTCTAGCTTCTAGTTGAGCCTCTAAACTTAGAGGAACGTGAACAGCCATTTGGTCACCATCAAAGTCAGCATTAAAAGCTGCACAACATAATGGGTGTAATTCAATTGCATCTCCCTCAATTAACTTAGGTTCAAAAGCTTGAACCCCTAGTCTGTGAAGCGTTGGTGCACGGTTTAATAAAACTGGGTGTTCTCTTACAATAAGTTCTAACGCATCCCAAACAGCATTAGTTTCTTTTTCTACTAATTTTTTTGCCTGTTTAATTGTGGAAGCTAATCCTAATTTATTTAATCTGGCATACAGAAATGGCTTAAATAATTCTAAAGCCATTTTTTTCGGTAAGCCACACTCATGAAGCTTAAGGTCAGGACCTACAACAATTACAGATCTTCCTGAGTAATCAACTCTTTTTCCTAATAAGTTTTGTCTAAATCTACCTTGCTTACCTTTAAGCATCTCTGCTAAAGATTTAAGTGGACGTTTACCAGTTCCAGTAATTACTCTTCCTCTACGACCATTATCAAATAAAGCATCAACAGACTCTTGAAGCATTCTTTTTTCATTTCTAACAATAATGTCAGGAGCTTTTAAATCCATCAGTCTCTTAAGACGATTATTTCTGTTTATAACTCTTCTATAAAGATCATTAAGATCAGATGTTGCAAATCTTCCACCATCTAGTGGAACTAAAGGTCTTAATTCAGGTGGTATAACTGGTATCACTGTTAAAATCATCCATTCTGGCTTTTGACCAGTTTCTATAAATGACTCGATTAACTTAAGTCTTTTTATCGATCTTTCTTCATTAACTTTTGATTTTGTTTCTTTAATTGTGTTAATTAAAATTTTTCTTTCTTGCTCAAGATCCATTGACTTTAGAATTGATAAAATTGCTTCAGCTCCTATACCAGCTTCAAATGATTCTTCACCAAACTCATCTTGGTATTTAGCTAATTCTTCTTCGTTAAGTAATTGGTTTTTTTGAAGACCTGTTAAACCAGGCTCAATAATTATAAAATTTTCAAAATAAAGAACTCTTTCAACTTCTTTTAGCTTCATGTCAACGGCTAATGAAATTCTACTAGGTAACGATTTTAAAAACCAAATGTGTGCAACAGGAGTAGCAAGGTTTATGTGACCCATTCTCTCTCTTCTTACATTCGATTTTGTTACTTCAACACCACATTTTTCACAGATAATTCCTCTAAACTTCATACGTTTGTATTTACCACACAAACATTCGTAATCTTTTATTGGTCCAAAAATTCTAGCACAAAACAAGCCATCTTTTTCTGGTCTAAAAGTTCTATAGTTAATAGTTTCAGGTTTTTTAATTTCACCATATGTCCAAGATTTAATTTTTTCAGGGCTAGCTAAAGTAATTTTAATGCTATTAAAATTTTGAGCTTCAGAAACTTCACTATTCTTAAATAAGTCTGTTAATTCTTTTTTCATATTTAATTTAACTCTATGTTTAATGCTAATGATTTAATTTCTTTAACTAGAACATTGAACGATTCTGGTATTCCTGATTCAAAATTCTCTTCTCCTTTAACAATTGTTTCGTATACTTTAACTCTTCCAGCAACGTCGTCTGACTTAACTGTTAAAATTTCTTGTAATGTATACGAGGCTCCATAAGCTTCGAGTGCCCATACTTCCATTTCACCAAATCTTTGTCCACCTAACTGAGCTTTACCACCCAAAGGTTGCTGGGTTACAAGACTATAAGGTCCAGTAGATCTTGCATGAATTTTATCTTCAACAAGGTGATGAAGTTTTAACATATAGATGATTCCAACTGTTACTGGTCTATCAAACATTTCACCTGTTCTACCATCCCATAAATTAGTTTGGCCAGAAGTAGGTAATTTAGCTAACTCAAGCATTTCAGACACATCTTTTTCTTTAGCTCCATCAAATACTGGAGTTGAAATTGCTATACCATTTTGTAGATTTTCACATAAATCTGCAAATTCAGTCTTGTTTAATTTGTCAATACCTCCATCAAAAACTTCTTTTCCATAAACTGATGTTAAAAAAGATGAAATTTTTTGAGTTTTCTCAAATTTTTTATTATTTTCATTTACTAATCTTTTAACTTCTTCACCAAATTCTTTACAGGCCCATCCAAGGTGTGTTTCTAAGATTTGACCTACGTTCATACGACTTGGAACCCCAAGTGGATTTAATACGATATCAACTGGTCTTCCATCTTCTCTATAAGGCATATCTTCGACAGGTACAATTTTACTAACTACACCCTTGTTTCCGTGTCTTCCTGACATCTTGTCACCAGGTCTTAATCTTCTTTTAATCGCAACAAAAACTTTTACCATCTTCATCACACTTGGTAATAAATCATCACCACTTCTAATTTTTAAAACCTTATCTTCAAATCTTTCTTGAATATCTTGTTTTGCTTGATTATATTGATCTTTTAATTGGGCAATACTTGCTTCATCACTAACATTGCCTACTGTTATTTTGAATACATCATTAATACTAATTTTGTTAATTGTCTCAAGATCAAGTTTGGTACCTTCATCTAAATCTTTAATTTTTTTAGTTAAAGAAGCTCCAGAAAAAATCTGATTAGCTCTTTGCTTTATACTTCTTTCTAAAATTTCTTCCTCTACAATTTTATCTTGTTGAACAATTTCAATTTCTGCTCTTTCGATTGTTATGGATCTTTCATCTTTTTCAATACCATGTCTATTGAATACTCTGACATCAACAATTGTTCCACTGCTTCCTCTGGACATTTTTAAAGATGTATCAGTTACATCAATTGCTTTTTCACCAAAAATTGATCTTAATAATTTTTCTTCAGGTCCTGATGCTGAATCACCTTTTGGCGTAACTTTACCAACCAATATGTCTCCAGCTTTTACTTCAGCGCCAATATAAACGATTCCCGACTCATCTAGATTTTTTAAAGCTTCTTCATTTACATTTGGAATATCTCTAGTGATTTCTTCTTCACCTAACTTTGTATCTCTAGCCATAACTTCGTATTCAACGATATGAACTGATGTAAATACATCGTCTGTAACACATCTTTCTGAAATTAGAATAGAGTCTTCAAAATTGTAACCTTGCCAAGGCATAAATGCTACTGTCACATTTTTTCCAAGCGCTAATTCACCTAGCTTAGTAGACGGTCCATCAGCAATAATATCACCTGATTTAACTTTATCACCTACTCTAACAAGTGGTTTTTGGTTAATACATGTATTTTGGTTTGATCTTTTAAATTTTTGTAGGTTATAAATATCTACACCTGATTTTGTGAAATCTGTTTCTTCAGTTGCTTTAATTACAATTCTTTTTCCATCAATTTTATCAACAGTGCCATCACGATTAGCAACTATAGTAACACCTGAGTCAAGAGCTACATCACTTTCAATACCAGTACCAACTAATGGAGATTCTGGTTTTAAAAGAGGGACTGCTTGTCTCATCATGTTGGATCCCATTAGGGCTCTGTTTGCATCATCATTTTCCAAGAAAGGGATTAGTGATGCTGCTACAGAAACCAACTGTTTGGGTGAAACATCAATGTAATCAATTTTTTCAGGTCTTGATAAAACGAAGTTTAAGTTTTCTCTGCAAGGAACAAGCTCTTCTAAAATTTTTCCATTCTTATCAAGTTTGGCATTAGCTTGTGCGATTGTATATTTTGTCTCTTCCATCGCTGATAGATACTCAACTTTATCTTGAACTACACCATTCTGTACTTTTTTATATGGGCTTTCAATAAAACCATATTTATTAATCTTAGCATAAGTAGATAGGCTATTAATCAAACCAATATTTGGTCCTTCAGGTGTTTCAATTGGACAAATTCTTCCATAGTGAGTTGGGTGAACATCACGAACATCAAATCCAGCTCTTTCTCTTGTTAGACCACCTGGTCCTAAAGCTGAAACTCTTCTTTTGTGTGTAATTTCAGATAGTGGATTTGTTTGGTCCATAAATTGTGAAAGTTGTGAACTTACAAAAAAATCTTTAAGGGAAACCGTTAAAGGTTTTGCATTAATTAAATCTTGTGGCATTGCTGATTCAATATCAAGAGTTGTCATTTTTTCTTTAATAGCTCTTTCCATTCTATAAACACCAATACGTGCTTGGTTTTCAACAAGTTCACCAACAGACCTTACTCTTCTGTTACCTAAATGATCAATGTCATCAACCTCATCTTTACCATCTCTTAAATCTAACATTTTGTGAACAATGGCAATTATGTCGTCATTTCTTAAAATCGTAATTTTATCAGAACATTCAAGGCTCAACCTTGAATTCATTTTAACTCTACCCACATCTGAAAGGTCATACCTATCCGAACTAAAGAATAAGTTATTGAATATTTGTGTAGCAATCTCAACAGTTGGTGGTTCGCCCGGTCTTAAAACTTTATAAATTTCAGTAATCGCATCATTTTTAGAATTATTTTTATCATTTAATATTGTTGATAATAAATAAGGACCTTTATTGATAGAATTTGTAATAGAAATCTCAATTGAGTTTATGTTAGCTTCTAAAATTTGTTTGATAATAGTGTCATTTAGCTCAGTACCAATTCCAAAGGTTCCTTCTTCTTCATCGTCGCTAACTTTAACTTCATTATGTAAATATTTTCCAATTAAAGATTCTTGAGATACTAAAATATCTTTAAGTCCATCTGTAGCTAGTTTTTTTGCACTTAAAAAATTAATTTTATCACCAAGCTTAATTACAATGTTTCCAGTTTTAGCATCGGTAACTTCTTCAGAAAAATTTTTAGCTTTATAGTTTTCAGAATTAAATTTAGTCTTCCATTTACCTGTTTTTGCATCAAATGAATAAGTATCTTTATCGTAAAACTCATCAGCTATTTCAGATTTAGTTAAACCTAAAGCCATCAAAAGACTTGAAGCAAATATTTTTTTCTTTCTGTCTATCTTAAAATATAAGAAATCTTTTACATCGTATTCTAAATCTAACCAAGATCCTCTGTTAGGAATAACTCTACAGTTAAATAATAATTTACCACTTGCATGTGATTTACCTTTATCATGATCAAAGAAAACTCCAGGACTTCTATGCATTTGGTTTACAACTACTCTTTGAACACCATTAGTTATAAAAGTTCCACTGTCAGTCATCATAGGCACTTCACCCATGTAAACTTCTTGTTCTTTTGCAGATAAAATATCTTTAGTATTATTTTCTTGATCTATCTCGTAAACAACCAATCTTAAAGTACATTTTAATGCTGACGTAAAAGATAATCCTCTTTGAATACATTCTTCAGTATCAAATTTTGGCTTTTCAAGTCTATAAGAAACATATTCTAATGTTGCTTTATCATTTAGATCCTCTATTGGAAAAATACTTTTAAAAACCCTATCAAATCCTTTTGATAAATCCCCTGCTTCACTATCAAAGTCTGTAAGCTGTTTGTATGAATTTTTTTGAACTTCAATTAGATTTGGAATAGATAAAGTTTCTACAAGCTTTCCGAAGCTTTTTCTAACATTTTTCTTCTGAGTAAAAGATAATTGCATTTAATACTAATCGCTGGTTAATAAATTAACCAGTTTATAAAATCTTTCTAATTAATTTATTTAAGTTCTACTTTTGCGCCTGCTGCTTCTAACTTAGCTTTAAGTTCTTCAGCATCTTTTTTGTTAACACCAGATTTCACTTCTTTTGGAGCACCTTCAACTAAATCTTTTGCTTCTTTAAGACCTAAAGATGTTGCTGCTCTAACTTCTTTAATAACATTAATTTTTTTGTCACCAGCTGAAATTAACATAACTGTAAAATCGTCTTTAGCCTCTTCAGCTGCTCCACCTGCTGCTGCTGCTGGTGCTGCTGCAGCCATAGCTGTAACACCCCATTTTTCTTCAAGCTGTTTTGAAAGCTCAGCTGCTTCAACAACAGTTAAACTTGATAGGTCTTCAATAATTTTATTTAGATCAGGCATATTTTTTTTTACTCTTTAGGTTGTTTTTTAAGAATTTTCTGGGCTCAAACTACTCATTTTTTCGGAACGTGCAAGCAAAATACTTACAAATTTTGACGCTGGTGCTGCTAGAATTCCTACAATATTTGCTCTAGCCTCATCTAGTGTTGGTAAATTAGCTACATTCTGGACTCCAGCTTGGTCCAAAACATCGCTACCCATAATTCCACCTAAAAGTTTTAGGTTTTCATTAGTTTTTGCAAATTTTGATAAAATTCTAGCTGACATTATAGCATCATCAGAAAAAGCCACTGCTGTAGCTCCAGTAAATAGGTTGGAAAGATCCTTACACTTTGTTTTTTCAAGTGCTAACTTCGTGATTCTATTTTTAGTAATCTTAAATTTAATTCCATGCTCTCTCATTTGAGCTCTTAGTTCATCGAGTTGAGACATGGTAAGTCCTTGATAATGGGTAACTAGTACTGCTTCATTGTTTTGAAACTGAGATTCCATTTCACTAATATAATTCTTTTTTTGTTCCTTATTCATCATAACTATATAACTTTTCCTAATTTAACTTTATATGAAACACCCATACTAGATGTTACAAAAGTATTCTTAATTAAATCACCTTTTAAAGTAAGGTTACCTTTTTCTTTTTCTAAAGTGTCTAAAATAGTATAATAGTTTTTTAATAACTGATCGTCATGGAATGATTTTTTCCCAATGCTAACACCAATATTTCCATCTTTATCATTTCTAATTTCAGCCTGACCAGACTTAGCATCAGTTACCGCTTGTTTTACATCGTCAGAAACAGATCCAAGTTTTGGATTGGGCATAAGACCTTTTGGGCCTAAAATTTTTCCAAGTTTTGAAAGTTTAATCATCATTCCTGGTGTACAAATTAATTTTTCAAAATCTAACTCACCTGCTTTAATTTTATCAATAAACTCGTCACTTCCAACTATATCAGCACCTGCATCCTTAGCCTCTTGTGCTTTATCATCCTCACATACAACAGCAACTTTTACTTTTTTGCCAGTTCCACCAGGTAAATTAACTATCGTTCTAATATTAACTTCACCTTTTTTTTGTTTGTTATTAACTTGAAATGATAGATCGATTGATTCATCGAATTTTGTAGTACAGTTCTTTTTAACATCTGATAATAATTTTTCTATCAATTCAGATGCTAGATCCTTAGTTTTTTCTGGTAATTTTTTAAATCTCTTTGATGCCATTAGTCTTTAACCTCTATACCCATTGATCTTGCTGAACCTGCAATAATTTTAACAGCTTGCTCTAAGCTATGTGCATTAAGGTCTTTCATTTTTTGTGTTGCAATTTCTTCTGCTTGTTTTTTTGTAATTGATCCAGCTATACTTCTGCCTGGTTCTTTTGATCCACCTTTAAGTTTTGCAGCCTCTTTAATAAAGTAAGATGCTGGAGGAGATTTAATTTCAAAATCAAATTTTTTGTCTTTGTAAACTGTAATAATAACCGGGATTGGTTTTCCAGCTAATGCTTTAGTCTTATCATTAAAAGCTTTACAAAATTCCATTATATTAATTCCACGTTGACCTAAAGCTGGACCAACTGGCGGAGCAGGATTAGCTTGTCCTCCCATAATTTGTAATTTTATATATCCACTAATTTCTTTTGCCATTAACTTGCTTTCTCTACTTGGTTATATTCTAAGTCAACTGGTGTTGGTCTTCCAAATATTGAAACAGAAACCTTAAGTCTTGATTTCTCTTCATCTATATCTTCAACCATACCACTGAATGATGCAAAAGGACCGTCAACAACCTGAACTTTTTCACCAATGCTGTATTCTATACCAGATTTTGGCT